>CAYMRD010000007.1:0-145753 GCA_964392775.1 uncultured Bifidobacteriaceae bacterium
GACCTGAAAATTTAGACTCTCTTGTCTTAGGGTGTCCCATTGCACAAAACAGGAGGAAAAACATGTAAATCTTAATCAGGGCGCAGAATCTACTGTTAGCTACCTAATGGCACGCCTCACGGCTGAAGCATACTTGAACAATATTTCTCCAATTCATTCGGAATTATTGGGGCAACTAAGCAGTTAGTGCCGTGCAAAAAATGTGAATCGTGTAACTTTTTTAGATTGTTGTGTAACACTTGCCGCGCAAAAGCGAAGCAACTTTGTCTTGTACAAATCACTCATGTATGCCGCTGGTTGCGAACAACACTAAAGATTCTCAAAATGAAAAAACTCATTATACTCACATTGTTGCTGGCAAGTATCTTTCACTTCACCAGCCATGCCCAAGAGAAATATGGAAGTACATTAAACCTTGGTATTGGCATTGGAGGTTATTCGGGACACTACGGATATGTAGGACATTCGATGCCAGTATTTCATCTCAATTATGAACTTGATGTAGCGAAGAATTTTACGCTGGCGCCTTTTCTTGGTTTTGCTAAATTCTCCAATAGTTATTATTGGGGCAATCCCAGTCACCCATACAGATACTACAACTACAGCGAAACAGTTATTCCCATTGGAATGAAAGGAACTTATTATTTTGATGAGTTGCTGAAGGCCAATTCTAAATGGGATTTTTACCTGGCAGGATCATTAGGGTTTGCCATTGTGAATGCTCATTGGGACGATGGTTTCGATGGCGACAAAAATTATTATAATGGAGGAAGCTCCGTCTTTCTTGATTTACATATTGGATCCGAATACCATTTCAACAATCACCTTGGAGCATTCATTGATCTATCAACAAGCGTTTCTACAATTGGCTTAGCCATTCACTAAAAAAATATAATCATGGGAAATTTACTTTACACAATTGCAATTTTATTGCTCATCATCTGGGGAATTGGATTCCTTGGATACCATTATGGAGGCATTATTCACATCCTGCTGATACTAGCGGTAGTAGCAGTTTTACTCCGCATCATTCAAGGGAAAAAACCTATTTAATTTATCATACAATGAAAACCTTTACACTTTATTTAATGGCAATATGCCTGTTATGCACTTGCTATCCCCTTCAATCAAATGCTGAAAAGCCTGTGGCAACAACATCTTTGGTTGCAACAACATCGGAACCTGAGCGGTTGTTAAACCGACTGAACGAAATTAATACAATGAACATCTCCACCCTGAATAAGGCCGATCGAAAAAAGCTGCGCACAGAGGTGCTTTCCATTCAGGATCAACTCAGAAAACAAGACGGTGGACTATACATCTCAGTAGGAGCTATCATTATCATTGTATTGCTGCTGATTATTATATTGTAAGAAGACGAGATACTATTTCTGGTACTAACCTGATTGCTCATCAAGCGGTCAGGTTATTTTTTTGAATATGTAAACGTGTGAAAGATGTAATACACAGCAATAGTTATGTAACGCTTACGGCTAAAGTCAAAGATAGATTTGTGTTGTAATTATTTTATTACAACTAATACAACTCTATTGTGAATACTTTACAAAAAACAGTTTCAAGATTTGCCTTTACAGGTAACACGAAGCAATTAGTAGTGATGCTGATTCTTTCAGTATTCGTGATACAAGCAAGCGCACAAACAAATGAACGAAAATGGAATACAGGAATGCTCGCAGGCATCAGTGTATACTCGGGAGATTTGGGCAATAGCATGACGAATTTTACAACTGAAGTTTTCAGCCAGAATGTAATTGGAGGCCTAACAGTATCCCGTTATATCAACAAATCATTTGATGCTACCGTAATGGGTACATTAGGATCATGGGGATATTATAAGGATAACAATACTGTATTTAAAGGAACCATGTTGCATGGAAATATGCACCTGAAATATAAATTCAACAACGGATATCTTCTTGCCGAAGACAGCCGGGTTGCTCCTTATGCTTTTGCCGGCTTAGGTGTTACCAATTTAACAGGTCCACGGATCACCAATGGTTTTGACTATTCAATTGTTGGAGGTGCCGGAATCCGTTTCAGAATGACAGACGTACTGAGCATGAATTATCAGGCAACATTCGGATATATGACCACAGCTCATAACAATCCCGAAAACAATATTATTGCCCCAACAGGAACAGATCAGTTCATGATGCATACAATAGGACTTGGTTTTAATCTGGGTGTTGGAAAAGATGAAGATAAAGATGGTGTATCCGACAAAAAAGATAAATGTCTTGGAACGCCTATAGGAATCAAAGTTGACCCGAATGGATGTCCTTATGATACGGATGGAGATGGCTTGCTGGATTATCAGGATATGTGTCCAAACGAACCCGGATCGTTAGCAACCAGAGGTTGCCCCGATGCGGATAAAGATGGCATAGCTGATATAGATGACCAATGCCCGAATGAAGTAGGCTTGGCTGAGCTTCACGGCTGCCCGGATACTGATGGCGATGGCATTATTGACAGCAAAGACAAATGCCCGAACATATTCGGGACACTGGCACTGGATGGGTGCCCGGATCGCGATGGTGATGGCATCAGAGATGAAGAAGATTTGTGCCCGGATGTAAAAGGTGTAGCCGCATTTAAAGGTTGTCCCGATACAGATAATGATGGCATTGAAGACTCAAAAGATATGTGTCCAACGGAAAAAGGACCTGCAGCCACCAATGGCTGCCCCGATACGGATAATGATGGTGTGCACGATGGAATCGACAAATGCCCTCAGGTAGCAGGAAGCCCGGCTCACAGTGGTTGTCCGGATACCGATAATGATGGAATATTTGACGATATTGATAAATGTATAACCATTCCCGGAACTGCAACCAACAATGGCTGTCCTGAGCTGAATGCAGCAACAAAACAACTGTTTCAAAAAGCCTTACAAGGAATACAGTTTGAAACAGGCAAAGCCGTGATTAAACCAGTATCCTTCCCAATCTTGAATTCTATTGTAAAAGTAATGAAAGACAACCCCAGCTATAAACTGAATATTGGCGGACACACCGACAATGTTGGTGAGGATGGCATGAACATGACCTTATCTCAAAACAGAGCCGCTTCGGTAGCCGATTACCTTATCACACACGGTGTGGATCCACTACGGGTTACAGCAACCGGGTATGGCGAAACCTCACCTGTTGATACAAACAGTTCGGATAAAGGACGTACACGCAACCGCAGGGTTGAATTAAGTGTAGAGTTTTTAGAAGTGGCCAAATAATACCAAACGAATTATTCATAGTAAGCCTCGGGATTTTCCCGGGGCTTTTTTTGTTCACGCTTTGCCTCCTTGTGCTATAGGTTCCTCTAACTTATATTTCACCTAAACTCACTTCATTTTCATAAGGGATTATCTGGCAATGGTTAACGCATGAGCTAATTTATTCTTCTTACCTGTACTGTCGATATACTCAACAAGGTAAAAATAAGTACCATCCGGAACGCCCTCTCCAATAATAATTCCCTTTCGAGCTATACCATCCCAACTATTGTCATAGTTATTGCTTTCGTATAGAATATTTCCCCAACGGTTATAGATAGCCACATACAGTTGATATTGATTCGGGTTTTCGATTACAAAATAATCATTCACCAGATCTCCATTCGGTGAAAATCCATCAGGAATAAATAGTTCTTCCAACGATTCTGGGTTCGGAAAGGTGTTGTGATAAATTACAATAGGTGTTGGAATAAAAGATGTATCCGAAATTAAACTATCAATATCGGGATCAATACCATCTTTTGATTTACGGGAAACTGATTTTCCGTTGACAATGGAAATCCCCTTAATCTCTGCAACATTTTTATATTCCGTAGATGTATCGAGAGGTGGAAATATGAGATTAATAATCAACCGTATGGATTGTCTGTCACCCACATTATATCGGTTACCGGTATCCAACAATTCAATATCATTTACGCCATCATAGTTGGCATTAAGGTTCCAATTTCCAGGTGTTGTTAAACTTACAACACTGATAAGAGCCGTTGGAAATACCGGCTTTAAATCATCTCTCATCTTTACATCTATCAGGGGTTCATCCCCAAAGTTTTTTGTAACAAAATTAAAGGTGAGGGTATATGATCCATCCGTCTCAGTGGTGATTTTTGAAAGGGCTTTTGTCAAGCCAATATTAATATTTCCGCAGTCTTTATTGATGGTAACTCTTACGATATGAAGTTCTCTGCTCTCGCATAAGTTTGATCCTTTAATGGTAACATAAAACAAAGTGTCGTTGGTTAGTTTGTTTGTCGTAAATGTATCTCCTGTTGCAATTGGAAGATTCAATGCAGGTAACGCATACCAAGTGAATACCGGATTGGAGACAACTCCTTTGGGTTGTGCTATGAGTATTGCCGCTCTTCCATAACAAACCGTTGTATCATGAGTGAGAATAAGTGTATCCGAGGCATAATCATGAACATATATCGTTATCTTTTTTGCTGCTCCAGGGATGTTTTCAAGTTTGTTATCCCCTTTTACCGTTATAAAAAAAGTAGTGGTTGATAGCAACAAGGTATCAAGTGGAACTGAATGCCCCAATGGATTTGTAAGCAACGAATCAGCATACCACGTATAAACCGGATTCACAATACCTACTGAACTTACTCCGATGGATACCGAATTTCCTTTACAAATAATCTGATCTGATGCGAAAATATCGCTCGAAGAGGCAGGCTGCTTTAACGGAGTGGTAACCCATGCTGAATCGTTTATGGAATCGCTGTCAAAAATGCCAGAAGGTGCCAAAACTTTAACACTGTTGACAATGGCTAATTGCGTGTATCCACCATGAATAATTCCTTTGAGTGTTAATACTAAACTATCACCCGGAAACAACTCTGTGCCCAAGGTGTATGCACCTGAGTTTTGATCGTAACTACTTCCTAATGGCCAAAGCGCTGTGTATTGAATCTGGATTAAACTATCGGGCAAAAATTCTTGTATAAATATTTTCTCACTTGTAAAAAGTTTAGCCGATCCATTATTCTTGACGATAATAGAATACGTAATGGTGTCGGACGCTTGCGTTATACTCCTATCTGCTAATTTTTGAATACTAAGGTCCACCAATCGCAAAGTGGGAATAAACACCGTGTCTGTAGGTTCTCCTGTATTCGTTATCCCGTTGGGTAATTCCACCAACACAATATTACCAATAGAGTCGCCCTGATAATCGGGTGCTACTCTGGCCCGAACAGTTAATTCAATATTTCCCCCGGGTACAAATACATTATTTAAAATGAGCTGACCATTGGTAGGGTTATAAATTCCATAAGACGTATTGAATGAACCAATCGTTAATCCTTGTGCGGGCTGATCAACAATGGTTACGATTTGTCCGGCCTGCATTGAATCCGGCCCATTATTAGCAAGCGTGATGACGTATGAAATACTATCACCTGCATACGCTAAAGTTGTGATCGTTGTTTTGGAAACCTTCAGATCAATCTGTCGTGGTTTAATGGTTAGCGTATCGTTAATATAGATCAACGTATAGTTAGAAGAGAGGCTAAGTGTATGTTGTAGAATAAGATATTTGCCAATACCTTCACCTGGTACTCTATTCAGAAATCCGGAGAAAGTATCGGACCCCACCAATACTCCTGAAACAATAGCATAAGTAAGTGGAGGATCCGGAGTTCCAACTGATTTGATTTGGGAATCAGCTTTTACAATAATAATCCTTGGCGTTACCGTTACGGTAAGAGCTCCATTCACACTTCCGCAAGTTCCGGGAGCCAATACAATTGTGCCGGAATAATGATAGGTTCCTATATTCCCGGTGTACCCTGTTGTATCCCACACTACAGGCCGCATGTCTGAAGTACTATCAGTATATTTAACAGATACGGTTGAAGGTAATACAAGCGTTGTTCCGTACACAATAGAAACAGGTGTGGCAGGAATTGAATACGCAACGGTTAAATTAACAGTATCCGATACCGTATTTGAAGTATCAACCGAACACGGACCAGAGTATACAATTCGCCTATACCAGGTAGTGTGTGTAAGAATACCCGGAGAATAATGTTGAGCAGTGTTTATTACTGTTGCCGTTACAAATCCCGAATCAGGTCTAACGGTTGAGCTTATCCATAAATAGGAATATGTTGTTCCATTTCCACCGGTTGGGACTGAACCGGTAAGTATTCCGGCAGTTGATCCATAACATACATTTTGACCACCACTGATTTGATTTCCAAGAATGGCAGCATTCACCAAAACAGAATCAACAGAACTTGTAGCGTAAGCACATGCACCACTTGTAACAATCGCTCTATAATATGTTTTAACAGAAAGATTGTTTGCGATATAAGTTGACGCATTTGCCCCATTGATATTACTAAACCCGGAAGCAGCAGAGCTTGTTGAGGCCTGCCAATGAATGGTTCCGGTATATCCGCTTAAGGTTATCGTTGTTGAATTTATTCCCACACAAACGGTATCATGATTACCTGAAACAACACCTCCAACAGAAAGAGTCTCTACAATAATCCCGGCTACCCCACTATTCACGGTTGCGCAATTCAGGTATTGTACCACCGCTCTATAATAAGTGGTTGTAGTTATATTATTGACTCCATAAGTAGTTGTGGTATTCGGTATGGTTGTAACTGTTCCCGAAAAATCAGAAGTATTAGACGACTCCCATCTCACAATATTCCCCTGGTATCCAACTAAAGTGAGAAGGGTTGAGTTTGACGAAATACATACATTACTTCCTCCAACAACAGTTCCCGGGTTGGGCTGCACTTGCACATTAATGAATCCGACCTGCGAATAACCATAAGGACAAATACCATTTTGTACTACCGCTCTATAATACGTTGGTGCCGAAATATTGTTCACTGTATATGATGAACCCGTATAAGGGATGGTGGTAACTGTTCCTGAAAAGTTGGAAGTATTAGACGACTCCCACCTCAAAATGGTACCCGAATAACTTGTTATGGTAAGAATGGTACTGTTGGCATTGATGCAAACGGTAGTAGGTGCCGTTATAAATCCGCCAAAAGAAGGAGAAACGACAACAACTGTTTTAACAGAACTATATGCCAGTGCACAACTTCCGTTTTGTACAACAGCCCTATAATAAGTTGTTGAAGACAAATTGGTTGCTGTATAGGTTGTTGTGGTATTGTTAATTTGTGTAACGATACCTGTGAATGCCGCATTGTTGGCCGACTCCCAACGAATAACCGATCCTGTATATCCCAACAAAGTAAGTAAGGTTGAGTTCGCTCCACTGCATACACTATCAGTGCCTGAAATGTTTCCGCCAACAGAGATGGGATACAAAACAATACTGTCAATTGTTGAATACGCACCCGGACACATAATACTGTTTGCAACCAAAACACGATAATATGTGGTGGTATTCAGGTTAACAATGTTTAAGCTAGCGGTGGCATTTGCAATTTGGGTAATACCCGAAGAGAAATCAGCACTTAAACAGGACTCCCATCTTACAATTCCTCCTACGTATCCGGAAAGAGTGAGTGTGGTATTATTCGTTCCTACGCAATAGCTGTTTCCTCCCGACAATATTCCCGGAACAACAGGAGGTGTTACATTGATAGTGGATGTTGATGAGTTTAGAATTGAACAACCGGCATTTTGTACCACTACCCGATAATAAGTAGTTGCGGTGAGATTGGTTGCCGTATACGTATTGATGGTATTGCTAATATCAACAACACCTGAAGAGAAGTTGGAAACGGTAGATGATTGCCACTTGAGAATGGTGCCTATATTTCCGGTTAAGGTTAGCAGCTTGCTATTGGGGCTTGGACAAACACCACCTCCTGCCGAAAGTGTTCCGCCAACAGTTTCAGTAATCACCACAATTGAATCGATAGCCGAGATAACTAAAGAACAAGGACTGTTTTGAATAACGGCCCTGTAATAAGTTGTTGTGCCAAGGTTTGTTGCGGTATATGTATTTGAAGTGTTCGGTATGTTTACCACACCTGTAGAAAAAGTACTATCGGGAGCTGATTCCCACCTAATGATTGATCCCGAGTATGCTGACAATGTAAGTAAAGTGCTGTTTGTACCTGAACATACTGTTGCTCCACCAGAGAGAACACCTCCGATAGCTTGCGAAACAACAACTACAGAATCAATATTTGAATAAACGGGGGGCTCGCTTACACAAATAGGGTTTACAATAACAGCCCTGAAATAGCGAGTACTTGTTAGATTGGTTGCAGTATAAGTATTGGTGGTATTTACAATATTATTAACGCCCGATGAAAAGTCACTGGAGCCCGACCATTCCCAATGACTGATACTTCCAACATAGCCGTTTAGCGTGAGTGTTGTACTATTAACTCCTGTACAAAAGGTATTGCCTCCGTTTAAACTCCCACCGGCAATTGCCGGAGCAATGCTAATTGAATCTTTACCGGAAAACAGTAACATACACGAACCATTTTGAACAAACGCTCTATAATATGTTTTAACCGTTAGGTTGGTTATGGTTAATGAATCGGTTGTATTAGCAATGTCTGTTGTAGAACTAAAATTGGATGATAACGATGATTGCCATTTGATGATGTTTCCGGTATATCCTGTTAATGTTAACTTAGTACTATTGGTAGGGGCGCATACCGTTGTGCCTCCTGTAACCTGCCCGGGAGCTGTTTGAGGAATAATAATAACTGCGGGAGATATGGCTGAAGTTTCGGGAGGGCATGCACCACTTTTTACAATAGCTCTGTAATACAAACTCGAAAAGATAGAGGTGGTTGCCGGATAAGGTGATAATGAAAAAACGATGTCTGTAATATTTGCTGAAAAATTGGATGTGGTAGACGATTGCCATTTCAGAATACTTCCTGTATTACCCGATAATGTCAGAAATGTATAACCGGGTCCCTGGCAAAAAGTACCACCACCCGAAAGCGTTCCGCCAACTGTTAATGGGGAAACGGTTATTTTAACCGGATCGCTATATTCTGTATCTATTCCATTTGTAACACCTCGCCTAAACCAAGTTGATATAATGAGTATTCCGGGTGAATAAGTAACAGTATTGGTGGAAGGAATAGTGCTGTAACCACTGAACGCTGCCGTAGTAGATTGTTGCCAAAAAAACGAAAGCGTTCCACTACCCGATGCCGATATGGTATTGGTTATTGTTGCAGGTGCCGTTCCGTAACAAATTGTTTGATGGGCATCAATTTCTCCAGGGGCAATTGCCGCATGACAATATTGGTGAGTAAAAAAAAATAAACCAACAAAAAGAACCTTGAGAAAGAAATGGCTTTTGCGTACTCTACTCATCGCGTTTGAAACGTAGCTCGTTTGATATGATTGAGTAGTGTCCATGCTATATCCTAGGTTAATGGATAAATTCGGTGGGGGTATCTGTGTAAAATAAATTCAATTTCGCAAAGCATAACTAAATTTAACAACAGGAAGATAAGGAATAATAAAACAGAGAAAGCATATAAGATGATAAATTAATATGGGAAGGATTTATGGAACAGGGCGGCCTTTAAAGGGCACGCATTGCAAATGCGCGCCAACGGGAACTTCTCCCGTATATGTTTCAGACGACACGCGAACGTTCCGTTCGCGTGAACGGGGGCTTTTTTTGTTCATGTGCATTTTTACAATGCGTGTGACTTACAACTCACGCATTACAAATGCGCGAGAACGGTGAATAGTGTTCGATTAAGTTGATGCTTATGCGAGTGCTCTGGGTGTGAACGGGTTGCCACCACCGCTCCGGAGGAGCCTAATCTCTATAGAAATTTATACGCGACACGGCCAGCGCTCCAGAGGAGCGCAACCTCTGCATTTGCGTTTCGGTCATAATGAAACATAAAAGGAAATGATGTCCTCATTACGAAATGAATGCACAGACATGTTGTGAAATCACCCGGCATCTCAACAATAAACCAATTTTAGGTTTCGCTCCTCTGGAGCTCCGGGCATTACGTTATATTTAATCTATAGAGGTTAGCCTCCTCCGGAGGCTGGAATATTCGGGGTAAAGGTTCTTTGGGGGAACTAGGATTCGCCCGTAGATGTTTCGGGCAACGGGGCAAATGAAATTCTTTTCAGGTTGTCTACACGGCTCCGGAGGAGCCCAATCTTTATAGAAAATAGTATGCGGCACGAACAGCGCTCCGTAGGTGCGCAACCTCTGCATTTGCGTTTCGGGTACAATGCATCATAAAACACGAAATGTTCATCATGGAATACATAAACATGATTGTTGCAAAACTACCCACCACCCCTACAATAATCTAAGATTAGGTTTCGCTCCTCTGGAGCTCTGGGCATTACTGCTGCTTTAATCTATAGAGATTAGCCTCCTCCGGAGGCAGGAAGATTCGGGGTAAAGGTTCTTTGTATCAACTAGGCTTCGCCCGTAGATGTTTCAGTACGATTTAATCGCCTCTTTTGCACGAGCACATTGTTCGTTCACATCATTAATACTGTCATTTAACTTTAGCATAATCTATAGAAAGCAATATACTATTTCAGAGGCAAAACGTTACTCCCGTCTAACACAAAAAAGCGGCACAAAAGGTGTTACCCCAATGTACCGCCAACTTATAAAAAGGATTCTCTCTCTCCTATTTTACAATTACAAATTCGGTGTTACGCTGTAACTGGTAATCGGTTTCGGAGCAATGTGTCAATGCATTGTTTTCGCATGCACATGTGGACGACACCTTGGTTTCACCATAACCCACACCGGTAATACGTTCGGGTTTGGTGATTCTGCGTTTGATATAATTGGTTGAGCTCAAGGCCCTGCGTTCGGATAACCGTTGGTTGTAGGCTACAGTCGCTCTGCAATCGGTATACGATTTTAAAGCAACTATCATATCAGGATATTCATTCATAATAATGACGATCTTATCCAACTCTCTGCGGGCATCTTCACGAATATTTGATTTATCTAAATCAAAGTAAATGGTTTTGAGCTCGAGCACTTCGGCCAGATCTGCATTTACTTTTATTTTTTCTACAATCGGAATTGCTTTTTTGGTGAGCGTAATATCTACTTTCACCACTGCCAACTTACCATTGGTATTAGCTGTTGCCTCGCCTTTATTGAAGTTAATCTTGCTTCCAATCAATTTAAAGCTCTTATCATTCTCAACGTAAAAAGTAAACGATCCGTTGATAGGTGTGGTGATGCTATCCAATACTGTATTCTCTTCATCATACAATACAACCGCAGTTGATGGGATCACTTTCCCATTTACTTCTTTGGTAAATCCTTCAATTTTTTTGCGGATGTCAAACCCTTTTAAAATATCAAATGCATATAAATCATCATCTCCTTCCCCTCCGGGACGGTTGGATGAAAAATAACCCTTGGTCATCGTGCTGTTGATGGCCACACCAAAATCATCGTATTGCGAATTGAGCGGATAACCTGCATTAAAGGTGCGGATCACTGTTGTTCCTTTCATTTCGCATATAAACAAATCAAATCCTCCCAAGCCAAAACGACCATTTGATGAGAACACCAAAACTTGTTTTTTGTCAAGGATAAAAGGAAACAACTCGTCCCCTTCGGTATTAATCAGGTTTCCCAAATTTTGGGGGTTGCTCCAGGTTCCGTTTGCATCTTTAGTGCTCTTGTAAATATCGGCTCCGCCAAATCCTCCGGGCATGTTGCTCGAAAAGTATAAGGTCTTGCCATCTGATGTTAAAGACGGGTGCCCCACAGAGTATTCCGCACTGTTATAAGCAAAAGGAACAGGTGCCTGCCATTTCCCATCTTTCATGGTGCTAAATGCCAATTGCAGCTCCACCTTTCTGTCTACCGAATTGTCGTCATAATTATTGCGGGTAAACGCAACAAATGAATCGTTATTGCTAAAACAAGCCGGGCCATCATGCATTCGGCCATTGAGCACACTGCTTAAGCTTTTTACTTTCTTCAGTTGGTTTCCATCTATTTCACCAATATACATATCCAAAAACGGCTTGCGGTGCCAATTGTCTTTGTGCAGAATAAAAGCAGGTTGTGCGCGGGTTGAAATGAATACCAACTGATTGCGGTAGTAGGCAGGACCAAAGTCGGCACCATCGGTATTGATATCGAGATGGGTGATACGATAACGGCCTTCATCTGTTTGAAGTGCTTGCAAAGTACCCTTGCCGGCAATATAACTTTTGGCTCTCAGGTCTTCGGGTTTACCCGATACGAACTTGTCCATAGCACTATCCGACCCGGCATATTTGCCATTGGTTTTAAGAATCACTGCGTAGTTGTAGTAATCCTCGGGCACCACACCCACAGGTTCGTGTGTAATTTGAGCGTAGGCAACTTCTGCTTGTGTATTGGAATCAAGGCTGGCATAGCTTTTTGCTAAGTTACGTTGTCCATCCATTGAAAGCGGATTAGATCTTGTGTACATATCAATAGCCTTATCGTATGAATAGTTAAACACATACTTATTGCCTCTTTTTTCTTTTTCCGACAGCTCCTGATTTTGAGCGAATACGCCCGTTGACAAGAGCAGGATAATGGGTATAATTATTTTCTTCATGATCGTATTAATTAAAAGTAGCGTGGATTTTGAATCTGTTTTTTATCAAAGAAGACGAAGTCGTATCTCAATACAATTTCATGGCTTCCCTGATTGTATTTGGCCGAGCTGAAACCGTACGACCAATCATACGAATAACCCACATGCAATTGCTCTGTTACATCAATACCCACGAGGGCCCCCACCGCATCACCCGATCTGTACATCGCTCCTAAAGTCAGTTTTTTAAGAATGATGAAGGATCCTGTGAAATCAATTTGTGCAGGAGCAGCCTCGGTTACCTTTACCAGAGTTGTTGGTTTAAAAGCAAGATTATCACCCAGCTTAATAACCGTTCCGGCAATAAAGAAATAATGTCGCTGATCGCTGCCGGCAAGTGTATTTCCGTTGGCCTGCTTATCGGTTGAGTAACTGTTTTCCATTAGATTGGGTACAGATACACCGGCATAAAAACGCTCGCGTGAATAATACAGTCCAAAACCTACGTTCGGCAAAATTTCGTTGTTGATATTATTTTGAAAAGCCGGGTCATTGAGTTGTTCAGTTGTTAATGCACTCAAATTGGCTTGAAAAATATTAGCACCTAAACTCAAGCCCATGGCTAGATTTGATTTTTTGTTAAGCTTCATGCGGTAGGCAAAATCACCCACCAGGCTGGTTGTACTAATCGGACCAATTTTATCTTTCATAACAGATAGTCCCACACCAATATGCTGGTTGCGTAAAGGTGCGTGCATGGTTAGCGTTTGCGTTGTAGGCGCACCGGTTGCATTCACCCATTGTGAGCGATGCAATGCCGTTACAGTCAGTGCGTCTCTGCTTCCGGCATAAGCCGGATTAATCACCAGTGTATTGTACATATAATGCGTATACATTGGCACTTGTTGCGCCCTTACCGTGGCAACACTAATTGTTGCCAGCAGAGCTATTGTTAGTTTTATAATTGTTTTCATCGTGTTGATATTAGAATATGAAATACTTTAAAGTATTATCTATTAAGGTAGATAGAACCTTGGATCACCTTTGATCCGTCACCCAGATCAAGCGTGTAGAAATAACTTCCCACCGGTAATGCGCTTCCTCCAATATTTATACCTGAGGTGTTTGTTCCATCCCATGCATTGATATAAGGAGATATACCATATACCTTCACTCCCCAGCGGTTGTAGATATTGATTGTGTTATTCGGATAGATACTGATTCCCCTGATCACAAAAACATCATTGATTCCATCACCATTTGGAGAAAATCCTTCGGGAATAAAGAAATCAGAAACAGAACAATCTTTTGATTCCACCACAGCAGATGCCACAAGCGATGGGCAGCCTAGATTGGTTACTACCACGCTGTATGTTCCATACTCAACGGCTGTTGCATTGGCGATTGTTACTGTTGGCGAGATTGAAACAAAACCATTAGGACCTGTCCAACTATAAGTAGCACCTGCAACCAAAGGTGTTGACAGTTCAATTGAACCATCCATACATACCGGTGTATTGCTCGCAACTGTTACAACCAGCGGATCACTCACCATAAGTGAAACTGATGCTGAAACAGCAGGCGGACCACAAAGTCCACTTACCACAACATTGTAGGTTGAAGTTGTATCTATAAAATCAGAAAGTGTAATACTAAGTAAAGAAGTAAACACGCCACTAAGATGTCCGGCATTGGCTAAAGGAGTAATTCCTTTGCGCCATTGATAGGTTAGTCCACTGCCGGTTGCTACAACACTTAAATTAACTGCATCACCTCTACATATTGCTTGACTAATAGGTTGAACTGTAATTGCCGGTGCGGAGTTGAATGACAATTGTACAAAATCGGATATAACGTCACTGCCACACAATCCGCTCACCACAACATTGTAATCAGAGGCCGTATCAGCAAACGCAGTTGGGTCAATCGTCAAGATATTACTATCAACACCTGAAATAGTCAGGGAGTTAGCCAAATCAGTATTTCCTCTTCGCCATTGATAGGTTAGGCCGCTGCCGGTTGCTGCAACACTAAAATTCATAGTTGCACCTATACAGATTGCCTGACTAATGGGCTGCACCGTTATAACTTGTCCCGATGAAAATGACAATTGAACAAAATCAGATATAACGTCACTGCCACACAATCCACTCACCACAACATTGTAATCAGAGGCCGTATCAGCAAACGCAGTTGGGTCAATCGTCAAGATATTACTATCAACACCTGAAATAGTCAGGGAGTTAGCCAAATCAGTATTTCCTCTTCGCCATTGATAGGTTAGGCCGCTGCCGGTTGCTACCACACTAAAACGTGTCAGGCTTCCTGCACAAACAACTTGATTAATGGGTTCTACACTGATGAGTGTTGCTGAGTTGAATGAAAGCTGAACAAAATCGGATGTATCATTGATACCACACAATCCGCTTACCAAAACATTGTAATCGGAAGCAGTATCCCCAAACGCAGTTGGATCAATCGTCAAAGTATCGTTATCAACACCTGAAATATTCAGGGAGTTAGCCAAATCAGTATTTCCTCTTCGCCATTGATAGGTTAATCCGCTGCCGGTTGCTACCACACTAAAACGTGCCAGACTTCCTGCACAAACAACTTGATTAATGGGTTCTACACTGATGAGTGTTGCGGTATTGACTGCAAGTTGAACAAAATTAGATATATCGTTACCCGGACATGATCCGGTAACCAGAACATTATAGTTAGATGCCGTATCAGCAAATGAGGTGGAACTGATGGTCAGGGTATCATTGTTAACTCCTGATATGAATACGGTATTACTCAAATTCACATTCCCTTTACGCCATTGGTAAACCAAATCTGTTCCTGACGCGTTAGCAATGAATTGAGTTGTACCTCCTAAGCAGGTTACCTGACTCAAAGGTTCTGTAATAATTATGGGAGGGGCATTAATGAAAAGCGTTGCAAAATTGGACGTAACATCCGGTCCGACTCCCGAAACAATTACATTGTAGTTTGATGCACTGTCGGAGAATACTGTTGGGAAAATGATCAACGTATCATTGGTTACACCTTGAATATGCAAGTCATTTATAAGATCAACATTTCCTTTGCGCCATTTATATGTTAAACCTGCACCCGTAGCTGATACCACAAAACGAGCTGTATCGCCTAAACAAACCGTATCATTCAAAATAGCTGATGTAATTTCCGGTCCGCAACCCGGTGGCATAATAGCCGTAATGGCAAGAGTGGTTAAAGCTCCGGTAGTTGTAAGTGCACGTCCATTGATTTGCGCACCACTGGTTAAATCCATTGCTCCACTGTTGCAAATAATTGATCCATTAAAAATTGAATTGGACAGGATGCTTACAGCACCATTTACCATCCAGTAAACATTTTTAGCCTGTGCTCCATTGATGAGGATCACACGAGAATTGTCAAGTGCCGAAAAGGCACCGTAACATTTAATCACAAAGGTTGCATCGGGTTCTCCCATTGCATTTAAGTAAAGGGTATCAGTTAGTGTAACAGCACCATTCATTAAATACGTATGAGGCGTAAGCACCAGATTTTGCCCGAACTGAGCCGGGTAAACAAGTAAAATATCTTCTACCATAGCATTCATCTGATTGTAAGCAGCAAGCAAATCTGTAGCGGCTTGTGCGGTTGAACCATCAGGCACTTCATGCACTTTACCCAGAACCAATAAGGTATCGAAACCGGTTGGGGAGGCGCTATTAGAACCTACATCTCCGGTTACATTGGTAATACCACTATTGTCAACAGGTCCAATTGCTGAAAACAAAGTATAACACATCAGTCCTCCGATATTAGGTAATGGAGGACCCATTAAAACAGGACTTCCACATCCAACCGGAGTGTAGATCATGGCATCGTGAATATCAATTGCTTCATTTAAAACAAGCGCTCTTCCTTCAAGGGTATCGCCTGACAAAATATGAATAGCTCCGGCATTGGCCACAACGGTTCCTTTCATTGAAGTACCCGTATTCATCGTTACAACACCTTCAACCTTCCAGTAAACATTACAAGCCATTGCTCCGTTAATCAGTTTCACTTTGGTATTGGGATCAATTGACAAAGAGCCTTGTATCTGAAAGATAAAGACAGCTGATGAGTTTCCCTGGGCATCCAGCGTTAACGTTTGGGTAAGTGTACCTGCACTGGCAAGTTGATAAACTCCCGGCAAAAGCGTTGCGCCATTCCCAAAAGGAGTGGCAAGAAAAGACGTTGGAACGGCCGCATTCAATTGCCCATAGGCAACCAATAGATCTACAGCACATGTTGCACTCGCAGTATCCTGATCATGCATGTTTCCATTCACGTTTCCAAAAGTTGTACTTCCGCCAACATTCGATCCAACATGTCCGGTTACGTGTGAAATACCTGTATTGGTAATGGCTCCAACCGATGTAAAGAGTGCAAAGTTCTGGCAATTCCCAAGTGTGATGACCTGAGAAAACAAATGAGCTGGCAAAAAACAAAGTATAATGCTCGATATACTTAATAGTAAAATGTTTTTCATGTTTATTTGATTTAGAGAGACTGAGAATTGGTGAAACCGATATGGTTTCAGATGTTTATGCTTATTTCTCCATTTCAGCTTAAACACCTATTGATTATAAGTTGGTCTATTTTAGGATGCGTTTGGTGTCAATGTTTGATGCATCAATCTGTTAAACATTGTAGGAAAAAAATTTTCGATATCTATTTTCCATAACAAAGATGTGCTGATAACGCTGCTCACTCGTTACAGAATAAAAACCAATCGTTACATGATTCACACGTTTATCCTCCGAAGCTCGCAGAGCGTAGAGGATGAGACCATCCAGATTATATTGATTAGGATATGTATGAATTTAGGAAGGGCGCAATTAAGCGGGAGGCAACGCCTCAGTTGCTCTAGTTTTAACGTGATTAAGTCGATAGTCTTCCAAAAGACATGACAAGGATTCATAATAATCCTGCAAAGATTTTAGATTGATGATGTGATGACTCTCGTTGGGAATGGTAATCGGCATCTCCCCGCTGTATTTCGAAAGTTCAGGATATTCAGACTGGATAACCAAAGTGATTTCCAGAATATCGGCATTCAGTTGTTGTTCGGTTTTCATGTGGTAAGTATTTAATAAGTTTGAAGTTGTTTATACGGTTCATAGACATGGGTTCATAAAAAAACCATTCCAAAATCGAAATGGTTTTTAGATGCATACGGTTTATGCCGAATGATAATTCCTGAGAACAAACGTTATTCCATAGCGTTTATCAGATAATCTGCATTGGTTGAATGATTCGATATACATTCCCTCATTAAACATTGAGTTGAGCTCCGGATATTCAAACATGTCCTCTTTTTGCTTTTCGATATTGACAATCAGTGTCACCACCTTTTGCCTTTGACTGGATTCGTTCATACGATTGTTTTAATGAATTGATTCCGCATCTCTTGATTCAATAAAAGACTGGCGAAGCGAATCCATCTCACTATTGAATTGACGTTTGAAAACAACCCAGTTGGTATTACCATCTGCTTTGTAATTAACCACACTTTCTTTTAGCGCATTATTCTTCGACTTCAGTTTATTAACCTTTAGATCATACACAGCACTGGATGCTTTTTCCTCATTTGCTTTTTTTACCCTTAAAGATTCAATCGTCTTATTGTTCTCGTCAATTTTGGCGAAGGATTCTTTTCTAAACTGATGGTATTCGGCTATAGAGTCCTTTTGGGCTTGTTTTAAATCGGCTTGTGCTACCACAATATCTTTGCGGGCTGTTTTCAGATTTTTCTCCTGCTGTTGAGCCTGAGTGGCTATAGAGAACATACTCAGCGTACTGAGCATTGCAATATATTTTTTCATTTTTTTGTTGATTTTAAAGTGAAATGTCGCCCGTTTGCGGGCGACATTTGATTGAATTTTCCCCAAAAAAAGCCTTACGATTTCTTTTCAATCACCTTGCTGATTTCGTCTTTTGTCTTACCTAATTTTTTTCCCAAATTGGTAAACATCACGTCCATTTTCCCATTTTCATAGGTTAAATCGGCATCTGTCAATGTTGGAAATTTTGCTTTTAATTGGGCTTTTTGTTCGGTCCAATTGCCTTTTCCAAGGCCATTGTTAACTTGTGTTGGTGTACTCATAATGAATTGTGATTAGTGTAATGATTATTACACTACAAAGATGGTATCGCCATCCCCTTCAACTGTTACACAAATCCGATATTAACTTGTATGATTCCCACGTTTAGAAAGTGTTCTGTGATGATGTTATTTTTTCTTAGTCTTCTTTTCTTTGAAAAAACTTCTTAACAAGATACTTTTCTGCGCGGCATCCATGTTTTGTTTAAATCCTTTGCTTCCTTGTTTTACATTGACAATTGTTTTGTCGAGGTTTTCGGCAAACACTGTATCCATAAACAATTTACCGATTGCGCCTTTACCCAACCGGACATTGCTGGTAATAGCCGCTAAATCGCTGGTGATGGAGGTTGCGTTATCGGTTGCTTTCTTCAGGTTCACCAACATATCATCAAAGCTTACCGGAATAATCGTTCCAATCATATCATTGTCTTCTACCTGAGGATATGCAGCGGTACCGGCAGACAGGTTTAAAATTTTGCTACCCATCAATCCATCCGAACCAATGATGGCCTTTGCATCCTTCTTTATAAATTTTTGGATGGAAACGGCCACTACCATATCCACTTGAACACTGGTATCAGTTAAAATTTGAATATTCTCAACGGTGCCCACATTGATTCCGGCAAACCTTACATTATTGCCAACCTGTAAGCCGTTTACGTTGCTAAACATTGCACTCAGACTAACTGTACGGGTGAATAATTGTTTGGCATCGCCAATAAAATAAATACCTAAAGCAAACAATCCGATACCTATGGATACGAAAAGGCCTAGTTTAATATGTTGTGTATTTTCTGTTTTCATACTGTCATTAATTAGCCAAAGAACGAATGAACCCATTCATCTTTGGAAGCTTGTAACTCACTATAAGTTCCGGTAGCGGCTATTGTTCCATCCTTGAGTACAACCACTCTGTTAGCGGTAATGGAAGCACATGCCATATCATGTGTGATGATAATGGAAGACGTTTTATACTCGAGTTGAATCTTCAAAATCAACTCGCTGATTTCTTTGGCTGTTATGGGATCTAAACCTGTTGTCGGCTCGTCATACAACATAATTTCAGGTTTTAAAATAAGGGTACGTGCCAATCCCAATCGTTTGCGCATCCCTCCCGATAGTTCCGAAGGCATTTTATGCTCAACATCCGACAAGCCTACATTTTCAAGTGCCTCTTTAACAAGTTTTATCTGTTCCGTTTTATCAATATCTTTTGACTCACGCAAGGGGAATAGCAGGTTTTCGGTTACCGACATCGAGTCATATAGCGCGCCACTCTGAAACAAAAAACCAACCCGCTTGCGCAGTTGATTCAACCCATCAGAGTGAAGCGTGGATATATCTTCTCCTAAAACTGTTAGTACGCCTTCATCCGGTTCAACCAATCCAACCAAACATTTAATCAATACCGATTTGCCCGAACCCGATTTGCCGAGCACCACAAGGTTTTCACCTTTATTGAGCACAAGGGAAATGTCTTTGAGCACCTCGTTGGATCCAAAACTTTTTTTGAGTCCAGCTATATCAATAACCACTCCTTCGGAATACGTTTCTTTTACTTGTTGTGTATCCACGTCCTTCATGTTCCGATAAATAAACTGGTGATTTGAACAGCTACTATATCAATGATAAACACCATTAACGAAGTAATAACAACTGATGAATTAGCCGCCTCACCCACTCCCACTGTTCCTTTATTGGCATAATATCCTTTGTAACAGGCAATCAGTCCGATAAAAAAACCAAAGAAGATTGTTTTGATCAGAGAGGGCAAAACATCTGTAAAACTGATTTGGGCAAACGCCTGGGCAAAAAACAAAGTAAAACTTACATCTCCATGAATATTCACTCCGGTGAGCGAACCCATCATCGAGATAATATCATTAAAAACGGTAAGCACAGGCAACATCAATGTTGTGGCTAATACCCGTGTAACAATTATATATTTAAACGGGTTGGCACCCGATACTTCCATCGCATCAATTTGTTCGGTTACCCGCATCGATGCAAGCTCCGCTCCGATACTCGAACTTACTTTACCTGCACAAATTAAAGCTGTAATAACAGGCCCAATTTCGCGCACAATCGACACTGAAATCATTGCAGGCAACCACGATTCGGCACCAAACTCAGCTAAGGTAGGACGTGTTTGAACCGTGAGAACAAGTCCCATAATATAACCCGTAATACTTACCAGAGGCAATGATTGAAACCCGATCCGGTAACATTGTTTCAACAACTCCTTAAACTCATAAGGAGGTTTAACCAACTCTACAAAATACCGGCCCGTAAATAATGCAAACATTGCTACACCGGAAAGAAACCGGTATAACAATGTAGGTTTACTGTGCTCCGCAGACGTCAGTCGCAAAGCATTTGTAATACGTTGTATAAAAGAAGACTGAACCGTGTTCATATCTGCTATTGTAAATATCTTCTAAGAATCCAGGCCGTTGTTTCGTGCTGCTCCATCAGTCCGATTAAAAAATCAATCGTTCCAATGTCTTTGCTTTTATCGCTCGCATCTTCAATATCCTTGCGCATATCGGTTATCAACTGCTCATGATCGGCTAACAGCTCTTTGAGCATATCAGTTTGATTTGGGTATTTATCTGGAGATTCAGCAAGACGTGTGTGTGCTGCAAATTCTTTTAACGTTCCAATCGTTTTTCCACCCAGCTTATTTATACGCTCGGCAATAAGGTCAATCGTTTCTTCCAACTCAGTATACTGGTGTTGAAACAGTTGGTGCAATTCCATAAAACTTGGCCCTGAAACATTCCAGTGGAATTTTCGGGTTTTCGTGTAAAGGATCATTTCATCTGCCAGCAGTACCGTTAATACTTTAGTGCTTTTATCCAGATTTTTTTCGGCAATTCCGATATGTGGTTTCATGTGTAGTATTATTTTAAATGAGGTTTTTAACCGCAGCGAGCGCAGCGTTCTTTCGCTGTGAACGCTGCGGTTAAGTCTTTTAATTTAAATGCATTGCTGATGCTTCACTTGAAGCCTCCAATTCCATTTTCAAATCGTTGCTTCCCGAGTTAATCAGCTCCATGTCGCAGGACAGGGTATTGTACTAAATTTCCCTCTCCTGAGGTTCCTACCATCGAAGCAAGCAGGCATCACTCCTTTTAAATTTGCCCGTTAGAACAAACTCAAGCACCTGTTACAATTGCCGGGTACGTGATATCATACTGTTGTAATGTTTTAACAATATGATGGAGGATGCTATAATTCTTAAACCATTTTTTATCGGCCGGAACAACCACCCAGGGCATTGTATCCGATTGATGGTCGAAAATAAATTGGTAAGCCTTCAGATACTTTTGATGTTTTTCAATATCCACCAAATCGTCTTTGTCAAACTTCCATTGTTTGTCGGGATCTTCTTTCCGCTCTTCCAGCCTTTTAAATTGTTCCTCTTGCGATACATGCAGAAAAAATTTCAGCAAAATGGTATTTGCAGCAACCAGTCCTTCTTCAAACGCATTGATTTCTTTACAGCGATCGCTCAGCTCCTTTTCCGAAAGGGTTTGATTGACCATCGGAACAAGGATATCCTCGTACTGCGAACGATTAAAAATCTGAATCATTCCTGTTTGCGGACAAACTTTGCTGATGCGCCATAAAAAATGATGACTACGCTCAAGTGTTGTTGGAGCCTTAAAGGAAGTAATATTGCAGCCTGCCGGATTTACCCCTGTAAATACTCGCTTTACCGCACTGTCTTTCCCCGAAGTATCCATTCCCTGCAAAATGATAAGTACCGAATAGACCTTCTGGGCATACAGTTTTTCCTGAATGTCGGAAAGCTTTTGAAGCAAGCCTTCCGTTTTTGAAAGTATATGCGATTTCTTAACCTCCGAAGAAGGCAGGGTGGAAATCTCCGATAACTTAAATGAATGACTCATCAACAGATTCCCTTTCTACATTTTTTTGGGCAGATCCGATTTCGATAATTCGCCATCCATGCGCACATGCAAATTGCTTTTTAAGAGTTTCACTTCTTCTGTCACATCTTCCATAAAATCATCCAGCTTATCTTTAATGGCATCCGACATATCGGATCCTTTGGCCATGATACGTTTACGTGTTTTGCTTCCTTTGTGCGGGGCAAACAAAATGCCTAAACCACCACCGATAGCTGCTCCCAGAAGCAATGCTCCCAATACTTTTATTGTGCCTGAATCTTTCATAATATAATTGTTTTGATAATAAATTGTGTTGTTGTCCTTTTCCATGATATGTACTCTTAATTGTGTTGATACAATAAGCAGAAACTGAACTATCTGGTATTTTTAACGGTTAGGTTTTTCAACGAGGCCCCTAAATCATCCATATCGTGGTTGAATTCTTTTTTAAAGGCTTCCCAGTTGTCTTTTCCATCTGCTTTATACTCATCCATTTTTTTCCGCATATCGATATTGCGTTGTTCCAGCTTATCAACCATTTCCTGATCCGCTTTTTTTACTTTTTTCATATCCGTTTTCATGCGATCCTTAAATGCTTGTATCGACTTTTCATTTGAAGCAATACGCTCTTCTGACGTGCTTTTAAAGGCAACATAATCGGCTACCGAATCCTTTTGTTCCTGATTTAATTCAGCCCTGGCTTCTTTTAAATCTGCTTTTGCTTTTTCAACTTTAGTCTCGGATGAACTGCACCCTGAAACAATGGCTCCTAAAAAACTCGCAGCCATTGCGATTGTTACGATTGATTTTTTCATGTTTCTATGTTTATGATTTGTTTAAAGATTTATTCAGGATACGCTGAAAAGAAGGACCGGTTTTACCCATTTTACTTTCTAATTCAGCAAGGATAGTATCGGAACGGGTATCTGATCCAAGCATGTTTTCAATCGGTAAGATTTCAAGTTTTCTACTGATCCGGTGGATTGTTTCCTTCCACCAGTCCCTTATCCTATCAATCAAATGATGCCCGGCAAACAAATAGCCGTACGGTGTTTTTATCATAGTCAAAGGTGCGGCACAAAACCACCTGACTTATTACATAAAACTGATTAAGAATTACATAATTCACATGTTAAACAAAGCATATAGTAGAAGAAAACAGAGGCTGCTATTCACAGACGATACGTCATTAGTGTTCAAAACCTCACTAAGAATTCCAGAGATGTGATGTTTTTTCAGGTGTCCTTGAGACCAAATGATTAAGATTGATATGCTGTTTGAGGCGTTTTATAAAAACCTCAATTTACTATCTCTGTTTATAAATGGCTGGTTGCTCTTTGTTGTTTGTAATAAAACAAACTGACTCATTACTTTCTTTGATTTCTGCTTTTACGATTCGGAAGGTTTCATCACTCCATTGTTTTTTTCGATTCATTAGCTTACAAACTATATCATCTTTAATAACCACAAAATCATGACTTCGCGCTGGCTGCTCCAAACAACTATTCCGGTGAGTTGCTTTATTATGTATTCGGGTGAACTTGCTGCCGAGTTGATTCAACCCGCAATTTCTGCATCTTTAACAAACACGCCACTGGTATATGTAACGGGCATAAATGATCCGCTTATCAAGCCCGAAAAACATGTTATCGTAAAAAGTTTGATGCATAGCTTGGGCGCACGCTATGTGGAATTTGACGGAGGTCACGAAATAAATCAGGACGTGTTGGTAAACCTTAAAGAGTTGGTTTAACCCTCTCCTTCAAACTGTTTGAGGAATCTAATATCGTTGGTGCTGAACATCCGCAGGTCCTTTATTTCATAAAGCAACATCGCAATACGTTCAACGCCCATTCCAAAAGCAAAACCCGAATATTCATTGGGGTCGATATTGTTTAAGGTCATCACATTCGGATCCACCATACCGCAACCCAAAATTTCAACCCAACCGCTGTGTTTGCATACATTACAGCCACTTCCTTTGCAAATCATACACGATATATCCATTTCGGCCGAAGGTTCGGTAAACGGGAAATAACTGGGGCGAAACCGCACTTTAAATTCGCTTCCGAACATTTCTTTCACAAACTCATACAGGGTTTGTTTTAAGTCGGCAAACGAAACATCCTTGTCGATGTATACGGCATCAATTTGATGAAAGAAACAATGTGCTCTGGCCGAGATAGCTTCGTTGCGGTATACGCGACCAGGCATTACCGCGCGAAGCGGAATTTTTTTTTGCTCCATAAGCCTTACCTGTACACTAGTACAGTGCGTCCGCAGGGAAAAATTTTTATCAATAAAAAACGTGTCCTGCATATCGCGTGCAGGGTGATTTTCAGGGAAATTAAGCGCTGAGAAATTATGCCAGTCATCTTCAATTTCAGGTCCATCCGAAACGGAAAACCCAAGCTTGTTAAAAATACTCAAAATCTGATGTTTCACCAATGCCAAGGGGTGCCGGCTACCTAATGAAAGCGGTTCACCCGGTAGCGTTAAATCGCTGTTTAACTCATTGGTTTGGATGGTTTGTTGAAATTGCTCCTGAGCCGCACTTAATTTTTCTTCAGCGGCTTTTTTCAGTTCGTTCATCACCTTTCCAACTTCCTTTTTTTGGTCGTTGGGTATGGTTTTAAATTGTTCAAAAAACTCATTCACAATACCTTTTCTCGAAACATATTTCAGCCTGAATACCTCGGCTTCTGCAGCTGAGTTCAGTGTTATTGCTTCAATCTCGGCTATTACATTTTTTAGTTGCTCAATCATCTTCTGAATTTTTGTTTCTATCGAATGGTCAAATCTACTATTTTGAAATTAATGAATTACACCCGGTCCTAATTCAATCTTATATATTTAAATAATTGTTATTATTAATATATCATGTGAATAGCTGTATAACTCGTTTTAAAAATCTTTGACTTTTCGCTATTCATATTCCGTTAACATATAATTCACATCCTAATACATTGAGTATCTTATATAGCCTGATGCTTATAAACACTGTGTATAACCTAACTCACAGCTAAAACAGGATAAGTTTAATGTGGTTTGGATGTGCATTAGTTGATGTTAAGTTTATAATAAGTGGGAGTTAATTAACATTGGCTTATTTCTATTTTTTTGTTTGTGGTTAACTTGTACCTCTGTCTACACTCTATACACACTAATCCACAATCATATTAAGGTCTATTATCTGTTCTAAGTCCCAATACGCTCTTAAATTTAAGGTTTCGGAATAATAATACACGCGTTCAGGTTGTATACGTTTCTGGTAATCACCATTATCCCACTTTTGGTTACCATTGGTATCACGAATGATTTTGAGCCGGTATTTGCCCGGTATCATGTATGTTAGTGGAATAATAAGTTTCTGATTCACAACAAACTGATGATATACTCTGGTATCTCCTTCATCAATCAGTTGAATCAGATATGTGAAAGAATCCTTTTTAGGAATAAGCGTTAAGTTAAGATTACTATAATCCTTGATTCCTTTGGTGATAAAATTTGTTTTATCGTGTTTATTATAGAATCCATAGATATCTGTAATAGCAGAATCTTTGATTTCAAGGTTGTATTTGGTTTTATCTTTTAAAGGATAATAAAGCTTTATAAACTCTTTTGTATCACTATAAAACACCTTAAATGGTACAGCTAAGGTATCTTCTTTGAGTATAATACCGGTTGTATCTGTTACGATGCTTTTATAAGGTTGATTAAACTGTATGGTGATGGTATCATTTAGTTCGGTTGCTTTTGGTAAGCTGACAGTTAATTTTCCGGATTTAGCTGTTTTTCCGGATTTAATATTCACCACATACTCAGAATCTGTTTGAATAACAAACGATACACTATCACCCTGTTTCCAATCAGAGCTAATCAGTGTAAAGGTATCTAATTGTTCTTTTCCTTTTTTATACCAGCTTACATATTCAATATCTTTTTGTTTGGGTTTGATATTGAGATTAGTAGGCTTATAAACTACAAAAGTATATTTACCTGTTTGGGTTGTGAATGTATCAATGAGTTGATTAACCTTATACAGATTGGGTTGAAAACTAAAGAAAGGTTTGAGAGGGATTGTATCAAGTGAACTTACCTGTTCAGGATAAAAAGCAATCAATTCATTTTTATCATACTTCAGGTTTTTATTATCATCCTTAAAGGCTACTAATGTAAAGGTTTGAGGAGGAAGGTTGCGTAGGGAAAAAGATCCATCCTCATAGGTTTTAGTAAAGTATAAAGGCTTGGTTAAATAGATGGTAGAATCCATAAAACTATCTATAGGATATAAACACACTGATAATCCCTTTTCAGGTTTTAAATCAAATGCATTTTTAAGAGTTCCGGTAATCTGTAAAGAATCAATATTGGCTCCGGTAGAAAATACATAAGTATAACCCGAAAGTATATTTCCCTCATGATTATCTGCAATACTGTTACCAAAATTGAGGGTATAAGTTGTTTGGGGTTTTAGTGTACCACGCAGGGTAATTACCAGGTTTTTACCATACACTTCAAATTGAGGTTTGGTTTCCATAGGAGGAGATATCACCACTTGTTCATCTGCATTTTTGAGTTGAATAAACTCATCAAATCTGATGGTTATTTTTTCGGCTGTAAAAAGTACGTTTTGGTTAACCGGTGTTTCTTTTTCAACCTTGGGAGGTGTTGTATCTTTAGCTCCACCTGTAGGTGCTACAATTTGCGCACAGGCAACAAAGAGTAAGCACAGGCAACCCGCAAACAAATTTCTAAACAGTGTTATATCCACTTTTATTAAGCGTTTTGAACAACAAATAATAAGGTAGAATGATTGTTTTTACCCAATGCATTTACCGTTGATACTGCACCTGATAAGGCTCCACGAACAAACGAAAGGCTGTGTCCTTTATGTACTTCACTTCGCATGCTGATATATGGAGCATCAAATAACATAGGCCTTATTGCTACAACTTTTAAGTCGTGTTTCTTCATTAATAAACTGAAACTTTTTTGATTGAAATGATAGAGGTGACGCGGAACATCGTATCCATCCCAAAACTCTTTATAAAAGCGGGCATCCCAACTGTCTGAATTTGGAACAGCAATAAACATCGTACCGTTAGGTTTTAATAACCTTTTGAGTTGTTGCATGCGTTCATTCAATAAATGAACATGCTCCAATACATGCCACTGGGTAATAACATCAAATGAATGTGCTTCGAGTGTATCTAGTTTTGATTCGCTTAAAACATTATATCCGAACTTATTTTTAACGTAGTTTATTGCTTCATCACTAATATCTACACCCAATGCGTCAAAAGCATTATCCATAATGGTTCCGTGCAGGAAATAACCCAATCCACAACCCAAATCCATAAGCTTACCTTTTGGATGGTATTTTTTGATGAGCCTGAGTTTTTGTTTGATGCTGTAATCCCTCACAACATCATACACCTTGTACATAAAGGAAAAATCCTTTTTGCTTCCTGCATGCGAAACATAGCGGTCGCTTTGGTAATATGGGCCAATCTCATACCCGGCAGGACGAGGGTTGGTAAATAAAAATGAACACTGTTGGCAACGTTGTAAATCAAACGATTCACCGGTGGCCACAAAGTCTTTACAAGTCAGTTCTGTTTTAAGCTGAGTGCTTCCGCAAACAAGGCAGGAGGTAAGGTTTTCCATTGCAGCAAATAAAGAAAATAATTATGGGCGAATGCAAAGTTTAAAACGAAACATGTTCACATATTAGCGGCCAAGGTGTATCATGAGTACACTGATATCAGCCGGAGAAATACCACTGATGCGGGAAGCCTGTCCTAAGGTTGCAGGTTTTTGTTTACTCAATTTCTCACGTGCTTCCAAACTCATGCTTTGAATGGTTCGATAGTCAAAATCGGTATGAATGCGAATATCCTCAAGTCGATTAATCTTATCAGCCATCAGCTTTTCCTTTTCCAGATAACCCTCATATTTCATCAAAATCTCGGCCTGTAAGCGGGTATCTTCATCAAAATGATCCACCATATTTTGTACGGTTGGCAAATGTGAAATCATATCGTTCAGGGTTACCTGAGGCCGGCTCAATACCATATCCAGTTTATAATTTTGAGGAATGGAAGAGGTTCCCAATTCTGCCAACATAGGATTGACTTCGGCAGGAGTGATGGATGTTTTTTTGAAAGATTTAACGATTGATTCTGTATCAGATATTTTCTTCTGAACAGCATCATACCGTTCTTTGCTGGCCAATCCAAGCTTGTAAGAGCGTTCTGTTAAGCGGATATCGGCATTATCCTGACGGAGCAAAATGCGGTATTCAGCCCTTGAAGTAAACATACGGTAAGGTTCATCCGTTCCTTTGTTCACCAGATCGTCAATCAGTACACCAATATAAGCTTCCGAGCGGCTCAAAATAAACGGTTCTTGTTCAATTACATTTTGATGGGCATTAATACCTGCCATCAAACCCTGACAAGCGGCTTCTTCATATCCTGTGGTTCCATTAATCTGCCCCGCAAAAAACAGGTTCCGAATCAGGTGGGTTTCGAGGGTTAACTTCAATTGGGTAGGCGGGAAATAATCATATTCAATGGCATATCCGGGTCTGAATAGTTTAGCCTGCTCAAAACCGGGAATCAATTGAATAGCCTTGTATTGAATATGGTCGGGCAGAGATGTAGAGAATCCATTTACATAAATCTCAACGGTGTTCCAGCCTTCGGGTTCCACAAAAATCTGATGACGGTCGCGTTCGGCAAACCGGTTTATTTTATCTTCTATCGAGGGGCAATACCTTGGTCCTAACCCCTGAATACGTCCGGCATACATTGGCGATTCATCGAAACCAGTACGGAGTACATCATGTACTTTATCATTTGTATAGGTTATCCAGCAACAACGTTGGTCTTGTACCGGGGTTGTTTCGGGGGAGTAGGAGAATTTACCCGGATTTTCATCTCCTTCCTGACGCTCCATTTTTTCATAGTTGAGCGAACGACCATCAATGCGGGGAGGAGTTCCTGTTTTCATTCGACCACTTTCAAATCCCAGCTCACGCAATTGCTCGGTTAAACCCGTAGCCGATTTTTCACCAATACGCCCACCACCAAATTGTTTCGTACCAATATGAATCAATCCGTTTAAGAAGGTTCCGTTTGTCAATACCACAGCTGTTGATTCAATGCGCTGACCCATTCCGGTCACTACACCTTTTACGGCCCCATCTTCCACAATTAGTTCGCGCACCATATCCTGCCAAAAATCCACATTCGGAGTTTTCTCCAAACGCTCACGCCATTCAGATGAAAACACCATACGGTCGTTTTGGGTTCGGGGACTCCACATGGCTGGTCCTTTTGAAAGATTCAGCATCCTAAACTGAATGGTAGATTTATCGGAAACCAACCCCGAATATCCACCCAAGGCATCAATCTCACGCACAATCTGGCCTTTTGCAATTCCACCCATGGCAGGATTACAGCTCATCTGCGCTATTTTATTCATGTCCATTGTGATGAGTAATACCCTGGAACCAAGGTTTGCAGCGGCAGCAGCGGCCTCGCAACCCGCGTGGCCGGCACCCACAACAATGATATCGTATTTATTAAACATTTGATTATCAGATATTTATATTATGTTCCACGTGAAACGTGGAATTACTTACCCAACAAAGATAGGTAATAATCTTCTTTATCCCTCATCAGGCGGGCATCTGCGGGTTTCTTGTCCTTGTAGCCGCACAGGTGAAGTACCCCATGAATCAATACCCTCATGAGTTCGTTGGTAAAGGTTTTTCCTTCGGTTTTGGCATTATCCCTTACCCGGTCGATACTGATGTAAATATCGCCCGATACGGTTGGGTGATTGCTAAAATCAAAGGTGATGATGTCGGTATAATAATCGTGGTTGAGGTGCTCTCTGTTTACCCCCAAAAGATATTCGTCCGAACAAAAGTTAAAGGAAAGAGCCCCCGTCTTTTTCTTTTCTTTTCGAATGGTTTGTTGCATCCATTCGCGAATAACGGTTTTGTTTCGCAATGAATAGGAGAGGTCAACAAGGTTAAACTCGATGATCTCAGTTAAGAAGGGTGACAAATCCGGTGAATATTTTTTCGCTGCCATTAGTGCTGGTTATATATAGTTTGTAAAAATAAACGCCTTGCATGCAATATACACCATTCGAGTCTTTTCCATCCCACCCTTTTCGAATGCCATTTATACCGATGAGTCGACCGCCCCACCTATCAAATATTTCCATGCGCGACAGGTCGTAGTCGATATAACTGCCTTCGGGCCTGAAAATTTTGTTGGCGCCTTCGGGCCTGAAAGCATTAGGTATATAAACCGAAACTTCACCGGTAATACAAACAGTTGTGGAGAAAGAAGAAAGGGGAGATCCATTGATATCCCCGTCACCTTGAATCCCTTCCACATAATAACATAAACCCACTTCTCCTACTCTTGATGGAAGATCCGAGTCGATATAGGTAGAATCCATTCCGGAAACAGAATTAATCAAATTGTAGAAAACCATTCCCGCCTCATCACTTGTTCCCCGGTAGATTTTATATTGATCTACGCCACTGTTCCACGTGAAATATGGATCCCAAATCAGCCTGTTTTGATTGTTTGTTGTGTTTACAGAAAGAGTGATATATCTCGAAATATTATCAATCGGGTAGGATTCGTTACACGCATTGTAAGCAATAGCACGGTAGTATTTCTGTTGGGTAACGAAAGGAATTTGTAAGTCAAAAAGTCCAGAAGTACGCCCGGGATTTGAGATACTTCCAACCAACGTGTTTGTCTGGGTTGGACTAATTCCTGTGAAAACATCATATTTAGCACTTTCCTCGGCAGGATTGTAAATGCTGATGAGAATCTGTTCATCTCCCGGTTTTACAACCGAAACCAAGGCCAGATAAGAAGAGGATGGTTCGATGCGAAACCGGGTATTGAAAAGAATGCTGTTTGACGAAGAAGTAACATCTCTGTTACCGGATTGAATGGCTACCACATAATACGAATATGAAAGGCCCAGTGAAATGGAGTCTACAAATGTACGCAGCGGTGGAAATACGGAATCAGTTAAGACATAGTTTCCCGTTCCTGTTTTCTTATAGATATAATAGGTTGCAATATCCGACCAGCCGATATAAGGGCTCCAGTTAAGGGTTGCAGTGCGTTTACAGGTGTCAACGTTGTCTTGTAAATATATGGTTGTGTGAGGATTAACTCCAAAAACCTTTGAATTTCCGCAACTATCCACCGGGCTTATATCGTATGTAATCGGTTTTTGAGATGGATCACTAAAGGGATTGTTATCAAAGGTAAGCGTATCTTTTCCGGTGTATACCGGAACATAAATACCGGAGCTGTCTTTGTACAAAATATAGTAAGAGAAGTCGGAGCTGGTATTAGGATGCCACCCAATCTGAACGGTATTGGTTAACGGATCTACTGTTACAAGGTCGATAAAGGTATTGTTTGGAGGTGTTTCATCCACCACAACGGTATCAGAGAGGGTGCTAAAATCGGGCGCACAACTGTCGGTAATTTCAATAAAATAGAACCACTTGGTTGGACTTCCAATTGGGTTTGCGCCCAAATGGATGTATTGATCTTGTGTTTTTACAGTGATTGAATCAAGTATAACGAAGGATCCAAAAGGGCCATTTCGGCCCCAAACCTTATATTGGAAATAACCGGTGCAGGGATCCGCGCTCGGTGTAAAATATAGAATATTGGAGGTTCCGTCTTTGCAAATCCGTCTTAATTGCACAGGCAGATCTGCCCTTACAGGGAGGGAAAATAACAAACATAAAACAATCCATACGGAGACCTTTTTCATCTTATTTCTTACCTGCCACTACCGTGGTCATTGATTCTTCTGTGAGGTATTGGTTAGCCAAATCCTGAAGTTCAGATGCACGGACAGCCTTAATGGTATCAACGAATTTGCTGAAATAATCATATCCGAATCCGAAGTCGATAAGCATTTTGTAACGATCCATCAGCGAAAAGGGGCCATCAATACCCCTCAAAAATGATCCCAGCATATAGTTTTTCACCAACAAAAGTTCATCTTCCGGTATAGGATTATTGCGAAGTTGGGCAAGCTCGTGTTTAATTTCGCTGAGTCCTGTTTCGCGCAAATCATTGTTTATTTCAGTCTCAATATAAAACACACCGGCATCCAAATAAGATTCAACCGATGAATGTATTCCATACGTTAGCCCTTTTTCTTCGCGAATATTTCGCATCAAGCGGGAGCCAAAATACCCCCCCAAAGCAAGGTTTAGAACCTGCAATTTGGTAAAATCAGGGTGTTTTCTGCTTACCCATCCACGGCCCATTTTGAGGGTGGATTGGACCGCTGTTGGGTTTTCGATGAAGAAGGTGTCGGCCTGCTGTGGAGTTAAAACAATCTCTCCGGGAGCAGGAAAGTCGTTGGACAAGGCGGCTAAACGCGCTTCTAACACCCCCAAAACAGAATGCTCAATATCACCTGAAAGCAGGACATGCTTCACACGTCCACGTATATTCCGGGAATAAAACCCGTCTACTGTTTCACGTGAAATATTTTCGTAATCTATCTGATTTACAGGGCTTCCGTATGCATTTTGCTTTCCAAAAACAGCAGAATAGAAGGCCCGGCTGGCCAAAAAATTATTGCGCTGACTGTTTACCAAAAAACGTTGGATGGCATTTCGTTTATAGGTGTCGAGTTCTTTTTGAGGAAAGGTGCAGTTGGTGAGAATATCAACTACAAAAGGCAAACACGAATCCAAAAAGCGGGGAAGACAATACAAGGTCAACAGTGAATCATCTACATTGGTTCGGCTTTGTAAATAGGCTCCAAATGCATCCAGCTCATCGGCCAGTTCTTTGGCTGATAAATTGGTTGTGCCTTCTGTTAACATCGATCCCGTTGCGGTTGCTTGTCCGGGCGAAGTTTGATTGCGCAAGCCCCCGTTAAACACAAAATCAACCTTTATAACACCGGTATTGGGTGTATGAATATAATAAACCGGAATCCCGTTTTTGAGTGTAAACTTAGACAGTTCGCGAAGGGATATACCCTGAATACCGGAGCTGTTTGGTGTTATATTTCGGTTAAGCATTTGCATGTTTGGAGGCTAAATAATACAAGGTTGAACAATTACTGGAATCAAAGAGGGTTTTGGCCACACGAAGAACATCTTCAGCTGACACCTGCTGGTAGTATTCCGCTTCTTTATTGATAAGCTCAAGATTTTCCAACAAACAGGCATAAGCGAGTTTCATCGCTTTGTTCAACACTCCGATATCGTTGAACCGGATGGTGGTTTCGGTTTTGTTTTTAACCTTACTCAGTTCATTTTCAGGGATTCCCGAAATAAGCAATCTTTCAATCAACTGATTAACAGCCTGCTCTGCATCTTTTACCGGAACCCCTTCCGAGAGTTTTCCTTCTATAATAAGCAGGCCGGGTTCTACATCTCCGGTGAGGTAACAATCAATTTCGCTAAACAACCCCCGCTCTTTGACAAGCTCCTGATGAAGCCGGGCCGAACGCCCGGAGCCCAATATATCTGAGAGCAAGTCGGTTGCATAATAATCCGGATGGTTTCGGGCTACGGTATGATAGGATTTAACCAGCAGATGAGCAGGCACATCTGCATAATGCGTTAATACTCTGGGTTCGGTTTGTGCGGGTTCCGGAGCATAAGACCTGCGAACAGTTTTTCCTTCGGGAATCGGGGCGAACCATTTGTCGGTTAATTCCTTTGCACGCTGAAGAGTAATGTTTCCGGCAATCACCAAAATGGCATTTCCCGGATGATAGAAGTTTCCGAAAAATGCCTTTACCTCATCCAGAGTTGCGTTTTCAATATGTGAAATTTCCTTGCCAATAGTTGGCCAGCTGTAAGGATGTTCTTTATAGGAGAGCGGCAATAACTTCAACCATACATCGCCATAAGGCGGATTAAAATAGCGCTCCTTAAATTCTTCGATTACCACACTTTTTTGGTTGTCGAGGGATTCCTGGCTAAAAGCCAAACTTAGCATCCGGTCTGATTCGAGCCAAAACCCGGTTTCAATATTGTGGGCCGGAAGGGTTAAATAATAGTTGGTGATATCGTGATTGGTGAAAGCGTTGTTTTCGCCTCCGGCCATTTGAAGGGGCGTATCGTATTCGGGAATATTTACCGAACCGCCAAACATGAGGTGTTCGAACAAATGTGCAAACCCGGTTTGAGTTGGGTCTTCATGTTTGGAGCCCACATTGTATAAAATATTAAGCACGCACAATTGTGTGCTTTCGTCAGGGTGATGAATCACCTGCAAGCCGTTGGGCAGCCGGAAATGGGTATAAGGAATCAAATTGAGGAGGGTTTAAAAGCGTACCAGACAAAAATACCCTTTAAATGCGTTTAAATGCGTTGGCCCCTTGTTTTGGAGGGATTACCCTAACCCCTTGGAGATAGTTTATTAGACACTAAAAAAACGGGTCGGCAAATGTGCCCTGTTTATCAGCGTTTTAAGGCTTTTTGGCAATCTCGGCTATTCACAAACGTTGAAAAGTGTTTCGAAAGAGGAACCGAGGTTAGCCCTTCAAAAAGAAAGGCTTAGAAGTCGAAATTAAAAGATACCTTTGAGGCCGAATTCAAAAATATGTACAATAGAGACTCAAAAGGCAGCCGGAACAATTCAGGTAAAGGTTTTGTGAAAACAACAGCCGCCAAAAAAACAACACGAGGAGGTGACAATGACCGTGCCCCTCGCAAATCATCTTCGCCATACAATTCTGATAGACCTAAAACAACCCGCAGGGGCGATGACGATCGTGCACCGCGCAAAACGTCATCATACAGTTCAGACAAACCAAGAACCACTCGCAGAAACGATGACGATCGTGCCCCTCGCAAGACCTCATCATACAACTCGGACAGACCCCGTACAACACGTAGTAATGATGATAATCGCGCCCCGCGCAGAACATCATCCTTCAGTTCGGATAGAACCCGTGCACCACGTAGAAACGATGATGATAGACCACGCACCACGCGTAGTAATGATGACAATCGTTCACCACGTAAAACATCCTCATACGGCTCGGACAGAACCCGCGCTCCGCGTAGAACAGACGATGACCGCACACCGCGCAAAAGACCGGAATACAGTTCTGATAAACCAGCAAGTACCCGCAGAAACGATGATGACCGTGCACCACGTAAGACCACATCATACAGCTCAGATAGAACGCGCGCTCCTCGCAGAACCGATGACGAGCGTCCTCCTCGCAGGACTTCATCATACGATTCAGACAGACCTTCTTATGGAAAACCGCCTCGCAGAGGAGAGGACGACCGCGCCCCTCGTAAACCGCGCGAAGACGGCACTCTGAGATCGAGAAGTGGACGAGGGCCTTACAAAAGCGATATCATAGCCGCTAAAAAGAAAGCCGAAAAAGACGACCAACCCCAAACCGGAAATATTCGCCTGAACCGCTTTATTGCCAATGCCGGAATCTGCTCACGCAGAGAGGCAGACGAATTGATTACGGCAGGACTGGTAACCGTAAACGGAGTACACGTAACCGAAATGGGTTATCAGGTAAAACCAACCGATGAAGTTAAATACAATGGTGAACGATTGAGCCGCGAAAAGAAAGTATACCTGTTGCTCAACAAACCAAAAGACGCCATCACAACCGCTGAAGACCCGGAAGGACGCAGAACGGTAATGGAATTGTTTGGTAATGAACTGGGTGAACGTATTTACCCTGTAGGTCGCTTGGACCGAAATACAACGGGCGTTTTATTGTTTACCAACGATGGAGATTTGGCTCAACGCCTGATGCACCCGCGTTATGAAATGACGAAGGTGTACAAGGCATCGTTGGATAAAGTATTTAAAGGAGAAGACATGTGGACCTTGCAAAACGGTGTGGAGCTCGAAGATGGTTTTATCAAGCCGGATGCGGTAGCTTACCCTGATGCAAAAAACAAAAGCGAAGTAGGGATTGAAATCCACAGTGGAAAAAACCATATTATTCACCGCATATTTGAGCACCTGGGTTATAAAGTTGACAAGCTCGACCGCGTATTATATGCCGGTATGACCAAAGGAAAACTCAAGCGCGGGGAGTGGAAACACCTGACTGAAAAAGAATTGCTGGCGGTGAAACGCGCGGTGAAACTTTCGTAAGCGGGCAGTAGCGATTTATTCAGAAAAACATACCTTTGTAACCTAATTTTAAATTATATGTTTGGACTTGGCGGATCAGAAATGATCGTAATTCTACTTGTTGTGTTGTTGTTGTTTGGCGGTAAAAAAATTCCGGAATTAATGCGCGGACTGGGCAATGGTATTCGTGAATTTAACGATGCCAAAAAAAGCGTAAAGACGCATATTGAAGACGGCATGAAAGAAAAAGATAACAAAAAAGAAGAAGCGTAATCGCGTGGAAAGATATACCCGACTCAGCCACATACAGCACGATATTCAAAGCAACAAGATCACCTTACGTGGTCTTGTTTCGCATTATTTGGAGCGTATCGAAACGCAAAAAAACCTCAATGCTTTTTTAGAGGTATTTGCCGGTGAAGCGCTGCAACGGGCGGAAGAGGTGCAGGCAAAAATAAATGCCGGAACTGCCGGAAAATTAGCAGGAATGGTGCTTGGCCTTAAAGACAATATTTGCTTTAAAGGCCACAAGGTTTCGGCATCATCCAAAATACTTGAGAACTATACAGCCGTTTATTCGGCAACCGTTGTAGAGCGGTTGTTGGCAGAAGACGTAATCATCATCGGGCGACTCAACTGCGATGAATTTGCCATGGGCGCATCGAACGAAAACTCAGCCTTTGGCCCGGTATTAAACGCTGCCGACACAACGCGTGTTTCGGGAGGTTCTTCGGGAGGATCAGCTGTGGCTGTACAAGCCGGATTGTGTCTGGCAACACTGGGTTCCGATACCGGAGGAAGTATTCGCCAGCCAGCCGCATTTTGTGGCGTATACGGCTTTAAACCAACTTACGGAAGGGTTTCCCGTTATGGACTGATTGCGTATGCATCATCTTTTGATCAGATCGGCCCTATTACCAACAGTGTAGAAGATGCTGCACTTCTTTTGGAAGTGATGAGCGGACAGGATGCGCACGATGCAACAACCTCTCCTGAGGCCGTTGTTCCGTTTGCTCCGGCCGATACCAAATACAAAATTACTTATATTAAAGAGGCGGTTTTTCACCCCGCTGTTGATGAAGAGGTTCGTGCAAAAACGCTCGAAACCATTGATACACTAAGAGCACAGGGGCATACTGTGGAGGAAGTAAACTTCTCGATGCTGGATGCGTTGGTACCTGCATATTATGTGATGACCACGGCCGAAGCCTCGTCAAATCTGTCGAGATTTTCGGGTTTGTTGTACGGACACCGCAGCAAAGAAGCTACGAATCTGGAAACTACATTCCGCAAATCGCGCAGCGAAGGTTTTGGAGCGGAGGTAAAGCGCAGAATCATGCTGGGAACCTTTGTGCTTTCGGCAGGTTTCTATGATGCTTATTACAGCAAAGCCCAAAAAGTTAGGCGCAAGGTGCAGGATGAAACGGAAAAAATCCTGTCCGATTGCGACTTTATCTTATCACCCGTTACGCCATCAACAGCCTTTAAGTTTGGCGAAAAAAGCAATAACCCGATTGAGATGTATCTGGCCGATATTTTTACGGTACACGCGAATATTTCAGGTCACCCGTCCATAGCCATTCCGGCCGGAACACACAGCAACGGAATGCCGGTTGGCGTTCAGTTTTTAGGAAAAAAATTCAGCGAAAATCAGCTGTTAAACCTGGCCCATTTACTTGCGTAAGTGAGGAGCCGTTACCCCATATTTTGATGAGAGTATTGTATTGTATTGTTTTTGTTTGGAGTGTTACAGCCGGTGTATTCGCGCAAACCACCAACCGCCCGGAAGAAGTTTTCGCACAGCGTTTGTCTTCTCTCAAATCACCACTTGATTTTACCTGCAATGCCGAGGTTAAAAAGTATATCGACCAATACCTTGACAATCCCGAAAAAACGAAAGAACTCATCGGTTTAAGCCGTGTGTATTTTCCGATGATTGAACGCGCGCTCAAAGCTAAAAATCTTCCTCTTGATTTGAAGTATATGGCCATGGCGGTATCAGAGCTGAACCCCGCAGCCGAGAATGTGTACGGAGCTTCGGGTCAATGGATGATGATGTACACGGTTTCCAAAATGTACAAGCTTAAGGTGAACTCATTTATTGACGAGCGCAAGGACCCTTCAAAATCGGCCCAGGCAGCCGCGGCACATTTCAAAGATTTATTCAGCATATACAAACAGTGGCCACTGGCCATTGCCGCTTACGGATGCTCTCCTGTAATGCTGAACAAATGCATCCGCATGGCAGGAAACAGTCTGTATTTTTGGGATGTGTATCCATTTATTCCCGAAAACTCAAGAGGCTTATTCCCGAAGGTTATCGCAACGGCTTATATTCTGAATTTTTATAAAGAGCACGGGCTAAAGCCCGCCATTCCAGAACTGTATAGTGAAACAGATAGTGTGCGTGTCAACAAGTGGTTGTCATTTCAGCAAATTTCGGCCACTATTGATATTCCTCTGGAACAATTGCGCAAGCTGAATCCCGTGTTTAAAAAAGATGTTATTCCTTACAACCCCGAAGGTTATTGGATTTATTTACCCAAATCAAAAGGAAAGCAGTTTGATTTGCTGAAAGATTCGGTGTACAATCCACTGCCTAAACAAACAGGGTTTACCCCTATGGCCATTCAAAGCACACCCAAGGACACCACCCAGAAAAGTGTTGCAGTTGCTGAAAAACGGGCCAGAGTGGTTTACACTGTTAAGAGCGGAGACAATCTGAGAAATATTGCCGACTGGTTTGATGTGACAGAGGCCGAGGTAAAGGAGTGGAACAAGCTCAAAGGGACAACCGTATTCAAGGGCAAAAACCTTCAGTTATTCGTACCCCAAAACAAAACCGGATATTATAAGCGCATCAACAGTATGAGTGCGGCACAGAAGAAAATCCTGGCCGGCAAAGACTAGTCAAATATTTCTTCGGGATTAGGAACTTTAAACACCAGGAAATTGGTGCCCAAAAAGTTTAAACCCACATTGAGGCCAATGGCCAGGATATTGGAAACCAGAGGCCCGTTGTTCAATATAAACTGGTGCCAGTTCGGTCCCACAGCATTTTGCACCAAACTGGCTACATACGTTTCGGGGTGGAAATAATGGTCGCATACAAAGTTAAATCCGAGGTAAATAAAAAAGGTGGCCGCATAAACGATAATATAGCGCAGGAGGTACTTTTCTCCGTCTTCGGTACGATCAACATAGGTCCATAATTTATTAAGCGTAAAACCAACAAAAAAGCCCATTAAATAACCAACAGCTTTAGCCGGAAGGTTGAATTGAGGATATTGCAGGGTAATGAGCCAGAATACAAACAAACTGGCCAGAGTGCTTATGACCCCCACAATTCCAAATTTGGAGAACTTATGCAGAAAAGGGTATTTACGAATCCATTTGCGAATGGATTGAACCGTTTGAATCATGGGCCAAAAGTAACAAAATAGTCAGTAAAAATTACAGCATATCATTGTCGGCAAAGCTGAAGAACTCCTTGTTTGCAATAATGACATGGTCGACCACCCGGATATCGAAATAATTAGCGGCATTCTTGATTTTGCGGGTAATTACCCGATCGGCATCGCTGGGTTGTTTGCTTCCTGAGGGATGATTGTGAATGAGGACAATGGCATCTGCGAGTTGCTGCACGGCATGTTTGCATAATAATTTAATGTCGACAATAGTGCTGCTTACACCTCCGTGGCTCATGCGGAAACGCCCTGTCATTTTGCTGGCGCGGTTGAGGGTAATCATCCAAAACTCCTCGTGAGGAAGGTCTCCGATAACAGGCTCCATCAGGTCAAAAAAATCTTTACTGGTGATGAGTCTTGTCAATTGCGTAGCTTCTTCCTGCTTGCGCCTTCGGCCTAATTCGAGAGCCGCTATAACCGAGATGGCTTTGGCTTCTCCTATACCTTTTACTGTCTTCAAATCAGCCACCGAAAGTTTACCCAAATCGGTGAGGTTATTACCTGTGAGAGTCAGCAATTGTTTGGCAAGGTCAACTGCCGAATACTCGCGGGTTCCGGTGGCAATTAAAACAGCAATCAGTTCGGCATCCGAAAGGGCTTGTCGGCCTTTAAGCAACAGTTTTTCGCGCGGGCGGTCGTCTTCCGCCCATTGCTTGATGGTCAGCGGGGAGTTGGAATAAGGTATCATAGGCTATTCCAAACATACAAAAACCCCGCTGCAATATTGCAACGGGGTTTTCAAAAATATCAAACAAGCTTATTGTCCCTGAGCCAATACGTATGCTTTTTTATCGTCAATGGTTTTCAAAATCTCCACGGAAGAAATATTGAGGCGGGAAGAAAGTACCGTTACAAAAGCAAACATATCAACGGCTTCGAGCTCTGCATCTTTTCGGGTCACTTCAAAACGCAGGCAATACTGGTTTACACATTCGGTAAAGTTTGAACCTGTTGGCCAAACCTGTGTTCCTCGGTTTGAGATGTTTACGAGTTTGAACCCCTGACGCAATTTTGGTTTCAGCGATTCGGCAATTTCGGAAGCCAGCAATTCGCTCTCTACAAAAATATCAACCCCAACAATTTGCTCTTTGGTTGAAGGTGCGGACGACATCATTTTTTGACGCTCAGGCATCACAGGTGCTTTAAAGCCGGTATCTATATTGGCCAGTTCTTTGGCTTTTCCTTTTTTAGGTGTTTGTCCGAAGTTGTTGATGATGCTATTGGCAAACTCAGTTGTATTTACCGAAGCGGTTCCTTTATCACCAAAATCACCGGTATGGATGCCCTGCTCCAGGGTATACAACAACGCATTTTCAATAGTAGCCGCCTGTTGCATCATCCCTAAGTAACGCAACATCATCAAACCACTCATCAACAGGGATGTTGGGTTGGCAATATTTTGTCCGGCAATATCCGGAGCCGTTCCGTGCACAGCTTCAAAGATGGAAATGTTTTCACCGATATTGGCCGAAGGCGCAAAGCCTAATCCGCCTACTAATCCGGCACATAAATCGGAGATAATATCACCTTGCAGATTTGGCAATACCACTACCTGAAAATCCTGTGGTTTAGCCACCAGCTTCATGGCCAGGTCGTCCACAATAATATCGGTTGCTTTGATTTCGGGATACTCTTTGGCCACTTCATAAAAGGTTTCCAAAAAGATTCCGTCCGTCATTTTCATGATATTGGCTTTGTGTCCGCAAGCCACTTTTTTAATGCCTTCTTTGCGGGCCATTTCAAAAGCAAAGCGGTGAACCTGCTCGCTTCCGGCACGTGAGATGTATCTTCTGCCAACAGCTACATCACGGGTATATAAATGCTCAACCCCTCCATAGGTATCTTCAATATTTTCGCGAACAATGGTGATGTCAATTGGAATGCCGGCCTTTGAGAATACGGTATCAACACCGTGTAATGATTTAAAATGTCTGCGGTTGGCAAACGTACTCCACACCTTACGGGCGGTTACGTTAATGCTTTTCATTCCCTTTCCTTTTGGTGTTTCCATCGGGCCTTTAAACAAGATTCCGTTGCTTTCAACACTGGCCTTTGCATCAGGAGTCATTCCCGTTGAAAAACCTTGTTCAAAAAAGCTTTTGCCCATGTCAATAAACTCATAGTTGAGTTGAACATTGGCGGCATTAAAAATATTGAGAACGGCATCCATGATCTCGGGACCGATACCATCCCCTTTAGCTACAGAAATTTTTATTTTGCTCATGATTGGTTAACTGTTGTTGTGAAAACTTTGGTGCGAATCTATGCGATACTGCGGATGCAGCAAAATGACAAGGATGAATAATTCGTTATATTTGATAATAATCATTCGCTCATGAAAATCAACAGTTTTACGTTGGCGATTTTTGTTGCGGGTTTTTCCTTTTCGACTTTTGCGCAAAGTGGGAATCCGGATGCAAAAGATACGAGTCCCTTCAAATCGTTTTGAAACAGAAAACAAGATTAATTGTACCTTTGGTAAGAACCCCCTAATCAATAAGATGATGAAATACTTATTGTTGCTTATATGTGTTGCCGCAGGAGCGATGGCACATGCCCAAACTCAAACCTCGCTTAAACTGTACAACGGAAACGAAACAATCGAGCTGGACTCGGTGACGGACATTCGTCAATCGTTTTTTGATACGCGCAATATTCGCGTGGTATCCGGCAATCCGGGCAACCCCAAGCAAAAATTTTCGGTATTGGTTACTGTCAATGAAATTGATCAATTTGAGTATCTGATCGAAGGTGGAAATATAATGTACAAAGAAAATTTCCTCGACCAGTTTATGGTATTGAATGCTACGATTTTACTCGTAGAACAGGTAACAAAATCGCCACAAGTGGCGCTTATTCGTATTGTGAGGGAGTAGAGAATACTCTATTTTCGTAAGGTGCTGCAAACATTACACCCCATTTTACAACTGGTAGCTAAGGGCGAAAGCGATACGCTTGACTTTAAAAAAACGATTTCTTCGGCTTCCAAAATTGCCAAAACCCTTTCGGCCTTTTCAAACCATAAAGGCGGACGATTGCTGGTGGGTGTTAACGACAACAAAACCGTTAGCGGGGTGCAGAGCGAGGATGAGAAATATATGCTTGATCTGGCGGCTTCATTTTATTGCAAACCCGAAGTAAAACTAACCCTTAACGAATGGGAGTTTGGCGACAAAACGATTCTCGAAGCCATTGTGCCCGAAGCCGAAAACAAACCGGTGTACGCCAAAGATGAAGACGGCAAATGGTGGGCGCATATTCGGGTTAAAGACCAATCGCTGCTGGCCAGCAAAGTTGTGGTGGATGTATTGCGCAAACAAAGCCGCAATGAAGGCTCTTTCATTCAGTACACCCAACACGAACAGTCGTTGTTGCAATACCTCGGGAAAAACAACCGCATCACGCTGAAAGAGCTTTGCAAGCTGCTCAATATCTCAAGGTGGAGAGCCCAAAAGATGTTGGTAAATCTGGTGGGAGCAGGCATTTTGCGCAACCATACTACCGAAAAAACAGAGTTTTATACGCTGGCGTAGAAGTGTTGACGGTTCTCGGATAACGGTTCACTGTTAGAGTGTAGTCAAGGCTTCCGAAAAAATCCGTGTTGTTATTTCCGAGTTCCAAAGGCAAAGCCTATTTTCGCAGCATGAAATGAGCCACAGGAAGGAGTCGTTCAACAAACAAAAGAGGTTTGGCGAATTCCATGTTGCCATTAAAAAACAAACAACAGAAAAACATGAAAGTTGGTGTAGTTATTTTTCCCGGCTCCAATTGTGATGCAGATGCAGTGTATGCGTTCCGCAATCAGTTTGGGTGCGAAGTTGTAGAGTTGTGGCACAAAGACCACGATTTGCAAAACGTTGATCTGGTATTTTTACCCGGTGGATTTTCGTATGGAGATTACCTGCGCTCGGGAGCAATTGCCCGCTTCTCGCCTATTATGCAAAACGTAATTGAGTTTGCAGCAAAAGGGGGATTGGTATTTGGCGTATGCAACGGCTTTCAGGTATTATGCGAGTCGCACTTATTGCCGGGAGCGTTGTTGCGCAACGAAAACGTAAAGTTCAATTGTACCAATGTATTCATCAAAGCACAAACCAACAATTCGCTGATTACCTCTAAGGTTGATGCAACTAAGGCGTTGAATATTCCGATTGCACATGGCGAAGGCCGTTTTTATTGCGATGATAAAACCCTTGCGGAGTTGAAGGCGAATGACCAGATTTTATTCCGCTACTGCGATGCAAACGGAAATATAACACCGGAGTCAAACCCTAACGGATCTTTGGAAAATATTGCCGGTATCTGCAACAGCACACGTAATGTGTTTGGTATGATGCCACATCCTGAAAGAGCTGTTGATAAAGACTTATACAATACCGATGGACGCGGTTTGTTTGAAAGCATCTTGGCAATAGCCAAAGCACGCGTGTAATCAAAAACGAATGATAACAAAAACGCCACCCGGAAACGAGTGGCGTTTTTTTGTGGTGTCATGAGGTTGTTTCTAACGGTTTCGGGTATTGCCGAAGGCGGGGATTTTTAGCACAAAAGTTCAATCGAAGAACGAAAGTTGAACCTTGCACAAATGCTCAATAGAAGCCGTTCAGCCCCGCTTTTGGCAATACCTTGTTTTTTTCATCTTGTTCAATTTCGTTTGCGAAGTTCGATATGATTGTCGCTAATTCTTTTGCTTTACTAATCATTGGCAAATGCCCACTGTTTATAGTTTCTATTTTTGTTGTGTTTAAATTTTTTGCCATTTCTTCTTGCAAATCTGTCGGCATTGATTTGTCATTGGTCAACTTAATATATAAGCGTTTTGTGTCTGGCAAATCAAAAGTGATTTTTGTTGTGTAAAGTGTTTTTGCTTCGGGTGTAAATTCATTCACAATTTTTGAGGTTGCTTCAGGTAACAAGTCATTGCAAAGTTCTGCTTCTATTGATTTTTTAGGGGGCTTTGTCCCAAATAAAGTTAACAAAATTGGCAGTAATAATTTCTGTGGAAATGGTAATGAAGAAACAAATGATTGTCCGCTTTTAGGAACAACTGAACCGATAGCAACAAATCCCTTCAATTCATTTTTGAATTGTTCGGCAACCTTAAGCCCAACACAAGCACCTATAGAATGAGCGACAATGATAAAGTTGTTTTTTTGCCAATGTTTTATTTCCGTTTTTGCCTTGTTTACATAATCGTCAAAAGTCAGTTTGGCGTTTGGATTGTTTTTGAGTTTTCTATTCGGAAAGTCAATACTTAAAATGGGATTTTCAATTTCAATTTTTAAGTCATTCCATATTGAACTATTAAGTCCTGCACCATTTATAAAAACTATTCCGATTTTATTGTCCATATTTTTGTTGTATGTTTTGGGTTGGTCGTTACAATGACCGCTAACGGTTTCGGGTATTGCCGAAGGCGGGGATTTTTAGCACAAAAGTTCAATATAAGAACTAATGTTGAACCTTGTACAAATGTCCAATCGAAGCCGTTCAGCCCTGCTTTTGGCAATACCTTGTTAGCGGTTCGGGCATTTCTATGTGTTAATTGCTCTTTCAAAGTACAGTTCTGGTAATACAATTTTCACTTCTTGTTCTGAGTTTTCTTTTTTCCAATAAACAATAAAATTCACTTTAGCACTTTTCAATTCATAGTTTTTTGCTTTCATACTTTCAATTTGTCCAACGAAGAGTTTAGAGAATTTTAAAACAGATTTTCCTTTGGTGTCCAAACATTCATCTCCGTTTATTGTTAATGTGTCTCCGCTTTTAAGGTCAGAAATCAAGTTTTGTCGGGTTATGAAATAGTCCAACCAAACATCTTTTAAAGATAAGTGCATTGCCAATTCGTTCGGTTGCAAATGAATTTCTCTGTTTTCAATTCGTTCTAAATTCTCTGCTGCAATGTTGTCAAGAAAGTTTGAGTTTAAATGAATGGTCAAATTTCTTTTTGCCCTCGTCATAGCAACATACAATAGTCTTTTAGCTTCGTCTGTTGCGGGATTGAAGTTTTCAAGCATTAGAAAAACATTGTCAAATTCTTTTCCTTTTGCTTTGTGAATTGTTGAAACGAAAATTGTCTCGCCATTTTCGTTGAAGAAATCCTCTAACTTGGATTCACGAATGAAAACTTCTAAATCGGATTTGTATTTCTTCTTTGGATTAGTTGCTTCAAAATCTTTTATGATGTTTCCGCAAATCTCCAACTTGGTGCTGTTGCGAAACCTGTTTATCAATTCTCTTTTTGCTTTTAGCCAAATATCATCGTTGATGATAAAAACATCGTCAGTCAAATTCAGTTGACTTAAAAAGAACCGAACTTCATAAAGATTGTATAAACTGAAACCGTCATTTGACTGAATCAATTTCGCTTGGACATCATCTTTTAAAAGCAATCCTGTAATTTGTAACGCTTCTTCATTTGTCTTTGTAAGCACACAAGTTGTTCCCGAAAGTCCAGTTGCGAGTATGTCTTTTATAAGTGGATTGATGAGATTTTCACTTTGATAACGTACTATTTTTATTTGTCCGTTGTCGTTTTGCTTTGCAATGATTGGTGTTGGTTTTAGTCGGTAAGAAATGCGTTTTACAAATTGATTTGAAAAATCAACAAGATTGGTTTTGCTTCTGTAATTCTCTACTAATTCGTGTTTGACAGCATTGTTCTCTTGAATGAATTGTTCAAGATGTTTTGAACTTGCACCTCTGAATTCATAGATGTTTTGGTCGTCATCGCCAACTGCAATCACTCTCATTTCTTCGTTTTGTTCCATTAAAGCACTTATCAATCCGAACTCGTCTTTGTCCATATCCTGTGCTTCGTCAATTACCAAAACGGTTTTTGTTATTCGGCTTGCTTCAACTTCATTATTCTTTATTTTCTGAATAGTCTTTTTTAGGATTTCGTCTGATTTTTCTAAACTGCCGACTTTGCCCAATAAATCGAAGCAATAAGAGTGGAAGGTTTTTATCTCAATGTAGTTTGCTGCGTTTCCAATTAGTTTAAGCAAACGCCTTTTAAATTCGGTTGCTGCTGCTCGCGAAAATGTAATCATAAGTAACTGCTCGTGTTTTACATCTTCCATTAAAAGCAGTGAAGCAAGTTTGTGAACCAAAACTCTTGTTTTTCCACTTCCCGGACCGGCAGCAACCACAATGTGTTTGGTTTCGTTGTCGTTTATGATTTTTAATTGCGTTGGCGAAAGTTCACCAAAAAGTTGTTTGAATTTGGCAGGCGTTATATTTCTTTTGATTTCATTTTGTCTGCTTCCTTTGAAATATTTATTGAGAAATGAGGTGTAGTTCAACTGAAAATAATCTTCTACAAACTGCAAAGCATTTTTGTAGTCAGTAATCATTTTCTTTGCGTACTCGCCAACAATATGAATTTGCTGAACTTTGTTTTCGTAGAATTGATGCAATTTTTGATAATCGTCTTTTGTGTATTGCTTCTTATTATTTTGTTCTGTTCGCTCAATAGTCAAACGATTATACACAACAAGAAAACCACCCTCAATTTTCATCGCCTCAATTCTGGATAAGTAAAATAGTGTGTCTTCAATATCGTCAATGTTGATGTTTACTTTAAACAGACTTGAACTATTTTCATAAGCAGTTTTTAATTCGTGAACCGAAAATTCAACCAATACTTCTTCTTTTCCCAAATCGCCCTCCGAAATATTTATGTTGCTTTTTTCATAAAGAAACTCAACAATGAATTTTGCCAAAGTGTGCCGCTTCTCTAATTTTTCTTTCAATAGTTCCTTTGGATGAAGACAAAGAAGCGCAATATGATTTCTGGACTCTAAACTTTGTCGCTTTATCCAATTTTTAATTGCCCAAAAAATTATAACAGTTTTTATTTTATTAATTGTTACCTCACTAATCCCTTTTGCTTCGGCTTCTTCGTTTAGTTCTTTGATGTGAAACACTTTTTCTTGTTCTTCAAACTCCGGAAGCAAAAAGCTTTCGATTTTGCTATATGTTTCAACAATGTTGAGCGAGCGGTTTTTGTTTTCACCTTTCTTGATGTATGCTGTCAAATCTTTTGTGTCAGCTAAAATCTTTTCCTCACGAAGAAGATTTACAATATTTATCACTTCTCCTTTTACAATTCCCAAATGGTCGCTGATATAATCAATTCTTGATTCCGCAGTCTCGTCATTTGATTGTTTTCTGCTTTTACTTGAAAAAAGTTTTTTGATGATTCGGACTCCTTTTTCTTTCTGTTTTTCCTGAAATCTTTCCGAAGCATTGATTTTGTCAATGGCTTCTTGTACATTTTTAGAAAGAATACTGTTGGCAAAAATTCTCGGCATATTTTGCCCTCGTTTCAAATATCCCGCATCTTCCAATGCGGCAACGGCTGTTGTTACGCGTGTTTCAATTTCAACAACATTATCGTCCCAACCCGCTTTTCTCGCAATTTCCAAAGCAGAATTAGAAACAGTTGAACGAAATCTTGTTATCTCTTTTATGGCTTTCCAAACCTGCTGAATCTCTTTGATGGAAAGCTTTGTTTGATTCAGTAGGATGAAATGTTTACTAAGGTCTTCTTCATTAAATAAAACGAAACAATCAGCTATAATTTTTTCATCCCGTCCTGCTCTGCCTGCTTCCTGAATATAGTTTTCAAGTGAATCAGAAATTTCATAGTGAATGACCATCCTAACATCTTTTTTATCAACGCCCATTCCGAAAGCAGATGTCGCAACCATTATTTGTGTTTCTCCGCTAATGAACGAATCTTGGTTTTCAGACTTTTCCTGCTTATCCATTTTGCCGTGATATGGTTTCGCGTTGAAACCATCTGCTGTTAGCCTTTCTGCAAGCGTGTATGCTTTTCGTGTTCTTGAAACATAAATGATAGTCGGACAATTTTTTTCTTCAATCAAATCCCGTACGGTTTGATATTTTTCTTCTTCATCACCTTTTTCAAAAACTTTGTATTGAAGATTTGTTCGTGATGCCTTTGAGGTGAACAGTTCAAGATTTAACGAAAGTTTTTCCCTGAAATAATCCCGAATGTCTTCAATTACCTTTTGCTTTGCTGTCGCAGTAAAGCACGAAACAGGGATTCCGTCTTCAAGATTTTTCTTTTCTTGAATTGATTTAATGAAATCCCCGATGTATAAATAGTCAACTCTAAAGTCTTGTCCCCACGATGAAAAGCAGTGCGCTTCATCAATAACAAAACGGGCAACTTTTCTTCCTAAAACCAATCGTTCAATGGTTTTTGAACGTAATGATTCAGGTGAGATGTAAAGTATTGAAGCCGAACCGTCTTCAACTCTTTCAAAAGATTTTGCTCTTTCAATAGGGTCAAGCAAACCATTGATTGTAACCGCATCTGTAATTCCAATCTTTTCAAGATTATCAACCTGATCTTTCATTAGCGATTGCAATGGAGAAATCACAATCGTTAAACCTTTTGACGTTTCTCCGCTCACCAAAGCAGGAACTTGAAAAGTGATTGACTTTCCACCGCCTGTCGGGAAAACAGCAATGATGGATTTGTTGTCAATCGCAGCTTTTACAGCTTTTTCTTGTAATGGTTCGCCTCCGTAACTTCTGAAAGAATCAAACCCAAAAAACCTTTTTAGTCCTTTGTGTGCATCTAAAACGTTGTTGCAATACACACAACCACTTATGCAAGGTTTGTTGCGTAAACGGAACATTATCCGCTCCACTTCAGGATAATTCTTTAGAACCCAAGGTGGAGTTATTGAATGTATTTTTTTGTACTGAACGAAAGAATTGATTAGCGATAAACAGTAAGCAAGTTCAATTGGATTTTCTGAAATTATTCTTGCTAAATCAATGTGTTCGCAAATTTCGTTTTTGAATTTTTGTCGAATTAGTCTTTGAATTTCTGTACTTGCACTAGAATATGCGATAAAACGGAAAAAAGAGTGAAACTCTTTTTTGTCATTTAACAGCAAGTAAAAAATTTGTTTGAGCGTGTCATCTGTTCGCTTGAAAGTATCAATTTCATCATTCAATAAATCTTTTGCTTTGATTGAATCGTTCAACGGATTGTTTGTGTCTTCAGATTGAAGTTTGTCGTCTTTGAGTAAAGAATGATAGGGCTTTGTCGGGAAAAGCAAAGGCGAAAGAAATAACGTGTCAATGATGTTTGTTGAATTTATTCCTGCGTCATTAAGAGCTTTGCCAATATATTTTATGTCGTGATTGAAAATATTATGTCCACAAACGAATTGCGTTCTATTTAGGAACTGAATAAATTCAGCTATTGAAGTTTTATGGAAAGAAGCACCATTATCCTTGACACTTCCTATGTCAAGAACTTTCCCGCTCTTAGGTTCAACCTCTGTATCAATGAATGCAATAGAGTAGTCGGTATGTTCTCTTTCTCCTGTCAATATGTTAATTAGTTATCTGTTCGGTTTTGTGTGTCCTCTGAGCCTGACTGCTAACTCGTTTATATACGCCTTATTTTTAATTGCTATCAGCAAAGTATCTATAAATTATCAAATGGGGAAATGATTTATGGTTTGATTTTACCTTTCGAGGTAAATGCGTAACGGCTCCCAATAGTATTCATACCAGCCTTTTTCGATGGCATCGGCAACTGCTGGAGGTACTGCAGTGTGGTAAAAATCCAACTCACATCCACCTTCCACATCTTTTAAGATAAATACCACTTCCGAATAATGGTTGGCTGGCCAGCCTTCTTGATTGGCTCTCCACGTTTGGACAATTTTTTTGCCGCGTTCGAGTACGATGTTTTTACCCTGTGCATATCCGCCAAACACCGTAAAGTTTGCTCCTTCTTTGTCTTCAATAATAGCCTCATCACCCGTAAACGAACTGTGTTTGCGGGCATCCATGATACAGTTGTAAAAATCCAAAGCATCGGTTGGGAACACTAAAGTTTGGTGAATGTCGCGGGTTTCCATCATTATTTTTCGAAAGTATGTACCACAACTCCATTGAATGGCCTTTGCAGTACGGTTTGGGTATAGTGTTGTTTAAGGTGGTTAAATACCTTGTGGTTTTTGTCGGTGTACTGACTGCCGGCATCAATCAAAATCACCCGGTCAAAAACAGTATCAATACCGAGTTTTTGCAAATCTTGCAGGTTGTTAATCGCATAGCAATGATGCTGATTGAGCATTGGTGTGATATTGTGAAAATCGGCAAACCAAGCCGCATTTGCATAATAGGTATATGGGAGGTTGGTCCACTCCGGAATAAGCACCACGCAGGTGTTTGGCGTTTGCTGCGCTGATACCTGTTCAACAAGCCCTTTCCACCGCCTGCCATGATCGGGCTTCAGGTTTACACTTAGCATAAACAACATGGCCAGCAATCCATGTATGGGCCAGCTGCGTTCTTTAGGCAATAAGGAGTCGATGCCAATGGCCAGACTCAAATACAAAGCCCCGCTCACAAAAATGAGGTATCGGTCTAAAAATACAGGTACCACCATTGATACGAGGAAGAGCCCGAAATAAGCTGTTAGAAACCAATGCAAAATGAGCAAAGTGTGGTCGGGTATGTTTTGATACTGTTTTGTGACGATGGCCTTAACAGCGGCCGCAAGTCCAATGGTGATAGCCGCAAAAGCCACCACCGGGGCATTCATCATTTTCATCAGGTTATAATACAAATCGGCAACCGATGGCCGCTCCACCCAATGTGTTTGCGAAGCATCCGAAAAGCGGGTCCACACAATCTCCAGTTGTGGAATATAAGCAAGCAATACCACCACCAAGGCCAGCCAAATAGGCCAGCTGCTTTTGCGGGTTTGCCCAACCGCCAGCAACCAACTCAACTCAAGTGCCCATACCAGCCAACCAAAATAATGACTGTACACCAACAGAATATTCACCAATGCAAAGGCAATAACCGTATGCCATTTTATACGTTCCTGCCTGTGCAGGGAGAGCAGTAAAAACATTGAAGCACAGGTAAGCAGGTTGAACAAAGCATATACGCGCGCTTCATGTGCAAACAAAATTTGAAACGTAGAAAACGTATACAGCAAAGAAGCAGAAACGGCCACCCTGCGGTTGAAAAACCGGGAGCCAATCAGATAGACAAAGACCACTGTGAGCGTTGATGCAATGGCCGAAATCAACCGCACCCAAGGTGTTCCGATGCCCATCCATTTTACCATTCCGTGCAGTAACAATTCAAACAAAGGCGGATTATTGTACATGCTGAGATAACCCGGAATTTCGGAAAGAGGAAGCTGCGCTACGCCAATGCTAAACGGCTCGTCAAGGGCAATTTCATACTGGTTGATATAGAGCAGCCGCAAAATGAGCGAAAGGGCCGTAAAGGCTAATAAGTAAAACCGATCGAGGTTGTTGGGCTGCTCCATGTATTCAAACCTACAACACAATCACCACAAAAGAAAAACGTCTCCTGCAAATGGATGCCGTTGGTGCACATGCAGGAGGCCTCGGCCCCGGTTGTATCAATCGATAAAATTTTGTGCTGCTTCACTGGGTAGTCTGCCAAATAAAACGCATTTTTGCAGCCACAAATTTCACTACCGTGACTGAACAAGTAAGCCAAAAACACTTAGCCACATTAGAACAGGCGCAACAACTCGGACTTCGTCCCGAAGAGTTTGAAAAAATCAAGGAAATTTTGGGCCGCACGCCTAACTTCACCGAGCTGAGCATTTACTCGGTAATGTGGAGCGAGCACTGCTCATACAAAAACTCCATTGTTTGGCTTAAAACCTTGCCTAAGGAAGGTGAGAAAATGCTGGCCAAAGCAGGTGAAGAAAATGCCGGACTGATTGATATCGGTGATGGATTGGCTTGTGCCTTTAAAATCGAATCACATAACCACCCAAGTGCATTAGAGCCATATCAGGGCGCTGCAACCGGTGTGGGCGGAATCAACCGCGATATTTTTTCGATGGGTGCACGTCCCATCGCGCAAATGAACTCTTTGCGTTTCGGAAACATCAACCACGAACGTACCAAATGGCTGGTGAAAGGTGTTGTTAAAGGAATTGGCGATTACGGAAACGCTTTCGGTATTCCAACCGTTGGTGGTGAAGTATATTTTGACGATTGCTACCAGATCAACCCGTTGGTAAACGCCATGAGCGTGGGGATTGCCAAAGTAGGCAAAACCGTTTCGGCTATTTCCGAAGGATTGGGGAATCCTGTTTATATCTATGGTTCATCAACCGGAAAAGACGGTATTCACGGAGCGGCTTTTGCTTCGAAAGATATCACCGAAGATTCAGCCAAAGACTTGCCATCGGTGCAGGTAGGTGATCCGTTCTGGGAAAAGCTGATTTTGGAAGCCACCATGGAACTCCTCGAAACCGATGGAGTTGTGGGTATGCAGGATATGGGCGCTGCAGGTATCACCTGCTCAACCAGCGAAATGAGCGCTAAAAGTGGAACCGGTATGAAAGTGTGGTTGGATAAAGTGCCGATGCGTCAACCGGATATGAAAGATTGGGAAATTTTGCTTTCTGAATCACAAGAGCGTATGCTGGTGGTGGTGAAAAAAGGATTTGAAAAACAGTTTGAGCAAATTTTCGAAAAATGGGATTTGACGTATGCGCAAATTGGTGAAGTGACCGATAGCGGACGTGTTCAGTATTATATGAAGGATGAACTGGTAGCTGATATTCCGGGCGAAAGTCTGGTATTGGGCGGAGGTGCTCCGGTTTACCACCGCGAGTACACCGAGCCAAAATATCTGGCCGAGATTGCCAAATTTGATATGAACAGCATTGCTGATTGTTCGTTGGAAGGTGCTGTGGCCATTGCTAAATCATTGGCTTCGCATCCAAATATCTGCTCACGCAAATGGGTATACAACCAATACGATTCGATGGTGGGTACTGTTAACCAAAGCACCAACGCACCAAGTGATGCGGCTGTGGTAAAAGTAAAAGGTTCATCCAAATCAATTGCCATGAGCGTTGATTGCAACTCACGTTATATTCATGCCGATCCATTTAAAGGAACCATGATTGCGGTGAGTGAAGCTGCCCGTAATATTGTATGTTCGGGAGGAGATCCGGCTGCTGTTACCAACTGTTTGAACTTTGGAAACCCCTACAATACTGAAGTATACTGGCAGTTTGTTCATTCCATCAAAGGAATGGGTGAGGCGTGTTTGAAATTTGATACGCCTGTAACCGGTGGTAACGTAAGTTTCTACAACCAAAGCAGCGATAACGATGCGGTGTTCCCAACTCCAACCATTGGTATGGTAGGATTGGTGGATGGAACCAAACCGCACATGACCCTCGACTTCAAACAAGCAGGTGATGTGGTTTACCTAATCGGACAATCACGCAACGATATCGGATGTTCGCAATACCTTGTATCACAACACAACGTACAATTGTCGCCTGCACCTCACTTCGACTTAAACGAAGAGCATAGCATGCAACAAGCAGTGAAAGCAATCATCGCAAAAGGATTGATTCAATCGGCTCACGATATGAGCGAAGGTGGATTGTTCATCACCTTGCTCGAAAGTGCTAAACACCGCAAATTAGGATTTGCTGTAAACGGTCCTGATAACGGATTGCGTACCGATGCTTATTTGTTTGGTGAAGCACAAAGTCGCGTTGCGGTTTCGGTGAAAGCAGATGGTGTAGAAGCATTTGAAAAAGCAATGGCTTCAACAGGCGTAGCCTTTTCAAAATTGGGAACGGTAACAAGCGGTGATATCACCGTAGGTGGAACCACCTTTGGAACGATAGCCGAATACACTAATCTATACGATAACGCACTGGCCAATTATCTGGCCTAAGGTTAACAAATAAAAAGTACATGAAAGCACCTTTTCGCCACAAGCGGAAAGGTGTTTTTGTTTTTAGGAAATGGAAAGCGTGCTTTATGTGCAAAAAAGACTGAACGTTGAATATGGCACATCAACCCCCATTGTGGCAATACCTTGTTATAGGCAGGTTTTCTACTTGTCTTTCGTTTTTTTGTTTTCTATTTGTTGGGGATTGTCTTTTCCTTTTAGCGTTGTCTTGGCGTTTAACGATGTAACTACTTTTTTGCCTGTTTGTGTTTCCAGTGCTTTTCGGGCATCGCCTGCAATTTTACCACCTCGTGCAGCAATTTTTGCACTTTCTTCAAAGGTTTCGGGATTTGTAGATTGTGAGATGTCTTTGGTAGAAGCCTCCGCAAGCATATTTAAAATCAGTTCGGTGTTGGTCATATTGTCCCGAAGATTTTCCTTTTTCAATCCTTTGAGAATTTTATACTCCTTGGTCGTCTTGCCCGCCCACGCTTTGGTAATGATGTCGGTTAGTGTAGCAAATTGCCCACCTTCTTTTAGTCCTCGTTTTTTCCACTCGTCCGTAAGTTCTTTGCGGATTTCAATACTTTTCAGACGTTGGTTAATCCAATTTTCTGAATAGCCTAATTTCAGATATTGTTCCAATGCTCTGTCAATAGTAATTTCGGGGTCTTGCATTTCGTCCAAACGTTCAGATGCTACCTGTGCTAACCAGACTTTAAATGGTTCTGCTTTAGGCGATGGAATAGACTGAATTAAGCGAAAAAGCTGTTCAGTATTAGCAACATCGGTCATTCTCATTTTCCCGTCAGGGGCTTGCATTTTCAAACCGTTACAATTTGTAACGGTTTCATTTCCTTCTGCCAAAAGACGTTTTTTCAGAACCCTCCAATATACTTGTGGATTGTCACTGTCTGTGAGGATTGCAATTACATCTACAATAGCAAAATACCATTTTTCCTTTTCTTCGTCCCAATGAGTGCGAACTTGTTTTTGTTCAAATATTTTTATGGCGTTTTCTTTGCTCATCTTCTCTGAAAATATACCGCAAAGTATAATAAAGATTTAAGCTCTTCAAGTGTGGGATGTTTATCTTCCACTTTCAGTTGAATAAGTCGATCCCCGTTTTTTCTGAGGCAGTTGTTCTATTTAACACAATGGCTTCCCTTGCCCAAACAAGAACTTCATGATTAACGGATATATCAATACTTTCTTTTATCTTTCAAACGTAAAGAGGTTTGTTTCTTACTTGCTACCTTGACGGAGGTGAAGTATAATTCCTTCATAAGCGGATGTAAAAATGCGTAGAGTAGTATAAAGAAACAAGGCAGATAAAAGAATAGTGCCGACTACTCGGATACTGGTTTGGGAAGATTCAAGATATACACTACGACACAAAGCGTAATAGTAGCCGTTGCCAAAAACGCAGCAGTTGCTCCGAAACTAAACCATATTAAACCTGTAAGTGAACTGGCCAGCAGAGCACAGATGCTTTGAAACCCTGCATAGGTTCCGATGGCTGTGGCCGTATCTTTGGGGTCGGTGATATTGGATATCCAGGCTTTGGAAATGCCTTCGGTGGCGGCCGAATACATGCCGTATAAAAAGAACATTCCAAAAAGCACATACAGATTGGAGCTGAGGGCCATTCCGAAATACACAGTTGCAAACAATAGAAGACCTGTGAGGTAAATGGTTTTGAGTCCTACACGATCGGCTAAGATGCCCATGGGGAATGCGCACAGGGCATAGATGAGGTTGTAAAAAATATACAGACCAATTACATACTGATCATCCAAACCTGCATGTTTGGCTTGCAACAATAAAAACACATCGGAGCTGTTGAACAAAGCAAATACCAACAATCCTCCAACGAGTTTTCGGTAAGCAGCCGGACTTGTTTTCCAGTAGTTCAGAAAAGAGAAAAAGGAAGTTGTGGTCTTTACTTTCGGTTCAGCCTGTTGTTTGTCTTTGATAAGCAACGAAGCCAATACTGCCAGTACACTCGGAATGAACGCAACAAAAAACAAGGTGCGGTAATCAGTCGGATACAGGTACAAATACAGCAAGGCCAGCGAAGGTCCGATCACAGCCCCCATCGTATCCATGGAACGGTGAAAGCCGAACACCTTTCCTTTGGTAGCCGGAGTGGCCTCATCCGATAAAATCGCATCGCGAGCACCCGTGCGCAGACCCTTACCAAAGCGGTCGAGGGTGCGGGCCAAAAATATCCAAACCGGAAACACAAATAATCCCATCATCGGGCGGGATAAACCACTGAGCGCATATCCCAGTTGCACAAAAGGAGCACGTTTACCTGAGATGTCGGAGCGTTGGCCGAAATACCCTTTGCTAAGGCCTGTGATGGCTTCTGCCAACCCTTCGAGTACGCCAATCAGCACCACCGAAAATCCAATTGTTTGAAGGTAAATTGGCATGATGGGATACAGCATCTCGCTGGCCACATCAGTGAATAAACTCACCACCGATAAAACCCAAACCGTGCGGGTAATGTATTTCAAAATCGTGTAGTTAGATTAAGAATTTAGCATAAACCAAAGATGGAACAATCCTTTGTAAAGAGCAACTAAAAGTGATTGGTTCTGAATCAATAGTCAGAAAGGAGTACAACTGAATAAAAAGGGCACGCAGCAGGTGTTCCTTTTATACTTCTTTACGTAGGCGAGCCACCGGAATATTCAATTGCTCCCTGTATTTGGCCACGGTTCTGCGGGCTATATTGTAACCTTTGTCTTTCAAAATTTCCATCAGCTTTTCATCGGGCAACGGCTTGCGTTTGTCTTCGGCCTCAATGGCATCTTTCAAAATCTTTTTTACCTCACGGCTGCTCACCTCTTCACCATCATCGGTTTGAATGCCTTCACTGAAAAAGAATTTGAGGGAGATGGTTCCAAAATCGGTTTGAATATACTTGCTGTTGGCTACCCGCGAAATGGTTGAGATGTCCATCCCGATTTGCTCAGCGATATCCTTTAAGATCATCGGTTTCAAGCGGGTTTCATCGCCTGTTTCAAAGTATGCATATTGATGTTTGAGGATGGCATTCATCGTGAGCATCAATGTTTGCTGGCGTTGTTTGATGGATTCAATAAACCATTTGGCGCCATCCAGTTTTTGCTTGATGAACTGAACGGTTTGCTTGAGTTCTTTTCCGGGTTTGTCGGTTTTATCGTAAGCCCTCAGCGTTTCCATATAACTGCGGCTGATGCGCAAGTCGGGAGCGTTGCGGGAGTTGAGCAATACTTCGAGTTTGCCCTCATTGTCAACCAGAATAAAATCAGGAGTGATATAATGCGGTTTCGAATCCGACACCGATTCTCCCGGTTTGGGGTTTAAATGGGTGATTACCTTGATGGCATCTTTGAGTTGCTCATCATTAATTTTCAGCGAACGCATGAGCTTCTCGTAGTGCTTTTTGGTGAAGTCTTCGAAATAATCACGCAACATCACCTTGGCATGTTTCACGCTCTCGCGGCTATGGTCTTTGCGTTTAAGCTGCAACAACAAACATTCCTGTAAGTTTGTGGCAGCAATACCGGCCGGGTCGAGGGCCTGAATTTTGGTCAGACAAGTTCTTAGTTCGGCAATATCAGCTTCAATGTTTTGCGAAAAAGCTAAATCATTCTGAATAGCTTCAAGAGGTCTGCGCAGGTAGCCGTCATCATCAATACTTCCAATAATCTGGTTGCCAATTATTCCTTCACGTTCATCTTCAGCAATGGCATTAAACTGTTCAATCAATAATTCATGAAATCCCACACTTTCGGCCAGGGGCATTTCTTTTTTATCTTCATCGGGGCCTTCATCACTCAGGTGAAAACCTTCCGAGTCGTAATCATCGTTTACATATTCTTTAATGTCCAGCGTTTCATCGCTCAGGTAGTCCTCAACCGATATATCCGCCTCTTGTCCATCATCCATTGTTTCCACATCTTCGGTTTTTTCGCTCTCGGCAGCGGGTGCCGCATCCTCATCTTCCGACTTCACCAGAGCCGGATTTTCAATCAGTTCATCATCAATACGCTGGCGCAAATCAACTGTGTTGAGCTGCAACAGCTTGATAAACTGTATCTGCTGAGGAGAGAGTTTTTGTAAGAGTTTTTGTTGTAGTCCCTGTTTTAACATTGGTGTGGGGTTAGCTAAAAATTATGCCAAAGTCCGTTTTGCTTGGTTATAATTATTATTTTCGCGCATTCTAAACGCGTAACAAAAGTACAAAATGTATATTAAAGATTTGAGTGTGCACGAGGGTAAAGATATTACCCTGCAAGGCTGGGCAGCCAACAAACGTGAAAGCAAAGGGTTGGTGTTTATCATTTTACGTGATGGAACAGGCCTGTGTCAGTGTGTTGTTGATGCCAATAAAGTTTCGGAAGACGTGTTTGCACAGGCACAGAAAGTATCGCTCGAAACCTCGCTAAGCATAACAGGCACAGTGGTTAAGGACGAACGCCAGGTGGGCGGATATGAATTGCAAGCTACCTCCGTAACCATTATTGGGGGTTCGGTTGATTACCCGATTGCCAAAAAAGAACACGGGGTTGAGTTTTTGATGGACCACCGCCACCTGTGGTTGCGCAGCCAGCGCCAGTGGGCTATCATGAAAATCCGCAACCGCATTATTTATTCGATACATCAGTTTTTTCAGCAGGAAGGATATATCCAGATGGATGCGCCTTTGTTTACGGCCAATGCTTCCGAAGGTACTTCAACCTTGTTTGAAACCGATTTTTACGGTGAACCATCTTACTTATCCCAATCAGGACAATTATACGGTGAAGCGATGGCGATGGCGATGGGTAAGATTTACACCTTTGGTCCTACGTTCCGTGCCGAAAAATCGAAGACACGCAGGCATTTATCAGAGTTCTGGATGATTGAACCCGAAATGGCTTTCCATGATATATTCCAGAACATGGATGTGATTGAAGCCTTTTTGCGCAAGGTGGTTTCGGATGTTTTGGCAGAATGTAAAAACGAATTGGCCATCATCGGAAGAGAGACGGACTTGCTGGAAAACATCGTTAAACCGTTCCCTCGTTTAACCTACGATGAAGCGGTAAAGATCATCAAAGGAGAAGTGGATGTGAACGGTGTGAACGCCATTGTATCGCTTGAAGACGAGTTGAAAAAAGTAGTAGCGCGCATTGAAGAAGTGAAAGCGGAAATAACAGAGCGTGAAGAAAAAATCAAAGTGCCGGGCATGAAAAAAGGCGAGATTGGATTCAATCAGGCCAAGATTGATAAGCTCAAACAGGAGCTGGGCGATTTGGAAGAAGAGCAACGCAATATTCCGGGATGGCTGAACAGCGCCCGCAATTTTGAATATGGTAATGACTTTGGCGGAAGTGACGAAACGGTGATTACCCGTTTGTTCGACCGTCCGATCATGGTGTACAACTGGCCGCATGAAGTAAAAGCATTTTACCTGAAACGCGATCCGGAGAACAGTCATTTTGCACGAGGTGTGGATGTGCTGGCCCCCGAAGGATACGGAGAAATCGTAGGTGGAGGCGAGCGTGAAACTGACCTGACCTTATTGGTTGATAAAATCAACGAGCATAAATTGCCAATGGAAGCCTTCGAATGGTATCTGGATTTGCGCAGATTTGGTTCGGTTCCACATGCAGGTTTCGGGTTGGGACTGGAGCGTTTGGTAACCTGGATTTGCAAGTTGCCGCATGTTCGCGAGAGCATTCCGTTTCCACGTATGTACGGTCGTTTAAAGCCTTAGGTTTAGTTGAATAAGTAATTAGGTAATTAAGTTGATTGAGTACTAGGTTCTTCTATTCCAACTCAACCAACTCAATTACTTAACCAACTTAATTACTCAATTACTTTACACTTATATCATCAACATTTTGACTAAACATTTAAAACAAGCACTATGCTGTCTGATATTGATGATGTGTTTTTTTGCGGCAAAAGCTCAATCCGATACCTCAAATCAACCACCGCGCAAACCCTTTATTCCGCGTACCATCGACTGGAGCTATCGCATCATTGAAGGCGATTCGGTCCATCCGCGCAACCATCTTATTTTTCCGTTTCCTATTTTGGCGTATAAACCCGAAACCCGGTGGATATTAGGTGTTTCTCTCACTTATATCTTTAAAGCTGCCAAAGACAGTATTACACGACCGTCTTATATCCGCACCAATATTGCGTATTCGCAAAACCAACAGTTTTCAGCTATTCCTGCCTTCGATTATTTCAGCAAAGCCAACCGGTGGAACCTCCGTGGCAGGTATGCCTACACCACATTTGGAGAGGATTATTATGGCATTGGCAAAGACGCTCCGGTAAGCAATAAGGAGTTTTACAGTTTCCGGATGCACAAGGCCAATCTTAAAGCAGCCACCTTACTTATTCCAAGGTTGTATGCAGGTTTGCAATACAATTTTGAAAAGATGTACAATGTTGAGACCGTGGCAGGTGGGTTGATGCAAACCACGCAACCATCAGGCTATAATGGATATACAGCATCGGGACTGGGTTTTACAATGTATTATGACAATCGCGACCATGTGTATTTTCCACACCGCGGATTTTTGGTGGAGCTTTCCAATGTTTTTTACGAAAAGGCTTTGGGCAGCCAGTACAACTTTACGAATGTCACGCTTGATGCCCGCAACTATATTCACCTGTGGAAGGACAATGTGCTGGCATTGCAAGGGTTTATCAATATGAATGAGGGCGATATTCCCTTCCGCATGGAAGGCGTAATAGGAAACGAGATGTTTATGCGGGGGTATTACAACGGTCGTTACCGCGATCATTATGCCATGGCGTTTCAGGCCGAGTTGCGTAAAACCCTTTGGGGACCCTTTGGTATGGTGGCCTTTGCCGGAGGAGGAACCGTTTCTAATACCCGCGATGGATTGTTTAGTGGCATAAAACCCAATATGGGACTGGGCCTGCGTGTTAAAGCCATCCCTAGTCAGCGTTTGAATGTGCGTTTTGACTATGGCTGGGGTGCTGATGGCAATACTGCTGCTTATATCACTATGCATGAGGCTTTTTAAGAAGTCACTAATCTTTTTAATGGCGCTATTTTATCTCCCGAAATTTTCACACATTTGCACCGCTAAAATTTTCACATTCTGAACAATATTGCTCAAATAAAGCCGCTACTGCTGGCTACCCCTTCTCCTAAAATTGTGATCACCACACATCATAAGCCCGATGCTGATGCGCTGGGTTCATCTTTGGGGCTGTATAATTTCTTTAAAGAGCTGGGTGTCAACGCTACGGTGGTTTCACCTACCGACTATGGCGACTTCCTCACCTGGATGCCGGGCGAACAATCGGTTATCAACTTTGAAGCAAATGAAGCGGCTGCTTTAGCAGCGGTGGAGGCCTGCGACTTTGTGTTTTGCCTCGACTTTAACGCGCTGAAGCGCATTAACCGTTTGGGTGAAATTGTTGCCAAGGCTTCGGCCAAAAAGGTGATGATCGACCACCATTTGGAGCCGGAAGATTTTGCGGATTACAGTTTGTGGAATACCAAGGTAAGCTCTACCTGTGAACTGATTTATGAGTTCATCACCATCATGGGTAAAACGGATTTGGTGACCAAAGATATTGCCTCGTGTTTGTATGCCGGTATCATGACGGATACAGGCGGATTCCGCCACAGCAGCACGTACCCAAGCACCCATATTGTAACGGCTGCACTGATTGCAAAAGGAGCAGAACCCAATAAAATTGTAGAAGCCATTTACGACAACTACTCAGAGAGTCGTATGCGTTTTATTGGTTATTGCCTCAACGATAAGATGCAAATCCTGAGAGAGTATAATACGGCTTTGATTTGTGTGACAGCCGAAGAGCTAAAACGTTTTCAAGTAATCACCGGAGATTCGGAAGGTTTGGTAAACTATGGGCTTTCCATCAAGGGCATCAAACTTTCGGTGATTATTATTGACCGGACGGTAGCCCGTAAAATGTCGTTCCGCGCCAAAGGAAATTTTCCGGCCAATGAGTTTGCCCGTAAATATTTTAACGGAGGGGGGCACTTTAGCGCAGCCGGAGGCGAAAGCCACGATTCGATTGAGGTAACAGAATCAAAATTCAAAGCGGCAATTGCCGATTATAAACATATCCTTGCTTAACACTTAAAACCTATAATGAAAAACAACGTAGTATTAACCCTTGCAGCAGCTGTTATGTTGCTTGTATCGTGTAACAAAATGGAAACCACCGAAAGTGGTGTTCAGTACAAAATTATCACCCATGATAAGTCGGCACGTATGGTAGCCGAAGGCGATATTTTATTGATGAATCTGCGCATTGCCACCCAAGGCTCTGATTCGGTGATTTTGGAAACGTATTCAAACAATAGCCCTCGTTATATTCCGGCAGATGAGCCTGTATTAAAAGAAGTATTTGCGATGATGGCCAAAGGCGATAGCGCTGAAGTTATTGTAAATGCCGATACCTTATTCAAGAAAAGTTTTGGTTCTGAAAAACCCGAAGGTATGGCCAGTGAAACTCATGTACGTTTTTATGTAACAGTAGTGGATGTATTTAACCAAGCCGAAATGCAACAGAAACAAATGCAACAAATGAGTGAGTTTGTGGAGAAAGACTCTGTTGCTATGCAGGAATTTTTGGCTACTCTGCAAAATATTCAAACTACGGCCAGTGGATTGAAATACGTTGTGGTTAAGAAAACCGCAGGTAAGGCTGTTGCCAAAGGAAACAAGGTAAGCATGCAATACCGCGGAACATTGTTGAACGGACAAGAGTTTGACAGCAATATGGACGGAGCTGCTGCACCATTTGAGTTTTCGGTAGGTCTGGGTCAGGTTATTCCGGGCTGGGATGAAGGTGTAGCGTTGATGCACGAAGGCGAAGAATACAAATTCATCATTCCCTGGAAATTGGCTTACGGTGAACGTGGTGCCGGTCCGATTCCTCCATTCAGCTCATTGGTGTTTGACGTAAAACTGGTTAAGATTAACTAATTAATAACTACCCGAATATTGTCAACTATCCCCTCTGCTCACCCTAAAGGGAGTTCCGCGCACAAGCCTTTTAGAAAGTGTGCGGTTGGTCCCCTCCTTCAGGGGCAGGGGTGCGCTAAGGCAAGTTGACATCTTTCCGATAGTTAGTTTAACGAATTCAAAATATATGAAAAAATATGCATGGATACTGAGTTGCGCATTGATGATAACTTTTACAGTGCAGGCTCAAAAAGGTAAACCCGCTCAAAAACCAACACCCTTTAAATTAAAACTTAACGTGGAACAAACAACAGCAAGCGGCCTAAAAGTAAAATTATTGCAAGAAGGCAATGGAACCCAAGCCACCAAAGGCAGTACCGTTTCGGTACATTATACCGGTACATTAATGGACGGTAAAAAGTTTGACAGCTCGCGTGATCGTGGTCAACCCATCAAATTTAAACTGGGCGAAGGCCGTGTAATTAAAGGCTGGGACGAAGGAATTGCACTGTTGCGAGTAGGCGATAAAGCACGGTTTATTATTCCCTCCGCATTGGCTTATGGCGATAGAGAAGTAGGTGGCGGATTGATTCCGGCCAACTCTACTTTGATTTTTGAAGTGGAGCTGATGGACGTAGCAGAAGCTCCAAAACCTTTTGATGTAGCAGGTAAAGACACTTTAACTACAGCTTCGGGATTAAAGTATATTGTGGTTTCGAAAACCAAAGATGAGAATGCTGCTAAAGCAGAAGCCGGCAAAACGGTTAACGTACATTATACCGGTATGCTTACTGATGGACGTGTGTTCGACTCATCTGTTGAACGCGGTACACCATTTCAGTTTGCGTTGGGACAAGGTCAGGTAATTAAAGGCTGGGACGAAGGTATTGCCCTGATGCAGGTTGGTGATAAGCTTCGTTTGATTATCCCTTCAGAGTTGGGATATGGTGCTAACGGTTCAGGAGGTGTGATTCCGCCAAATGCTACTCTTATTTTTGACGTAGAGTTGATGGGTGTTCAATAAAATTCATCAACAATAACAATACCGAAAGCCGATTCGAAAGAGTCGGCTTTTTTGTTTGTATAACTGCTGTATATTTGCCCCGTCTTTAGGGGTGGTAGAAAGAGGAAAGAAGTAAGAAGAAAGATGAGAGAACGATAAATCTCACATCTGAAATCAAACATCCGAAATCTGACTGTCTGAGATCAAACCCTTGGAACCTGAACGGGATAATGCCCGCGAAGGGAAAAGTAGAAGTTTTACGATGAATGTTAGCGGTGCACAGTTGGCACGTAATACTTCTTCCGTCAGCATTTATGCGGGCGGTACAATTCCAAGAGGGTTAAACAAAAATGTAGCGTTATCAGCCCTTGGTAGCGTGTTTGTTAAACCTTAATTTTTTAATTCATCATGCGTATTTTTTACGTGACAAGTTTAACGCTTCTGCACCTTGCTGCATTTGCTCAAACCGACACATTATCCAAACAACAACAGTTGCAGGAGGTTGTGGTAAGCGGTATTCATGCCGGTTCCAAACAACCTGTAACCTTTACCAATATCGGTAAAGACGAGATTCAAAAACAAAACTACGGGCAGGACATGCCCTTTTTGCTCAACCTTACACCCTCAACCGTTGTAAGCTCCGATGCGGGAGCCGGTGTTGGCTACACGGGTATCCGTATCCGTGGAACAGATCCTTCGCGCACCAATGTTACCATCAACGGAGTGCCGGTGAATGATGCCGAGTCGCACGGAATGTTTTGGGTGAACATGCCCGACTTTGCTTCTTCGGCTCAAAGTATTCAGGTGCAAAGAGGAGTTGGAACATCGGCCAACGGTGCCGGAGCGTTCGGAGCCAGTATCAATGTACAAACCGATTTTTTGCAAGCCAATCCTTATGGAGAAGTTTCCACTTCATACGGCTCGTTTGATACCCGCAAAATGACCCTGAAAGCCGGAACAGGATTACTCAGCAACGGGTGGTCGTTTGATATGCGTTTATCAAAGATCAACAGTGAGGGTTTCATTGACCGCGCTTCGTCCGACCTGTCGTCTTATTTCGCAACAGCACGGTATGTAACCGATAAAAGTATGCTGACTCTAAATGTATTTACAGGTAAGGAAAAAACCTATCAGGCCTGGAACGGTATTCCCGAAGCCCGCCTCAACGGGGATGTGCAAGGCATGAAAGATCTTGCTGCGAATATGTGGATGAGTCAGGCAGAACTCGACCACATGCTGGCTTCGGGCAACCGTACTTACAATTCTTTTACCTATTCGAACCAAACGGATAATTACCAAACGGATAATTACCAGTTGTTTTTTACCCGTTTGCTGGGTAAGCATACCAAAGCCAATATTGGGGTACACTATACTTATGGCAGAGGATATTATGAAGAGTACCGCACGGATGATGCTTTTACCACTTACAAACTTCCCGATTCGATTGTGGTGGATGGGGCCACTGTAAAAAGTGGTGATTTTGTACGCAGGCGCTGGCTCGACAATGATTTTTACGGAACGGTGTTTTCCATCAGCCATGAGCGCAACAAGCTGAACCTTACCTTTGGCGGAGCCCTTAATACCTATCAGGGTCGTCACTACGGGGAGTTGATATGGGCCGAATATTCGATGGGCAGCGCCATCAATCAACATTTTTACGATGGTGTTTCAGAGAAAAATGATTACAGCGTTTATGCCAAGGCAGGATATAAGTTCACCTCTAAACTCGAAGGTTTTGTGGATGTGCAGGGCCGTATGATAGACTACCGTTTAAAAGGCGAAGACCTGAGCGGCAGCACGTATCGTCCTTACGATTTTGACCTGCAATACCGTTTCTTCAATCCCAAAGCAGGGCTTACGTACCAGTTGAACGAGAACAGCAATGTATATGCTTATATGGGTATTGCCAATAAAGAACCGATTCGCAACGATATTATTCAGGCAAGTGCGAACAGCATACCCAAGCCCGAACAGTTAATCAACTATGAGCTGGGTTGGCGCAAATCGTGGACTAAATCGGCTCTGACCGTTAATGGCTTTTACATGGATTACCGCGACCAGCTGGTAGCCACAGGAGCCGTAAATGATGTGGGAGCGTATAACCGTGTGAATGTTCCGAAAAGTTACCGTGCAGGAATTGAAGTTACGGGCGGCCTGCAATTGCTCAGCAGCCTGCGCTGGCAGCTTACGGCTACTTATAGCCAAAACCGCATTCAGGAATTTACCGAATATCTGGACGATTTGGATAATGGTACGCAGATGCCCATTAACCATAGCAATACGTCTATTGCCTTTTCACCCGAATGGATTGGCTCATCGTTGCTGACCTTTACTCCGTTTAAGCCGTTGAGCATCGACTGGATATCGAAGTATGTAGGCGAACAATACATGGATAATACCGGAAACAGCAACCGCAAGCTGGATGCCTTTTGGGTGAATGATTTGCGTGTGAGTTATACGGCTAAAGTTACCGGTTTCTGCAAAAGTATACGCTTTGGCGTGCAGGTAAACAATATTCTGAATGTCGAATACGAACCAAACGGATATACCTTTAGCGGATACTCGGGAGGTAAGCGTACCGACTTTAACTATTATTATCCGCAGGCCAGGACCAATTTTCTGGCTAACCTGACCTTGTTGTTTTAACCTGAAAAAATGAGGAGGGATAATTGGTTTCTCTCCTCATTTTATTGTTTATTTGTGCCACCATTCGCGCGGGTGGCGAAATTGGTAGACGCGCTGGTCTCAGAAGCCAGAGGGTAACACTGTAGGAGTTCGAGTCTCCTCCCGCGCACAACACGAATACAAGGAGGCGAAAGCCTCCTTTTTTAGTTAATACCCTGCGGCTGCGTCAGCAGACGTTATTCATCGTGTCAGCCTCCCCTTTGAGCCCGCAGAATTGTGTACCCGCGATTCTGCAATCTCCAGCCCCAAGGCTTCCGAGTTAATAGGCGGTTGCTTTAGCAACCGTAAAAAAAACGCAATGGAAAGCCCGGAGAAACTGTATTTTTGCCCAAATTTCTTTGTGCCGATTATGACAAACAAACGAGTATTACATGCCGCAACAGGCAACACCCTGAGTTGCAAAGGTTGGATTCAGGAAGCAGCCTTGCGCATGCTACACAATAACCTTGATCCTGAAGTAGCTGAAAGACCGGAAGATTTAGTGGTGTATGGTGGTATTGGTAAAGCTGCCCGCAACTGGGAAAGTTTTGATTTGATAGTAAAAGCCCTTCAAGATCTGGAAGAAGATGAAACACTTCTGGTTCAAAGCGGCAAACCTGTGGGGATTTTACCTACACATAAAGACGCTCCACGTGTGATTATTTCTAACTCAATGCTGGTACCTAAATGGGCCAACTGGGAAACCTTCCACGAGTTGGATAAAAAAGGATTGATGATGTACGGGCAGATGACTGCCGGAAGCTGGATTTACATAGGTTCGCAAGGAATTGTACAGGGAACGTATGAAACGTTTGCCGAAGCAGCCCGTCAACATTTTGGAGGAACACTTAAAGGAACACTTACCGTTACTGCCGGTTTAGGTGGTATGGGTGGTGCTCAGCCTTTGGCTGTTACCATGTGTGATGGTGTGTGTTTAGCGGCAGAGGTGGTGGAATGGCGCATCAAAAAACGTATTGAAACACGTTACCTTGATGTGATGAGCCGCGATATTGATCAGGCTATTGATATGGCTTTGAAAGCCAAAGCTGCCGGACAACGTTTATCTATCGGGGTATTGTGTAATGTAATTGATTTGCTGGAGCGTTTGAAAGAGCGCAATATCACCCCTGATTTGCTGACTGACCAAACATCGGCTCACGACCCGTTGAATGGTTATTACCCCGAAGGTATAGCCGAAGAGGTTGCCGACCGTATGCGCAAAACAGAACCGGATAAATACGTAGAAAAAGCGCTTGATACCATGGCTCACCACGTGAAATTGATGATTGAATTGCAAGAGCGTGGTGCGATTACATTTGATTATGGAAACAACTTGCGCGGACAAGCCAAAGACCAGCGTGGAGTTGAGAATGCATTTGCTTTCCCGGGATTTGTACCGGCTTATATCCGTCCGTTGTTTTGCGAAGGAAAGGGGCCGTTCCGCTGGGTAGCGCTTAGTGGCGACCCGAACGATATTTATGTAACCGACCGTGTAATGAAAGAGTTGTTCCCTGAGAACACGTCTTTACACCGCTGGTTGGATATGGCTCAGGAGCGTATTGCTTTCCAAGGTTTGCCGGCACGTATTTGCTGGATCGGGCAAGGTGACCGTGAAAAAGCAGCTTTAGCATTTAATGAATTGGTGCGTACCGGAAAAGTTAAAGGTCCGATTGTAATTGGTCGCGACCATTTGGATACGGGTTCGGTAGCTTCACCTAACCGCGAGACCGAAGCCATGAAAGACGGAAGTGATGCTGTTGCCGACTGGCCGATTTTGAACTCACTAATCAATACAGCCGGTGGAGCGAGTTGGGTTTCCATTCACCACGGTGGCGGAGTAGGTATGGGCTATTCAATTCATGCAGGCATGGTGATTGTTGCTGATGGTACCGAAGATGCAGCACGCAGGCTTAAACGTGTATTGCATAACGATCCTGCAATGGGTGTTATTCGCCACGCAGATGCCGGATATGATATTGCAATTGATACTGCCCGTAAGCACCGCTTAGATATTAAAGAAAGACTTAAAGATAAACCGGCTAAGCCGGCCTTCTGATACCAAACCCGCCCCGAGTACTCGGGGCGGGTTTTTTGTTTGATACCACGCCAAAAGCATTCAGAATATCATTTCGCCTTTCGATAATTTATAGGTGATATGCTTATTGAATTAAATATAAGGCTCTATGAAGTGGCGCCAATAAGCTAGTTAGCGGTAATTATACACAGCGACACCATTTGACAGCAACCGACAACCAAACAGAAAAACAAGGGAATATTGAAAGCAATCAGAATACTCATAAATTCAAATATCTTTATTTCTCTTTCCGCAGTTGTATTAACTGTAGCGACACAAATACAGTTAGGGATTCATCCTCAATGGCATCCTTATCTATTTTTGATTTTTTTTGCAACGCTTTTTGAATATAATCTTCATAGACTAATTACTATTTTAACGAATTCTGATGCTCTAAACTCTGATAAACACAGTTGGGTTAAAGACAAATTGAACTGGTTCTATTTATTAGTGTTTTTATCCGTTCTTGGTTTCGCTATTTCTGTTATTGAAGCAAAATTAAAGGTGCTTCTTACATTAGCTCCAATTGCTGGGCTCACTTTATTTTATTCAACCCCTCTCTCAAAAAGTGCAAAGGGGATTTTTAGACTAAGGCAAATTCCTTTTTTAAAAATATTCTTAATTTCATTTGTATGGGCTACTGTTACCATATTACTTCCTGTAATTCATTCGGAAAAAGCGTATAACAATTTTCATATTTTGACCATGATAATTGAGCGATTTTTATTTGTATTCGCAATAACAATTCCATTTGATATTCGAGACATGATTGCCGACCGTCAAGCAGGATTAAAGACAATTCCATTGCTTATTGGTGAAAAAAAATCAATCTACAGCTCAATATCCGCCTTGGTTCTATTTCTTACAATTGCTGTATTTCATTACTTAATCACAAATCAATGGTTAATTATAAGTGCATTTACAATTTCGTTCTTAACAACAATTGTATCTTTAATCAACGAAAGGATACGAAATTTGCCATTATATTATTATGGAATTCTTGATGGAACGATATTATTACAAGGTGTTTTGGTTCTCGGGTTATATTTTATCAATTTAATTTTTCAATAAAGATGTTAAACAACGGAATACCTGTTTCTATTTCATTATCGCCAACGCTACAACGAGAAAATGTAGCTTCAAAAAAGAAGTACGACAAGAAGCGTTTATTACGCCTATCGCTACTTGCTGTAGTAATTGCGGTTTGTATAAGTTTCATTGCAAAAGTGCTTGTATATCTTATTGACTTAATAACCAACATCGCATTTTATGGCAATTTCTCTATTGAACCATCAAGTCCAATGCACCATTCTTATGGAATATTTGTAGTAGCCGTTCCAATTGTTGGAGGTTTAATTGTTGGCTTAATGGCGTTATATGGTTCAAAAGCCATTAGAGGACACGGAATTCCTGAAGCAATGGAGCAAATTCTAACCAACCAAAGTAAAATAAAACCAGCCATTACTTATTTAAAACCACTATCAGCAGCCATTTCTATTGGTACAGGTGGTCCTTTTGGCGCAGAAGGCCCGATTATTGCGACAGGCGGAGCTTTGGGTTCTACTCTTGGACAGCTCATAAAAATCACGCCCAATGAACGAAAAATACTACTTGCTGCCGGAGCAACAGCAGGCATGTCTGCTATTTTCGGAAGTCCGTTAGCTGCAATACTTTTAGCTATTGAATTATTGTTGTTTGAGTTTTCTGCACGGTCTTTTATTCCTGTTGCTTTGGCCTGTATTACTGGTGCTGCTGGACATCATTTGTTATTTGAAGAAGGGGTTGTTTTTCCACTTAATTTTCTACTACAACCATCATCCAATTACGCACTTTTGTTTTATGCAACAATGGGAATTGTTATCGGTCTGATTTCAGTTATTGTAACTAAAGTTGTGTATTGGATAGAAGATGTCTTCGAAAAACTACCTATTCATTGGGCATGGTGGCCTGCTATTGGTGGTATAGCCGTTGGAGTGGTTGGTTTTTTTGCTCCTCGTACACTTGGTGTTGGATATAGCAACATTACCGACCTTCTTACAGGTACAATGCCAATGCAAGTTGTCCTTTCATTATGCGTTTTAAAATTTTTGTCTTGGGCAATTTCTTTAGGTAGCGGCACTTCGGGAGGAACACTTGCTCCTTTGCTCACAATAGGCGGTGCAACAGGAGCTTTAATAGGTAGCATTGGAATGTTTTGGTTTCCAAATTCTGGAATTAACATTCCTCTTTCAGTGCTTGTTGGAATGTCTGCAATGTTTGCGGGAGCATCAAGAGCGTTCTTGACATCTATTGTTTTTGCATTGGAGACTACAGGTCAATCCAATGCTTTGTTGCCTTTATTGGCTACTTGCAGTACATCGTATTTTACATCCTTCTTTTTAATGGAAAACACAATTATGACTGAAAAAATTGCCCGAAGAGGAGTTGTTACCCCAAATTCTTACGAGTCTGACATTCTTGAAAAAACAACAGTAGGACAAATTGTAAATGATAATGGAATTGTTATAAACGACAATATGGAAATTGGTGAAGTACGTAACTGGCTCACAAATGAGACCGACCTACTTTCAAGCTATTTTATTATTTCAGATACAGAGGGGGAATATAGGGGTTTGTTAAGTTCATCAACTCTATTTAATTCCCAACATGCCTCTGATAAAAAAGTAGGCTCGATTATTAAGCGAAATAATTTATTTGTTCAACCCACGGAAACACTGCGGAAAGCAGTTGAAATAATGGCAAAAGAAAATGTAGATATATTGCCGATTGTGGTGGACAAAAAAATTACTGGTATTTTAACTTATCAACATATAATTTCCATTTATAAAAATGGGCTTGACGAGCATGAGAAGCAACAAGCACACATTTCTTTAAACAGACAACGACTTAAAATATTAGTACACGGACAAAAACTTGTATCAATCATGAAAAGTAAAAAATAACTACCGCTAACAGCGGTTTGGCGTAATGGCGGGTGACGTGCTTCTATGACAATTTTGTGGTAGGTTCAAATGCAGTTCTTCGATTGAACTTTTGTGCTGAAAAGCCCCCACTGCGGCAATACCCGAACCGTTAGCTGTCACACACCACCGTGCAGACATCAACAAGCTGACATAACGAACCAAGCCCACCCACCACCCCAAATTTTAGCACCCCAAAAAATTGCGCAACTAAATAATTGCATTTATATTTGCAACCAAATTATTGCACAATGGAAGCAAGACGAGATATTTTTCAAGCAATAGCCGACCCGACAAGACGGGCAATTATTACGCTTATTGCTTTACAGGCAATGACACCAAACGCCATTGCCGAACACTTTGACACGAGCAGACAAGCGGTTTCCAAGCACTTACAAATTCTGACAGAGTGCGAATTGGTAACGCAAAACCAACAAGGTAGAGAAATCTACTATCAACTTGAAGTGAACAAAATGAAAGAGATTGACAAATGGCTTGACCAATTCCGTAAGATTTGGGAAACACGATTTAATCAACTTGACAAGTTATTAGAAACAATTAAAAAACAGAAAAAATGAACAGTACCTTAAAATTTGACTTTGAAGTCAACAAAGACAATAACACAATTGTTGTAAAACGTGAATTTGCTGCAAACCTTGAATTGGTTTGGAAAGCGTGGACAACCGCAGAACTATTGGACCAATGGTGGGGTCCAGAACCTTGCAAAGCAGAAACAAAATCTATGGATTTTCGTGAGGGCGGACATTGGCTATATTGTATGGTTATTCCTCCATCTCTTACAGGTGCAGAGACAGACCAAAGGAATTGGGGACAACAGAACTACGAGAAAATTGTATTGCACAAAAGTTTTTCGGGAACAGATGTTTTTTGCGATGAAAATGGAACAGTAAATCCAGAATTTCCAGCAGGAAATTTTGAAAATCAGTTTAACGAAACTGACGGAAAGACGACTGTTACGATGATTTCAAAACACAACAGCTTTGAAGATATTCAAGCCGTAATTGAAATGGGCTTTAAAGAAGGTATTGAAGTATGCTTTAACCAACTTGACGAACTATTAAAATAAAACATTAAAAACTCTCGGTGCTTCGCAGTTTAAAATTCCTAAAAGTTTTATTTTTATCAAAGTTTTAGGAATTTTACTCACCTTTGCCCTATGCAAGCAATAGCCCGAAAACGATATTTAGACACGCTTCGTGTACTCAAAGACAAGAACTTGATTAAGGTTGCCACGGGTGTCAGGCGTTGTGGAAAATCAACTTTAATGGCACAATTTCAAGACTTGTTGCGGAAAGAAAATGCTAAAGTTTCCATTCTGTCAATCAATATGGATATGCCCGAATTTCGTTTTTTGGCAGAGAAAAATTGGAAAGAAATTTATGATTACATCATTAAGAACCTCAAAAAAAACGCAACCAATTATGTATTTATAGACGAAGTGCAAAACGTTCCCGAATTTGAAAAACTTTTGGAAGGTTTGTACGTTCACCCAAACATAGATTTGTATGTAACAGGTTCAAACGCATTTTTGTTGAGCAGTGAATTGGCAACATTGCTCACAGGCAGAGTATATGAAATAAATGTATTGCCTTTTTCTTTTGCTGAATATTTGGAGTTTACAGGCAAAACCGCAAATCCCGACCGGACTTTTGCTGAATACGTTCGAACGGGCGGTTTTCCCGAAGCAGTAAGACTTTCAGCAGACGGAAATCATTTTGCGAATGAATATCTGCAAACGGTTTTCAAAAACATTTACGGCAACGATATTTCAAAACGACACACTATTTATGCCGAAGAATCGTATCAGGAAGTTGTAAACTTTTTAATAGATTCAGTTGGTTCAAGCGTTTCGGCAGGAAACATTGCAAAAGTTTTAACGGCTAACAAAAAGAAAATTGACAACAAAACCGTTTCAAAATACATTGACACGTTGGTAGAAGCCTATTTGTTTTACAAAGTAAATCGCTACGACATCAAAGGCAAACAACATTTAGCAACGCAAGAAAAATACTATTTAGTAGATTTAGGTTTTCGCAATGCACTACTTGGAAAAGAATTAGTAAACGATGCAGGACATTTACTTGAAAATATCATTTACCTTGAACTAAAACGCAGAAACAACCAAGTTTGGATAGGGAAAACCAACAATTTGGAAGTTGATTTTGTTGTTCGCAACAATGACGGTTTTACGCAGTACATACAAGTTGCGCAAACTGCACAAAACACAACAACACTTGAACGTGAATTAGCACCATTTGACACCATTGCCGACCACCACGAAAAACTTTTAATCACAATGGACTACGACACAGGAACACTCAACGGAGTAAAAAAGATAAACGCATTAGACTGGCTGACAACACCTGAAAAATAAGGGCGAACAGCTAACAGCACCTACACGCAAGCAGGGGGTTCGTGCTTCGCAGGACAGGAAAGTGCTAAATTTGAAGTTCAGTTCTTCGTAGGAAGTTCAGTGGTAAAAATCCCTGCCTGCGTGTAGCTGCAAACCGTTAGAAACTAAAATTACGTGCAGCTTTCAGTGGATTCAGCTTGTTGAGGTTGAGCGAAAAAGTAATGCGTTCGGTATAACGTTTGGCACCGCTTACACTACCCGGAATATTGCCTTTAAAGTAGTCGCTAATTTCGGATGATGTCATGATGGGGAAGTTGATGCGGAATACATCTCCGGGAAGTTTTATACTAACCCCGGAAGTGTATAAAATTTTCGGAGTGTACTTGCTCACCATTTGGTTGGTATTGCCATCCATATAACTTTCGTTAGCGTTAATAAATGCGATATCGGCATAGAGTACCAATGGCAAAATACCCGGAACCGTGGTTTCAAAATTTACGCCTGTTGCCCATTTGTCGGATGTTACAGAAGGATACAGTTCCTTAAATTGCAATCCGCCAAACATCAACTGTTGTGCAAACAAGCTGTTGGATGTTACGGGATTTTCGCCACGGCCAAACTGTGATTGGTCAAAGGTATAATCAAACAAACCGGTATTGGCTCCGGCACGAAAATCGGCACGCCCATCTGAGTTCATGAGTGATTGCAGAAACACACCACCAAACCACCGAACCGTAAATCCTTTTTTAGGCTTTTCGTAATTCAAAAACCGGGTTGCTTCGGCCGTAAGTTTATGTGCCTGTGCGTTGGTGCTGATGTATTGATAGGTGATATTGTAATTGTATGGCTGCAATACTCGCTTTTGTTGTGAGGCAAAGGTGAGTTCGGCAAAGGTGCTGGCTCCACTAAGGGTATAAGCGGCACCGCGATTGCGTTCGCTGATGCTTACCACGCGGGCGGTTACACTGTTTTGTGCATCCGTGCGGGGATGGTGCTGTGCCAGTTGTGCGGTGATTCCTCCTTCGAGTTTGGTATAAGTTGTGGGCGTAAAATAATCGCTTGCAAACTGTGTTGCCTTCATCCATGGAGTATAGCTGCGGGCCACTCCATACGATATAAAGCGGTGCTGCAGTTCAGCCGTTCCGGCTAAGTCTTTGGTGCCAAATGCGTACATTGGAGCCAGCACAAACTCAGTAGGTTTAGCCGGCATTACGCTGTTGTAAAACGCCATTCCCAACATGGTTTTGTTGTACAGGTTGGCACCTGCAATGGGTGTATAATACACTTGTTGCTTGTATGGATTTTCGGTATTGAGGAAGAGCGAAAACTCGGGCGGACGAACGGTTTTGAGAACACCCGAGGTGCGAATACTATTATTGGTTCGGTTGATGTCGGTAGTTGTTTCATAGGCATCCAGGCGTAGTTGCTGGTAATCGCCCGCAGGGAAACTAACCTGATTGTTTGCCGGCAAGCTGTCAAACCAAACCGTTTGAACGGCATTGTTGGCTTTCATTGCTGTAACACTGAACGGAGCATTATTGGATGAACGGTTTTTAAGGCGTATGGTATAGCCGTTACCTGTTTTGCGAATACCTTTTATTTTCCAATCCTGTTTGCGTGTTGTGGTCATCAAATCATTGAAAAACCAATCGAGGTTTTTGCCCGAAAACTGTTTGACATGGTCTGTAAAATCATCGGGCAACGGGTGTTTAAATTTCCAGTTTTCATAATAGCTCTGCATCATTGCATCAAAAATACTATCACCCAAATACCGTTGTAAATAATGAAAAGCAGAGGAGGCTTTACCGTAAACGATAGCCCCATAATTATAATCGGTATAAGCTTCGGATGGCAGGAAACAGGCCTGATCTTCATTTTTACGGGCTCCAACCAGATAGCGGGTTTCCAGACCACGGTAGCCATCGCTGGCAAAGGCTCCTATATTTCCGGGTGTAAGTCGTTCATACGGCTTGATGGTTTCTGTTTCGGAGCTGCGGGTTTCATAGTAGTTGTTAATGCTCTCATCCATCCAGGGGTAAGCACGTTCGTTGCTTCCCAAAATACCATACAGCCAGTTATGTCCCACTTCATGAAACACAACCTGACGGTTTACTTCGGTAATATTGGTAATCATCGGGTATTCCATTCCTGCACCCGAAACCAATGGAGTAACAGCAACAGAGGCTTGTGAGTAAGGATATTCTCCAAGCATTGACGAATAATATAAAATTGCTGCATTAACCAGTTCGATGTTGGAGCGTTTAGGGTTTACCTGAAACCACCAGGTGGTAACACGGTTACGTGATTTTGGCAATACAACTTCACTGCGTTCAACCTGAAAACGTTTGTCGGCAAACCATGCAAAATCATGAACTCTGTCCTGCTTGTAATGCAGCGTTTTGGTTTTGTTTGATGAGGCAGGGAAATCTGCTGTTGGATTCGAGGTATTACTTTCTTTACTTTTTTCAAGCAGCCATTGTTTCTCCGATTCGTTTTGCAATTCACCGGTGGCGCCAACCACATAGTTTTCGGGCAAAGTGATATGCACATCAAACTTGCCAAACTCGCTGTAAAACTCACCTTGGTCGAGGTATGGCATCGGGTTCCATCCGTTAACATCGTATACCGCAGGTTTGGGATACCATTGCGTTACACAATAAAGTTGGTCCTGATGGCCCATACGCGAAACGATGGAAGGCAGCTTTACTTTAAAGGTGGTTGCAAGGCGTATTTTTTCACCGGGTTCAAGTGGTTTGCGCAGGGTGAGTTTCGCAATATCAATCTGTTCGGTGAGTTCCCATTTTACCGCAACCCAGTCGGCTAAAAAGTTGAGGGAATCAATATACCCGCGGTTTTCTTCGGCCATGTACAAAAAATCTGTTTTGCCGTTTTCAATCTGTTGTTTGGCAAATGCCGTGTTGGTGTTGCGGTAGGCATTGGGCCATAAATGCATATATATTTCGGTTAGTGCATTGGGTGAGTTGTTGGTATACAAGATGGTTTCGTTGCCGCGTAAGATGTGGTTCACATCATCCAGCTCAACATTAATGGCATACTCAACATCTTGCTGCCAGATGGCTTGTTTCATCTGTTGAGCAACTATTGAGAAAGGGAAAAGAAGCAGGCTCAAAAATCCTGTAAACAGTAAATGAATCATAGCGGCCAAGTTAATAAAGCTTTCGGGAATTTTAGCGTTTGCGAGGTGCTGCCGGTTTTGGGCTTGTTACCGGAGCCGCAGGATTTACGGTTTCAGGGGTGGGGAATTGTTTTTTAATAACTTTTCTTCTTTTCTCCATGATGAGAAATGAGATGATCATTCCATCCGATTCACGCGTAGCTTCTACTTCATAATTGTTGCGGGCAAGCTTGTAGCGCGATCCCAATATTCCTTCATCCATGGTAATGGTATATTTACCATAAGGCACATACAACTCGAAGCTGCCATTGAAGTCGGTTAATACGCTGTATACTTTGTTGCCGGATGCCACTACCCGGATACGCCCCAGGTCAAATGGATCATCCGCATCGGCATTGATAGCATCGCGGTCAATATTGATTTTACCCTTAATCCTGACACCTCTGACAAAAGGAACAAAGTACTGTCCTGATTTCATTACCATTACCGTATCCTCAATATTTGCAAACCAGCCATTAAACCGGTCGAGTGAGAATGCTGAAATCCGGTGAAGACCACCATGCATATTGTTTATTTTTGCATCTCCCTCTGCATTGCTAATCACTTCTTCATCACCTATCCGAATGACAATGTTCTCAATTGATTTCTCCGATTTATCTTTGATTCCGTTTCCATTAATATCAAAAAAGGCCACAAATTCCATATCATGAACCGTACTCTTTTTGAAAGGAACAGGCAAGGCAAACTCTTTACGGATACCTGCTGCAATAAAAGTATTTTGCGTGGTGAGGCGTTCGGCTTCATCAGCCGTTGCTTGTTGTGTGGAATAATTGTTTTTGAGTGCAATACCCGACAAAATATTATAGTTAAAGCCAAGCCGGAACCGCCAGCCATCATTGGTAAAATAATAGATATCGGGGAACAGGGTGATATTGTGTTGTTTGAATATATTGTTAAATGAATAATTGAAGCCCGTTTGTATCATAACCTTGCGGTTAGCAAACAAGTATTGGTGTTGTAGAGAAGAAGTAAACAACTGCTGGTTGGAGGTGTTTATTTGCGTTGCCAACTGTGGAGTGTAGCCATAAATACCAACCAGGTAGCGGGCATTTAGAGAAACTGTTTTATAAAAAGCAAGAGCTGTCCACTGCAAAAAAGTTGTTGTTTCGGGATTAGGGATATGGGTTGGCAGATTGGCTCCGCCTTCAACGGTTGTTGAAAACCGGGTATTGGTTTTGGGATTAAACTGGTTGAAGTTAACTCCTGCACCGCGAATCTGGTAAGTGACAATACTCTGTTGAAACAAATTGGCAAACACGTATGGTTGAACGCTTTTGTTCTTAAAAGAACGGTTCACCATAAACTGGTTTGTAAGTGAGCCTGTTTTGATGTGGCCAACAATCATGGTGGTGCTTTGGTTGTAGTTGTTTACAATGGTAGCACTCCACTTATCCGTAAACATAAGGCGCGTACGGTGATTGTAAAAGAGCCGCTCGATATTAGAGTTGGCATATTCCCGCGTATTGTACCCAACGCTATGATTAATAGCAAGTTTGCCTCTGATAAAATTTCCATTATAGTTAGTCATTCCAAAATAACCAAAGGTGTTTACCGGTAGCGGGCCCAAATTATTCAGCTGGTTCCAGGTGTTGGAGATACTGAAATTAACAGACTGGGTTCGAAGGAAATTTATAGATACCCTGCTGTTAAGAGCTGTGGTTTTAACTCCGGTAAACTTATTGTCTGACTGGCCTATTTCGAAACGGGCTTTGTTTTGTTTGAAATATTTAACATCGTAAGCAAAACCATACGAGCGCAAGGCTTCTTGGTCAAACCGGTCTTTTCGGGTTACAATATAACCCGTAACCTGATGGCTGCGGTTTATCATAAGGCTCGATTTAACCCCTTGTCCAAACCCCTGAATACCCAAAAACCCGCCATTGATGTACCCTAACTGGACATTTCCCTTTGAGCCAAAATATCCGATATAATAATTGTTGTTGGTTAGAAATTGGTTGTATTGATTGTTGGTGGAACTACCTTGAAAATTATAGATGAGTTGACGGGTTGCGTCCAGTTGTGCAACACCCCTTAAATTCAAAGTGGCAAACGTAACCTCGTCAAAAAGATTCGACAGATTGTAATCAACAATCAAAGGAAGGTGTGAAAACGAATTGTTATCGGCCCTGGTATTGTCCGAAAGTTTTCTGAACTGAAACCTTTGCCCGGTTTGAAAGGCTCCCGGCTGGCCAAAATCAGGCTCCTCGCTGGTCACCAATAAATTAAAGCTCCGGTTTTCGTTTATGCCGGTTGGGCGGTAATTTTCAAGGTCAATTCTGCTTTGATTGCGCTCACCCTGAATCAACTGATACGAAAAATTAAAGGTAGTATCCTGATAGGGGTTAAGGGTAAAATTAACCGGCTGAGTGAGTGTCCGTGTATTGGCAGAATCTCTTACTTCTCCGAGCAGGCTCATATTGTTCATGTTCAGAACCATAGGCTGCCTTTCGGAGCCGGTATTTAATATATTTACATCAAACCGAATTCTGTTCTCATCATTTTTAAAATAAATTTTTGTTCCGCTTTCAGTGCTCATACTCCAGCTTGTTTTCTTTTCAGTATGAGCCCAAAACAGGTCATTGGCCAAAGCCTCGCCTCTCTGGCCCACAATAAAAGCAGAAAGCATAAAACGATTGTTTCCGGTCAAATCGCCCGAAGGAATAAATCGGAAAGGCAGAAAAAGCGAATCTCCGGGGGCTATGGTATAGCCGTCCTTAATTCGGGAAATTTGTTTCCAACCGTATGGGAAATCAAGATTGATATTAAATAAAACAGGTTCTGAAGAAGTGTTTTCAATGCGCAATACATTGGAGAGGATTTCACCCGGGGTAATCATATACTCTTTGCCAATGAAATGTGCGGTAATGGGTGAAGTGGACTGCGCATGTAAGCAGTTGGTCAATGCTAATAGATAGTAAATCGTGCCTAAAAGCAGACTCTTTTTCATATAGCCTCGGTTAAAACGTAACGTACCTTAAGCTGATAAATACCGCTCTTGACTCCAACACCCGGCTGTAAGCGGTAGTCTATATCAAAAGAGTATTCATTATAATTATTTGTGGAGTTCCCCGGACCATTTACGTTGGTTATGCACGAACCTGCAGGAACGGTGATTCCTGTATTTGAAATAACCATAATTGGCAGGCCAACATTTATAGGCACATTAAAGAAGTTATTGCCTGTTTGGGAAGTGTTGCAATTATTTGTAATGCGCAATTGAAGCAAATCAACTTTGGGCGGAGTGCCTGATGATGATTGTGAATACAGAGATTCCCATTGATCATTAGGAGTGCTGCCATTACCATTTTCGATATATACTAAAAGATTCCAACGGCAATCGGGATTGTGGCTGATGGAATTGCTGACATTTACTTTTAAGCGCGTAGCCCCGTTTTGGGTAATTCCTCCGAGGTATTTCCCAAACGAATCATAAGTGAAATCCAGGTTTGTTTGGCCAACAGTGGTCAGCGTCACCACATCACAATACTGTGCCTTAACATTGCTAACCAGTATTGGAAAGCAAAGCACTCCGATACAAAAGTTAATAAATAGTGTGTTTAGGCGTTGCAATTTTTGTTTCGGCTTTTTAACATGAAGAAGAGCCGCTGAGGACTCTTCTTCATGAGGGTAAGTATCAAGAGGGGGTTATTGATCTTCAAGAATCATGTATTGAACATACATAGTGTAAACACCAGGTTGTGCGTACGATCCTGCAGAGTTAGCCGAAACGAGATCCTGAGCGGTTGTCCCGTCAGCAGAGAAAGCCATTGGGAAAATTGCAGGCAATCCCGGAACGATACGGTAGTCGATAGAATAGTAGTAGTCGCTGGTTAAGGCATTTGCAGTTAAATAACTACCACCCGCAACACCATCTGCTCCGGTTGCTGTTGTTCCCGCATGGCCGGCAATGTATTTATGAGAGGCTGTAGGAGGAGTTCCCGCATTTGCAGGGTCAACATATATGCTGTTTGAACCTGCAGGCGATGCTACCGGAGGAAATGCAGAACTGTAATCAGCATACGTACCGGAGGCAGCTGTGGCGTTTGCGTTAGCAGTTGTTTGACGCAACTCAAGCGCGCTTAATGGCAACTGGTTGGTCGCTCCACCTGATCCACCTGTTCCGTACTTAATTTGCTGATCCCACATACCCGGAGCAACGTTACCGTTTGAGCGGGCAATCGCATACAAATCCCAGTTTACGGTTGAACTTACTTTTAAAATAGTCGCTCCATACTTGGTAATACCACCGTAGTACTCTTGGATGTCGTCAAAGGTGAAATCAATTTGGTTTGGAGTAGACATGTTAAGCTGAAGGATAGGTTGTAAGTCCATTGTAATGGTTACATCCTTTTCATCTTTCAACTGAGCAAAGGCTGTTGTTGACGCGAGCATGGCAATTCCGGCCATGGTCAGCAGTCTGTTGTTTTTCATATAATAGGTATAAGTTTACTACACTAAGGTAGTAAAAAAACACAGACTGTATTATTCAAACGGCTGGATTTTGGTGTAAACGGATGTTTTTGCGTGTAAATGTTAATATCTATTGAAATTTATCTCGCTAAAAACCAATGCATTAAATGTCATTTTACCGTAAAATTGGCCTTTCAAAAAAAATAGTGCGTGGATTGTCTACTCCTTAGTACACAAAGGAGGGTGTTTTAGTCAACTTTAAACTCCAGTTCTGCGGCCTCAACCACATCTTTATTGCCGTAATCCAATACGCCAACAGCAGAGTAGTTGCCCTTTTCAAGGTTTTCGGGCAGGGCAAATAGGTAGTTCCGGGTATAACCGGGTAATACCACAAATCGTTTAACCATCAGTTTCTGCTGTTTTCCTGTAGAAAGATTGGTAAGCTCAACATAAGAAACGCAAGAAGCAATACCGTCACCGGTATTTTGCAATGTAATTTCAATATTCCGTTGGTTTTTTTCTTTCCCGCTCTGGAGCTGAAAGTTTTTAATTTCTACTTTGTTGTTTTGAACCGTAGGCGGATTTTGGTACAGGTATACGCCAAAACCAAATGACGGAACTACACCCAACGAAATTTTCTTGTCGCCTCCGGTGTTATCAAGCGCTTCACGCTGTTTTTTTTCCTCAATCAATAAGATGCTCCAGGCTGCACGATTTGAAAAACCGGTATCGGGAATAGATAGGGTAATATTTACTTTTTGAATTTCACCCGGTTTAAGTTCAAAAAAAGTTGGTGCAACATTAAGCCAATTTGACATTCCGTATTTGGAGGTTCCGGAATCACCGAACGTTGTTTTTCCGGCATTGTTCATGTCGAAGTCTTTGACAGATGCCGAGAAAGAGCGTTTTACAAGGGTTTCATTGGTTACCTTTACTTCGTATGTTTTGCTCTCACCGGGTTTCAGGTTAAAGTTTAAATGAGAGGGAGAAACAGCAACACCAACATCTTTTAACGCTGCCGTATCTTTTGTTTGGGCCGAAATTTTTGTGAGCGGAATAAAGGTTGCGATTAACAACAACGAAATAATTTTGTTTTTCATGGATACAAGGTGGATATGAGTCAGCAGCAATAATAAGCCTTCCGGTCGTTCTGTTCAAACAATCTCAATTTGTGTATGAGTTTGGGAATCAGAATAATCACAATGAAGTGTTTATAACCTGTAGTGTCAGTCTGTCAATTGCCCGCTAATGGTGCTATATTTGTTCAACCCAATCCGATGTTTATGGATGCAGATGATTTTTTAGACGAGGACGTTTCCTCCAATGTGCAGCGGTACGAGAAAATGCAGCGAAACAAATCGAAGGATTATTTTGATGCGGAAACGCTGGAAAGCATTATCGAATACTACATAGAGAAAGATAAGCTTAAGAAGGCGCTGGAAGTAGTATACTACGGAGAAGATTTATATCAATACTATACAGGGTTTAAACTCAAAAAAGCCGAAGTGTTTGTGATGATGGGCAAGTTTGATGAGGCCATCACCGAAATCGAAAAGCTTGAATTGTATGAACCTTTTAATGCCGAACTTTTCCTTCTCAAAGGCGAAACCTATCTCAATATTGAAGACATAGCCGAAGCGGAGGCTTGTTTTGAAAAGGCCCTGATGTATGCCGATGATATAGTGGACATGCTTTTTGAAATCGGATATGTATATGAAGATTGCGACTTGTATGAAAAAGCCATCGCTTGTTTTGAACAGGTATTACAGCATAGCAACGACAACGAGCAGGCCTATTACGAAATAGCCAATTGCAACGATATGAGCGGACGGTATGACCGCTGTGTTGAGCAATACCAGAAACTGATAGATATCGACCCGTATTCAACCAATGCATGGTATAACCTTGGTGTAATCTACAGCAAGATGGAAGTGTTTGAAAAAGCGATTGATGCGTTTGATTATTGTTTAGCGATTGATGATGATTATGTAGCCGCCCGTTTTAACAAAGCCAATGCGCTGGTGGAACTTGATCGTTTTGCAGAAGCTATTGTCGAGTATCAAACCACCATTGATAAAGAAGGCCCCGACTCTATTACCTACTGCAACCTTGCCGGTTGTTACGAAAGGCTGGATGATAACCTTCAGTCCCGAGAGTATTACAAAAAAGCAACCCGCCTCAACCCCAATATTGCCGAAGCCTGGTTTGGCATTGGGCTTACCTTCGAAAAAGAAAACAACTACAAGGAGTCGCTGAGTTATTTGAAGCGTGCGGTTTTGCTTGAGCAGGACAATCCCGAATATTTGCTGGTACTGGCCGAAGCCGAATACCGGCAGGGCAACGAAACCGAAGCCGAATTTTTATACAAACGATTGCTCGAACTCGATCCGACAATGATGGAAGCCTGGCTCGACTGGTCGTTTGTGGCCTTCAAAAAGGGCGATACCGAAATGGCAATTGAGATGATTGAAGAGGCCCTCAAAATAGAACCCGATTGCCACCAATATCACTACCGCATGGTAGCATATTTGTGGGCTACCGGTAAAACCCAACAAGCAATCGATCATCTGGAAACGGCCTTAATCCTAAACTTTAACGATCATTACTTGTTGTTTGAACTAACTCCGGTATTTTCGCAGGTGCCCGAGATTATGCAGGCGATTGAAAGATACAGACCCTAATTCTAATCATGAATAATTTTAAACTCAAAAACATTCCTTCCCGCACGGCCAAGCCGCGCAACAACGGCATCACCATGGTGATGGACAAAGGCCTCAGTCTTCGTGAAGCAGAAAACTTTATTGATGCCAATGGCGATTATGTTGATTTTGTAAAGCTGGGATTTGGAACATCCTATGTTACCAAGCATCTTCAGGAAAAAATAGACCTCTACAAACAGGCGGGTATTGGTGTATACTTTGGAGGAACCTTGTTTGAAGCATTTATTGTGCGCAATCAATACGATGATTTTTTACGATTGCTCGAACGGTATAAAATGGAGCATGCCGAAGTATCGGATGGCTCGATTGAAATGCCGCATGAGGTGAAACTCGAATACGTACACAAGCTCAGCAAACAATTCACCGTTTTGAGTGAAGTGGGTAGCAAAGACGTTGAAAAAATCATCCCTCCTTACCAGTGGATCGAGCTGATGAAAACAGAAATCAAAGCCGGTGCATGGAAGGTGATTGCCGAAGCCCGCGAAGCTGGAAATGTTGGGGTGTTCCGCTCAAGTGGCGAAGTGCGTGAAGGTTTGGTTCAGGAAATTCTGACTAAAATTGATGGTGACCGTATTATTTGGGAAGCCCCGCAAAAGGCACAACAAACCTATTTTATCAATCTGGCCGGTAATAATGTAAACTTAGGTAATATCGCCACCAATGATGTGATTCCGCTCGAAACCCTTCGTTTGGGATTGCGCAGCGATACCTTCCCTTTCTTCTTACCTAAAACAGCAAAGTATATTGCTAAGAAAAAATAAAAACCATGAGCTTACAAGAACAAGTTAATAAAGATATTATCACGGCCATGAAGGCTAAAGATGAAATCAGCCTGCGAGCCTTGCGAGCCGTTAAAGCCGCCATGCTGCTGGCTGCAACAGCCGAAGGAGCTAAAGACAGTGTTGATGATGATCAGGCCATCAAGATATTTCAGAAGCTGGCCAAACAGCGCAAGGAGTCGCTGGATATTTTTACCCAAAATGGCCGCACCGAGCTCGCCAAAACCGAACAGGAAGAACTCGAAGTATTTGAGCGTTACCTGCCCAAACAAATGAGCGAAGAGCAAATTAAAGCCGAACTGCAAACCCTGATTACACAAGCGGGAGCCACCAGTGGTGCCGACTTCGGAAAGGTAATGCCTCTGGCTATGAAACATTTTGCCGGCAAAGCCGATGGCAAGGTGATTTCAGCTTTGCTTAAAACACTATTGGGTTAAGAATAAAGGATTACAAGGTTCATTGACATGAACAATGCGTTAATTCAGCCTCTGCACTTGTCATTTATTCCTCACAACCACTGAGCAAACCGTGTAATTTTACAATCTTTCAAAACGTTGAAATCGAAAAGCATGACAGACGAAGAGCGAATTAAAAAAGCTTTTGAAAAGAAACACTGGCCGGAAATTAAAGTAACCGATAGCTGGGCAACGTTTAAAATAATGGCGGAGTTTGTGGAAGGGTTTGAGAAGATGAGTAGGATTGGTCCCTGTGTATCTATTTTCGGATCATCCCGCACCCCAAGCAATCATAAGTATTACCTGCTGGCTGAGGAGATTGCCCAAAAACTGGTGCATGCCGGCTTTGGCGTTATCACAGGCGGTGGTCCCGGTATTATGGAAGCCGGCAACAAAGGTGCTTACGAAACAGGCGGAAAGTCGGTGGGGTTGGGCATTGAACTTCCCCTTGAGCAGGCTGTCAATAAATATGTGGACCGCGATAAGATGATCAACTTTGATTATTTCTTTGTGCGCAAGGTGATGTTTATGAAGTATGCTCAGGGCTTTGTGGCCATGCCGGGCGGGTTTGGTACCTTAGACGAGCTCTTTGAGGCGTTAATGCTCATTCAAACACATAAGGTTGCGCGTTTTCCCGTTGTATTGGTAGGAACAGAGTACTGGAGCGGATTGCTCGACTGGATTAAAGGTACGATGCTCGAAAAAGAAAAAAACATCAACGCTGATGATTTGTTTTTATTCAAGCTGGTGGATACTGCCGATGATGCCGTAACGTATATTCTGGATTACTACGCAGAGATGTCAATCAGCCCTAATTTTTAGTATATTTGAATATGACAAATGCAACATTGAAAAAAGAAGTGCTTGCAGAAATTTCAAAAGCAGACACCCGTGTACTTAAGATGGTACATGCCATGCTGCAAGCAAATAAAGAATATGACTTTTGGGAGGATATTCCGGAACAGGTAAAAAAGGATGTTGATCTGGCCATAAAAGAATCAGAAAAAGGGTTGGGCAAATCACATGAAGAGGTGATGCTGAAATACAAAAAATGGCTTACAAAATAACTTGGTTGCCCACGACCGAAAAGAGGTTCAATCAGATCATTGCATACCTTGAGAAGGAATGGACAATAAAGGAGATTGAAGCCCTTCTTCAGAAAACCAATGATGTGCCTAAGTGTCTCACCCCTAACCTTCCGAAAATCTCCAAGCAAAAAAATACATGAAGTTTTAGTTACCAAACACAATTTGTTGTTATATCGCGTCAAAGGAAAACGGGTTGAGCTTTGACACAAGACAGCATCCAACAAAAAAGTTTAGAAAATAACCATGAGTACACTTAAAGAAGACGCATTAAAATACCACAGCAAAGGCCGTCCCGGTAAAATAGAAGTTATTCCAACCAAACCCACCAATACCAAACGCGATTTGAGTTTGGCGTATTCACCGGGTGTTGCCGAACCTTGTTTGGAGATTGCAGCCAATGTAGAGGATGTATACAAATACACGGCCAAGGGAAACCTCGTAGCTGTTATCTCCAACGGAACAGCCGTGTTGGGTTTGGGTGATATTGGCCCCGAAGCCTCTAAGCCTGTGATGGAAGGCAAGGGCGTGTTGTTCAAAATTTTTGCCGATATTGATGTGTTCGATATTGAAGTTGATACCAAAGATACCGAAGAGTTTATCCGCACCGTGAAGGCCATCAGTCCAACATTTGGCGGAATCAACCTCGAAGATATCAAAGCGCCTGAGTGTTTTGAAATTGAACAACGTCTCAAGGAAGAGCTCGATATTCCAATCATGCATGATGACCAGCACGGAACGGCCATCATCGTAGGCGCTGCGCTTATCAACGGGTTGGAGTTGGTGAAGAAAAAAATCGGAGAGGTACGTGTGGTGTTCAACGGTGCAGGAGCATCAGCCATCTCATGTGCCAAGCTGGTTGTTTCCCTGGGTGTAAATCCTAAAAACCTGGTGATGTGCGACAGCAAAGGTGTGATTCGCAAAGACAGTCCGAACCTCGACATTACCAAACAGCAATTTGCAACAGACTTAAACATCCACACACTTGAAGATGCTATGAAAGGTGCTGATGTATTTGTGGGTTTATCCAAAGCCAATGTGCTTTCGCAGGATATGGTGCGCAGCATGGCCAAAGATTGTATGGTGTTTGCTTTGGCAAACCCTGACCCGGAGATTGCTTATGATCTTGCCATTGCATCACGCAAGGATATTATTCTGGCAACAGGCCGCAGCGATTATCCTAATCAGGTAAACAATGTACTGGGTTTCCCGTACATCTTCCGTGGAGCGTTGGATGTGCGCGCCACCAAAATCAATGAAGAAATGAAAATTGCTGCCGTGCACGCGTTGGCGCAATTAACCAAAGAGCCGGTTCCCGAAATTGTGAACATGGCATACAACGAAAAAGCCATCACTTTCGGGCCGAAATATTTGATTCCCAAACCGCTTGACCCGCGCCTGATTACAACCGTTTCACCGGCTGTGGCAAAAGCAGCTATGGATAGTGGTGTGGCCCGTCACCCGATTACGGATTGGGAAGCATACAACAATGAGTTGCTGGCCCGTTTGGGTAAGGAGAGCAATTTTATCCGTGTAATCGGAAACAAAGCCCGATCAAACCCTAAACGTGTGGTATTTGCCGAAGCTGATAACTATAAAATTTTGCGTGCCGCACAGGTGGTGAAAGAAGAAGGAATTGCCATTCCGATTTTGTTGGGTAACAAAGAAAAAATTGAAACCATCATCCGCGAAAACAAAATTAACCTCGGGGGAGTACAAATTATTGACCCGTTAATGGAGGACGAAAAACGCACGGCTTATGCCAAATTGTTTTTTGAACGCAGACAACGCAAAGGCATTACCTTGTATGAGGCCAATAAACTGATGCGCGACCGTAACCATTATGCTCCTATGATGGTGGACTTAGGTGAGGCAGATGCGATGATTTCGGGGCTGACTAAAAACTATGCAAGCACAATCAAACCGGCATTGCAAATTTTGGGTAAAGAAGAAGGTATTGATAAAGTGGCCGGGATGTATGTTGTATTAAGCAGCAAAGGCATGTTGTTCTTCTCCGACACAACCGTAAACATTGACCCGAATACGCAAGATATTGTGGACATCACCAAACTTACCTACGATGCAGTGAAGAAGTTTAATGTGCAGCCACGTATCGCGTTGTTGTCGTATTCCAACTTTGGTTCATCAGACGGGGAGATTCCACGCAAGATGGCTGATGCCCACAAAATTTTGAAGAAGAAATATCCGGAGATGATAGTGGATGGAGATATTCAGGCTAATATGGCGCTTAACCAAAAGATGTTGCAGGAAAACTTTCCGTTCAGCGAATTGTGCGGAGAGCCGGTTAATACCCTGATTGTGCCTAACCTTGCTTCGGGTAATATCACATATAAACTGATGCAGGAGCTGGGTTCGGCTGAAGCCATTGGTCCGGTATTGCTGGGCTTGAAAAAATCGGCCCATGTATTGCAACTGGGCAGCAGCGTGCGCGAAATTGTGAACATGGTGATTGTGGCTGTGGTTGATGCGCAAAGCAAAGAGTAGCCGTAGCCGCTAACAGTATGACCGTAGCCGTTCTGTAACCTGTGCAGAACGGCTTTTTTGCGTGTAAAAATGGGGAAAGCATAAATTGTTTTTGTAAAAACCGCAATAGCGCTTTCATTTCCATTCTGTAAACATTGATTAGCCAAAGTTATTCAAATGATTATTTTTGTCGCTTACTGAGTTGATAAAATTGACCGAACGAAAAATGCACGACAGAGAAAGACCAAGTTTTGAAGACAGCAACAACGTAACCGTTCAACGTTGTTTTTTTGCATACGAATATGCCCGCGATTTTGTGAAGGGAAAAACCACAGCCGATATTGGTTGTGCCGATGGATACGGAAGCCAGTATCTGGCTGATTATACTCAGAGTACCGTAGGTGTTGATTACAGCGAAGTAACGGTAGCTGAGGCTCGTCAAAAACATGCGGCCAAAACCAATCTTACGTTTAAAGCAGGCAGCGTTCCGCCTCTTCCGTTCGAAAGCGAAAGCATGGATGTGATTACGGCTTTTCAGTTCATCGAACATATCCATCCGCGTTTGGAGTTTATGAAAGAAGTTTACCGTGTATTGAAACCGGGAGGTGTGTTTTTGTGTTCAACGCCCAATATCAAAATGAGCATTGCGCGCAACCCTTTCCATGTACACGAGTATACATTTGACGAAATGAAAGGGGAGGTGTCGCAAGTGTTTGATACCTTTGAAATACAAGGCGTACAAGGCACTGCAGTTGTCAATAAATACTACGAAGACAATGCGCGCTGGGCAAAAAAAATATTGAGACTTGATCCATTGGGGATTCATAAAATCATTCCTGCAAGCTGGCTTGTTGCACCGTATAATTTTTTAACCTCATTGATGCGCAAGGACCTGAAAACACAAAATACTGATACGCTGAACATCACAACCAAAGACTTTTTCTTAACCACCGACCGCCTCGATTTTACCTGGGATATTTTTGTGGTGGCCAGAAAGAAGTAAATCAGTTAATATGTTAATGATGTTGATTGGTTGAAGAGAAATACCCGCTGAATGAAAGCACTGTTTTCCCTTTTGTGTTTGATGTTGGCATGGCCTTTGGTGGCGCAACCACCAACCTATACCGAACAGCAAAAAACAGATCACCTGATTGTGTTTGTACGCAACCTGAAAGGCTCAACTTTTATCCGCAATGGAACCGGACATACCCCCGTTGAGGCGGCCAACCACCTTCAATACAAACGCGAGAAAGCGGGTTCCCGCCTAAAAACTGCCCGCGATTTTATTGACAAGGTTGCAACCCAATCATCCATTAGCGGAAAACCCTATATGATTGTGTTTGCGAATGGAAAAGAATTTCCGGCATCAATGGTGCTCACCAATGAACTGAATAAACTGGAAGCGGGAAAAGTAGCGCTGTTGTTATTATTAAACCATTGAAGAGAAAAGAGTAGAATGGAAAGAATCTGTTAGTAGCTGGCATTTCTTAGTTTGCTGATTCTTGCATTAATTGAAGGTATATTTTCCTGTTCAACTTCTTTCAGTGTCAGGTTAAAATCCTGTATCCATTCTTCGTTACTTCGTACAATATGATGTAGTCCCTGCAACGAGTTTACTCTTACTATTCTGCTCTCCTTTTTGTCGTTTGCCCAATTAGTCAAAGTTTTCCAAACGTTGCTGATTTCTTTTTTCGTTAAGTCAAGCCGGGACACCAATAATGCCAAATGCCATTTTAGCTCAATGTCTTTTGCTTTGTTGCAAAGTGTCAGAATATCGTCTTTGTGTTGATACAGGTAATCAGGTTTGTTTACGGTAATTTTTTCGATTGCATCGGCTGCCCGCATAACAACAAGCCTGTCCTCATGAAGTAGGCATTGAAAAAGGTCATCAAAATCTTTTTGAGTTTGAACTTTCAAAACAACAGCGTTACTTTTCCCAATAGACCTTAAGTCACCACCGGATAATATTTTCTCAAACGCTGCCACTAAACTTCAATGCTTAATACCTTTACTTTTCACTTAGGAGCTTTTCCGGTATTGGTCTGCAATTACAATTTTTTTGATGGGCTAAATGCCATTTAACCCGTTCTTCAAATTTTGCATTCTCAGGCATTTTATTTTTCTCATGCCATTCCCTGTTAATTTTCATCACTATCTTATTTTCTTGTTGAGCAAATAATCCATTGTGTATTCTGCGGGAAACAACATTACAGAATCTTCCCGATAATCATTATTTGTGATGTGGATGATTATTGGCCTATGGGTATTCCATCAAAAGTGTCTGAATCGGAAACAAAAAGATTAGGAGCGAAAAAAGATTGTTGGTGCGATTGTTCTGTCAATCGCACCCGGGAATCATTATTTGTTTCGCAACTCTTCAAACACCTTTTCAGCCTTGAACTTTTTAGCGCCTTTACCTTTGCGAATAATTTTAATATGGGTGATGGTATCGTCTTGCTGAATGGCATTCACCACTTCTTGTCCGGTTATTACATGTCCAAAAATGGTGTGACGGTCGTTGAGCCAGGACGTTTCCTTATGGGTAATAAAAAACTGGCTTCCGTTGGTAGCCGGTCCGGCATTGGCCATTGCCAAAATACCCGGTCCGGTAAACCTGAACTCAGGCACAAACTCATCTTTAAATGAATAGCCCGGTCCGCCTTGTCCGTTACCCAACGGGTCTCCCCCCTGAATCATAAAATTAGCAATCACCCGGTGAAACTTTAACCCATCATAGTATGGTGTACCTGCCGGTTTGGCGGTATTGGCAATTTTACCCTCGGAAAGGCCAACAAAATTGGCAACCGTTAAGGGGGTTTTTTCAAATTCAAGTTTAAGCAGGATATTGCCTTTGCTGGTTTGGATTTCGGCATAAAAGCCGTTTTCGAGTTTTGGTTTTTTAGCCTCGGTGTTTGATACTGCTGCAATGAGTATCGTCAATGCTAAGAATAGTTTTTTCATGATGCAAAAATTAACATAAGTTGAAGCGGCAAGAAAGCAAAAACCTAAAAATTATAAAAATATGGCTGTTATGCGTCATACCGCAGAAGGTTTGTAGATTGCAAAATAATGACACTTTAAAAAAGAAATACAAATAATGAATTCCAAACTTCTTAAGACCATAAATTATTTATCCATCACCATTACAGTTGTCTTAACAATAATCTTCTTTGTTAATCTAACTGGCAACTCTCTATATAGAAATGATAGTCGTTTTTTGACAACGATACCCTACCTTATTTCACAACCTTTAATGGTTATTTTCTCCATAATTATTACAATAAAAACCCATCAGCAAAAAGGTGTTATGCTGTTTGCATTGTTCCTCTCATTAATATCAACGGATTGGATAATTCAATTCTTACGATTGATGAATGCTGACTGGATACCTCTTATATGGTTATTAATAACTAATGCTTTAACAGCAACGGTTTACATAAAATCGTTACAAAGTTTTCCGAGACAAATTACAAAACAAGATATAATATCAGTATTCCCAAAAAACAAAATAGCATCTGGATATATAAACTGGGCAATAAAGGATTCTACTTGGCTAGTATTCCCATTAATAGTAGTAGGATTTACATATTTAAATATCAATGACAAGTTGAATGATTTATTCGTATTACTTACCGCATTGTTATGCTTGTATGTCAATTATAAAACATCAGCTACAATAGAAAGAAATAAAATATTGTGGCTATTCTGGGGTTTGATTTCTTTTACTTTTCTGGCGATTATTCAATCTATATTGTATTTCAGCACAACGGAAATTTCACTTATTGTTAGACTGATATTTAATATTTTTATGACATTTGTGCTTCTATTATCACTGGTGATGAGTTTATTCTTTTCAAATACTTTTGATACTGGTATACTATTAAGGCGAACAATTGTAGATGGTTTTGTATTTATTATAATTATCCTAATGTATAATACTGTAGAACATTATCTTTTACATTGGCTTTCGCACAAATTAGAAATATCAGATGCTTTATTGTCCTCCTTATTATCGGGAATATTTGTATTGGCATTTAGTCCGCTTCATCATAAGTTTATGAGTTTTTTAGAGAAAAAAGTAAAAAAGCAACCGCTTGAACACATAGAAAGTACGCACGCATAACACAGGTTTTGCGTCAGGCGGGGCGAACAGCTTCGTATGACAGTTTTTCGTAAATTTGAAGTTTCGGCTTCGTAAGAAAGTTTGGTGGTAAAAACCCGCCCGAACGCAAAGCCCGAAACCGAATACTTACGGTTTGAATAGAAAGGAGTTAACCGCAGGTGCGCTGCGGTTAAATTCTGCGTCTCTGCAATAATTCTCTTTCAATCGGCTCGATAAATATTATTTTCGTCCCACTTTATGGCACTTGATCACATTGATGAAACGTTTGAAGACGAAAAAGAAATGAGCTTTTTCGATCATATTGATGCGCTGCGCGGGCATTTGTTCCGGTCGGCTATTGCTGTGGTTGCCCTTGCTGTGGTGGCATTTGTCAATAAATATCTGTTGTTCGATGTGATTTTGTTTGGTCCAACGCGCACCGACTTCTGGACTTATCGTTTATTATGTGATTTGTCGTACAGGTTTACCGGAAGCGACAGTTATTGCATTCACGAAATGGGTTTTGTGCTTTCCAATATTTCGATGTCGGGGCAATTTACCCAACATTTGTTCATTTCATTTATTGCAGGTATCATTCTGGCTTTCCCCTATATTCTGTGGGAGTTTTGGCGTTTTATCAAACCGGCACTCAGCAAAAAGGAAATGACTTACGCCAAGGGTTTGGTGTTTTTTAGCTCGGTATTGTTTTTCACGGGAATTTTGTTCGGGTACTTCTTTCTCTCGCCCTTATCCATCAACTTTCTGGGCTCGTACCGGGTAAGTGATTTGGTGAGCAACGAAATCAATCTCGAATCCTATATCTCCTTTATTTCAACGTTAACCTTTGCCACAGGACTCATTTTTGAGATGCCTATTTTGGTATATTTCTTGGCTAAAATAGGATTGATGGGCAGCGCCTGGATGCGCAAAAACCGCAGGTATGCTGTGGTGGTGATTCTGATTTTGTCAGGTATACTCACTCCATCACCGGACGTGGCCAGTCAGATTATGATGTTTATTCCGCTATACGGTTTATATGAACTTAGTATCTTTGTGGCCAAGGGCGTTGAACGCAATCAAAAAAGAAAAGTATAGTACCACCACCTAAACACAGTCGTATGAAAATAGCAATTGGAGGCGATCATGCCGGATTTATGTACAAGCAGGCCATCACGGAAATGCTGACGGCACAAGGACATGTGGTAACGGATTTTGGTCCGGATTCGGAAGCATCTGTTGATTATCCCGACCACGCGCACCCGTTGGCTTTATCGGTTGAAAAAGGCGAAACAGAATTGGGCATCTTGATTTGCGGAAGCGGAAATGGTGTAGCCATCACTGCCAACAAACATCAGGGTATTCGTGCGGCTTTGTGCTGGAACGAAGAACTGGGCAGATTAGCCCGCCTGCATAACAATGCCAATGTATTGTGTTTGCCGGCTCGTTTTGTAGACCTAGCTTTGGCCAAAAATATTGTGACAGCATTTTTAACGGCACAGTTCGAAGGTGGTCGCCACCAAAACCGTGTGGCTAAGATTGCCTGTGCGTAATTGATGTTTACTGTTACCGAAATCATTGAACGTACCATTGTGTACGTAAAACATGAATTAGCTGCAGCAGAAGGCGGCCACGACTGGTGGCATATTGAACGTGTTTGGAAAACCGCTCAGCATATTGCGCAGCAGGAACAGGTAAATTTATTGGTAGTAGAACTTGGCGCTTTGTTGCACGATATTGCCGACTCTAAATTCCATAATGGTGATGAGGAGATTGGCCCTCAAAAGGCTCAGACTTTTTTGCAAAGCATTGGCGTGAGTGCCGGGATTATTGATGCAGTGGTGTACATCATCCGCAATATTTCATTTAAAGGACAAAAACAGCAAACAGCAGGTGCAACACCTGAATTGCAAGTGGTACAGGATGCCGACAGGCTGGATGCCATTGGGGCCATCGGCATTGCCCGGGCTTTTAGTTATGGTGGATTTAAAAACCGCGAGTTCTTCAACCCGGCTATTCCACCCGATTTACACCAAACACAAGAAGCCTACAAAAACAGTACGACTCCAACCATCAACCATTTTTACGAGAAATTGTTATTGCTCAAAGACCTCATGAATACAACCACCGGTAAAGAGCTGGCACAGGAACGCCATCTGTTTATGGAAGGGTATTTGGAGCAGTTTTATAAGGAATGGGAAGGACAGGGTTAAGGATGAATCGTCAAATGTTGAAACGCCTTACAAATTTCAAAGGCATGTCGGGTATACAGAAAAAAGAGCTTAGAAATAATGTATTGAGATGGGTCGCTTTTATCTGTTTCATTTCATATTTTATTATTAAGACAATACGAGAGGATAATTCGCTAAAATCCAAACATCTTTATACTGTAGGAATTATTATTGATAAATATAAAGGAATAAAACAGCCCTTACCTATTCTTGAGTTCGAATATTATCTTAACAATAAAAAACACATTGAAGGGCAAGCATTCAATTCTGATGAATATTCCATAAAAATTGGTCAAAAGTATTTAGTGATGTTTTCGCCTGAAGATTCTGATAATAGTCGAATTCTATTGGGAGTTCCGTTAGCTGATAGTATCCAAGCCCCATATGGAGGATGGCAAGAACCTCCATTTGGATTGAAGGGTTCTGAGGCTATTAAATGGTAGTTGGGTAGTATTCCTGCGCCTCCCTGCTCATGTGCTATAAACAAAAACTTCGTGCCCGCGAGCGTCCTGCTCGTGTACAATTTTAACCAATTGACAATACGGCTCCGAAGGAGCTTCATCTCTGTAGAAATTTAAATCGCAGCAATATTAGCGCTCCGGAGGTGCGCTATCTGTATTCATCCATCCATCTCAAAATCATGTAAATAAGATTGAGCTCCTCCGGAGCTCCGGGTTATTCTTTTTTTTATTGGCTATAGAGGTTTGCCTCCTCCGGAGGAGGCCAGATACATTCATCGGAGAATATGGTAGGGCTCCTCTTGATAATAAAACGGGGCTGTTTCTTCTTATGAAACAGCCTCGTTTATTTAAGAGTACAATTATAATTTTATTCGATTTCTGTAATCTTAATCGCATTGGTACGCGAACGTTCCTTAATAGGCATACTGGCGGTATTGATTACAAGGTCATTGATTTTCACCAATCCTTTTTGTTTTAAGATTGAATTTACTTCCTGTATACTTTGGTCGGTACTGTCAAAACCTTTGTAATAAAAGGCTCGTACACCCCAAACCAAACTTAAGGTATTAATTAAGCGCAAATTGCTTGTGAAAATATAGATATTGGCTTTAGGGCGGAATGAAGAAACTTTATAGGCCGTATATCCCGAGAAGGTCATGCTCACAATCGCTTCGGCCTTGAGGTGATCTGAAATACGGACAGCCGTAAAACAAATTTCATCGCTTAAAAAGGTTGGAGAGTTTTCGGCAGGACGTGTTCCTTTAAAATATGGAGCATTGGTTTTTTCAGCCTCGGCAATCGTTTGCTGCATATTGCGCACAGCCAAAATCGGATAGGCTCCCACCGAAGTTTCGGCACTGAGCATCACCGCATCGGCACCATCCATTACGGCATTGGCAATATCATTTACCTCGGCACGGGTAGGCGAAGGACTGGTGATCATACTTTCCATCATCTGCGTAGCAATAATCACCGGCTTACCTGCCAGGATACATTTTTTAACAATTTGTTTCTGGATCACCGGCACCTGGGCCATTGGCATCTCCACACCCAAATCACCACGAGCCACCATTACCGCATCGGTCACAGCAATGATCTCGTCAATATTGTCCATGGCTTCAGGCTTTTCAATTTTGGCAATCACGCGCGGCCTCCATTCATTGTCCTCAATCATTTGTTTGAGGTCGATGATGTCTTCGGCCTTGCGCACAAATGATAATCCAATCCAGTCCACTTTCATTTCCAGTCCAAAAGCTAAATCGGCTTTGTCTTTTTCGGTCATAGCCGGAATAGAAAGACGTGTATCCGGGAGGTTAAATCCTTTGCGTGATGAAAGTGGTCCGCCAAACTTTACGAGGCATGTAATCTCATCAACACCGTTTGATTTCAATACTTCAAGCTCCAACTTTCCATCATCGAGCAGGATGCGTTCTCCGGGCATCACATCCCGGGCCAATCCCGGAAACTTAACGTATACACGGTCGGCTGTGCTGATGGCTTCTTGTGTGGTAACAGTGATGGTACTTCCGGTAACCAGTTCGATTTTACCGTTTTCCATCTCACCCACCCGTAGTTTAGGGCCTTGCAAATCGAGGAGGATAGATGTAAACGATTGAGTATCTTCATTTACCTTTCTGATATTTTCAACCACTTTGCGGTGATCATCATAAGTTCCATGTGAAAAATTGAGTCGGCAAACATCCACTCCTTCGCCAATGATGGCTTTAAGCATTTCGTAGCTGGAAGTGGCCGGTCCGATGGTGGCAACAATTTTGGTTCGGTTAAATGGATTTGTTTTCATGTGTTGAGTTGAGTGGGGATGGCGTTGTGGCTTTAAGGTTTTATGTAAATTGTATGTTTATTTATTCTCGCTGATAAACATAAAACCACTTTCCATTTTAAAATATGAGGTTTTGTTTTGATTTCAATTTCTGATGATCGATTTCGGTAATAAGCTGAATAGAATCAATTGGTTTTAGATTTGTGATCAAATCGCGGATGTCTAAAAAATCAAGCGCGCCTTTAATCATCATAAAAAAATCAACGGTCCGCATTTCGGGGACAAGGTAGTTTGAATCATCGCGGTTTTCAAACAAGGTTAATTCGAGGTGGTTGATTTCATCGGCAAATTCATATTTGGTAAAAGCAGATCCGGTCAGGTCGTGTTCGGTAAATTCAATCTCTCCACTGTGAGCAAACTGATAACCTAACTGCTTATTAATGAGCCAAACCAGCCGGTGAAATTTTTCCAATGAAACGATTCCCAACAACACAAAGTCATAATCAAAACCAATATCAAGAAGCACTTTTTTAGGTTTGATGTTTTCTCCTGCCATATAACAACAAGGTTTAAGGTGTTTGTCGTGAAGAACTGAAGCCGTTTCAAAAGCAACGGTGCAAAGGTGGTTAATCTCTTGCAAATCCGATTAAGTTAATGTAAAATTTAAAATTTGCTGTTTTGTGTAAAAATGCCTTTTATTTGCAGCATCAAACTAAATATTTACTACAATGTCTGACATAGCAAACAGAGTAACAGCAATCATCGTTGACAAACTTGGCGTTGATGCAAACGAAATCACAAATGAAGCTAACTTTACAAACGATTTAGGAGCGGATTCTTTGGATACTGTAGAGTTAATCATGGAATTCGAAAAAGAATTTAACATTGCTATTCCGGATGACCAGGCTGAAAAAATTGGTACAGTTGGACAAGCAATCTCTTACATCGAGCAAAACGTAAAAGGCTAATTTTTAGCACAAACAAAAAACTGCATGACATCTCGAAGAGTAGTTGTTACAGGCCTTGGCGCACTTACGCCCATTGGTAACAATGTTCAGGAGTATTGGAATGCTTTGTCAAATGGGGTGAGTGGGGCAGCTCCCATCACCCAATTTGACACTTCCAAATTCAAAACAAAATTTGCCTGTGAGGTTAAAAACTTCCAAGTAGAAAACTTTATTGACCGCAAGGAAGCCCGCAAAATGGACCGATTTACCCAGTTTGCCATGGTTACCGTTGAGGAAGCTTTAAAAGATTCGGCCTTGAATTTGGACGCCATTAACAAATCGCGCGTAGGTGTGATTTGGGGATCGGGAATTGGCGGACTCACCAGTTTCTTTCAGGAATCTGTTGAATATGCCCGTGGTGACGGAACCCCGCGTTTCTCACCTTTCTTTATTACCAAAATGATTGCCGATATCGCCTCAGGCCTTATCAGCATTAAATACGGCTTCGGTGGTCCAAACTATACCACCGTTTCGGCCTGCGCTTCTTCAAACAATGCGATGATTGATGCGTTCAATTATATCCGTTTGAATAAAAGCGACATCATTGTTACCGGAGGCTCGGAAGCTTGCGTGAACGAACCTGCAATGGGTGGTTTCAGCAATATGAAAGCCTTATCTGAGCGTAATGATGATCCTGCATCTGCTTCACGTCCGTTCGATAAAGACCGCGATGGTTTTGTTCTGGGCGAAGGAAGTGGAGCTATTATCTTAGAGGAATACGAACACGCAAAAGCACGCGGAGCCAAAATTTACTGCGAAGTAGTAGGTGCCGGAATGAGTGCGGATGCATACCACATGACTGCTCCGCATCCTGAAGGATTGGGCGTAATCAACGTAATCAACTGGGCATTGGAAGATGCCGGAATGAAAGCGGAAGAAATTGATTATATCAATGTACACGGTACGTCAACCCCATTGGGTGATGTGGCTGAGCTTAAAGCTATCAAATCGGTATTTGGCGAACATGCTTACAAGCTTAATATCAGTTCAACCAAATCAATGACCGGGCATTTGCTGGGTGGAGCCGGGGCTGTTGAAGCCATTGCAACCATTATGGCCATACAACACAATCTGGTGCCTCCTACCATCAACCACTTTACGGATGATGAAAATATTGATCCTAGGTTAAACCTTACCTTTAACAAAGCTCAACAAAGACCTGTTAATGCAGCATTGAGCAATACATTTGGTTTTGGTGGTCACAACGCTACGGTAATTTTCCGCAAACTCTAAGTAAATACGAAGGCTTTGCTCAGGACGTTACTCTCCGGAATCTATTATTCTTATTTCCATTCACAAAAGACGGTTTACCGTAAAATAGTAAAGATCGCGGGATTTTATCCCGCAAAGTTTAGTTGCTATTTACAGGCGCTGCGCCATCACTCTGTTAGCACAGCCATACACCAAAGTGGTATGCGCGACAGCAATGAACGACTTGAATATTTGGGTGACTCTGTTCTGAATACCGTTATTGCCGAAATGCTGTTTTCTCGTTTTCCGTTTAAGGACGAAGGTTTTATGACGGAGATGCGCTCCAAGATTGTGAGCCGCGAAAGCTTGAACGACCTGGCCCAAAAAATAGGACTAAACGAAATTGTGCTGTACGACAGGCGTGCAGTGGGTCAAAATCTTAAAGGAAGTATTTTCGGAAATGCCCTCGAAGCCTTTATCGGGGCCGTGTTTTTAGACCGCGGATTTTACGGAGCCCGCAACTTTATCAAACACAAGCTGCTTACCCATATTGATGTTGACAAACTGGAGTTTACCGAAAAAAACTTCAAGGGCAAACTCATTGAGTGGACGCAAAAAAACAACCGCACCATCGACTTTGAAAGCGATGAGGAGATTTCGCGCAAGCAAAAAATATACAAGGTTCGTGTAAAGATAGATGGTGAGGAATATGGTGCAGCCGAACACCTCTCCAAGAAAAAGGCCGAACAATTAGCCTCCGAAAAGACCTGCGAAAAACTCAACCTGCAACTCTGATTTTTTGTACCTTTAGTGCATGGACAGCAAACGGTTGTTTATGTACAAAAACTCTGTGGTATCCTACCTTCGGTATGGGCATGGCCCCGAAGTGCTCGTGGCATTTCATGGCTACGGACAAACGGCTGCCGATTTTTTGTATTTTGAAGAGGTACTCAGTGAAGGATACACCGTGCTTGCCATTGATTTTTTTTGGCATGGACAATCGCAATGGCGAGAATCAGAAGATTTTACGGAAGAGGATTTAAAGCAAATTGTAGTCGGCATCAAGGCTCAGGAAAACCTTTCAGCCGAACGGTTTTCCATCTGTTCCTTCAGTATGGGGGCTCGTATGGCAAGGGCTTTGGTACGTAGTTTTCCGCACCGTATTCACCACCTTATTTTTATTGCCCCGCCCACCTTTTCCTTCAACCTTTTTCTCGACTTTACTACCAATACCAAACTGGGGCTGTTTTTATTCCGCTACTTCCTCAAAAACCAAGGTTCGCTCTCATACTGGGTTCAGCAACTGCATAAAGCCCGGATATTAAACCGGCCTGTTTATGTTTTTACGTCTAAGTTTATCAACGCAAACCATCGTTTGCAAAAGGTATTTGATACATGGTTTGCACAACGTAAACTCAAAACCGACTTTAAAGATTTTTTTGAGATGGTAGAACAATATGAAATCCGCACTACCTTAATTGCGGGAGTGCAGGATAGTATTACTCCTGCTAAACGGATGGCTGCCCGCATTACTAAGCTTAAACGAGGGCAAGTGTACTTGTTGCACCAACATCACCAGCTTACCACACCCCATATCCGACAGATGCTGCACAAGCTCCTGAATGAGCCCTCCGAATCATAAACCACGGTAATTTGCTTGAAAAGCTTATCTTTGCGGCCTCTAAACCAGTTAGGCTCGTGAAAAGAAAAGTGATTGTGGTGGGTGGCGGTGCGGCCGGATTTTTTTCGGCTATTACCTGTGCTCAAGCCAGTAAAGACGTAGAAGTATTGTTGTTGGAAAAAACAACCAAGCTGCTTGCTAAAGTGGCCGTATCAGGTGGCGGCCGATGCAATGTAACACATGCCTGTTTCGAAAACAAAGTCCTTTCGGCTTCTTATCCCCGTGGAGAAAAGCAGCTTAAGAGCGCCTTTAGTCGCTTTACAACCACCGATACCATTCAATGGTTCGAATCGAGAGGAGTGAAGCTTAAAACAGAAGCCGATGGCCGTATGTTCCCTGCTACCGACAGTTCTCAAACCATTATTGATTGTTTGCAGAAAGAGGCAAAGAAGGCTAAAGTTACTATTCAAACCGAAGTGGCTGTTAAAGAGGTGAAAGCTAAATTTGACGGTAGTTTTGACGTTGAATTATCGGATGGAACAACCCTTACTTGTGATAAAATAATTGTAGCAGCAGGTGGAAGCCCGAAGCCCGAAGGTTTTGAATGGCTGCGTAAACTGGGACATCAGATTGTAGAACCAGTCCCTTCCCTGTTTACCTTTAATATTCCCGATAACCCTATTGTTGAGCTGCAAGGCATTGCCGTTGATCCGGCCAAAGTAAAAATTGCCGACAGTAAAATGGAGTTTTCCGGGCCGGTACTGATTACCCACTGGGGCCTGAGCGGACCGGCAGTGCTGAAACTATCGGCTTATGGAGCCCGCCTTTTAGCCGACAGGGATTATCAGTTTGATGTTCAGATCAGCTGGTTGAACAATAAAAAAGAAGACGCCCTGCGTCAGGAGCTGTTTAATATCAAAGCGGCCAATCCAACCAAACATATCGGTAATTTATTGCCGGTGGTATTGCCTAAACGTTTAATCGAATTTATCTTACATAAATGCGGTATTCCAACGGATAAACGCTGGGCCGATATAACCAAAGAAGAAATACAATTGCTCCAAACCCATTTTTTATACGATACGTATCAGGTACAGGGTAAAACTACTTTTAAAGAAGAGTTTGTAACCTGCGGTGGTATTAATCTGGATGATGTGGATTTTAAAACCATGGAAAGCAAACGTTGCAAAGGCATTCACTTTGCGGGTGAGGTACTCGATATTGATGGCATCACCGGAGGGTTTAACTTCCAGGCCGCGTGGACAACCGGATTTATTGCCGGTAACGGAGTATTGCGTTAGCGGCCAATAAGTTTAACACCCAATCCGAATTCAACCCAATCGGCTTTAGTGCCTCGATATGATTTTAATCCAACCTGTGCGTACACTCGTTTGCTAAAGTCAAATTTGATTGCAGGGCGTGTAAAAAACGGGCTTTTCATTTCCCTTCCCGCTTCGGTTACCAGATATCCCAATTGCACCCGGGCCGTAAACCGCCACCACATAAAATCATAACCGATATGGATACCCGGAAAAAATGTGGTTTGATAACGATTGTATAAAGGCGTAGCAAGGGTGTCTGTTAGGCTATTGTCCACGAAAGCATCAGCACCCAGAGTAATTCCATGCATTTCCGTAAACCGGTATTGCCAGTCCAATATTGTAGAGGATGTCATATATCTTTTATCCGTTCCCCGGTCGAGAGAGTTTTGAACCGTTCCTAAAGCCTGATATAGAAATAAAGCTCCGGACTGTACTTTATGTGGTTTTCTGGCTTTTAAAAATGGAGGGCGGGCATCGGCAATCTGGTTCGGGTGAAACGAAGGATCGAGTTGTTTTTGAGTCCTGTTAAAATGATACCGTACACCTATATTGATACCTGCCATATTTAAACCATAGTTGGGCGTCACTGTCCGGCCGTTTGAAAAGTGAGTAATATCAATCCCGTACAGCAAATCCACCTCGCGGGTGAGTTGCCAGGCCCCTCCGAAATTCAAATTAAAATACACCGCCATCCGTGCACCGAATGCATCATTCTGTGCATTGGTTTCGGGATCATAAGGAATCAGGTTGTAGGTTAATCCCAAAGCAGGCTCAATCGCCAATATGTTGCGCTTGCTTTTATCGGTTAACGGAAAATTCATGAAACCATACAACGCATTGGGGTTGCCGAATATATTTACATTGCCAACATATCCGCTGTACCAACCAATTCCATAAGAAGGATAATTATAGGCTCCTTCCCAATCATTGTTACCTTTAGTGTGCCATCCATAACGCAACTCGATAGCAACATATCCGTTTTTGAGCGCATCTTGTAACTGTGTTCCCGAATAAAAATTGTCACCGGTATGCAGTTTTACGTCCACAAAATGAAAGCGGTCAACAGGCTTAACTTGCGCCCATCCTTTGGGGATAAAAGCCAGGAGTAAAAGCAGAACCGCAAATCGGGCTATCATATAGCCAAATATACGCAAAGGGGATTAATCGTTCCACAATAATTTAATGTAAAACAGTGGATTACGCAACTTTGCTCTCAGATCCAGATCCTCAAACATACAGCTGATGGTTTCGCGAAGGGCTTTGTTTTTATGCGCTTTGTTTACCACAAAATTGAACAACCACGGGTATTTACACAACCGTTGCATGGTATGGCTCAGTTTGAGTTCATCCCATTGTCTGTTGTAAAAAGTCTTGTCGTATTGAGCCATAAAGGCCGCATCGTAACGGTTTTGTTTCACACATTCAACAATATGATTTGCTGCCATCATACCACTGTATAAGGCATTACCGATTCCTTCACCCGTAAATGGATCAATGAGCGAACCGGCATCACCCACCAGTAAAAACCGCTCTCCGCTTACGGGGCGTTTTTTGCTGCCCAATGGCAAACCCCAACCCTGAATTTTTCCTTCGAGTTTGGCATTTTTAAACCGCTCGCGGATATTGGGATTGTTCTCAATGGCTTTGAGCATATCCGCTTTAAGGTTTACCCTGCGCTTGCTCACTTCGCTGCTCAACATGCCGGCACCTATATTGGCTCTGCCATTTGGCAAAGGGAAAATCCAGAAATACCCCGGCAACATTTCGGGTAAAAAATGCAGCTCAATAAAATTGTTCGGGTGCATGCCTTCCACACCTGTGTAGTATGCACGGATACCCGCGCAATAATGTTCGTTTTCTTTTTGAAGACCCGCCAACTTTTTAGCTACAATGCTACGGTCACCCTCTGCTCCAATGATGATTTGAGCGTTTCGAATTTCGAATTTCGAATTTTGGTATTTGTAAGCTATTGTTACACTCTCTGCTGTCTGTTCGATTTCGGTTACTTCGGCTCCTTCAATCACATTGGCATATTTGCGGTCGAGGCGTTTAAACAACTCGTTATCGAAATCAATACGTTTGGAAATAAAGCCCGGAGGCAGGGCCTCTTTGCTCATATCCGACTTAAACGGAATATCAATAGCCTTGCCATTGGGCGCCACAAATTTTACACCCCAGCTTTCAATAAATGTGTCCTTTTGTTGATTAAAGGCCGGAATGATGGAAGGGTCGAGTTGGTTTAGCACATAAACGGATTTTCCGCTCAGGGCATCTCCGCATACTTTATCGCGTGGGAATATGGCTTTATCAATGATAGTATGTGGAATGCCGTGTTTTGATAAAAACAGTGAGGTTGAGCAACCTGCCGGTCCGGCTCCGATGATGACGATGTCTGTTTGTTTCACAAGGTGGAGTTAATCCTGCAAGTATAATAATAAGCAGCCAACGGCAAAACAGCCAACGGGTAAAGTTATCATCTGTCAGGCAGAATCTTTACAAAACCATTTACCTGACAGCAACGGTACAAATACCGCAATTGTGGCACATGCAGGCTTCTCTTCGGTCATTGGAGTGTTTTTTGGTAGCTTTGTGGTTCAACACCATTACAAGATGAATATACCGTTTGATGAAATGCCCTCCACGTCACGGGTGTGGGTATACGCAGCCAACCGCAAACTCACTGATGCCGAACAGGCTGAAATAACCCAGCGCGGCCAAAATTTTGTGAGTAGCTGGACTGCACACCAGCAACAGCTCAAAGCCTCTTTTGCCATTTTACACAATGTATTTGTGGTGATTGCAGTTGATGAAAATATGAATGAAGTGAGCGGATGCGGCATTGATAAATCCATTCATTTGATGCAGGAGATTGATGTTGCCTATAATCTGAACCTGTTTAACCGCCTGCAGGTTGAATTGTGGCTGAATGAGGAGGTGCTGTTGACCAATAAACAAAAAACATCGGTTATGTTGCAGGAAGGAAGCGTAAACGACCAAACTAAGGTGTTTAACAAAACCGTTACCACTAAAGCAGCTTTCGACTCGGAGTTTCTGATTCCGCTGGGCCGTTCGTGGGTTTTTCCTCAACATCAGGCTTCCTGAAACACCCTTTCTTTGTTTGGGTATCAAACAAAATAGACTTATTCTTGCTTCTTATATTACCGACTTACAAATAACAGATACGAATGTCAGATATCAATTCTCAAGACTTGAAACCGGGAGATCCTAACCGTCCTCAAAAACCTAAGATGCCACAAGTTCCAAAATTCAACTTTTACTGGATTTACGGAATCATTGCTGTTATCTTCCTTGCTCTTCAGTTTATGCCTCATGATGTATCGCTTAAAACCACCTGGTACAAGGTGCAAAACGATATGATTATGACCAATGAGGTTGAGAAAATTGTGGTGGTGAATAAGGAGCGTGCTGAAATTTACCTTAAAAAAGAGGCGTTGACACAGGACAAATACAAGGAACTGCGCGACCGTGGTTTTTTTGGTGATGATATTGGTCCGCACTATTTCTTCGAAATTGGTGACGTTAACCAGTTCTCAACCGACCTTAATAATGCCCGTGCCGAGTATGAAAAAACGCATCCGGGGCAGCCTGTTCAGATTCCGGTTGAATACATTACCCAACGAAACTATTTGGGTGATATCATCGGCTGGATTTTGCCTATAGCCTTGCTTATTGGTTTCTGGATGTTTGTGATGCGCAGAATGGGTGGTGGTGCCGGAGGAGGAGGACAATTGTTCAATATCGGTAAATCGAAAGCCCAACTGTTTGATAAAGACACGCTGGTAAAGGTTACTTTTAAAGATGTTGCGGGATTGGATGAAGCCAAGGTGGAAATCATGGAAATTGTGGATTTTCTGAAGAACCCTAAAAAATACACTAATCTGGGCGGTAAAATTCCGAAAGGTGCTTTGCTGGTTGGCCCTCCGGGTACCGGAAAAACTTTGCTGGCAAAAGCCGTTGCAGGTGAGGCCGGTGTTCCGTTTTTCTCATTATCAGGTTCTGATTTTGTGGAGATGTTTGTAGGCGTTGGAGCCAGCCGTGTACGTGATCTGTTCCGTCAGGCCAAAGAAAAAGCACCGTGTATTATTTTCATTGATGAGATTGATGCCGTAGGTCGTGCACGTGGTCGTAATGCTGTTCAGGGCGGAAACGATGAACGCGAAAATACTTTGAACCAATTATTGACCGAGATGGATGGTTTTGCCACCGATATCGGGGTAATCATTTTGGCCGCTACTAACCGTCCTGATATTTTGGATGCAGCTTTGTTGCGTCCGGGTCGTTTCGACCGTCAGATTTCGATTGACAAGCCTGACTTAAACGGACGTGAAGAAATCTTCAGGGTTCACTTGAAACCATTGAAGCTAAGTGCCGATGTTGATCCTGCTAAATTAGCTACGCAAACAGCCGGATTTGCCGGAGCCGATATTGCCAATGTATGTAATGAAGCAGCTTTGATTGCAGCACGCAGAAACAAGCCGGCTATCGAGATGCAGGATTTTCATGATGCTGTTGACCGTATCATTGGTGGATTGGAAAAGAAAAATAAAATCATCAGTGCTGATGAAAAACAAATCATCGCTTACCACGAGTCAGGTCATGCCATTATGGGCTGGTTCCTCGAAGGATTGGATCCATTGGTAAAAGTATCAATTGTACCGCGTGGTGTAGCCGCTTTGGGTTATGCGCAATATTTACCTAAAGACCAGTATTTATACACCACCGAACAAATGAAAAACATGATGATGATGACGCTGGGCGGACGTGTGGCCGAAGACATCGTGTTCGGGCGCATCAGCACCGGAGCTCAAAACGATTTGGAGCGTATTACCAAAATGGCTTATGCCATGGTGAGTATTTATGGTATGAATGCCAAAGTGGGTAATGTATCGTTTTACGATCCTAACAATGAGTATGGATTTACCAAGCCATACAGCGATAAAACCGCTGAGATGATTGATATTGAAGTGCGCAATATGATTGATGAATGTTATATAGCTACTAAAAAACTGCTCTCCGAAAAACGCGATATGCTCGAAAAATTATCACACTTATTGCTCGAAAAGGAAATTTTATTCCCGCATGATCTGGAAGAAATTTTAGGTCCGCGACCTTTTGCTGAACTGAAAGAAGAAGAAAAGAAACCAACAGTATTGAATGGTGTTGTACATGAAGAAACAACCGGTATTGTAACAACGCCAGCTGCTGATGAGCAGGCAGATTAGTATATACTGATTAATATAAAAATGGGCTGTTTCAACTAGTTGAAACAGCCCATTTTTATTGTTACACTTCCATAAGTGAAAGCTATGGAAACTTAGGGAACTTCTTAAAATCAGGCTTACGTTTTTCGAGGAATGAGTTTTTGCCTTCTTTGGCTTCTTCGCTCATGTAGTACAACAGAGTAGAGTTTCCGGCCAGCTCCTGAATACCCGCTTGACCATCCAGCTCTGCGTTAAATGCGCTTTTGAGCATTCGCAAGGCAATCGGACTTTTCTCCATTATTTTGCGGCACCAGTCAATGGTCGCATCTTCCAATGCTTCCAATGGAACCACTTTGTTTACCAAGCCCATATCCAATGCTTCTTGTGCATTGTATTGGTCGCACAGGTACCAAATTTCGCGTGCTTTCTTTTGTCCAACGATACGAGCCAGATATCCCGCTCCAAAGCCGCCATCAAAACTACCAACCTTTGGTCCGGTTTGACCAAATTTTGCATTTTCGGCAGCAATAGATAAGTCACAAATCACATGCAATACATGTCCGCCACCAATGGCCCAACCTGCCACCATAGCGATAACCGGCTTTGGTATTCTGCGAATCTGCATTTGCAGGTCCAGCACATTTAAGCGGGGAACACCATCTTTACCCACATATCCTCCATGTCCGCGTACACTTTGATCGCCACCACTGCAAAAGGCTTCTCCGCCTTCACCGGTTAAAATCACGCAGTATACATTTTCATCCTGACGGGCAAGTTCCATGGCTTCACTCATTTCCTTAACAGTAAGCGGAGTAAAAGCGTTGTGTTTTTCCGGTCGGTTGATGCTTATTTTGGCTATACCTTCGAAAAACGAATATTTAATTTCTTCGTATTCCTTAAGGGTTTCCCATGCGTATTTTGATTCCATATTCTAAGTTAGATTGACAATTGTTTAAACGTTTCAAAGTCGCGTGCGTTTTGCTCCGCATCAAACTTTAATTCGAGCATTGCAGCTTTTTTGCTGTTTGCAAAAAAACGAAGTGTTTGCTTCCAGCTTTTTAACGAGTCGCAAAAGTAATATTCCAACCCTTTTTGCAAAGCAATTTGTTGAAGCGAATGTGAATGTGGAGTGGTAAAGTAAGGTTGTTGTGCGGCATGTTTGGAAGGACCGTCAATCAACCTGAAAATACCACCTCCGTTATTGTTCCAAACTACCATTTTCAGGTTGTGCGGTACTGTATTCCACAAAGCGTTGATGTCATATAAAAAAGCCACATCACCACTCAGCAAATAGGTAGGCCTGTTGTTTGCCAAAGCAGCACCAACAGCAGTTGAAGTGCATCCGTCAATGCCACTGGTACCGCGGTTGCCGTTCATCACCCAGCTTGGGTTTATATTGCCAGGGTAACTCAGGTAGCGAATAATCGAACTATTGCCAACCTGCACGTTGGCGGCATCCGGAATATGCTTGAGCACCTGACGCATGGCCGAAAGTTCATTCCAGCGTTCGGTTTTCAGGTAGTCTTCGGCTGCTTTCCATATAACAGTATTGGCGGCCTGCCAAAGCAAGGCATAGTCAGAGTTGGAAGTTGGTTTGCTTAATGCACAACCAAACAACCAGAGAGCCGGATTGCCTTCAATTCGGTGTGTAACATTGTTGTAAGTGTTCACCTGCTCACCCGTAAGGTCAAACCGAATATGGGTAGTTGGTTTGATTTGTTGCAGCCACAATTTAAGTGATTTAGAAAGAACCGGCCCGCCCAATGAAACAATACAATCGGGCTCTAAGGCTTTGCACAAGGCAGCATCTGCTCTTAGCAAAAGGTAATCAAACTGTGCAGCCGTATTAAACTGATACTGGTTGGAGAGCACATCGCACACAATGGTTACATCGGGGTGCTTAGACAATTCAAGTAATACTGCTGTCAACGAGCCATCCGGAGGGAGTTGTCCAACCAATACCATCTTGCGATATGATTGGCTCCAGAGGCGGGTAATCTTTTCTGAGTCTGCTTTAGAAATGGAAGGTTGTGTGTATTCAACAGGGGCAATATCCGGTTGCTCACGCTTACGCGAAACGCTTGCCGGATATAGCGGTTCGCGCAAAGGAATATTCACGTGTACCGGACCTTTCACCGGACCCATGGACTGTTGAATAGCTTTCCGTATAACTTTAGCCGTTTCAGCAAAATCTTCTTTGCCATGCAGATAGCAGGGAAGTTCAAAGGCAGCCCGAACATGTTTTCCAAATACATTTTGCTGCATAATCATCTGTCCATCTTGCTGGTTAAGCAATTCGGGCGGCCTGTCGGCTGTGAGAACCAGCAACGGAATTTTTTGGTAATAAGCTTCGGCAATGGCCGGAAAAAAATTGAGTACCGCAGTACCCGAAGTACAGATAAGTGCTACGGGCTTCCCCGTTTGTTGAGCTATACCCAGCGCCTGATACCCGGCACTGCGTTCATCCACTACGCTGTGACACCGAATACCCGATTGCGTAAAAGCAAATACAAGCGGTGCCGAACGTGAACCCGGACAAATAACCGCGTGTGCAATACCTGAGATTTCACACAGGTTAGATATGGTATAAACGTGTTGTTGCATATTACGGGAGGCAAATATGCATCATTTGATCCTTATTTACCGCGTGTAGCTTGTGGTGTACATGGAATGAAAATATGCGTAAAACTCTGTTTGAAAACCGAAGGTATTTTATATTTTTGACGGCTTGAAATTTGATATAAGCGAAAGATTTCTAAGGATGAAAAGAACTATAAGCGTATTTACACTGCTATTGCTCACGTTAACGGGATTTGCCCAGCATCAGGATCCTACCTCTCCGGGGTTTGATTTCAACTATCTGGACAGTACCGACACTGAACAAAGTGCTGATGAAGATGGGGAGGGTAAGGCTGAGGATACTCCTGCTAAGCCTTATGAGCGCATTGTATTGACAATGGATACGCTGACCAATTTGATTACCTATTCGGGTGTGGTAGAGCAGGAAGAGAGCAGCTCAGACTCGCTTTATGCGCGCACCAAAACATTTGCAGCCAAAACATTTGTGGGCGTGGGTAAAGAATCCAAGGCGATGTTTGATGTTGACAAGAAAGGGCAAAAATTAATTATCAATGGTGTATTACCGGCATACTCATACGGAAATAAGTATTCAAAAAAACTGATTGGTACGTACCAGTTTAAAATGACGGTACTCATCAAAGAAGGACGTTATAAATACATTATAACCAATCTGGTGCACGAGGGCATTAAACCCAATGTGGGAACCCCTTCCCGAAGCTATTTTGAATATTACTATACTACAACAACGAATATCAAAGGCACAGATCAAATCTTGCGTTATGCTGATAAAGACATCAACGAGCTGATAGAGAATTACAAGAAGGCTATGAAAGAGCCTGTTTTGGTTGATGAAGACGAGTGGTAGTGAAAACTAACTTATCGTTATTGTAAGAAGTAGAAATCGCCACGGCTGTACTGCACAGCTTCCTCAACGGGTAAGTAAACCAGTTTATCATTTTCTAGCTTATAGGGTTGATAGCCTAATGGCTTCAGTAATTCGATAATTGTTTTGCGGTGTTCCTCTGAACCCAGTTCAATTTGAATACCTGGCTTGAACCGGGATAAAATGTTTGTGAAATACGGCATCAAAATCACCTCATATCCTTCTACATCACATTTTATAAAATCCAATCGTGTAAGTGAGGAGAACAGTTCATCAGGTGTGCACATTTCTACTGAGTAAGTGTGTTGGGCTGATGTGTCTTCTCCGGGTTCCACTACATGCGTTAACCCATGGCGAAATACACCATCAATAATGGGTGTGCCCATAGTAATTGAACCCTTTTCGCCACCCAGCGCCACAGGATGCAAGGTTACATTGTGGCAGTTAAACCTGCGCATGTTGGTTGTAAAAATATCCTGAAACAGTTTCACGGGTTCAACAGCATGCACGTGTCCTTCGCTTCCGCAAACACGTGATAACATTGTGCTGTAGTAACCAACATTGGCGCCAATATCAACGCATATAAACCCGGGTTTTACAATGGTTTTCAAATAAAACAGTTCGGGATATTTGCCTCGCATCATGCCGGCCTTAATCATGCGGATGTATATCTGGCTAACCAGACTCAGGTAGCGCTCAGTACCCAGAGTTTTGAGCAACAATGCCCGTATTTTTTTCTCCATTATTTTACTTCTTCGTAATCAACGTATTCACCAATCTTTCCTGTTTCTGATTTACTCTTTTCCACTACCTTGGGATTTACTGTAACGGTTCCTTCCGGTTTTTTGTCAGGCTGCTTGTAGTGGTGGTGATGGGTGTCAAAGCGGTATACCTTTGTTTTAAAGGTGGTTCCGGTTATTCGCCCGGCAATCAGTCGATACAATACATAAAACACAAACAGATAAAAGAAAAACTTTAACATGGCTCAAAGTAGGTAATAGGGAGGCAAAATTACATTTTTTCTGCATTTGATGCAGCCTGATTCAAAACAGAATCATCTTTAACCTTTATATACCCTACTTTTGCCGGAATGGAAATGCAAGACCCCGAATTGTTTGATATGGATGAGGCCACGCGGATGAAGTGGTATAAGATAGTGTTTGCAATCAAAAAAGACTTTGGCAAAAAGCCCGATTTAAACGGACTATTATATCTTATAGGGATGCGTGAAATTGGCGCTGTGCGCGAATTTTCGAAAGATGAAAAGATGGATATGATGCATGTGGCAACCTGCGCGTTGATGAGTTTGGAAGGAATTTATGAGCTCGAAAAAACAGATGAAGACGGATGGCCGCATTATGTGCAGAAAAAACAGTTGCCGTATGGGGAACTGCATCAACAAGAAAGCTTTTTGCGCAAGCTGATTGTAAAATACTTTGAACAAAACGAATTGCTGGAAGATTGATATGATAACAAAACGAACAATCCCATTTGTGTTTGCCGGGGTGCTTAGTATTTGGCTACTGGCGGGTTTTACCATCCCCGCACCGGTTGAGCAAAAGGTGGAAATTACAACCCGTTACGGAAAAATTATTGTAAAGCTCTACAATGAAACACCTCTTCACCGTGATAATTTTATTAAACTGGTGAAGGAAGGATTTTATGACAGCTTGTTGTTTCACCGGGTGATTCCGAAGTTTACCATTCAAAGTGGAGACCCGGATTCTAAACTTGCCCCGGCCGGGCTTCCGCTTGGTAAAGGATTTGTCAGGTATACTATCCCTGCGGAGTTTAATTCAAAGTTATACAACAAACGCGGAGCGCTTGCAGCTTCGAGAGAAGAAAACGATCCAAAAGGGGAATCAAGCGGCTGCCAGTTTTACATTGTGGTGGGGCGTACCTATACGGTTGAAGAGATTAACATCATCATGAACCAAATCAACTACAACGCTAAAACAAAACTTTTCACTGATATCATGCAATCGGATTCAATGCGTACAAAACTGCATGAGTTTACATTGCGTGGAGATAAGCAGGCCATGCATAAGTACATGCAGGAATTGCAACCTAAAGTTGATAGTATGTACGCTCCGCTTGAGCTCAGGTATACACCTGAACAGGTAATTACATATATGCAGGTTGGTGGCGCTCCTGAGCTGGACAGGTCCTATACGGTGTTTGGCGAGGTTGTTTCAGGGATGAACGTGGTGGATTCAATTGCCGGGGTAAAGTGCGATAGCCTCAACCGCCCCGTGGTTGATTTACGCATCCGCATGCGATTGATCAAATAAGAGGCTTAGTCCTCCATCATCGCTTCCCAGTACTCTTTGCCGTACGATACCAATACTTCTTCGCCAGCTTTAATGGTGCGCTTAGCGGTAATGTATGGTTTGTTTTTGATAACAGCATACTCGGCATTGTTACGTAAACCTTGCACTCTGCCCGGCCCCGAAGCATCATTGGCGTAGCGGCCTAAAGCCCATAATGTATATTGGGCATCCACACAATTGCGGTCGGTTATATGAAAAAAATATGCGCCTTTACCTTCCATGGCATCATTGCGTCTTAAGCATTCTTTCCAGGTTACTTTTTCGCCTTCATACTCACAAACAATTTCTCCTTTAGTAATTTCGGTGTCGGTAAACAATCCTTTTCCTGCCTTCGGCAGCTTCGATTTTTTAACAAATAACATAAGTGGCGCGAAGATGCATTTTTTACCATTACCCGATTGTGATTTTTTGCTGTTTATTTGTCGATAACATTTATCATTATGCAAATTGTATCATACAACGTAAACGGAATTCGCTCGGCCGTAAGCAAAGGATTGCTCAACTGGATGGAAGAGCAAAGGGCAGACGTATACTGTTTTCAGGAAACCAAAGCCGATGTTTCGCAACTCGACCTTAAACCATTTGAGTTGTTTGGTTACAAAAGCTATTGGTTCTCGGCTCAGAAAAAGGGATACAGTGGAGTGGCCATCTTTACCAAACATACTCCCGACAATGTGGTATATGGTTTTGGCAATGATACTTACGATGCCGAAGGCCGTTGGGTGCGTGTTGATTTTGGTGACTTATCCATTGCAAGTGTATACATTCCTTCGGGCTCGAGTGGGGAAGAACGACAAGCATACAAAATGAAATGGCTTGATTTTTTTGACGATTATATTCAGCAGTTGCGCAAAGAAAGACCCAAGCTGGTGGTGTGTGGCGATTACAATATTTGTCACCAGCCCATTGATATCCACGATCCGGTGAGCAATAAAAACAGCTCGGGTTTTTTGCCCGAAGAACGGGAGTGGATGAGTCGGTTTATCGACACCGGATTTATTGATACTTTCAGAAGATATCATCCCGAACCTCATCAATACAGTTGGTGGACTTTTCGTGCCGGAGCACGCGAACGGAACAAAGGCTGGCGAATTGATTATTGCATGACCACACCCGATATCACAATAGAAGATGCCGGTATTTTGCAGCAGGTAAAACACAGCGATCACTGTCCGGTTTGGGTAAACATCAAAACATAAACTATACTGCCTGTATAGTAATTAGTTATATTCGAACTAAACATAGTGGAACACTATTTGAATACTCGCAACACCATATAGAACAAAGCCATGAAAAAGTATGTATTGTTAGTTTCATTTGCCATAGTCGGCCTTGTTGCTCACAACCAAATAACGAGTCGTGAGGAAGTTATTTACGATGTTAAAAGACAATCAAACAAAGCCTTCACCTTTGGAGAGCGCCTGACTTACCGTGTTCATTACGGTATACTCAACGGAGGCTCATGCGAATTTGTGGTAGATGATGTTGCTGCAAGAATTGGCGATCACTCAACCTATCATTTAAAAGTTGCCGGAAAATCAACCGGTATGGTGGATCTGATGTTTGGCGTAAAAGACGAGTTTGAATCGTATATGGACGTGGATGCCCTGATTCCTTGGCAAGCCACCAAAAAGGTGAAAGAAGGAAATTATAAAGATTCCGACTTCATCATTTTTGACCATAAGCGGAGGAAAGCCAACAGCAGAAGAGGCACACTGGATATTCCTGAAAACACTCAGGACATTATCTCGGCTATATACTACGCCCGCACCACCGATATGAGCAATGCCAAACCCGGTGATGTATTCCCGATTAACTTTTTCCTCGATAATAAAAACTATGAGTTCCGCTTTAAGTATATTGGAAAAGAGGTAATTGAAACCGGGCTGGGAACCTTTAATGCATTGAAAATAAAACCACAGGTGGTTGAAGGCCGCGTGTTTAAAGATCAGCAAGCCATCACCATGTGGGTTACTGATGATGATAACCACTTGCCGCTCCGGGCACAATCGGATATATGGGTGGGCTCACTCAAAGCCGATTTGGTAAAAATGAGTGGAGTTCGAAATCCACTCACATCTAAACACTAAAAAAATCCCCATTCCGAAATATTCAGGATGGGGATTTTTGTTGAAGTTCTTAATGTGCCTCAAGCCAGTTTTGTCCGGTACCTACTTCAGCTCTAATCGGAACGTCTAGCGTAAGGGCTTGCTCCATTTGGGCTTGCACCAACTTCGTCATTGAGTCTACTTCCGATACATGCACATCAAACAATAACTCATCATGCACCTGCAAAATCAGTTTCGATTTCCGGATTTCGGATTTCGGATTTTTCATCGCATCGGCAATATGAATCATTGCAACCTTAATCATATCGGCTGCGCTGCCTTGTATGGGTGCGTTGATGGCATTTCGTTCGGCAAACCCGCGCACGGTAAAGTTCTTCGAATTGATATCGCGCAGGTACCGTCTGCGGCCCAAAATGGTTTCTACATATCCATGCTCCTGCGCAAAATGAATGGTGTTGCTCATGTATTGTTTGATGCCCGGATACTGTTTAAAGTATTCGTCAATCATGGCTGCTGCTTCCTTGCGGGGTATGCCCAAACTCTGTGACAGGCCAAAGGCCGATTGTCCGTAGATGATTCCGAAGTTTACAGCCTTGGCGTTTCTGCGTTGTTCAGGTGTTACCTCCTCAATCGAAATATTGTATACACGCGCAGCGGTAGCGGTATGGATGTCGATGTTTTGGCGAAAGGCTTCAATCATGTTTTCCTCTTTGGCCATTGATGCAATCACACGCAATTCAATCTGCGAATAATCGGCACTCATCAATACATACTCTTCGTTGCGCGGCACAAAGGCTTTGCGGATCTCACGTCCTTTATCGGTACGAATCGGGATATTCTGCAAATTCGGATCGGTGGATGATAAGCGTCCGGTAGCGGCTACCGCCTGATTAAAGGAGGTGTGAACGCGTCCGGTTTTAGGATGCACCAACTGAGGCAAAGCATCAACATAAGTCGATTTTAATTTTTGCAGTTGGCGTACATCCAAAATGCAACGTGCAATTTCATGTTCACTCAATCCTTGTAAAATATCTTCACCGGTTTGGTACTGTCCTGTTTTGGTTTTTTTTGCTTTAGGGTCCAGTTTCAGGTGGTCGAATAATACTTCGCCCAGTTGTTTGGGTGAAGCAATATTGAAGGGCACTCCGGCCAACTCGTGAATGCGTTTTTCAAGCGTGCCAATTTCTTTGGCCAGCTCAACAGAGTAGTCGTTTAAAAACTGCGCGTTGATGCGAATGCCCTCGCGCTCCATTTCATTGAGTACAGCCAAAAGCGGAACCTCTACTTCATCAAACAATTTTTGCGCATTGCGTTCGGGTAACTGAGGAGCAAACAGGTTCTTAAGTTGCAAGGTGATATCGGCATCTTCGGCAGCGTATTCCTTGATTTTTTCAACCTCCACATCGCGCATATTCAACTGGCCTTTTCCTTTTTTACCAATCAAGGTTTCGATGGAAACAGGTTGGTAGTTTAAGTAGGTGCTCGATAAAAAATCCATACCATGACGGAGATCCGCATCAATCAGGTAATGCGCCAGCATGGTATCAAATAATTTTCCTTTCAGCTCAATACCATAGTTGAGCAGGATGCTGCGGTCAAACTTGATGTTTTGTCCAATTTTTTGAATCTGTTCGTTTTCGAATACAGGTTTAAACTCGTTCATCACTTGTTGTGCCTCTGTTTGATCGGCTGCAACCGGAACATAATAAGCGATGCCCGGTAACCATGCAAATGAAAGGCCCACCACTTCGGCTGTCAGTTCATCCAATCCCGTTGTTTCGCTATCAAAACAGAATTCAGATAATGCACTGAGTTGGTTAATCAAATCAGCACGTTGTTCTGCTGTTTCAACAAGATGATAGATATGTGGAGTATTGTCAATATTTTTATATGGCACTGCGGGTATTTCTTCCGCTTCTGCGGTTGGAGCGACCGCTACCGGTTTGCCTAAGCCGCCTTGGTTAAACAAATCAAAAGAGCTGTTAGCTATTGGCTGTTGGCTATTAGCGGCTGACCGTTGACTACCAGCTGCTGACTCTTCTTCCACAGGCGCGAATACCCGCTTGGCCATGGTTTTAAATTCGAGTTCGGCAAATAGTGCTTCACAGGCTTCGCGGTTGGCAGGTTCAAATATCAGCTTGTCTTCTTCAAACTCAATCGGCACGTTGATGTCGATGGTGGCGAGACGTTTACTCAAAAATGCTTGCTCTTTATTGGCTTCAACTTTTTCTTTTTGTTTACCTTTCAGCTCATGAGTATGTTCATACAAACCTTCCATGCTGCCGTATTTTTGCACCAGCAGCTTGGCAGTTTTTTCACCAATACCCGGAATGCCCGGAATGCCATCTACTGCATCGCCCCACATGCCTAAAATATCAATCACCTGTTTGATGTCGGTGATCTCCCATCTTTTTAAAACCTCCGGAACACCCATGATCTCATAGTCGTTGCCCAAACGTGCCGGCTTGTAAATAAAAATATGATCACTCACCAGTTGCCCGAAATCTTTGTCGGGCGTCATCATAAACACATCAAAACCTTGTTGCTCGGCTTTTTTGGCCAGGGTGCCGATAATATCATCGGCTTCATAACCCGGCTTGATTAAGATGGGAATATTCAAGGCTTCGGTGAGGCGCATGATAAAAGGCAAAGCCTTCGATATATCTTCAGGCATCTCCTCTCGGTGGGCTTTATAGGCTTCGTATTCAATATGTCTGGCCGTAGGTTCAGCTGTATCAAATGATACACCGATATGTGTGGGTCTTTCTTTTTTGAGAATATCTAAAACGGTATTGGCATAGCCAAAGATAGCGGATGTATTAAACCCGTAAGAGGTGATGCGTGGATTTTGGCTAAAGGCAAAATAGGCGCGATACACCAGGGCCATTCCATCCAGTAAAAAGAGTTTTTTGCGTGACATACAATCGTGAGGATTCGTCCCCAAATATAAGATTGCCACGAAGGTTTAATGCACTATTTTTTTAATGCTGTTAAATCAGTTTTTCGCTCAGCTTTTCAATGGCTTTGCGTACCGGAACCTGTTGGTAGATGATGCTGTACACCGCTTCGGCAATGGGCATTTCAATATGTAACTCTTCCTGATTGAGCTCAAACATGCTTTTGGTAGCGTAGTATCCTTCGGCAATCATGTTCATTTCGAGCTGTGCCGATTGTACGGTGTATCCTTTGCCCAGCATGTTTCCAAAGGTGCGGTTGCGCGAGTGTTGCGAGTATGCTGTTACCAGTAAATCACCTAAGTAAGCCGAGTGGTTAATTTCGCGCGGGTGAGCATGCACTTTGTACAAAAAGGCTTCCATTTCGCGAATGGCATTGCTGATAAGCACGGCCTGAAAATTATCGCCATACCCGATACCATGGCAGATCCCGCTGGCTACGGCATAAATATTTTTGAGCACGGCACCGTATTCGGTACCGGTAATATCTTCGGAGATGATGGTGCGGATATACCGGCAGGCCAGCAACGAAGCAAAATAGGTGGTGATTTCGGTATTCAGTCCGGCAATGGTGAGGTATGATAATTTTTCGGAAGCCACCTCTTCGGCATGGCAGGGGCCTGAGATTACCATCATGTTTTCATGCGGAACATCAAACTCATTCATCAGGTAGTTGGCCACAATTTGTTTGCTATGCGGCAATAAACCTTTGATGGCCGAAACGATGAATTTTCCTTTTAAGTCTTCTTTGGTCAGTCCTCTCAGTGCATCCTTTAAAAAAGCAGATGGAATGGCCAATACCAGTAACTGAGCTGATGATACCACTTCTTTGATATCACTCTTTACAGAAACCCGGTCGGGGTGAATTTCAACCGAGCTGATGTATTTAGGGTTGTGGCGATTTTGACGGATAAATTCGGCTGTTTCCTCGTTGCGAATCCACCATTGCAGGGTTTCTATGCTGCTGTTTGGAGCGGCTTTGTGTTCGCTCAACATCTTGGTAATGGCTGTTCCCCAGCTTCCTCCGCCCAATACTGCTATATGTTTCGGTTGCATATCCATGGGGTAAAAATAGGGTTTTTAGCGGTAAAACAATTGAGATTAGAAATGAAAGTATATACTAATTATATATACCTTTGAGTATTCAATTAAGATTATGAAAAGCTTATCATTGAAACTGGAAGTCCAAATTTTTGAAGAAACCGAAGAGGTTACAGCAAAACTGAATCGTACCCGCAACCGATACATTAACGAGGCCGTTCACTTTTACAATTTGTTCAACAAGAAGAGATTACTCAGGAAACAACTTGTGAAAGAATCAGCTGCGGGTATGGTTGATGCAATGGAGGTATTAAAAGAATTCGAAGCGTTAGTCGATGAAGATTAAGCAGTTTGATATTTGGCTAGCCAATCTTTATCCAAGTCGGGGAACCGAAGCCGGAAAGGTGCGCCCGGTTGTGGTGGTTCAAACCGATTTGTTGAATGATGTACACCAATCTACTTTGGTTTGTCCCATAACAACCAATATCAATCCCGAAATAGAATTACTGCGTGTTCATTTAACGGCTGCGCAACTTGATAAGCCAAGTGATATTTTAGTTGATCAAATCCGGGCCATTGACAACAAACGACTCTTGTCGCGCTTAGGGAGGTTAACAGCAAAACAGCAACAACAATTACAGTTTAATATTAAAGTTGTTCTGAACTTACCGGACTAGTTTTATTTAGCAACAGGAGCCGCTTCAAACAGTTCTTCCTTGCTCACTTTAATGACTTTATCGCCATTGCGCAGGGTGCGCGAAACAGCACTGTACGGTCCCGACACCACTTCTTCACCATCGCTTATACCGCTGATGATATGAATGAATTTATCGTCCTGAATACCGGTGGTTACTTTACGAATGACAAGGGTATTATCGGCTTTGCATACAAATACCACTTCCACATCTTCTTTGCTTTTTTCAGCGTTTTTGCGGAAACCTGTTTTGGTTGTTTTGGAGCTGTCGGTATCGGACTGGTTACGGGTGGTTACGGATTCAATCGGCAAAGCCAGAACCTGATACACACTTTCGGTTTGTACCTCAACCGAAGCACTCATGCCCGGACGGAACACTGTGCGTTTATTGCCGATGGTGCGGGCCAGATCATCATACGATGAGCGCAGGATGCGAATTTTAACTATAAAATTAGTTACCTGATCGGAGGTAGTGGCCGAACTGGTGGTAGCCGAGTTGGCAATCTCCGTTACCATGCCTTTAAACTTGCGGTTGTTGTAGGCGTCCACTTCAATGGTGCAGGTATCATCAATGCTCACCTTTACAATATCGTTTTCGTTTACATCCACACTTACCTCCATATCGTTGAGGTTGGCAATGCGCATCATTTCAGTTCCGGCCATTTGCGAAGTTCCTACTACACGCTCGCCTTTCTCAACATTCAGTTTTGAAACGATACCATTTACCGGAGCAAAAATTTCGGTACGTGTCAGGTTTTTACGGGCTTCTTTTAATCCGGCCTCTTGTGTTTTAACGGCAAACTCGGCACCTATAATGGTTTGTTTGGCCGCATCTACATCAGCTTTAGCCGAGAGGTAAGTAGATTGAGAAGTTTGAAACTCTCCATCTGAAATGAGTTTTTGATCATGCAGTTGCTTGTTGCGTTTAAACTGTTGTTCTACTTCGTTGTATTTGGCTTCGCTTTGCAGCATACGTGCTTTGGAGTTGGCCAGGCTTGCTTTCGAGCTGTTAAGGTTGGCTTCGGCCCGGTCGAGTGCCGACTGGTACAACTCCGGGTCGATGCGCGCCAGTAAAGCTCCGGCTTGCACACTATCTCCCTCTTTTACATATAGCTCAGTAATCTCACCTGATACATCCGAACTGATTTTGATTTCAACCTCAGGTTGAATTTTGCCGTTGGCCGAAACCGTTTCGACAATCGTTTTGCGCTCCACTTTGCTCACACTTACTTTAATGCCCTCTTGCCTGCCTACCCAACCGGCTTTTTTTGCCATCACAAAAAATGCAATGAGCAGTACAGTCACGCCACCAAGTATCCATATTGTTTTATTTTTTGGGTTCATCATCAATGCGTTTAGTTAATAAAGAGGTTTGCCTAGATAAAAGTCGAGCACTTTTTTGCGGAACAACAATTCATATTTGGATTGCACCAGCGAAGTTTCGGCTTGCAGGTATTGGTTTTTGGTCACTATAAAATCGGCTGCACTTACAGCGCCTAAGCTAAACTGCGCTTCGGCCATCAGCATCGATTCTTTGTTGGCTTCATAGTTGTTGATGTTCGACTCGTAACGTTTTTGGGCCGACTTAAAATCGAGGTAAGCCTGATTTACATTTTTATACAAATCAAGTTCAGCTTGTTTTTGATTGAGTTCGCTGCTTACCTGATTGATTTTGGCTTTTTGAACGGTGTTGTTTACCTGCCAGCCATTGAAGATTGGAACCGATAAGGTAAGGCCAAAGTTCTTACCAAAATTTCTGTCCATCTGAGTGTTAAACGGAACAACTTCAGTGCTGTTGTAGCGTGGAACAGCAGAGTAATATGGAGAGGGATTCCCCATAGCATCTACACCAATTGGAATAAATTGGTAATCGGGTGTTCCCACACCTTGCATGGCTTGTGTGGTGTAAAATGAGTTGAGTCCTCCGCTAAAGGTAAGTCGGGGGCTGCGACCTCCCAGGGCAATATTGTGGTTGATGCGGGAGGCCTCACTGCGATGTTTGGCAGCCAGCACTTCGGGGCTTTTCTTCAAAAACTGCTGGTAAATCTGTTCGGCTGATTGATTCTCGGAAGCAATATTTATCATGCTGCTGCTATCCGGTTTCGCCACCTGGTTATTGGTGTCGGGATTCATATTGAGCAATTGCCACAATGTTAAATACGACTGGTCGAGTTGGGTTTGGGCAGCAATGAGTTGTGATTCTTCGCTGGCATACTGGGCTTTGATTTGCAAATATTTGACACGGCTCACACCTCCCAGTTCATACAGCCGTTCCTGCTTGCGCAATTGCTCGGCCGTGCCGTTGAGTTGTAAAGAGCGGGCTTCCAAAATTTCACGGTTCATCAACACTTGCATGTAAGCATTGGAAACCGACAATGCGATGCTATTCTTGGTTGCTTCCACATCGGCTTCAGAGGCTTTGGTATTGGCCGACTGTTGGCTGATGCGGTTCATGTTTTGAAGACCATTAAACAACGTCATTGAGGTGTTGAGCCCGAATGAATTGCTGCGAAAGGTAGCATCACGCGTAGCGGTATTGGTTACCGGATTGATGGCAAATCCAATATTGTAATTATTTGTAGCCGAACCGTTTAAGCTGGGCAATAGGTTGAGCTTGCTCTGCAGGTGATCCGCCTCTGCACTTTGTTTGGTTAACTCACGCTGTTTGATGCTGATATTGTTTTTAAAAGCAAGAGATATACATTCTTCCAAACTATAGTATTTTTGTCCATAAACTTGTATGGACATCATTACGCCAAGCAAAAGTGTAAAGCAGGTGTTTAATAGGTTCATGCAGCGTTTTTTTAGATGCGTTTCAAAAATAATGTTTAAACACACAATACCATTTTTTATTCGGTCAATGACACCCATGCTTACATGGAAGGTGAAAACCGGTGATAAAACAGTATTTTTAACGTTTGATGATGGTCCCCACCCCGAAATTACGCCCTGGGTGATGGAGCAACTCAGTCGCTATAATGCCAAAGCTACTTTTTTTTGTGTAGGCCAAAACGTGGAGCGCCATCCGGCTATTTACCGGCAAGTACTTGAAGCCGGACATCAAACAGGCAATCATACGTTTAACCATCTCAACGGATGGAGAACACCCGCGAATGAGTACTTGAATAATATTGAAAGGTGTGCTCAGGTCGTTAACAGCAAGTTGTTTCGTCCGCCTTACGGACGTATTGGCCGGAGGCAATTGCAGGCTTTACGCAAACAAGGATACCAAGTGGTGATGTGGGATGTGCTTACCTGCGATTATGAACAAGATTTAGATACGGACAAAGCGCTCAAAAATATTTTGCGCAGCATCAAACCCGGATCAATCGTGGTGTTTCATGATAGCCTCAAAGCGCAAAAACAACTTCAAATATTATTGCCCAAGGTGCTTCAGCACCTTGCTATAAATGGTTATACTTTTAAAACTTTGTCTGCATGATGACCCTTATAATGATTTGTTTAACCCTGCTGGTGGTGTATGTGGTGATGCAGGTTGTGTTGTTTGTGAGTGTGGCGGCTACCAAGCCCGATGCACATATTCCTTTGGATGAAGAAACGCTTCCGGTGGTTTCTGTATTGGTGGCGGTGCGCAACGAAGAAAAAAATATTCTCAACTGTTTGCGTGCGTTGGATGAGTTGGACTACCCTGCAAGCAAACTGCAAATCCTGATTGGCAACGACCAGTCGGACGATCAAACCAAACCTTTGGTATTGGAGTTTATTCGCAGCAAACCCAAATTTAAACTTATTGATATCAACCAGCAACTGGGCAAGGCACAGGGCAAGGCCAATGTACTGGCACATTTGGCCAAATCCGCCAACGGTTCGGTATGGTGTATTACCGATGCCGATATTGTGGTGAACCCCGAATGGGTACGTGAGATGCTGAGGCATTTTATCAATCCCGAAATCGGAATTGTATCGGGTACAACCTTGGTATACGATAGCAGTTTGTTGGGGCAATTGCAGGGCATCGACTGGTTATATTTTATGGGCCTCATCAAAGGTTTCGACAATGCCGGAATTCCGTGTACCGCCATTGGCAATAATATGGCCATCACCCGCAAGGCTTATGAAAGCACAGGTGGATATGAGGAGATTGATTTTTCGGTAACCGAAGATTTTAAATTGTATGCTGCAGTGCGCAAGCAAGGTTGGCTTACCCGTAATATTCTTACCCGCTACAGTTTGAATGTATCGGCTCCGGTAACTAACTTTTTGCAACTGATGCACCAACGCAAACGCTGGCTTACAGGTGGGCGTGAATTGCCTTTTTACTGGTGGCTGCTGTTTGGATTGTTGGGTTCTTTTGTGCCGGTATTGCTGGTGTTTGCTGTGTATCAGCCGGTATTGGCTTTGCAGATATATGGTATCAAACTGGGCATTCAATCGTTGTTTATCTTGTTGCTTCAACATAAGCTGGGCATCAGGCAAAATGTGTTTCTGGTGATTCTGTATGATTTGTATGCAGCGGTGATGACGCTTGCCTCTGCAATATTTTTTGTGCTGCCCATTTCGATGAAGTGGAAAAAAAGGACATACTGATTTGCTTTCAATTATCTGTAAACTTGTACCAACAAAAACCGAATGATGCATCCTCTTCTTCAACAAATTGAACACCGGCAAAAGCTGGCTTTGGCGCGCGCCATTAGTTTGGTGGAGAATGAACAGGAAGGATATGAAGAATTGCTTCAAGCATTACCGGCTAAACACACGCCTGTAATCGGTATCACCGGACCTCCGGGTGCGGGAAAAAGTACGCTCATCAGCGCGCTTACAAAACATCTGGTGGAGCGTGATTACCATGTGGCCATTCTGGCTGTCGACCCCAGTTCACCGTTTAACCACGGCTCGCTGATGGGCGACAGGGTACGCATGAGCGATCATTTTTTGCATCCCAATGTGTTTATCCGGAGCATGGCCAGCCGCGGCAGTCTGGGCGGACTTTCTCCAAAAACTTTAGAAGTAACTGATGTATTGCGGGCGGCCTGGTTTGATTTTATTTTGATTGAAACCGTGGGCGTGGGACAAAGCGAAGTGGAAATTGCTTCATTGGCCGATACAACTATTGTAGCATTGGTACCCGAAGCAGGCGATGATATTCAAACCATTAAAAGCGGGGTGATGGAGATTGCGGATATTTTTGTGCTCAACAAAGCCGACCGCGATGGGGCCAATACGTTTTACAAAAACCTCACACTGTTGTCGCATACCCATGCCACAGCCGAATGGGAAATGCCGGTGGTAAAAACCATTGCCACCAAAAACGAAGGACTGGATGATTTGCTCAACGCCATTCTGAAACACGGGGAATCGAATGTGCACAACAACCGCAAGGTGGTATTGCTGGCCGAAAAGGCATTGACTCTCATCAAAAACCTTCGCACCAAAGATGTATCGTTTCAAACATTGGTGAGTGAAATTGGAAAAGAGTTGGAAAACAAAAACTTTAACCTGTATACATACGTTTCGAAGTATAAATAATGTCACACTGAGTTTGCCGAAGTGTTTACTTAGAACAAGCTTCGGTGAATTCATGTTTCGATAAACTCAACATGACGAAAACAGTCACACAAAGTTTATATTTTGTCACACTGAGTTCATCGAAGTGTGCTCCGGTAAACTCAACATGACAAAACAGAAAAACAACTACATGAATATATCCATTCTATCGGGTTCGGCAAGGGCCCAAAACAATACCATAAGAGTAGGCAAAGCCATTGCTTTACGATTGCAACAAATGGGGCATACAGCAACTCTTGTGGATTTCATAGAATATGATATCCCCCTGATGAATCAGGGGGGAATTGATGAGAATAACCTTACACCTTTTCAGCAAGAACTTGCTAACTCCATGCGGGCGGCTGATGCCGTTTTGCTTATCACACCCGAATACAACTGGAGCACCACACCCGAAATTTTAAACTTTTTGCACCGCATGAGCGACCGCAGGTTTAAAGACCTGTTCGACCAAAAGGTATTTGCCACCGTGGGCGTATCAACCGGCAAAGGTGGTAAAGCTCCGGCCTTGCACCTGCACAGCATCCTCAATAAGATTATCAGCTTCACCGATCTGGATTCGCTGGTATCGGCTAAAATTTTTGAAGCGCACTATACCAAAGAAGTGCTGGATGAAAACGGACACTCCTTAGGCAACGAACTGTTTGACGCGGGACTGAATGATTTTATACGGTATACGCTGCGGATAACAGGAAGGTGGAAGTGATAGTCACGGACGGCACGTCCGCGACAACGGGGAATGATAACTCCGGGGCTGTGTGGAGCAACGTTATTTCATCCGTTAAAATTTTTAACTGATATTCTAAATAATGCCAAACCAATCTTTGTCTGCCTCTTGCACCATTGGATGGAGTAACCAATTCACCACCAATTTTTGCTATAGGGCAATATGCTTTTTTAGGGAAATATTTCTGAAATGCTGTTTGGAAAAAATAATAGCGTTTCCAGTTGAGCCTCCTTAAAGAAATTCTAATAGAATGAGGTACTATTTTTTTTCCTATGTTGATGATTGATTCATTTTCTTGTTTAGCTTTTTCGTTTATAGTTCGTTGCTTTGTGCAGCACAAGCGGATGGCGGCAAGGTGCGGCCAAGATAAATAAAAAGACGGAAACACAATATTGAACGCAGAAAAAACGCACTTGTAATAAAGGGGTATTATGGTAACGACATTGGTTATATGGATGGAGAATACACGTCTGCCGTAATTCCCGATTTGATTATTGTCGTAGAATCTTTTCCATCTTTTTGCCTTTCGCCAATTCGTCCACCAGCTTGTCCAAATACCTTGCTTGTTTTGTTAATGGATTTTCAATTTCTTCTATCCGATAGCCACAAATTACTCCTGTTATTAGTTGTGCGTTGGGGTTCAGGTTTGCTCTCTTAAAAAAGGTTTCAAAAGTTGCTTTTTCGTCAATGAGTTCTCGCAGTTTTTTGTCATCAAATCCTGTCAGCCATTCTATTATCTGATGCAATTCCCCTTTTGTCCGGCCTTTGCCCTCAACCTTAGTGATGTAGTGCGGATATACCGATGCGAATGTCATTTTTGCAATTCGCTCATCGTGTTCGGGAGTTGTTTTCATAACGTATGTTTTAATATTGTCTGCTAAATTTATAAGTCGTTTCAGGTGATTATTTGCTACCACCTGATGAATCAGGTGTCTATAAAATAATAATCTGAACCCGTATTTGGTAAATCTGCAACGCGCCTGTTAAATCATACCGGCTCAATTGTCCATATCCGTAAATAAACTCGGTGCGCACAATTTTCGACATATACCAATTGACCATTGGGGTAAGCCTCCAGAACCGGCCGCCTTTAATGGTGCCATCGTTCAAATCAAGACTTGAAAAACGAAGCACTGCTTCCCATTCGCCCCAGCCTCCTTTAAAAACAGATTTCCGCACCGGCACAAATCCAAACAGACTACTGGTGGTATTGTAAGGACGTGTGGTATTGGTGAGCAAATAACTTGCTACCACATCGCCTCCCAAAAATTTGTGATTGGCGGCTGTGTTTGAATGAAAACTGTGAACCATTACCTCTGAACCCAATAATAACCTTCCTGTACTGTAATAGGCTTCCCCACCGATATGTGTTGAGTTATCGGCTGCAAAGGAACCGGTATTGATAATCTGAGGGGCAGGGTTTGATTCGGGACGGGATTTCAGGGTGATTTTTCCGTTAACGGGGACGCCATAGCGGTAATTTCCTCCAATATGGAATACTCTGTTTGTTTTTGGATCAAAAAAAGGTAACCATCCCACACGCATATCATATTGCCATGCATAGGTTGAAAATCCCTGCCCCTTCGATACAAAATCATTGTAGTATCCGATATTCCAAAATATTCTCGATTTTTCGAAGGAACCGAAATATTTGATTCCATCGGCCAGAATCGGAATTACATCCAGAGCCATTTGGCGTTCGGCCGTCCAGGGTGAATACCCGTTCATCACCTTTACCATTGAATATCCTTCTTTGGTACGGCCAACAAAAAAGTGTCCGGCAAGTTCGGGAACCCCGATGGTCAATCCCGATTCACGAATCCACCACGCTTTTTGGTCCCCATCATACATATACGCAAACTTCCACGATAAGGCTCTTTTGGTTCGGAACTGCCCGCTGGCTAATATCCTGAAATCCCGTGTTTCATACATCGACTTTACTTCCAGCCCGGCCGAATCCATTTGTTGTTTGAATACATCATTCATAACGTATCCTGCATATTCGGGCAGAAACCCCATACCAAGCTTAAAGGTAGAGAAAGGAGTTACGACCTCATTGGGTTGAACATCTTTGGGTTTGCCGGTTGTGGAGTCTATTTCCGGAACAATATGCATCGTACCATCTGTTCCATCCGGAATTGTTTTTTTTGGAGCCTGCGCCCGGGAAGGTGCTGAGGATAGTAATGCTGCAACAAGCAATAGCCAATAAATACGAGTAAAACACCTGATGGAAGATTGTATATGCACGGTTTTTTTGTTCATGCTTTCGGGTTTATGCCTGGGTGCAAATTAGCAATCCTTCGGTGGAATAATTATAAAACCTGATTCAATATTAATTGAATAGACTCCTGTTTAGTCTACGGGATTTATAAACGTTGGTGATGTTGTAATTATAGTGTTGATGATTCATTCAATGTATATCCGCAAGTGTATCCCAATGCATATTTGGCATGGCTCAAAGTATCACTAAGTTTAGATTCTACTGGTAAATTTGCAGATATACACTTCATTTTATCCATTTAATCTGCGGCAATTTTCTCTCAACACACTTTTACAACATGCCGTAAACGTTTAATCGTTACACTAAAAACCTGATGGGTTTTGATTATCTCATTCCACCCATTTTTTTGACAATAAATTTAACGGCTTTGGCCGGGGCAATCCGATAGAGTATGTCCAGCAGACGGGCATCCTTACCCACCATTACCCGGAATTTATTTTTTTCGATCGCATCAATCATAATGGCGGCAGCTGTTGAGGCCGACAATGCCATATTACCCTGAGCCTTCTTCGATTCGGCTTCTTCGGCAGCAGATTTAATGCCTGAGTTCGACATAATATTGGTATTGACGGCACCGGGATGAATAACGGTTACGCCCACCGATGTGCCTTGCAACTCGGCAAACAGACCTTCGGTGAGCAGCTTTACGGCAGCTTTAGAGGCTCCGTAAAAAGTTTGCCCCGGAAAAGGAATAAAACCACCCATGCTTGATACATTGGCAATATGCGCTTCAGGTCGTTTTAATAAATGAGGCAAAAACGATTTGGTCATATAGAGCGTACCGTAAAAGTTAATATTCATAATGCGTTCAATCACATCATAACCCAAATCGTTTACATCTACAAAGGGTTGAATAATACCCGCATTGTTAATCAGTCCATCTACGCAACCATGAACACGGATCACTTCATCCGGAAACCTTTCAACCTTTTCGCGGTCGCTAATGTTTAAGAGATGAATGGACACATTTGATTCACCTGCTGATTGAGCGGTTTCCTTCATGCCTTGCTCATTGATATCGGCCATGGCAACCGTGGCTCCTTTTTTTACCAATTGCAATGTCAACTCCCGTCCCATGCCACTTCCGGCTCCTGTTACAACGATAACTTTGTTCCTGATTTTCATGTTTCTTAATGATTAAGTTTAAGATTATGTCGATTTCCTAAACGGGTCAGCTAACGTTCCGTAAATTTGATTTGGCACTGGTTCAACCGAAAACTAAGATAAATTATAATTCGGAATGATATACTCAAATGTTGGGATTGATTTCAACAATTCTAATTGTTGAGCAGGGCCACATTTAGCAGAATTAAACCGTTAACGAACCCCGAAACCCTCTGGCCGCATAATACGATTCGGCACCGTTGTGGTATAAGAAAACTGTGCCATAACGCCAATCACAAAAAACAGCACCACCCAATTTTCTGATATCAGCAGGTGTTTGCACCCAGCTCGATGTTTTGGAATCAAATTTTCCAAGCGTTTGCAGCTCACGGTATTGTTCTTCGGTTAACAGGTCGATGCCCATACCGGCAGCCATGTTTACTGCACTGTTTTTGGGTTTATGTTCTTTTCGAGATTCGAGAGCCTGGTGGTCGTAACAAAGACTTCTGCGCCCGGTTGGGCTTTCGGCCGAGCAATCGTAAAAAGTATATTCACCTGTTTTGGGATTGAACGCAACCACATCCGGTTCGCCCCCCGTTTTTTCCATTTCGTAAAGCGACCATAGTTTAGTGGCCTCTTTTCCTTTCAGGCAGTTTTCAAGCCGGGCTTCTACCGATGCCCACTCAATTCCTTTATGACGGTTCTTGTGTTTTTCGAAACGTGTTTTTAAAAGGGTAAGCAGTTCTTCGTATTGGTCGGGTGAGAGTATTTTTTTTGACATGGTTTTAATCGTTTAGTCCTTTACCATTGAAAATTTGAGGTATACTTTTTTCAATCCTCGCCTCACGGGTTTTGGATTGTTTGGGTTGAGCAAAATAAAACAAATAGGCCCGTTGCCTTCCGGGTATTAAGGCTTCAAAAGCAGTTTTCAGCTTTTTATCTTGATCCAGTTTTTGTTGAAACTCTTCGGGAACTGCGTATTCAGATGTTTTTTTGAGCGTAACTTTTAAGCCGGCTTTCTCCACTTCAATGGCCTCGTAGATATAGGTTTTGAGAACAGTCCCTTCTATATCGTCAAGCTGTTTGAATCGTATTTGACGCGCGGCCTGTACATTTTCTGATTGTTGAATGAGGATGTCGTGCGTATCGTGCAACAAGGCTCCTTTAAAAAACAACAGGGCGCAGTATTCCTTAAATACATGTATTAAAACAATATTGCTGTCCTTGTACGTGTAACAGGGACAACCCCATTTCAACTCTTCATTCAGACCACAACCAAGAACAATGTTTCGTAATTGTTTGATTTCGTTCTGCCATTTTTCGGCTTTGTTGAAATAAAAGTCAACTTTGGGATTCATTTGATTCTTGTACTATGGTGCTAAGATAAGAAATGAGAACAATCCCGATAGTCAGTTTTTAATTAAGTAGTAAAAAGAGAATTGATGGGCGAAGAGAGGTTCTTATCAGGTTTATCCAGAATAAGGTAATGAGGAGAGTTGCTGTTGTAGGTATAGATGTAGCTGAGGGGAGATCCAACAAAGAAGAATACGAAGCCGCCAATAATGTGGAAGAAAAGCCGGTGGATGATATTGTGAACCGGATAAAGCAGAAGCCGGTAAAATAAGCTCTCCTCTTATTTATAAAAAGAAGAAAAACGTTATCTTAGCTTGGTTATGTTAAACAGAACGATTGGAATGCTACTGTTGCTGCTGCCCTTTTTAGGGAGGGCAAATGCCGGCAACGACAGCCTGCTGCATCTGTTACGGCAACCGCAACATGACACGGTGAAAGCCACTATTCTGAACCAGCTGGCAAGGGAGATGCGCAATGTGGATGCAAAAGCCGCAGAGAACTATGCCCTTGAAAGTTTCAGGTTATCCAAAAATATTTCTTATTCGCGCGGTGTTGCTTCGGCTGCAGATAAATTAGGAGTGATTTATCTGAATCAGGCAAATTATAAGCTGGCACTTTATTATCTCTTTACCTCTTTAAAGCTTAATGAAGCGGAGAACAATGAAAAATGGATTGCCTCCAATTGCAATAATATTGGTTCTGTTTATTTTCAGCTGAAAAAATATGACATGGCCCTCATCTTTTATAAAAGGGCACTGTTGTTGAAACTTAAACTAGGGCTGATAAAGGAGATGAGCAGCACCTATATCAATATAGGAAATATATACATGCAGCAGGAGGAACTTGATCTTTGCATCGTTTATTATAACAAGGCCCTGAAAAACGCAAAAAATAACAATGACGACTACAACGTTTCAATTGCCCTGATGAATCTGGGGGAAGCGTATATTGATAAAAAGGAATACGATAATGCCCTTAAATATTATATAAATGCGCTGGCCATTAATACCAAAAGAAAGGATGTATTGCATTTGTCCAACTGCAATTATTCCATTGGAAAAATATACCTCAGTCAAAAAAAATACGATCAGGCGGAAGCTTATCTTTTAAAAGGAATGCAGTTGTCTGAATCCGGGGGAGGAAGGCTGGTAAGGCTCAATACATTAAAGCATCTGGCACAATTGTATGAGGAAAAGTCGAAGGCTGGTATGGCATTAGCCTATTACAAAAAATACCATGCTCTGAGTGACAGTATTTTTAATATAGAAAGTTCGGAGAAGATAAGCGAAGTTCAAACCAAATATGAAACAGAGAAAAAAGATAAGGCCATTGCCGTTTTAAACAATGATAAGGCCATAACCGAGGCAACGATATCGAGGGAAAAACTGATCCGGAACTTTTTTATTGCGGGATTTTTTCTCATTACCATTATTGCCGGAGTGCTTACACGTAACATTTTTCTGAAACAAAGGGTAAACAAAATTCTGGAGGATAAAAACAAAGAGATTGAAAGACAACGCAGGGAAATTGAGTGGCAGAATGAGAAGCTGACAAATTATAACAAGGAGCTGCGCAAAGAAAATATTTCTGCACGTTATGAAATCCTGAAAACAAAAATCAACCCGCATTTCCTGTTTAATTCGTTAAGCACCCTTTCCAGCCTGATTATACAGGATCCCGGGCAGGCCATTGATTTTGTGAGTCACTTTGCACGCTTATACAGGAATATACTGGAGCTTGGAAACAAGGAGCTGATTACGATTGAAGAAGAGATGCGTTTTGTGGAAGAATATATTTTTTTACAGAAGATGCGCTTTAACGAGAATCTTATTTTTACTTCCCATATTCACAAAAGCCTTTTTGAAGAATTTATTCCTCCGTTTGCTATCCAGTTGCTGATCGAAAATGCCATCAAGCATAACGTGATATCCAATGAGTATAAGCTGGGGATAAAAATTTATTCGGAGAAGGATTCTCTTATTGTGGTGAATACCTTTCAGCCCAAAGAGCAGCATGAGGATTCAACAGGGATTGGGCAGAAAAACATAACAGACAGGTATAAGCTTGTAACGAGTGATTTACCGCATTTTAAAATCGATGAAGGGCGTTATATGGCTTATCTCCCTATTATCAAAAGTATTGTTACCGTATGAGATGTGTAATCATTGAAGATGAGCAACACGCAGCAGCTCACCTGGAATTTATGTTGAAGCAGCTTGTGCCGGATATTCTCATTGAAGCAAAAATAGATTCGATAAAAGGTGCTATTCAATGGTTAAGCCAGCATGATACTGAGCTTATTTTTCTGGATGTTCAACTGGGGGACGGAATCAGCTTTTCCATTTTTGATAATGTGCAGGTAATCACTCCTGTGGTTTTTACAACGTCATACGACCAATACGCCATAGCAGCCTTTAAAACAAACAGCATTGATTATTTGCTGAAGCCGATTCACAGAGAAGATTTAAAAGCTGCCTTGTCAAAATATGAATCATTGTATGGGGCAACAGCCTCTCTGAATGAACTCAGCCGCACGGTGAATAAATTTCAGAAACGTTTTCTGGTGACAATTGGGAATACCGTGCGTGCCATAGCGGTGGAAGATATTGCCTATTTCATGGTGCAGAACCGCCATGTTTTTATTGTGTTAAATACCGGTGAACAATTGCTGTTTGATACAACGCTTGATGCATTGGAATCGAGGCTGGATACCGACAGCTTTTTCAGAATCAACCGGCAGTTTATTGTTCATATTTCCGCAATCCATAAAATGTTCAATGAAACCCGGGGCCGGGTGAGAATTGAAGTCAACCCTTCTTCCAAAGAAGAAATGATTGTCAGTATTGATCGCGCCAGCGATTTTAAGAAATGGTTGGACAGGTAGTTTCCCTCCCGCACCCCCTGCCCCCTGAAAGGGGGGGCAGTCGCACGCCTGTCAATTATCAACTAGCACTGTGGGCGGAACACCTTTAGGGCCGGGGGCGTGGTGCCAATTACATTTCATCCATGGCAATTTTCTCTCAATACATTTTTACAACATGTCTAAAATGATTAGTAATCATTAAACACATCCTTTCTTCTTGCCTGATTTTTACAAAACAACACCCTCAGGCTCTTAAAATACACATTCAGTTTATTAGCGGGGTGTGTTGAGGGGAAATTAAAAGCAAGTTGCTGAACTTAGTTTATTAGAAATATTTTACGATTATGAAAAATAAAATACTCCTTCTTTCCAGCATGTTGAGTCTGGCTATGTTTTTAGTATCGAAACATACCACCGGCCAGATTAATTACAATATGACTACTTTTACCGGTACGTATACCCCCATTTCTACAGGAGGCGGAGCTACGTCCCTGCCTTTTTTGACTACGACTGCGGGTTCAGATGAGGCCACTTTAAGCATACAGCTTCCCTTTGCTATGAATTATAATGGGACCTCTTATACAACCGATAATTACCTGGGGATTTGTATCAATGGGCATGCTTTTTTTTCAGCAACAACATCAACCACAAATTCCCTTACAAATACCCAGCTTTTTTTGGCAGCAGGCGCCAATTCTATGATGGCCCCCTGGTGGGATGATCTGGATCTTGATGTAGACAATGACGGAATATTGGAGGGAAGTGTATTGTATATGCTCACTGCTACTAATGAACTAACCGTTCAGTGGACAAATGTATGGTCTTTTAAGGGGGCTACAGGAAGTTTAGCTACACATCGCCAGCTCAATTTCCAGCTCAAATTGTACGGAGATGCACATGCAACCAAAGCCAACCAGATTGAGTTTTTATATGGAAGTATTTCTGGTGTTTATAACAGCGGAGAGTCTGCATCCATAGGCATTGAATCTGCAGCGGGCGGATCCGGCAATTATATTGACGCTACCAGTAATTCCAAGGTGGTGAATAACTCCATGATGAATACCCAATACTGGCCTGCGGAATTTTTCAGGTTCACTCCTTCAGGAACAGCTCCTTCTGCCCTTCCGGGAGGAACATATACTGTGGGAAGTACGGGCGATTACAGCTCACTTACTCAGGCTTTCAGAGACCTTAACAGCAGAGGAATTTCCGGTACAGTAACATTGGACCTGATAGATAACTCCTATACATCGGCAAACAATTCCTTTCCTCTTGTTTTGGGCCCGATTAGCGGAACTTCGGCAGCCAACAGGATCATCATCAAGAGTAATCTTGCCAATGGGTCTACTATTTCTTCACCCGGAGGAGGAGCTGGGAATTTGGGTAATGAGACCAATGCTACTACTATTTCAGGCTCAACGGCTGAGCCAATCCTTGCTTTGATCGGTACAGATTATGTGAAGCTGGAGAACCTGACCTTTATGGCTGAAGGAGGAAATACGATTGTGGACAGGGGTATTACGATTTGTAATTCTTCGGCTATCAATGGAGCAACGAATGATTCACTGATAAATATCAAAGTAGAACTGAACAGGGACAACGCAAATGCAATAGGAATTCTTCAGAATACCATCACAACCCCAACCAACATAAGTGGAGCAAACTCTGATAATAAATATTTTAATATCAGGGTGACGAATGCATATTCAGGGATTTTACTTTCAGGGCATGCAACAATTAATGACCAGAACACAGAAATAGGTTCTATCAATGGAGACACTACCATTATCGGGGCTGATCTGGCTGACGATATTGGAGGGGGAACTACCGCTACTTATGGTATCCAAAGTGTGGGGCAGACCAATGCCAAAATTAGCAATACGATTGTGCGAAATATTACTGTGAATGGAAATGTAGCTGTTTATGGAATCTGGATTAACGAAGGTACAACAGCCACTACACCCAGAGTATACACCATTAACAATAACAGAATTTACAACCTGAAACAATTAAGTACAGGAACTTCAACAGCGAGTGTGGTTTATGGCATCCGTGCAGCAATATCCAATCATACGGGCAGCTTATATAAAATCTACAACAACTTTATAACAGGATTGAATTCGGAAGGTACTATGGCAGCAGCCAGCAGAGGAGTGATCGGGATTAACGTGGCAACAACCACTTCCTCTCCTGCTGCTTCTGTATCTCATATTGATTTTAACACGGTCATCATAAACCCGTCTGCATCAGGGTGCAGCAATGCCTGTTTTCAGCTTACTTCGGCAACCACTGCCACTTTAGCTCCGGTTGTAAATGTACGCAATAATATTTTTGCCAATTATACCGATGCTCAAACAGGATCGTTCAAGCATTATTGCTGGGCCTCCACTTCAGTTTCATCTATTGGGGGAGGTGTATCCAACAGGAATGTGCTTTATGTAGATAATACAACCAATGGTTATACAGGTATCGGGAACACCACAGATTTTATCTCACTCTCCAACTGGAAAGGAATTGCGGCCAATGTGGATGTGAACAGCCGTTCTGAAAATCCACAATTTATCAGCACTTCGGATTATAAAATTGATCCGTCAAACCCAACTCCGGTTGAGTCTTCGGGTTCCTTCTTTTCAGGAAACATAACCTGGGCAGAGAATGATATAGAAGGCAATGCAAGAAATGTTTCCACTCCTGATATCGGTGCTTATGAAGGAACGTTTACCTCCTTTGCAGATAATGATATTAAGCCGACTTCTTTTGCATCACCGGCTGATCAGGATGTTATCCGAAACGGTTCTTCCTTTAAGCCCCAAGGCCGTTTCACAAATGGAGGAGTGCTTGCCCAAACCAATATTCCTGTACGTTACAGGATCATAGGGCCTTTGCCTGCTTCTTCCATTGTGTATGATCAAACCATCGTAATGGCTTCTATTTTAAGCGGAGCTACGGTGCTTGATTCTTTCCCTGCAACTACACTGAATACAGATGGAACCTATACGATTGAACTAATCAGCGAGCTTGTAGAAGACGATGTAAAAACCAACGATACATTGCGTGCCTCGGCTCTGGTGTTAAGTCCGCTTGCCGGAAATATACCGGTAGGTACAGCTTCTCCATTTCCATACAATACGCTGACCAATGCCATAAAGGCGCTCACTGCCTGTGGTGTTTCGGGCGCAACAATGTTTGAGCTGACAGATGCTTCTTACGGAGCCAATGAAACATTTCCGATTACGATTAGCCCGTTTAGCGGAGCAAGCGCTGCCAATCAGCTTACCATTAAGCCGGCTTCGGGAGTCAGCGCAGAAATTAAAGGATCGTCCGTAACATCCATCATCCGCATTTTAGATGCAGATTATGTAACCATTGACGGGTCAAATACCATCGGAGGCACAACGCGTGACCTCACCATTACCAACGATACTGCTCTGGGGAATACGGTATCGGTGTGGATTTCAAGTTCTGCTACTTCCACAGCACTGGGTGCCACCTTTGATACCCTGATGAATTGTATTGTAAGGGCCGGGTCAGGCACTATAACGACTACCGGAGGTATTTATGTGGCAGGTGTAACAATTGGTACAACAGGAACCGGAGCGAATAATGATAATATCAGTATCATCAATAATAAAGTGGAAAGAAGTTACAGGGGAATCACTGCACGGGGTGTTGCTTCAACCGGTATTCTGGATAATTTAAGGATTATAGGGAATGAAGTGGGATCGGATGATCCTGATTTTTACGTGGGCTTAAAAGGCATAGAAGTAACCAACAATACCAACTCGCAAATCACAAGCAATAAGGTTTATAACCTGAAACCAAGTGCTTCGGCTGCAATTGGCATTGAGCTGGGAACGAATACCAGCAGGATAAGTGTTTCACGGAATGAGATTGATAGTGTGGGTTCAACAGGAGCCGGTGCAACAGGTGCTTATGGTATTGCGATTACATCTGCAACGGGAGTGGATAGCGTTATTATCCGCAATAACTTTATTCAAGACATCCGTATGGTAACGGGAGGTACAGGAACAATCAACGTAGTGAATGGTATCAGGGTTGTGGGAGGAAGCAAAATTTATATCGTTAACAACTCGGTAAACCTGAATGGAAGTTTTGCGGGCAATAATTCAAGTTCTGCCTGTTTGATGATTACTGTAAATACGGTGACCGGATTAAATGTATTAAATAATGTATTTGTCAATAACATGACAGCTACGGGAACCGGAGCAAAATCATACGCCTTGTATGCCATTGCCGGGGTTGTTTTTGACCAGATAGATTATAATTCTTATTATACTTCAGCACCAGCCTCTGCATTGGCATTTCTGGGGACAGAAAGAACAAATATGAATCAGTTAAGGGCAGGTACAGGACAGGACAACAATTCATTCCGTTACAATGCTAACTTCACTTCATCTGAGGATCTTCATATTCCAAACGGACCATCAGGTCTGGAGGGTCTTGCTTTGCCTCTTGCTTATGTTACAGATGATATTGACGGTGATATCCGTACCTCAACACCGGATATTGGTGCTGATGAATTTAACGGAACAGCAATAGATATTTCACCTCCGGGTATCAACTTTACCTTATTAGGTAAAACGGTTTCAATAGCAGACCGGGTGCTTTCAAATTTTGCCACAATACAGGATAACAGTCTGGTAGATTCTGCCGGCATTAATGCACCAAGGATATATTATAAAAAGTCTGCCGAAAACAATGTATTGTTGGGTAATACAAGCGGTGATAATGGATGGAAGTATACAGAAGCCACCAATAACACTTCTCCATTCAGCTTCATTATAGATTACAGTTTGTTAACAGGAGGAGGAGCAGCTACAGGGGATGTAATCCAGTATTTTATTGTGGCTCAGGATTTGGCTTCAACCCCTAATGTGGGTATAAATGGAGCAGAACTGAACTCAAATCCGGCCAGTGTGGTACTGGAGGTGAGTGACTTTCCGGTTATCCCGGTTAATTCTTACCTCATTGCACCGGCTTTACCGCTTTCCATAAATGTGGGAGCAGGAGAAACCTACACTTCCCTGACAGGAGCAGGAGGATTGTTTGCAGCTGTGAATAGCGGGGTAATAATGGGTAATACCACAGTGAATATTACCTCCGATATTACGGAAACCGGAACGGTGGCCTTAAATGAATTTGTGGAGGATGGTGCCGGTGGATACACATTAAGCATCGTTCCGGATATGGCCAGCCCAAGAAAACTCAGCGGTATTATTTCCCCGGGCGGGTTGATACAACTAAACGGAGCCGACAGGGTTGTGTTTGACGGGCGCTTTAATGGAGAAGGAAATTACCTCACTTTTAACAATACCGGAGCAGCCTCAAGAACAGCCGTGTTTTATTTGAAAACACCGGGAACTGCAACCAATACCCAGCTTCCGGGCTGTGAAAATGTAACGATCCGGAATGTAAATATTGTGGGAGGCTCCATGTATATCTCCACTACTTCTAGTGATGGGGTGATGGGTGTTTATATCGGGAATGATATCAGCGCATCATCGGTTCAGGGAGCTTCATTCAATAACCACAACCTGACCATTACAGGAAACAAATTTGCCAAAATGGGTATCGGAATCTACTCTAACGGTCACGTGCAGGGTCCGAGCTATAACATGGTGATTGACAGTAATGAATTTGGAACGGATAACATGGATTCTACCGTTTCCATTGAGGCTATATTTGTTGGCGGAGCTCCTAAAATTAAAATCAGGCGGAACAATATTCACGGAATGGTGCAAAACAATACAACCACTGTCAGCTCAATATGGGGGATGCAGGTTTGGGGAAGATGTGATGATGGTGAGATTGCTTACAATACAATTAGGAATCTAAGGCACTACAAGGGAGGTTTGGTTTATGGTATGACAGTGGAAAATAATGATGATAGTATATACATCCACAATAATGTGATAGAGGGGCTGGAATCGAGTGCTACCGGAGGAACAACAAGATCCGTGAAAGGAATCAACTTCTCCTTACCCGGTCCCACATTTGTGTATCATAACAGCATCAACCTGTACCCAAAAATATTTTCAGCAGGTGGTTCGGGAGCGGCATGTATTGATATGAATTCATCCAGCAGCACAACATTAAAGATGGATATCCGCAACAATAATTTTGTGAATACCATTGCCGGTGGAAATGTTTTTGGAATGTACTTCGGATATCCTGCTATAGGCTTGTCGGACTATAATAATATTTATGTTCCTAATGGGGCAACGGCCAGAATATCTACCGGTACCTATAACACATTGGCCGACTGGCAGACTACCGGGCAGGATGCGGCTTCTTTTGCCGTAATCCCTCAGTTTAACAATGACTCAAATCTTGTTTTATTGCCGGGCACAAGCTTAGCCGGAAAAGGAGTTTATCTCCCGGTTGTTCCGGTGGATATAAAAGGAGCTGCCAGAAATAATCCTCCTACACTGGGAGCTTATGACAAACCGGATGATTTTATCAAGCCGGCAATCACCTACACAAAACTGGTGAATGCAACCGCAAACACCCAACGTAATATTCAGAATTTTGCAACCATCACTGATATAGGTTCAGCAGTGGATACAAACAATAATACCAAACCACGGATCTACTTTAAACGTATCGCAGATGACAATACCTTTATTGATAATACACCAACGAGCAATGGATGGAAATATGCTGAAGCATCAGGCTCCGGTTCTCCATTCAGCTTTACGATGGATTACAGTTTATTATTCGGATCAACCGGAATTTCTGTAACCGATACGATTCAGTATTTTGTGGTAGCACAGGATACTGCTGATGTGCCAAATATTGCAATTAACGAAGGTGTCTTTACCACAATGCCGGCATCTGTAAATCTTGCTGCATCGGCATTCCCCGTAACAGGCAACCTGAATTATTTTGTGATTACCAATCCTATTTCAGGAACCATCTACGTTGGTCAGGGAGGAGATTATCCGAATCTTACAGATGATGGTGGTGTGTTTGATGTTATTAACAATGCCACACTCTCAGGTGATATTGAGATAGTGGTGCTTTCAGATCTGTTAGAATCCGGCATGCATACTTTGAATGCATTATCAGAAGTAGGAGCAGGATATTACCGGGTGAAACTGATGCCTGTTCAGGGATATTTTACGACACGGGAAATTTCCGGCAATACAAACATTCCAATAATCCGGTTTAATGGAGCCGACAGGATTTTAATTGATGGCACAGACAATGAATCCGGGGCGTATTTAACATTCAAAAACAATGGAACGGGTGCTGTAATCAGCTTTGTAAATAACAGTGTGAAAGATACCGTAAGAAATATAGTGATAGAAGGAAGAACAGGTGTTTCGAGTGGCTTGCTTGAGATCAGAGACAATTGCGACTCCCTCTACATTGCAGGAAACACGTTTACCGGAAATATGACCAGCGGCCCGGGTGATGCGCTTCCGTTTAATGCCATTTATGCTTCAGGTACTGTTGGTTTGAATGAGCAGGTTGTGATTGAGCAGAACCAAATCACCAACTTCTTTTATTCGGGAATCAATGTAACGAATACAGGAAACGGAAGCTTCTGGAAAATTTCAAACAACGATATTTACTACAACACTGCCATTGCCGCAGATACATCCCAGGTTGGAATTAATTTTGTGCCGGGCACTACTTCTGATTTTGATACCATCAGCAATAACCGTATCGGGGGCAGTGATGTGAATATGGGTAACTCTGCGTGGATCAATATAGGAGATGCTGCCGGAATAAGCTTTCAGGGTATTGTGGTTAACAATGGTTCAGGCTCCAATGCAAGTGTGGTGAGCGATAATAGTATCGGCAATATCAAGCTGACAGGTACAACCGGCAGAATGTCGTTTGTAGGTATTGAACAACTTGCAGCCGTTGGAGGAGTTGCTAAAATAGAAAGAAATGTCATTGGAGATTCACTCGGTATTGATTCCATTTCCGTTTACGGATTTACAGCTGCCGGAGCAAGCATCAATGCCGGTATCGCATCGGCTTCAACCGGTACGAGAATCATTTCCGGTAATAAGATTTCAGGAATTTCTGTTTATGCAGCTACCTCAGGAGTGAGTGTAAGGGGTGTAAGCATTAGTGGAGCGGGAAGCGCAACTGTAACTAACAATATCATCTCCGGATTACTCTCCGCATCAGGTTCGGCTGTAGATGCAGGTTCGGCTGTTGTGGGTATTTACGGAGGATCACCGGCAAAAGGACAACTGATACAGAAAAATACAATATTCAACCTGACAAGTACGGGAGGTGTTTTGCCTGCCGGATCAGCCAGTTCAGTGGCGCAGGGAATTGTTGTGGATCAGGCCGCAGGTTCCGGAAGAATTGAAAAAAATAAAATTTACAATATCTCTAACCTTAGCACAGGATTAGGAAATATATATGGAATACATATTGCAAACGGAACGGGTTGGGGATTTTTCAATAACCAGATATCGCTGACAAATACGATTAACGGGAATCCGGTTAGGGTTGTGGGTGTTTTTGATAACTCAATCGTCAATGCAAAACTCACAGTAGCTTATAATACAGTTTATGTTGGTGGCAGCATTACTTCGGGTACAGCAAACTCTTATGCCTTTTTAAGAACAGAGGCTTCTGAGCTTTACCTGAGAAATAATATCTTTTACAATGAAAGAACAGGCGGGTCGGGAAGGCATATTTCCATGAGTAATTTTGTAAACCCTCCAACGGCTAACTGGAACAGTAATACCAGCAACTATAACCTGTTTGTGGGTAATGATACAGCAGACATGTTTGAATGGGGAAATATAGGAGCAGGCATTTCAGGATACGATTATAAAAACGTTTCAACTACCGATGGATTCAGTTACTACGCGGGCAAAAATGGATTGCCTTCTCATTTGTTATTCAAGGATGTTTTTGGAAATGATTTGGATATAAACAGGAATAATGTGGAGTCGTGGTCGGCAAACGGTAAAGGTGTGGCTATTGATACGGTGGCAATATCGTTTAATGATTCGCTGCGTTCAGGTACATTGGGTACTCCTACAGATATTGGTGCAGATGAGTTTACTCCGAATGTTGCTCCTCCAACCATCACTACTTTTACAACACCCGGTGTGGCCACTGAGGTTAAGTATTTAGGAAGAACGGTTGCGAAAATTGAATGGACAACCGGATCTTTACCGGCTTATATTGAAAGTAAATATTACTCAGGAGTTACACCTGTTTCTTCTGTGAGTGGTAAAAGCATCAACAGCTACCTCGAGGTGAATACTTTTGGTGGAGGCGCATATACCTGTGATGTATCGGTAGGGTACACTCCTGCAGAGATCTCAACGATTGTGCAGAATAACCTGAAAGTGGCAAGAACCAGTATTGGTGGTACAAACTGGAATATGTTCAGCGGGTCGGTGGTGAATACAACAAATTATTCTGTTTTGGCAAGTGGTTTAACACAATTGGGAACCTTAACCCTCACAGACCAAACCAATCCTTTACCGGTTCAACTCACAAAATTGTCGGCAACATACAAAGCCGGTGATGCCGTATTAAACTGGGCAACTGCTTCGGAAATCAACTCAGATTATTTTGACATCGAAAAATCTTCAGACGGAGAAACATTTACGTATGCCGGCCGTGTAAGTGCAAAAGGAACAACTGCTGTGATGAGCTCGTATGCTTATACAGACAAACAACCTTTTGAAACATTGCAGGCAAACACACTTTATTACCGGTTGAAAATGGTGGACCGTGATGCTTTGTATGAATATTCGAAAGTGGTTTCGGTAAGTGCAAACAACAGCAATGCATCAGTAAAACCTGAGGTATATCCAAATCCGTTTAATGAGCAACTGTATATCAGCTACACAGCAGCAGCCGGGGATGAAAACACAGCAGTTGAAGTGAGAGATATCACAGGTAAAGTTGTTGCCCTTCGTTCGGTAAATATACAGGAAGGAAGCCATACGATTCAGATGGGTGACTTCGGACAGTTAAAAACAGGATTGTACTTTGTGTCCATCATTATTGACGGACAAACACAGATCATTAAAGTGATTAAACAATAAGTTTTAACCCCCGCACCCCCTGCCCTAAAGGGAGTTCCACCCGCAAGTTCTAATTGACAGGCGTGCGTTGGTCCCCCTCTCAGGGGCAGGGGTGCGCGAGGGAAAATGTAATTATTGACTATAAAGAGATAGTCATTTTGTTTTAAGTAGTGTTTTAGTAGTTGTCGGTAAAGAGTACCTTCCATGCAAATTGTGTGG
>CAYMRD010000008.1:0-137231 GCA_964392775.1 uncultured Bifidobacteriaceae bacterium
ATAGTAAAACCAAGGGGGACAGACGATGATCCGGGACTACCGCACAAAACAGGAGACTGTTTTCATAGTCAAATTATATAAAACTGATTGACTATCCGCTTTTAGGCAAGTAAATCTTAATGTTAAACTGTTTTATACTTAACCGCAGTGAACCTGTGGTTAAATATGGTTGACTATAAACGGATAGTCATTTAAAACTGATTATCGGGATATTGTCAACTAAACTTCTTCCATCCTCCGCACCCCTAACCCTAACAAGTCTTTTAGAAAGTGTGCGGCTGGTCCCCGCCAGAGGCAGGGGTGCGCGAGGGCAAGTTGACATCTTCCCGAGAGAAGTTATATAAAAAAACCTGTTCCAATTTTTTGAAACAGGATTTTATAAGTCGAAAATAGAAGTTAAGCGGTCACCACTTCGCTGGCTATAAACTTGCGTTCGTTCAGCAGGTACTTATTGCCACGAACCAAAATATTCACGCGTAAATTTTCAACGGCAATCGGTTCACCCATATTTACTTCAGTAATATTGCTGTGGCGGATGTCTCTTCCATCCACAATCACCACGGCACCACTGCCCACTACTTCCATTTGATTGCCATCGGTTACAATTATTCCGGTGTCTTCACCCAAACCAATACCTATACATTGCGGATTACTGGCTACGGCTTGCGCCAACCGGCTAAAACGCCCGCGTTTATCAAAATGCGAATCAATAATCACGTTGGCCATAAAGGCCAATCCCGTTGTAATCTTCACTTCCCCTTTTAAATGCGCCAGTTCGCTTTTACCCTGATAAATCATGGTATTGCTCATGGCCATTGCTCCCGCGCTGGTTCCGGCAATCACAAAACCCGGTTCATTCTGGTAACGGTCGTGCAGAATATTGTAAATTTCACTGCCTCCAAAAATACTGGTGAGGCGCAACTGATCGCCTCCGCTAAACATAATACCATCGGCCTTGCGCACACGTTCAATAAAATCCTCCACAAACACATCTTCGCGTTTGCGGATATCCACCACACCAACATTGGTACACCCTATTTTGCCAAAAGCACTCAGGTAGTTTTTGCCTACTTCTACGGGTATCGAAGAAGCAGTAGTAATCACTTCAATACGTTTTTCCGTTCCGCCTACTTCATCCACAAAACGTTTAAGGATGCCCAGCTCAAAAAAGTTGAGACGGTTGCGCTCTATAAATCCTTGCTCTAAGTCGGTGCCTTTGTCTTCAGCACCGCCTACCGAAATCAGTTTTCCTTTAGGTAATTCCAATGTTATCAAATTATAAGCAGCAAATATAGACCCGCACCACTGCTTCACAAACTTCCAGGCTCACAAAATAACAATGGATTGTGTGGGTAACAGCTCCTTTGTCTTGTCAATGGCGCATTAAAGACCTTCACAAAACCCTCATTAATATTAGTTTTTTGCCGATTTTTCCGTAAACTGCATATCCTAAGCATTAGTCACCTTACCTTTCCACGTATGAAAATCCTTGATATCAAAGTGATGCGCGGCCCCAATTATTGGAGCGTTCGCAGACATAAGCTTGTTCAGATGCGCCTCGACCTTGAAGAGCTTGAGCAACTACCCACCAATAAGATTCCGGGATTTCGTGAGCGACTCGAGAAACTCTTTCCCTCCATGTACGGCCACCGCTGTTCCATTGGTACACCCGGTGGATTTTTTGAGCGGGTGGAAAAAGGTACCTGGATGGGCCATGTCATCGAACATATTGCCCTCGAGTTGCAAACTCTTGCCGGTATGTTTTGCGGATTTGGCCGTACCCGCGGCACAGGCAAAGAAGGGATCTACAATGTGGTATTTAGCTATATGGAAGAAAAAGCGGGTGTGTATACCGCCAAGGCTTCGGTGCGCATTGCCGAGGCTTTGATTGCCGGCAACGACTACAATCTGGCCGAAGATATTCAGAACCTGCGCGAGATTCGCGAAGAAGAACGCCTGGGTCCAAGCACAGGATGTATTGTGGATGAAGCGGTAGCCCGTGGCATTCCGTATATCCGCCTCAACAGGCGTTCGCTGGTGCAGTTGGGCTATGGTGTAAACCAACGCAGAATACGCGCCACCATTGCCAGCACCACGGGTAGCATTGCCGTTGATATTGCCTGCGATAAAGAAGAAACCAAAAACCTGCTCGAGGCGGCCGAAATTCCGGTTCCTCGCGGACGCATCGTATACAGCGAAGATGGATTGCGCGAAGCCCTCGAACGTATTCCGTATCCTATTGTGACCAAACCCGTTGATGGAAACCACGGTAAAGGGGCCACCACCAATATCAATCATTGGGAAGATGCAGTGAAAGGGTATGAAGCCGCAAAAAAATATTCGCGGGGTGTGATTGTAGAACGGTTTATTACCGGACAGGATCACCGTGTATTGGTTATCAACTACAAGTTTGTAGCAGCCGCCATTCGCAAATCGGCTGCGGTAACAGGCGATGGCAAAAGCACCATTCAGGAGCTGATTGATAAAGTAAATGAAGACCCTCGCAGAGGCTATGGACACGAAAAAACATTGACCCAGATTAAGGTGGATGCGTTTACGATGGATATGCTCGGCAAAGCCGGACTGACACTCGACAGTGTATTGCCTGCCGGGCAGGAACAATGGCTGAAACCAACCGCCAACCTTAGCACTGGCGGAACAGCAACAGATGTTACCGACATGGTGCATCCCGATAATATTTTTATGTGCGAACGCATTGCGCGTATCATCGGGTTGGATATTTGCGGCATCGACATCATGGCCGAAAACCTCACCGAACCGGTGAAACAAACAGGCGGTGCAATTCTGGAAGTGAATGCCGCTCCGGGTTTCCGCATGCATATTGATCCGGCCGAAGGATTGCCCCGCAATATTGCCGAGCCGGTGATTGACATGTTGTATCCTCCGGGAAGCAGCGCCCGCATTCCGATTATTGCCGTTACCGGAACCAACGGAAAAACCACCACCACACGGCTGATGGCGCATATCGTAAAAACCATGGGACATAAGGTGGGATATACCACCACCGATGGTGTATACATTCAAAACCAATTGATGATGCGCGGTGATTGTACCGGACCCATGAGTGCCGAGTTTGTGCTCAAAGACCCTACGGTTGATTTTGCCGTTTTGGAATGTGCTCGTGGCGGTATTTTACGCGCAGGTTTGGGTTTCCACAATTGCGATATTGCCATTGTAACCAATCTGGCCGAAGACCATTTGGGCTTGCAGGATATTGATACCATGGAACAACTGGCCCGTGTGAAAGGCGTGGTTCCCGATAGTGTTGTTCCGGGCGGATATGCCATCCTCAATGCCGATAATAAATGGACGGCAGGCATGGCCAAAGGACTGGCCTGCAAGGTTGCTTATTTCAGCATGGACGAACACAACCATCTGATTCAGGAACATATTTCGAAAGGTGGATTGGCCGCCATTTACGAAAACGGATACGTTACCATTTGCAAAGGAACCTGGAAGATTCGGGTAGAAAAAGCGGTGAATATTCCGCTTACGTTTGGCGGACGGGCAACCTATAATATTGCCAATGTACTGCCTACGTTGCTAGCCGGATTTGTGCGCAACTATAAAGTAGAAGATATGCGCGTGGCTTTAGCCACATTTATTCCGGGCCCGGCACAAACTCCGGGACGAATGAACATTTTCCGCTTCAAACATTTTGAGGTGATGATTGATTACGCACACAATACCGCAGGTTTTGAAGCGATTGGTGAGTTGCTGAGCAAGATAGAAGCCAACCATATTGGTGTGATTGCCGGTGTAGGCGACAGGCGCGATGAAGATACCATTGCTCTGGGTGCACAGGCAGCTAAGATGTTTAATGAGATTGTGATTCGGCAGGATAAAAACCTGCGCGGCAAAACCGAAGATGAAATTATTAATTTGATAAAACAGGGTATTTATTCGGTAGACCCTCATAAAAAAGTAACCGCCTTTAAAAAGGAAGTGGATGCCATTGACTATGCCATTAAACTTGTACGCAAAGGAACCTTCCTCACCATTTGCAGCGATGTGGTTCCTGATGCGTTGGACCTGATCATGAAACTCAAAGAACAGGAAGATTTGGGTGAGATTGAGTTGGGATTGGGTGAAGCGAGCGTGTGAGGGAAATATTAGCCTAATATTTTTAAGAGGTGCAAACTAAACTACTCTTGTCTAAAAAACTCGCCACAAAGTCTCGCAGGCTCAAAGACTAAGTTTAGATTCTACTGGTAAGCTTGCTGATATACACTTCATTTTATCCATTTAATCTGTGGCAATTTCCTCTCAACACACTTCTTAGATTATAAACTTTATTGGAGACAGATAGCATCACGGAGAGGCCACCGAATGGTGGCCTTTTATGCGCCCGGATTCATCATCCAAAAATGAAGCAACCTAAACCCTTCTCAAAAATCATTTCAGGTGTCAGCCTGAGCTTGTCGAAGGCTAATTCTGTATAAAAAGCGGGTTTCGACAGGCTCAACCTGACATAGGTTCTATTTTTGAGATGGCTTCTTCTATCCGCAACGAAATCCTACTTCTTCTTTTTAGAACTTAGCATCGTGATTTTTTCTTTAAGCGCTTCTATCAATTCCTGCTGTGACCGAACAAGCATTCGCAGGTGTTCTACATCCGATTCAAGTTGCAATATTTTGTCTGTATACACTTTGTTTTTCGGAGTTTGATATAGCGTGGTTACATCGCTGACTTCATTCTCAATATCATTAATATCCAGTCCCAAAACGTCACAAATACTTTTAAGCGTATAGTAATTTGCTTTCCCCTTTTGCTCAATGCTGCTAATCAACGGCCTTGTTTTGTTAATCCTCTCAGCCAGTTGCTCCTGAGTAATTCCTTTACTGATTCTCGCAATTTTTATACGTAAGCCTAAATGCATGGTGCAAGATTGTAAACAATACACTTACAATCAGATAATTAGTTTATTATTAATACTATAACAATTATCATTTTGATAATTTTATTATTATTGTAGAGTACGTAGTAAAAGTGTGGAAAGGAGTACAAACAGGAGTTACTGTATCTAATAAACACTACTTACTCCACAGGATTGGCTCCTGTTAAAACCTCTGACCCGGCAAGATGGCAAATGACGCTACAGATTACGAAGTGACGATACAACACACTTTTGTTGATGGATGAGTAAGAGGGCTAACATTTGGCTTATACACTCCGGCAACAATCGTAAAGAAATAATATGTGAACAGAAAAGGTCTTTAGCATTCTTTACAAAACCCTATTGTAATGTGTTGTTTAACGTTAAAACGGAAGCGGCAAATGGACAAAGAAGAACAAACAGAGAAAGAGCGTGACGCAAAAGAGCTCATCGCTCTGGCAGCCCACGATCTGAAAAGTATTTTAGCCCGCATTTATGGGCTGAATGACTTTTTGCTGGACAAACTTAACGGACATGCTGACCCTGAATTTGCCGAACTGACGGGACTGATCAGCTCGCAGTGCAAACTTGGAATGGACATAACCGCAGGACTTGTCCTCTCTTACAAGCAGAACATTTTCTCACTTAACGACCTGCTTGCCAAACAAGCCCGTTTATACAAGTATCAGGCAGACCGTAAAAACATAAAGTTGAGCATTGAGCTTTTTGACAAAGACGTTTATGTGCAAAATCAATCTGAACTTTTTATCCGTGTGCTTGATAACCTGTTTGACAATGCAGTAAAGTTTACAGCCCGGCATGGCAGCATAAAAATAGCATTACATCAACAGGACAATAAAGCAATTATATCAGTAAGCGACACAGGCATCGGTATACCCGAAAATTTTCACACATTGCTTTTTGACAGACAAGGGTATCACCAACGAACAGGAACAGAAAACGAACCTTCCACCGGCTTGGGACTATACATCAGCAAGCAACTGACCGAAGAGATGACAGGGCAACTTTGGTTTGAGAGTAAAGAGCATATCGGGACAACGTTTTACCTTTCGTTAGATACATACGGTAGCTGACAGGACAGAACCACATGCTGCTAACAGCGGCCTCTTCGCCCGGTCTGCATTACGTTTCCCAACCAAACGCAAGACCGTAGTTCGTTATGAGTACAGTTTTGTTGCAAACACGATTACAATCTGCCTCGCATAAAAAAAAGGTTGATTGGGAATCCTAATCAACCTTTGTCTATAAATCTATTGGGGAGTGTAAATGGCTTCTAGGAACCGAAATTTATTGTTTCAGAAAAAAACGACACATCTCCGGTTGTGATATCATGAGAACCTCCAACAATTCCAACTTGTCCGGTTTCAATCATTTCTTTTAAAATGGGGCTACGTTGCATGATTGATGTAACAGTCCGCTTCACATTAATAACTGAAACATTTTCTACAAAAACAGGATTGTTTGAATTGCGATTCTCTTTTGTCTGGTTTTCATCGTCAACAGCAGGTCTTATTTTGGTGAGCAAGGCTGTCAGGTTACCCATTTCAACATGGTCGCAAGCACCTTTGACTGCTCCGCATTTTGTATGTCCTAATACAACAACAATTTTTGCCCCTGCCACCTTACAGGCAAATTCCATACTGCCTAAAATGTCTTCATTGAGAATATTGCCAGCAATACGTACACTAAAAATGTCGCCAAGTCCCTGGTCAAAAATAAGTTCGGCAGAGGTTCTGCTGTCGATGCAGCTTAAAATAACGGCAAATGGATGCTGACCGTCCGAAGTTTCATTCGCTTGTTGCAAAAGATTTCTGTTTACTTTCAGGTTATTTATAAACCGTTTGTTCCCTTCTTTTAATAGTTCCAGCGCCATTGGAGGCGTGATGGCTGTCTGCATTTCTTTTGTTAGCGTTTTCATTTTTGTTTGATATTTTAATTCTTGGTGTCGTTTTCTATGTCAATATCGTATTTGCTTAAAAGCCCTGAAGCTTTCGAAACTACCCCCCTTTCCCGTTCGCACGGACGTACGCCCGTTCAATAGTCAAAAAGCAGTACCCTAAAAGGTTGACGGAATCCCAATCAGCCTTTTCAATAAATATTATAGCTATTAAAGAGTAACCCGTTCCGGAACCAGGCTGCGAACAGTTTTTACGATGCCTTTTACATCATACCCACATTCGGCATACAACTCGGCCGGTTCTCCGTGTTCGGTAATCTTATCAGGCATACCCAGCATCACCAGTTCGTTGGTATAATTATGTTTTGCCATAAACTCCAATACAGCGCTGCCCATACCTCCCACGGTTGTTCCATCTTCGATGGTTAGTATTTTTTTGTACCGGGTGCATACTTCGTGAAGCATCACCTCGTCAATCGGTTTTACAAATCGCAAATCATAATGCCCGATGCGGATTCCATCTTCGGCTTCAAGCTGGTTGGCGGCAGTGTCTGCAAAATTTCCAACCGGACCAAATGATACTATGGCCAATTCTTCACCATCACGCAACTTGCGTCCTTTACCCACTTCCATTTCCTGCAAAGGTTGACGCCACTCCGGCATCACGCCATTGCCACGCGGATAGCGAATGGAAAATGGTCCTGCATTTTTTTCGAGTGTTGCAGTATACATCAGGTTACGCAATTCGGCTTCGTTCATGGGCGAACTTACCACCATATTGGGCACACAACGCATAAACGGAATATCAATCATGCCATGGTGTGTTTGCCCATCGGCACCGGCAATACCTGCACGGTCCATGCAAAAAATAACATGTAGATTTTGCAAAGCCACATCATGCACCACCTGATCATAGGCGCGTTGCATAAACGATGAGTAAATATTGCAAAACGGAATCAGTCCCTGCGTGGCTAAACCCGCGCTGAACGTAACCGCATGTTGCTCGGCAATACCCACATCAAATGCACGCTTTGGCATCGCCTTCATCATAATATTCATGGATGAGCCCGAAGGCATGGCAGGCGTGATACCCACAATTTTTTCGTTTTGCTCGGCAAGCTCCACCATTGTATGTCCAAATACATCCTGATATTTGGGTGGCTGAGGTTTATCCGTAACGGTTTTGTAAATCTCACCCGTTACTTTATCAAACAAACCCGGGGCATGCCATCTGGTTTGGTCTTTTTCGGCCAGTGCATATCCCTTGCCTTTAACGGTAACAATATGCAACAATTTAGGACCTGGAATTTTTTTCAGGTCTTTCATCACCTTCACCAAATGGTCCACATCGTGTCCGTCAATAGGGCCAAAATAACGGAAGCGCAGGCTTTCAAACATATTGCTCTGTTTGAGCAATCCTGATTTCATCGTATCATGCACCTTGGTCAGAATGTCTTGCGAAATTTGTCCAACCTTGCTCAGTTTGTCTAAGGCCTTCCATACATCATCCTTAAAACGGTTGTAGGTAGGCGAAGTCGTAATATCTGTTAAATATTCTTTGAGCGCACCCACATTCGGGTCAATCGACATGCAATTGTCGTTCAAAATCACAATCATATTGCTGTCTTCCACACCGGCATGGTTCAATCCTTCAAAAGCCAACCCTGCGGTCATGGCTCCATCGCCAATAACGGCAATATGCTGACGGTCCATTTCGCCTTTGAGGCGGGAAGCAACAGCCATTCCGAGTACAGCCGAAATAGACGTTGACGAGTGTCCTACACCAAAAGTATCGTATTCGCTTTCGGCACGTTTAGGGAATCCTGAAATGCCTTTATAGGTGCGGTTGGTATGAAAACGGTCTCTGCGACCGGTTAAAATTTTATGTCCGTAAGCCTGGTGTCCCACATCCCATACCAACTGATCGTAGGGAGTATTAAACACATAATGGAGGGCTACACTTAATTCCACAACACCCAAACTTGCACCAAAGTGACCTCCGTAAACAGAAACCATATCGATGATGTATTGACGCAAATCGCCACATACCTTCACCAAGTCTTCTTCATTTACGTTGCGTAAGTCTGAGGGGTACTTAATTGGATCTAAGTAAGGACCGGGTTTAATTTCCATAGTAGTTAAAACTGCACTTTAAATCAAATGCTTAAAGTGCACGAAAATAAGGGCAAAAAGGGGTTCTACCAACAAATTAAGCGCTTTTTGGCCTAGAGTTTGGCTTCCGAAATCATTAAATCCTCACGAGGGGCAATACTCATCACCGGAATATTGGAGTGATTCACCATTTGCTGGGCAAACTTACCAAGGAAGAACGACCCGATTTGAGGCTCCTGCTCGGTCATAATCAAAATAACATCGGCTTTTACTTTTTTGGCATAATCCACGGTGAGGTTGGTGATATTGCCTCCCAATATTTTTTCATGTACATAGGGAACTCCTTCTTCATCCAGTGAGTGGAGTACCTGACGGCAGTATGCCGAAACCTGATACTCTGTTTCCTTATCCTTATCAACTGAAACTCCTAACACATGTATTGTAGCACCAAATTTTTGGGCCAGAGAAACTGCATACGGCACCTTTTGCCGCGATTCGAACGAAGTATCAATGGGCATAACGATGGTTTTAAAATCGTTGGTGGTGCCATTCTCACGCATCGACAGAACAGGACATTTTGAGGAACTCACTACCTTAAAGGCATTGCTTCCCATCCAAAATTCCTGAAACCCGGTGACACCATGTGTTCCCATAATAATGAGGCTCGCATCAACTTCATTGGCAGCAGCAAGAATACCTTTGTACACAGCACCTCTTTTATGCATGTAGCGATATTCCACCCCATTGGTATGGGGTTGCAACTTTTCTTTCAACCCGTTCTCATCAGAAACCTCTTCGATATGAATAGCGGTTAGTTCCGATTTGTATTTCTGAGCAAAAAATACAGCTGAGCGAAAGGCCACCATTGACTGCGTTGAGCCATCAACAGGAACAAGAATGTGTTTGAATGAGGTGTCCATATACTTGGTTTTTGTGATGTTAAATTACGATTAATTTCGTAAAAAGCAAGCACTAAACCATCTAGTTGCCTTTGAACACCGGCTTGCGTTTTTCATTAAACGCTGCCACTCCTTCTTTATTATCGTTGCTTCTGCCCGCTATTTCCTGACAATACATTTCATACTCGAGCATGGTTTCGAGGTCACTTTGAAACGATTTATTGAGCATTTTTTTCATCAGCGCAATTGCTTTAGTAGGAGCATTTTGGTAGTACATTGCAATTTTCATGGTTTCGGCATCCAGTTCCTCCGGTTTTACCACGCGGTTAATCATTCCCCAATCGTAAGCTTGTTGAGCCGTAACTTTGCTTCCCATCGTTGAGAGTTCAAAAGCACGTGCCGAGCCCACCAAACGAGGCAAGAAGTAGGATGAACCTGAATCGAGTACCAACCCTACGTTTACAAACACTTCGATGATCGAAGCCGTTTCGGAAGCTACAACCATATCACAGGCCAAAACCATACTGGCACCCGCACCGGCAGCAACTCCATTAAGTTTACAAATAATAGGAACCGGCAAATTGCGCATAGCGCGAATCATCGGGTTGTAGCGTTTTTGCAACGACTCCGCCAACGAGCGTTCTTTCATGCCTGAGATAGCTTTCAAATCCTGACCAGAGCAAAAGGCTTTGCCTGCACCTGTCAAAATTAATACACGAATGCTTTTATCTTTCTCAACCTTTTTGAGCGCATCCATCACGTCAAAACTTTGTTGTTCGTTAAAGGCGTTGAATACATCGGGGCGGTTAAGAGTAAGAGTTGCTATCCCATCGTTTACATCAAATAAGATGGTTTCGTAAGTGCTTTGCGTTGTCATAGTGTGTTTGTGGTTTGATGGTGCGAAAATATCATATTCGTCCTTAATATTTTGTATGGATATCTGCAAGCTTACCTAAATTGAGTATTCGAGTACTCTTGTGTATGCTTAGTGCCTTTGAATCTCAGTGGCGAAGGCTTCTTGCCACAAAGCTCGAAGTCTCAAAGTTTCACTAAGTTTAGTTTTCTACTGGTAAGCATGCGGATATAATTTTGTGTACCAAAGAAAGATTGTATATGTTGAGTCATTTAGCGGTATCATCTAGCCTCCGGAGGAGGCAAACCGCTGTAGCCAATAAAAAAAACGAAATGCCCAGAGCTCCGGAGGAGCGAAATCTTATTCCCCTATCTAGTTCCGTTTGTAAATATAGATGGCGCACCTGCGGAGCGCTAATATTTTCTGCATTCCTATTTCTATAGAGATGAGATTCCTCCGGAGTCTTGTAATCTACAAAATAAGCATCATCACCAAAAATCCAAGCAACCAGCCTGTAGCCAGTTGTTGGTGTGAGTGTGCATTCATAAACAACCGGGCCGAAAGGGTGGCACCTGTTAGAACGATTACAACAACCAATACCCATCGTAAATCCCACAATGCAACCGGAGCAAGCGAAAATATAATTCCCGCAAGTGCTCCCAGCGAAGCTGCATGCACACTGATTTTGTAAAAATGATTGATGATAACCACGGCCACTACAATGCAGGCACAGGCCAATAAATAAGCTCTGAGCAATGCTGCCGAATGCATCTGTGAGAGAAAATAATAATCAAACAAATACATGGCTCCCGTTACCAGATAAGGGATATTACGTTCCTCCTGTTCCTCGAGCATGATGCTTTGAATACGCCCTGTGAGTTTCATTACGGCCACGGCCAACATGGGAACGACAGCCGTGGTTCCAAAAATAAATAATACATAAAACAAGAGCAGAGCCGGCTGCATCACTAAACTCAAATACGGGGAGCAAAACAACAAACACAATAAACCCAGCAGATTTACCCAAACCGGATGAAAGAGGAAAGAAATAACCAGTGCAAGTTTTCTGCTCATATCAACCGGTTACAATAACCCATCAATAATCTGTTCTACGCTGATGCCTTCGGCCTCGGCTTTGTAGTTTTTGAGGATACGGTGACGCAGCACATCTTTTGCAACTGCTTTTACATTATCAATATCCGGTGAGTATTTTCCATTAAGTAAAGCATGGCATTTGGCTCCTAAAATCAGGAACTGTCCGGCACGCGGACCGGCACCAAACGATACATACTCATTTATCTTAGCCGTTGCATAAGGCGTATTGGGACGGGTTTTACTTACCAATTTCACGGCATATTCCATCACATTATCGGCAACCGGAACCTTGCGCACCAACTGCTGAAATTCGAGTATCTGCTGAGCTGTTATTACCTTATTGGGTTGTTCGTGGTTATCAGAAGTGGTGTTTTTGACAACCTGCAATTCCTCCTCATAGGTTGGATAATCCAATACCACATTAAACATAAAACGGTCGAGTTGAGCCTCAGGCAATGGATAGGTTCCTTCCTGCTCAATCGGGTTTTGGGTTGCCAGTACAAAAAATGGTTTTGCCAGTTGATGAACCGTTCCGCCTACCGTCACACTTTTTTCCTGCATCGCTTCAAGCAAAGCAGCCTGTGTTTTAGGAGGTGTACGGTTAATCTCATCTGCCAGTACAATATTGGCAAACAACGGACCACGGATAAATTTAAATTCGCGTTTTTCGTCCAGAATTTCTGATCCGGTAATATCACTCGGCATCAAATCGGGGGTAAACTGTATGCGGTTAAACTCCAAATCGAGTACCTGAGCCAGGGTTCGAACCAATAATGTTTTAGCAAGACCCGGCACTCCAACCATTAAGGTGTGTCCGCCTGCAAAAATCGACATCAGTACGGCATCAACAACCTCGTGCTGACCAATAATTACTTTTCCTATTTCTGCCTTTAATTGCTTGTATTGTTTGTGAAGTGCATCTGCAACTTCCACATCATTCGCGTATGCTGTCATGTAACTTAATCCTTTAAAAACTTCTGAATGCTCGGACAGTCTTTATACTCATCCGATACCACCATGTAAAACTGCTTTTTTGAACGATTGATATAATCGGTAAGTGCTTTGGTTTTCTTTTTATTTTCGGCCATCACCTGAAACTTCTGGTAATCGTCTTTGAGATTGGCGCGATGCGGTTTGGTTTCCGACTTAAGAAACAATACACGCCAAACTTGTTGTCTGTCGGGCCCCGGAAGGATAATCAATTCGGGATCCAGCATTTCTCCCGGCTCCATACCTTCAATCCGGAAGTACAAACTTTTGTCGAGCTCATCAATTGGAACGCGCGTGGTTCCGGTACCCGATTCGGTGATAAACCCTCCGCTTGATTTGGTTTGGACATCATCCGAAAACTTCTTGGCTGCTTTTTCAAACGACATTGTATCCACTTTAATCAACCAAATGATACTATCGAGTTTTTCGCGGGCCTTGTCAATATCTGATTTGAAAATCTGTGGGCGAATCAGAATATGGCGCACATTAATATTATCTCCTTTACGGTCGATAAGCTTGAGGATATGATAACCGTATTTGGTTTCAATAATTTTGGAAACAGAATCGGGTCTGAGGCGAAATGCTGCGGCTTCGAATTCGGGTACCATCGCTCCGCGGCCAAAAAATCCAAGTTCACCTCCTTGCACTGCCGAACCTTTATCTTCGGAATAAATAAGTGCCATAGTTGCAAAATCTTCTCCTCCAACAATCCGCCTGCGTAAGTCCTGTATTTTTTCGAAGGCCATTTCTTTTGCCTCTTTGTTCACCTTGGGCTCAATCACAATCTGAGCAACTTCAACCTCTGCACTGTAAAAAGGCAAACTATCAGTAGCTGCCATTTCATTGTAGAAACGTTTGATATCATTGGGCGTTACATGAACATCTTTTAATGCTTTTTGCTGCACCTCTTGCACCAACAATCCCTCCTTTATTTTTTCGCGGTTGGTTGCTTTTATTTCAGCAATCGTTTTCCCATAATACTCTTCCAGACCTTGCACACCACCGGGCACCTGACTGGCAAAATAAGCAACACGTCTCTCCAGCTCCTGCTCTACACGGTCATCACTCAGTTCTACACTATCCACCTGCGCTTTGGCCAGCATTACTTTTTCAGTCATCCGCTGTTTGAGGATCTCACATTTGAGTGAATCGTTTGCATCAGGAAACTCCTTCTTAAGCTGCGAAAACTCCATTTCAATCTCCGACTGCATAATCACGTTATCACCCACCACCCCAACAATCTGATCGATAATCATACCGGGCCGGTTTTGAGCCATTGCAGGCAGGGCCAGCATCAATCCCGCAACACATATAAATACTCTGAATATAGTTTGAGTCAACTGGTACATTTGGTTTTTAACGGGCACAAGATACAGAAATTGCATCAAGTTAAAACAACACAGGCCTGCACGGTTTAAGTCGCGCAAGCCTGTATGATTACGATTTTTCAGGTGAATTATTTAAAGAGTGAATTTACAACAGGCTGGTTCACCGTTACAGGATACTTGGCCCTCAGTTCTTTAATCCATTCTTTTTCCAAATAGCTTTGATAATCGGATGTAACAATGCCACGGGCATCTTTCACAGCTTTAGGTTCCGGAGGAACAATGCCTTCCACTACATAAAACTTAAACTCATTGTTTTCAACAGGAGCATCCACTGCACCTTTTTTATCCCAGAATTTTTCGCCCTGAGCATCGGTTTGTTCGTATTTATTTTCGGTGATTACCAGCGATCCTGTCATTTTCTTATTCACCTTAGCCTTAATCTCGTCACCTGTTTTACCGGCAGCAGCCATCTTCAATGCTTCCTTTTTCACTTTCGCATCCAAACAGCTGTAAGTATATACTTTCACACGGTCTTTCCACATATACTTGCTTTGATTGGCTTTCATGTATTGCTCCAATCCGGTTGTGTCATTTACGGCTTTAGCCCATACTTTTTTGTCGGTTAAGTCAAACAATAAAATACCATCATGGTACTCCTGCATCAGATTTTTGAAATCAGGATATTTAGATTCCAGTTGCCCTTCTTCATATTTCAATGCTTCTTCATCGCTGTACTTTTTGAACAGACCATTCAAAATCATCTGAACAGACTCTCCGGGACGGGCTTCCTGATTTCCTTTAGCATAAGCTGCAAATTGCGCAACCGTATACTTTTGGTTGTTCAGGCTCATAACAGGTTTGTTGTTTGCAAGATCTTTTTCGCCCGGCAACCATATTGCCTGCAAGAACGTAGAATCAACTGAAGCCGTAAACTCTTTCAGGTTTGCGGCATACTCCACATAATTATTTTGTTTTTTGATACGTTGCGCAACTACCAGTTTACTGCTTTCCGAGCGGCTGTCACGGGATACTTTATTTTTGATGGTTTCTTCAACCTCTTTCATCTCAGGTACCGGTTTTTTATCAACGATTTTAATGATATGGTATCCGTAATCTGTTTTAAAAGGTTTCGATACCTCGTTTTTTTCCATTGAGAACGCAATGTTTTTAAATGTTTCGGGATAGTTGCTGTAGCTGGTAAAGTAATTCATCATTCCCTCATTGGCTTTGCTTCCCTGGTCTTGCGAATACAGTTCCACCATTTTTTCAAATGCTTCCCCTGCAACGATTCTTTGATAGGCACTGTCGGCTTTCTGACGAGCTTCTTCTACCACTTCGGGAGTTGCACTCGGGCCGGTTTGCAACATAATATGCTGTACTTTTACCTCACCACGAGCGGCACGTTTATCAACAACCTTCACAATATGGTATCCGAAACGGGTACGGAAGGGCATTGAAACCTGACCTTTAGGAGTTGTATAAGCTTGTGTTTCGAAAGGATAAATCATTTGAAACACAGTAAACCATCCCAGATTACCATGATTTTTCACGGCTGACGGATCTTCCGAACTTTTGGCAGCCACGCTGTCGAAACTTTCACCTTTAATGATGCGGTTACGCAAAGCCAGAATTTTATTGTAGGCAACAAGTGTGTCCTTTGGTGAAGCATTCTCGGCACAGTTAATCAAAACATGGCTTGCATTCACCTCTTGTTTCATGCGCTCATAAGCTTCAGTAATCAAACCCTCTGTAACTTTTTTATCTGTTAAATAAGGATTGGCCAATTGCTTACGGTATCCGGCCAATTCTGTTTTAAAGCTTTGGTTGGTATCCAGTTTCATCAGTTCAGCCTCTTTCACCTTCATCTTAAAGTTTTCGTACAACTCAAGGTACTCAATTACTTCAGCTTCGGTTGGACGCTCTTTGTCTTTTTTGTTTTTGGAGAGCAAACGCTCGAATTCGGCTTTATAAACCGAGTCTGCTCCATACGTAAACACCCAGGGAGATTTGTTTTGAACCGGAGTTGCCGCTGCAACGGATTTAGTTCCACTTTTTTTTGCGGGTGCAGTTGCCTTTTGAGCAATTGCGGAAGTGGCGATGCAGCCTGCTGCTAAAAACAGAAAAGGAATTCTCTTCATATTGTTTCGTTTCATTTTTTGTGTAAGGAGTGCAAATATATAAATATTGGTTGCATTAGCAGGGTCGCAGCAAAGGTTTAGCCAGTGATTACAGGAAAATCTGATTATCAGTGCATTTGTTTGCACTTTAATCTTCCAAAACCTTTGGCGTATGAAAGCCGAGAGCCATCTTAAGTTGCTCAATTACGTTAAACACAATCGGACAAACCCCATAGTTATCCCACATTGTTTTGCGGTATTTCATATCCTGCTGATTGAGGTGAGGATAACCGGCACAGGCCAAAGGGCGCTGTTCATATATGGTGCAGGCACATCCCTCTAAAAACATACAGGGTTTGGTTTGCAGGTATAACGCCTCTCCATCAAACGCAATAAACTGTTGTTTAAATTCTTCCACCGCTTGTTTGTTGGCGAGAGCCAGCCGCTCAATTTCGTTCGCTTCCAATCCGGGTTCCAGTTTTTTGCAACAGTTGGCGCATTGCAAACAGTCAATTTGAGAACTTACCTCTGCATACAAACGGTGTATATGCGCATCTACTGATGCTGAACTGTGCCCGCGCAGATGTTTTTTGAAAAATATATTTTCAATCTGCTTGTCTTTCAAATAAGGAGACATTTGTTCGGGGGTGTGTACCGTAATCATGGGTGAGCGCACAAAAAACGGGTGTATGTTTGCCTCTGCAAACATACACCCGTTCAGTAATGATAAAAAGTTGTTTAGTTAAAAACAGGCTTATCTGTTTGGGCTGTTGAAGCCGGCAACACAGGCAATACCCGGGCCGACTCCGGAACCTCACCTGTCAGTGTGTGCAAGAAGGCAGCAATATCATCCACCTCATTTGTACTCAGTTTTTTACCCAATTGCAGTTCGCCCATAATGGCAATAGCTTCTTTTAAATCCCATACACTTCCATCGTGGAAATAAGGATAGGTTCTGTCCACATTGCGCAAAGTGGGCACTTTAAAGAAATACTTCTCTCCTTCGTTTTTGGAAATAGCGGAGCGACCAACGTCTTTGTTTTTGCTTTTGGTTAGCTCCCAATAGGGACGGGTAACACCAAATTTCTGGTATATTTTACCACCCAACACAGGTCCGGTATGGCAGGCTGTACACCCTGTTTTGATAAAGGTTTGGAGTCCGCGTTTTTCTTGTTCGTTCATGGCATCTCCATCACCTTTCAGGTATTCATCAAATGGAGCGGGCGTATTCAATGTACGTTCAAATGCCGCAATAGCACAGGCAATATTGTGATAGGTTACCGGGTTGGAATCACTAGGGAAAGCCTTTTGGAAAGCGTCCTTATATTCGGGAATAGAGGTTAAGCGATTCACAGCAAAGCCTTCGTGAGGTGTTGCCATCTCAACCGGATTGAGAATAGGCCCCTTTGCCTGTTCTTCTAAATCGGCTGCACGGCCATCCCAAAACTGCACAAAATGAAAAGCTGCATTTAGGGTAGTTGGAGAGTTGCGTGCCCCAAATGTCCATTTATGCCCCGGAGATGTTGGAAGATTATCTACTCCGTATGAAGCAAGGTTGTGACAAGAGTTGCAACTCACAACACCACTTTTAGACAGACGGGCATCATAATAAAGAGATTTACCCAACTCGATTTTTGCCTCCGAATTTGGATTGGCTGAATTGTCAATCGTTGAGGGCAAAACCTCAAAAAACTTCTTAGCCGATTCAATCAGTTGTTTGTCGGCATCACTCAACAACTCTGTATTGTATTTGTTTGATGATGATGTTCCTGCTGATTGCTGAGAATCGCTGCAAGCCACCCACAATAAAGAGCCTGCGGATAGTGCCGCAATCATACATAATGTTTGTCTTTTCATATTCTATGCTTTTTTTAGTTTAGTCGGAAAGGTGCTACAAGATAAAACTCCGGTATTTTTACATTAAAAAGTTGCCCGTCAAGTTGCCGTTCCATCAAATATGTTCCCGACATTTTTCCAAACTCACTCTCCAGTGCACAACCGGACACATACTGGTGCGACTCACCGGGCTCAAGCACCGGCTGAACCCCCACTACACCTTCTCCCTCCACTTCGGTGTTTTCATTGTTTACATCTGTAATAAACCAATGCCTGCGCAATAGTTTAATGGTATAAGAACTCCGGTTATGAATGGTGATGCGGTAAGCAAACATGTGTTGCTGATGCGCATGTGGCGTTGCCGGCTGCTGGTAGGCAGTCTCCACTGAAATATAAATATCGTTGGTAACAGCTATAGGCATCTTGTAATTTCTAAACTGACTATCCGGTATTGTCAAGTAAACTTATCCTCCGCACACCCTGCCGCTAAAGGGTACATCCCACAATTTGCTATGGGAAACTTCCTTTAGGGATGGCGAAGCGAAGGCGGGTTGACCTCTTCCCGACAGTCACTATTTCTAACACCAAAAGTAACGATTTGTTTGATGCGTTTCCAAACACCTAACAATTTAACAATATTATATTCACGTTGTCATCATTTATCCTGTCGTCCTTTGAGTCAAATTTAAAGCCGCACAATATGGCTAAACGCCCCGTACAAGTAGCCGTTATATCGGATGTTCATCTAGGAACATACGGCTGCCGAGCCAAAGAGCTCAATAAGTACCTCAAATCTATTAATCCCGATATTTTGGTTCTCAATGGTGATATCATCGACATCTGGCAATTCAGCAAACGGTATTGGCCGGAGTCGCACATGAAAATTGTTCAGCGTATTTTCAAAATGCTTTCGGAAGGAACCAAGGTTTATTACTTAGCCGGCAATCATGATGAGTTGTTACGAAGGTTTTCGGGATTCACAATGGGAAACCTTGAAATACAAGACAAACTGGTGCTTACTTTGGATGGTAAACGCAGTTGGATTTTCCACGGGGATGTATTTGACGTAACGATGCAACATGCCCGATGGCTTGCCAAACTGGGAGCTATCGGGTATGATACCCTTATCCTCATCAACGGTGTGGTGAATTTTATATCCGAAAAAATTCTCAGAAAAGGCAAAGTCTCACTGAGCAAAAAGGTAAAAAACAGTGTTAAATCGGCCATCAAGTTTATAGACGATTTTGAGCAAACTGCCACTGATATTGCCATTGAAAATGAATTTGACTATGTGGCTTGCGGGCATATTCACCAACCCGCCCTTCGCAAGGTAAAAACCGCCTTGGGGCAAACCACTTACCTAAACAGTGGCGACTGGATTGAAAACCTTACGGCACTCGAATATCAAAATGGGGCATGGTCGTTATATCATTATCCTGCCAATCCGGTTGAAGATGATGAAGACGAACCACAGGTAGCCATTCCTGATATAGATGATTTGTTTAAGTCGATTGTACAGATGCAAGGCAAAAGTTAGACTCAATATGAATATTCTGTATGCTATACAAGGAACCGGAAATGGCCATATAAGCCGGGCCCGCGAGATTATTCCTTATCTCTTACAATATGGAGAACTCGATGTTTTAATCAGCGGAACGCAGGCCGAAGTTGCACTGCCCTATCTTATCAAGTACAAAAAAACAGGAGTTGGGTACACCTTTGGCAAAAAAGGTGGAATTGATTTGATTGACAGCATTCGTCACTTCAGACCTATTGATTTTTGGAACGATGTTCATTCCTTTCCGGTTCACAACTATGATATCATCATCAATGATTTTGAGCCGGTAACAGCATGGGCCTGCAAGCTCAAACGCAAACCCTGCATTTCGCTCAGCCATCAGGCATCCTTCTTATCTGCTAAAACCCCACGACCCGCGCATAAGGATATCGTTGCCGAAAATATACTTCGTCATTATGCACCCACTTCTGCATTCATCGGATTTCATTTTCAAACCTACGACTCTTTTGTTCATACACCCGTTATCAGATCGGAAGTGCGGAAGATGGAACCTGTAAACAATGGCCATATTACCGTTTACTTACCTGCACATGGAGACGAGCAATTGATTAATCATTTTACCAATATTAAAGATGTAAAGTGGGAAGTGTTCTCCAAACACAGCAAAAAGGCTTATACCATAAGCAATGTCGAGATTCAACCCGTTTCGTCAGAAGCCTTTACCGAAAGTTTGGTTTCGAGTGACGGACTGGTAACGGCAGGCGGATTTGAGAGTCCGGCAGAAGCCATTTACCTGCGCAAAAAAGTATTCAGCATTCCGATGTTCAACCAATATGAGCAGCTTTGCAATGCAGAAGCCATGCGCCAAATGGGCATAACCGTTGCCAAAGAAATAGACCACTCCTTTGAAGCACGATTGCAGAGCTGGCTAAATTTTGCAACTCCACCAAAAGTGCAGTACCCCGATTTAACGGCTTCTATTGTTGACGACTTAATCGGCAAACATGTTCCACAGAAGATTTTCGCGTAAAACATTTTAATAAAGGGATATTGCCATTTAACCCTTGCTTACCCCAACCCTAAACCTCCGCTAAATGTGGGCTGTGCCCTTTAGGATTAGGGTGTGGGCGGAAAAAGAAAAACTACAATGTTCCGCGATGGACATTTAAAACTATTCTCCCAGTTGACGTAAAGAACTGAAAATAATTTTCAAATCCTTTTCGGGAGCATACTCCTTGGCATACAAAAAATTTACCTTTTGAATAGCCGCAGCATTCAGCTGTTCTTCCTGTAATGGATGAATGGTTGTGAGTACAGCTGGTTTCAGCTTGGGCAACATCGATTGGTTAGCTGATGGCGCATAACCTACCCAAGTTTTTTCACCCAACAGCACCTTAAATATATTGAGAAGGAAATTTGAAGGGCGTTTCGATACCAACAATAAAATTGGCATCAATACAAATAATAAAATCGACACCAAAATATCGAGCACTCGCTTTTTGAGCAGGTGTGCCGGGGTATTGAGCGCAAGGTTGATTTCAAACGTGTAAAAATCTCCTGGCTCATCTTTTGAATTGCTGCCAATGATGAAAACACTTTCTTCGGGTACAATTTTAAAATGTACATCCGGCCTGCTGATGGTATACATCCATTGCATGATATGTTGTGTGCTGAGGTCGCGGCTGCAAAAAATGATTTCTTCAACCCTGAACAGCTCTACAATTTCGGGAAGCTGGTTTTCGGTTCCCAGATAATATTCGCTGCGTTTTTCTTCTTCATTTACCGAAACATATCCAACATAATCGCTGTTGGCTTTTGAATGCGTAAGCAAGTGTTGTACACGTTCCACTTCCTGTAAATTACCTACAATAATGGTTTTAACCGTAGAGCTCAAACTAAAGCTCAATCGCTTGTGCGAAGCAATGTATACAATCAACCGGAGTACATAAGCCCATAGTAGTGCGAATAATGCTCCCAGTAAAATAATTGCCCGCGAAAAACGGTAGCCTTCATCGGCAAAAGCATAGAAAAATGTTATTGCGATTGTTCCGATTGCAATGCCTTTAACAATAGCTGCCAGACTTACCCGCTTGCGGTAAGCTCCTGCAACAAACAGCCCTGCGGCCCACAGTATGGCATACAATAAACTGTTCCATTGCACCACATGATTTGCATAAGCATCTGAGGTTTCAAATTTATACTCGGCATACGAATGTGCGATGAGGCGTGTACCGGCAATAAACAGCAGCACATCCAGCATCCATAGATATGTAGATTGCACAAACCGAAACAGCAAAGCAATAAAAGCTCGTCCGTAAATGGCTGTATGAATAAGTACACTGAACAAGTGCGCATGTTTTTGCGAATAATGTTTTTGCGCAAAAATGATCATGGCACGATAGAACACAAACACGTAGTTGACACTGGCTTTTTTAGTGCTCTCGCCTTTATAATGAATGATGGTTGTATTCGGAAAATAGTAATTTTTATACCCTGCTTTGGTGATGCGGTAGGAGAGGTCGATATCCTCTCCGTACATAAAATAATCCTCATCAAGCATGCCGGTTTTTGCAATCACCGAAGCACGCAATAACATAAAAGCTCCGGCAAGTACATCTACTGAATGAACTTCATCTTTGGATAAAAAACCCAGATGGTAGCGGCCAAATCGTTTGGATTTGGGGAACAGTTTAGACAAGCCAAACATCTTGTAAAATGCCACCAGAGGCGTAGGTAATCCACGTTTTGATTCGGGCAAAAACTGTCCTTTGCCATCTATCATCTTCACACCCAAAGCCCCGGCATCAGGAGTGGCATCCATAAAACCGCATATCTTTTGGAAGCAGTCTTCCTCAACCACGGTATCAGGATTGAGGAGCAAGACATACTCTCCCTTGGCCAACCGTATGGCCTGATTATTGGCTCTTGAAAATCCGGGATTGTCTTTGTTTTCGATAAGAATTACTTCCGGAAAGGTGCGTTTCACCATCTCACAACTGCCATCAACGGAATTGTTATCAACTACAAATACCTCTGCCTCTATTCCCTGAGCAGCCTTGCGCACACTGTGCAATGCCTGCTCCAGAAAATACTTGACATTGTAATTAACGATGATAACGGAAATCTTCACGGGCTCGAATATAACAGTTTTCGGTTGTCTTTTGAGAGTTGTCAGCAGTTGGCAGTCTTCTGGGATTAAGATCGTAGTCGCTCATTTGTTGTCGCCACATTAACGGATGTTTGCATTACGGAGAGCAACAACCGCAAATGGCGAGGTAAACTCGCTACAGCAAGCAAAGCCTCACGACTTAACACCTCCGGAGGAGGTTAATCTCTATAGATAAAACAGGAACGTAATGTCAGGAGCTCCAGAGGAGCGAAATCTTGAATTTGTTTCCGAAGAAGAAGATTTAACCGCAAAGGACACAAAGGAAATACGCGCAAAGAGCCAAAGATTCTGCTTCGCAGAATGAGGAATGCCTAAGACGCGGTACTGTGAATCGCCTTGTGGTATCAACCCCTCTTCTTCGGTGTCGTCCCCACAAAATCTTTCAGGTAAAATGGTTCAACATAGGCAACATCTTCAAAGGTTGATGACTGGAAGGCCGCAACTGCCAATTGATGCATGCCCGCTGCCGAGCATTGAACATCTCCCAAAAACTTTGCATTCGGAAATCCCAAAATGGACTCGCACTTAGCAGCACCATTACCCGTAAATACAACCTGTTGCTGGCGGATATCAACAAACGAATGTTCGTCAATAATCAACGCTGCTGTTGATTGTTGTTCTGTAAAATATTCATCAAATACCGAACAATACACTTCCATTCTGCGGGCATCTATCATTGGCACGATCCATGATTGTTCTGTTTCGGGATGCAGTTGCCTGCAACGATGGGCCAATGCCTGTAACGTTCCCACAGCAATCAAAGGCTTGTTGAGCGCATAACACAATCCTTTGGCAGTGCTCATGCCCACACGCAACCCGGTATAACTACCCGGACCTTTGCTGATGGCAATTGCATCCAGTTGAGCCAGTGTGATTCCTGTCTCCTTAATTGCCTGCTCAATCAATGAGGTGAGCATCGAAGCATGCATGTTTCCTTCATTCAATTCGCACAGCGAGAGTATAGCATCTTCCGAAACCACTGCCACCGAGCAGCATTCTGTTGCTGTTTCAATACACAAGATAAAAGCCATGGGCCGAAAATACAGATAGGTAATTAATAATGAGTAATGAATAATGAATAATTGGGCCGTGTACTCATAACCACAGTAGGCAAATAAGAAAGTAGGCAATAGGCAAAAATGGAATACGCTCAAGAACTAACTCGCAACTCAGAATTCTTCCAACCACAGGAGGCACAAAGGGACACAGAGTGAAGACCACTTAACCACAAAGGGCGTAAGAGCGCAAAGGTTTCTATGTAAAGACGCATAATTATGCGTCTCATTTGGATAAAGAGCAGATTTAAACGCAGAGCCGCAGAGGACGTGGAGAAAGTATAAGAGACAACCGCAAAGGCAAGGACGCAGAGAATTCTGCTTCGCAGAATAAAGACCTACAAAGGGAATTTGTACCCTCCAACGAAATCCATAACCCGCAACTCGCAATAAACAACCCGCAATTTCCCACAACATAGCACCGTGATCCGAGAACTATCATCCGTGAACCTCCTCCTAGTTCTCTAACCCTCAACGCACTCAATAAATTGTAAAAGAGAGTCGTAAAAATTTAATACATTCGCCATCCGAAAAATGAGTAAACGCTGGATACATAAACCACTTCCCAATCCCTTAACAGTTGAGGAACTCTCAACCGCCATCAATGTCAACAAAACATTGTCGGGCATTTTGGTACAGCGTGGCATTCAGCAGTTTGACATCGCTAAAAAATTCTTCCGCCCCCAGTATTCCGATTTGCACGACCCTTTTTTGATGAAGGGAATGCAGCAGGCCGTTGACCGGATTGATGATGCAATTGCAAAAGGTGAGAAGATTTTGGTGTATGGAGATTATGATGTAGACGGAACCACTTCGGTTGCTACCGTTTACGATTTCCTGTCACAACGCTATCCGAATATTGATTTTTACATTCCGGATCGTTACACCGAAGGGTATGGCATTTCGTTCATTTCCATCGACTGGGCTTCCAATAACAATGTATCTTTAATCATTGCACTTGATTGCGGAATCAAGTCGATTGACAAGGTTCGTTATGCCAAAAACAAAGGCATCGACTTTATCATTTGTGACCACCATTTACCCGGTGATGAAGTTCCGGATGCCGTAGCTATCCTCAATCCCAAACAAGTTGATTGCCCCTATCCGTTTAAGGAACTGTCGGGTTGCGGCATTGGTTTTAAGTTGATTCAGGCGTATGCCAACAAACACGAAATCCCGTTTGTACAGGTTGAAAAGTATATTGACCTGGTTGCCATCAGCGTTTCAGCTGATCTAGTTCCTATTTTAGATGAAAACCGCATTTTGGTTCATTTTGGTTTGAAAAAATTAAAGTCGAATCCAAATCCGGGACTAAGAGCTTTGCTTGAAGCCTACGCGCCTAAGCCTGAATTTTCGGTAAGTGATGTGGTGTTCTTCATTGGACCTCGTATCAATGCAGCGGGCCGTATTGCCGATGCCAAAGATTCGGTTCGGTTGATGACGGCCAGCGATTATACCAAGGCCAAAGAAATAGCCGAGTTGGTGAATCACCACAATATTGAACGCAGGGGATTTGACCTGTCGATTACCGAGCAAGCGTTTGAGATGGTGGAAAACGATGAAAGTTTTGCCAGCCGCAAATCAACCGTGTTGTTCCACAACGAATGGCATAAAGGGGTTATCGGCATTGTGGCTTCCCGACTGATTGAAAAATACTACCGTCCAACCATTGTATTAACCGAATCAAACGGACTGGCAACAGGATCGGCACGTTCGGTTGACGGGTTTGACTTATACAGTGCCATTGAGCAGTGTGCCGATTTGCTTGAGCAGTATGGTGGTCATACCCATGCGGCAGGACTCACCATGAAACTTGATAACGTAAAGCTTTTTGCCGATAAGTTTGAGGCCGTGGTGGCCACCAATATTCAGGAACGGAGCCTTACTCCCGAAATAGAGTATGATTCTGATATTCCGTTGAGAACAATAACGCCTAAGTTTTTCAGTGTACTTAAACAATTCTCGCCCTTTGGCCCCGGCAATCAAAGCCCAATCTTTATGAGCCGCAATGTGTGGGATGTTGGAGATGTTACCATTGTTGGAAACAATCACCTTAAACTTAGTTTAACGCAAGAAGATGGTGGGCGTATTTTTAAAGCCATCGCTTTTGGTCTGGGCGAACACTACGACAAAGTATCGCAGGGAATTTCTTTTGATATTTGCTACACCATTGAAGAAAACCACTTCAACGGACATGTAAACCTGCAGCTTAATATCAAGGATATTTTATTCCGTAACTAATTCAAACCTTTTCTTAAACCATTTGGTTACATCTTTAAAGTAAAAAAGCCCGGCCTAAGCCGAGCTCTTTAGTAGAGAGGGGTATAAAATCCGATACTCGGCAGTTTTAACTGCTCTTATGGATGTTTGCTTCATTGACTTCTGTCCAAAAAGGGGGTGATAAAGGAATTTGAATTCGCTTCATTGCTACTAAAGTTCACTTATTATCTGCAATAATATCCTTATCCTCAAAAAATGATTGTAGGAGATATTCTACATGGCACCTTTCCCAGGATCTAAAAGCAAAAAAGCCCGGCCTGGGCCGGGCTTTTAAGTTGGGATAAAACCTATCCTTAGTGGGCCTTAACCACTTTTACGGATTGGCTTGTTCCATTGACTTCTGTATGAATAAAGTAAATACCCGATTGCAATGATTCCATTTCTGTTACATCAATTGCTGTAGCTCCTTTAGTTATATCGGTTACTTTGCTAACCACTACTCTTCCGCTAATATCAGTAACAGCAATAGTCGCTTTACAGTCAACATCTGTTTCTATCATCAACTGCGTAGAGCGCGTGAACGGATTAGGATAAGCCGATACGGATTGACGTGCCATCGACCCTGCGCTCACACGAACAACCGTGCTGTAAGCAGTTTTGCCATCAGCATCAATTTGTTTCAAGCGGTAATACAATTCCGAAGCTACATCAAAAGCTTGTTGATCAATGCTTCTATAGCCGGATAGAGTTGTGGAATTTCCTTTGCCATTAACAAATCCTACAGCCTCAAACTGGTTACCATCAACCGAACGTTGTATTTCAAAACCAATATTATTGTGCTCCGAAGCTGTAGTCCAGTTCAGCACCACATCTTTTCCAGCAGCTGTTGCGGTAAACATTGTTAACTCAACCGGCAGTGGGTTGGAATTATCGGTTCCTGTATAGTCACCACTCAATACACTTCCGTTAATGAACACACCCGATGTTAACATTCCTGTTACGGCATTGGTTGTACTTGTTGCGTCAAAACTCCAGTCACTGCTTCTGTAAGCAGCAAGTCGTGCAGCCGGTCTGTCCGAAACCATTCCGTTGGCAGCCGAGTCGGCAATCACCGAAACCATGGCTGTATAACCGCTTCCGCCTGTTGGAGTGATGCTTGTATAACCGGTAAACTGGGTACGACCTGAGATAAGATTAGGATGTACTGTTCCGCTGTTATGTACAACCTGTACAGATGTTGGAACCGTTCCGCCTGCACCCCATTGGATGCTTGCAACTTTTCGTCCGCCAAACCAGTAGCTGGTAGTTGTGCCTGCTGCAGGAGATGCATCGGGAGTTGCCGCAATTGGTGTGGTTGACGTTGTAAACTCAACCGAACCAATATCTGTAGTACCATCCTTTATGGTTGTGGCACGGGTTGTGGCTGCCGATGTATAATCACCGGAAACACCTGTAATGGCCATTCCTTTTCCGTTCACATACCAACATTCCTGAATGGCAGTATTGATTCCCAGATCTCCATTTGCGACATCGGTAAACAATCCTGTTGCATTGATATTAGCAGCCGGCAACATCCAGTTGGTATTGTTGGTGGTTGTATACATTGCATTGAAGTCTCCCACACCTAAGTTGGTTCCCAAAGGATACTCTATTAACCTATTGGTATCTGAGCCTAACATAAGGTTGTGCATCAGATTATTTGCAGAGAAAGCCAATGGGCTTGATGAACCAAATGCATAACTAATGCCTGTGGCCGAACCTGTGATGGCACGGTTATTATAAAAAATATTGTTACGAATCAAATCGGTAACTGTGGTTGATACACGTTGCATGGCAAAGGTTGGGTTTGAACCGGCATCCGATGCGCCATCAATATACACACTGTTGTAGTAATACGAATTTGTTCCGGCCGCAACTGCACGGTCACGTATACCATAAATCCACGATTCGCCAAGGGCATTTGCACCCATTGAAATCTGGTTGTTGCGGAAGGTATTGCCTACGTTGGTTACCAATATCCCATAATTATATGGTGCCGAAGTACCCGTTCCGGTTCCTTCACCATAAATATTGTAGATGCGGTTACGCACAACCGTACAAGCTCCACCGCTTATGGTAATACCATTGCTGGCTCCCGGAGAAGCTGTTGCCAATGTATTAACCATTGTATGAATAGTATTGCCGTCAATGGTAACAGGAGCCGTTCCAGCATTCACATAAATTCCGCAAGGGCTGGTTCCGGGATGTGATGTTGATGTGCTGGTTCCAAAAACAGCGGTTCCACTTCTGATATCGCGAATGGTATTGTTGGTTACTGTAACTGAAGTTCCTCCAACGATACTGATACCGGTGGTGCGCATACTTACGCCTGAGTTGTTTATATAGTTGCTGATATTTCCAACTGTATTTCCGGTTATTGTAACGGTACCACCCGAAACATAAATAGCACCTCCACTGCTATTACTTGCCTCCATAATGGTATCGTAAGCATTTAAGCCTCCTCCAATGGTATTGTTGGTAATATTAACCAATCCACTAGTGATGGCAATTCCATTAAACATTGATGAGGTAGATGTGGTTGCAACAGATTTAATGTTTGCAATTGTATTGCCCGAAACCGTGGTCGCTGTGGTTGTTCCAACAATCAATTCAATGGCTTTGAACACAACCTGATTTGTGGCATTCCACATTGCCTTATAGGCTGCACCACTTCTATCAGCCGCTGATCCTCCAATACTATTATTCGAAATGGTATGTCCATTACCCGAAGAAAGTTGTACCGCTTGTGTGGCTGTAGATCCTGTACCTGCTTTAGCCGCACCTGTTGGGCCCTGGTAAAACGCATTACCACTAATAACCCAGTTATTATTACTTGTACCTCCCGAACCAATGTTTACACCTTGGAAAATATAGTTAGAGATTTCATTGCGGGCAATGGTATTCTCGCTATTTAAAGGTCCATCCGAATAAAATACCGAGTTTGGAATGGTAGCACCCACGGGTGCAAATGCTGTATCACTCAAAATACAATCCGTAACCGCATTCGAGTCGTTCCCGGTTCCTCCACTTAAGGCCCCTGCAAAATACACTGTAGCAAACTGGTTAATACCCTCGATATAGGCATTGCGAATGGTATCGTGTTTGGCATCATTGATAAAACGAATCGTTTGTACACCACCGGTTGAGCGGTTACGGAATGTGAGGTATTTACCGCTTCCTCCATAACTTCCGTCAATGGTTACACGGTCGGCACCATTAAGTATGATTAATGCACCTGCTGCGTTACCGGCCAATACACGCATGGTTGGCCCACCCGGAACAATGTGAAGAGTATAATTACCGGTTCCTTCTTCAGTAAACTGGTTTAATCCTACAACTCCCGTTTCGGTGATACTGTCTGTAATTTCCAGGGTGATATCTCCGGTTACAATACCTGCATTGATGGCTTCAAAAGCTCCACCCAAACCGGTCAGGGTTGGATATGTTCCACCCGGCCCCACAGGGATTATACCCGTAAAACTATTGAGGATTTTATACTTAAACAGCGCAGCCGGTTCGGTTGGACCTCCGTATGATCCTCCGGCTCCTATAGGTAACGATCCGTAGTTCAGATTGACTGATGAATCAACTGCAACAAAATAGTAGTAGACGCTGTCGTTAGGCAATAAACCGAACAAAGCGGATTCTGATATGGTAAATGACCATACTCCGTTTTGAGGCGTTCCCGAAACAAATGTTCCGACATCGTTTATGACCGGACCGGTAAATCCTTTTTTGTAATAAATCATTGGAGGATTAAAACCGGTAATACTCAATCCGGTTGCGTCTGTAATGGTTGCGGTAACAGTTCTGTCGGATGTTAAGCCCGTATTGCCCAATGCAGGTGATATGATTACCGGAGCGCTTACATCCATCAGGATAAAGTTTCCGGCTTCGGCACCAATATCCGTTGGGGTGAATGAACTGCGTAACTGTCCATAAAAATCGTTGTTTACCATCGCAACAGGAGTACCGGCACCTTCAATAGCAGCAGGTAAGGTTGCATTGATATGCATATCCAGTGACACATAATCACCCGTAGCATTCATAAAGTTAGGATTGGCAGAGATACTCGCCACATCTAAACCTGTTGCAGCAGTCCAGGTCGGAAGTGCTTGATGTTTTACTGCCCCATACAGAAATAAGGTATCTGCCCAATAATTATTTGTATTGCAGGTTAAGGTTGTATTAGCCGTTACCCCCATTGCATAATGCGTGCCTCCTGTTGAAGAATTTAACCGCTCATTCATAAAAATATTATTCATCACCGAATCCACACCAACAGCCGCGCTACTATAACAGAACGTATTTGCTATACCCGTTCCCGAAACCGTTCCACCAATGTATATGGTATTGTGAAACCCACGGAACACTCCGGTCAATTTATAAACACCATAAATAAGAGAGGATGCAGAAACAGATGCTCCGGTTGAATCAATGCCCAGGCGAATGATATTATTAGTATACCGTATGGTTCCTCCTGCGATGAAGATACCAACCATAGTGGCGGTAGTAGAGGTAGATGATACCGAAAACGAATGAATATAATTGCGTTCAACAACGGTATTGGTCATGCTATTGGTTAAAATACCAATAGCAGATACAGGTTGTGAACCTGTACTGGTTTGGGTAAACCCTGACAGGCGGTTATCCGAGATATAATTACCTGATGTTGCCGGAATCACTCTCATACCAATAATGGAAGCGCTTCCGCTATTGTTGTTTTGGTAAGTCGCATCACACACCAGAGCCGAAATCGTATTGCCAATGATACTGTCAATACTGCTTCCGCTGATATCAAAACCATGAACCCAGTTAACAGGAGTAATTGCAGCACCTACCGCATTGTTTCTGAAGTTTTGAATGGTATTGTATCTGATCTTCAGATTGGTTCCTGCGGTTGAGTAAACAGCAGCCAGTTGCTGACCTGTGCTGGAGGTTGATGCAGTAGAGAGAATCATATTATCAGCTGTACCATTACCAATGATATTACTGTCAATATTATAAGTTGTACTTGTTGTTGACGCTGTAACGGTGATGGCAAACATCGATGAGTGAATACTCGCAGAAGATCCAACAACGGTTATTCCACCAATTGTATTTTGTTTGATATTCATGGTTCCGGTTGATCCGGTTGCCAGACCAATTGGAACGATCCAGTCGCCTCCGATGGCAGTATTCACGGTAATCGCTCCGGTTCCCGATGCTGTTCCGATAAGATTGTTTGTGATGTGAACCAATCCCGAAGTAACATACACCCCGGAGAACACACCTGCTCCTGACGAATAAGCTGTTGTACCCGAAGATATATTGATATTGGTGATGGTATTTCCACTGAACGATGAAGGTGTGGCTGATGCCAGTGCAAGTGTGGCTACTGATAAACGGTAAGCCGATGTTCCGGTCGCTGTCCATGGAGAAGCCCCTCCGCACAATGGCTCCGAGCCTCCAATATAGTTATTGCTTACCTCCATATTGTTCATGGTTGATCCGGCAACATTCCAAACATATTGTGGAGCTGTACCTGTTGCTGTCAACGTTGCCGTTTGATAAATGCTGTTTCCGGTAAAAGTCCAGTCGGTATTACCATTGGTGAACTTAAACGCATTGCTCTCCGTATTCGGGCTCCAGAAATTAAATACATTACAGTTGGAAACCGTATTGTTGTTGTTAGCGGCAGCCGCTATTGCAGATGCCGCAGATAACAAAGCATTCGCAGGGTTACTGGCTCCGTCTCTGATATCGCAATAACTTACCGTATTACTGTCATTTCCTCTGGTTCCGGTAGTAGTTGAAAAGAAGACAACCGCACCGGCCGTGGTGCTGGTATTCACACCACTTATGGTATTATGGATTATGGTATTAAAGCAGGCATCATTCACCAAACGAATGGCAACACCGGCAGTATTGCTATTATCAATAGTCAGGTTTTTTGAACCTGACCCGCCTAACCGGCCATCAATGGTAATATAGCGGGCTCCGTTAAGATCAATGGTGGCTGTTGCATTGTTGCTTGTGATTACCAGTCCGGCAGCCAGAGTTTGTGGCTGAACGGTAATGGTGTTCGAGGCGCTGACACCTGCTATCTCACCAAATGTGATCGGGAATGTTTCGTTGCTGCTGATGTAGTTAGGCGTCAAAGCCAGTGTAACAGCACTGTTAACACCTAATATATTTAAATCGGAAATGGCATCTGTTAAGTTGGTATACTGAGCGCCCACACCAATGGTATAGGTTCCCGACAACGGGTCTAAAATGGTGCGGTTGCCTGCAGGATCTCCGTTTGCCGGAGCGTGGTAGGTGCTTCCGATAACAACACTGTCCAGTCGCGCATCCATGCTGTTACCCGGAGTAGCTGTAGCTGACACATCATACACTACCCAAAAATAGTTTGTTCCCGGATTCAGGGTTTGCGAACCGTTTACATAGAATACGCCATTGGGTGTATTCACCGTGCTGCCGAACTGAACAGCCGGACTAAAAGTGCCGCTGCCTCCTGTTGAATAAACCCTGGCATTTAGCAGATTACCTGTATTGGTTGTTCCGGCAGTATTTAACTTAAGCGAACTCAATGAAAGCGGAGCAGATGCATTTTGTGTACTGATTTTAATACGCAATACCTCCTGATTTGCAGAACCCACCAGTGACGCTACTGTGATCTGATCCACTTCTGTTTGATCATAGATCATGACCAAACCGGTATAATCCGCTTCATAAGCTCCAACATCCGGATTGCTGCCCAATCCGGCATACCCGGCATTACCGGCTCTGATACTATCGTTAAAATCGGTTGTGATACCTGCTATTTGCTGTGCTCCACCTTCCAGATTGGTTGGAACAGATAGATCGGGATGCAGAAAATCGGCAGAAGAAAACGCTGTACTGCTAAACGTAACATTCTCTTTCAATGAGTTGGCATCACGTGAAGCTACCCTCGACTGGTATTGAGCAAAGGTTATATCGGTATTGGTTCCGTCAGTATAGATTGGATTCTCGGCCGTTTCGGTTGTGTAAAAAATATTATTATTTGAACCGGCCCCATAGGTTGTAAGCGTTGCGGATGAACGTTTGTACGCGCTGGCCAAACCTGTTCCTGAAGCCACTGATGTATTAACAACAAGATTGTTTCGAAGTGTTACGGTTGGCGCTGTGTTTGCAAAAATTCCATTTGAACCGGCATTGGTGGCAAGTGTCCCAGCAATATTTACCGTGTTATAAGAAACATTCACTGTAGTTCCACTGGTAATATAAATACCATTTACTGCATTGGCATTGGTACTGTTAGGAGCGTGTAAATCGCCTACCACATTATTATATATCGAAAACGGCTGCAGATTCCCTGTAAAAATACCATACACAACACCATTGGTTGCGTTAGTCAACAAATCACCTACTTTATTGCGATAGGCATTGGTTCCAACTGAAGCAGCCCCCAGATTAAGACCATATATCGTACCTGATGTTGCTCCGTTATTTACGATTCCTGAAACCGTATTTTGATACACATTAACGGGATAATTGGGCGAGTTGAGTGTAGCTATATTAATACCATGAATCGATCCTGCGCTTGTGGTGATATCCTGAACCGTATTTCCATACACTTTTGATCCGGTATTAATCGACTCACCTAAATAATTTAAGTAGATACCATAAAAATTGGTTCCTGTAGAGTTATAGGTAATATTGGAAATGGTATTGTCATACACATATTTTCTGGCATAAGGCGAGGTGGCCGATTCAATACTATTGATACCATTAAACAATCCGGCTCCTGGTGTTGCAAGAGTGGTTGAGATATTCGAGAAATTGTTTCCCGAAATAATCTGGGTGCTGCCCGCCTTAGGGCTCCCTCCGTTTGCGTAATACCCATAAAAGTTCGGCACAGCCCCGTTAATGGTAAAGGCGGTAGTGATGCTGTTGTTGTTTACCGTTAATGCCGATTGTACTGCATTCGCATTTTGAATCAGGTAGATGGCGCCTCCGCTGCTCAACGCAACATTGTTCCATGTATTATTGCTTATCGACAATGTAGAGCTGCTTCCCGCCACATACATAAAGTAATGTGAACTTGCAGCGCCTGTAAGGGTATTAAATGAGTAGTTGGCAAACGTATTATTGTTGACAGAGATTGTTGAAGCCACAGTGGTTGCCGTACTGTAAATACCATAAATGCTTGAGTTGTATGCTGTGGTACCCGGGTAATTCATCCCCAATGAGTTATTATTGATATTGAGTACACCCGGTATTGCAGCCGAGTTATAAATCAGATAGGTAGTACCGGAAGTGCTGTAACTGCTATCGTTCACAAACACATTATCATTGATATTTAAATTGGTAGGTGCTTTGGTATTGTTAATAAGGGTAAGGTTTCCTGTTGGCTGTACGCTTAGTACACCTGTGGTTGCATGCGGACGCATTCCCATTACAACCGAGATTGTATTATTATTGATGCTAATGGTATTTCCGTTAGGAGTAGCACCGGCATCGTTATAAATTGCATCTACCGAAGTAGCGCAAGCCGACCTGATTTGAATGGTATTATTGCTTACCGTAGCACTGGCTCCCGGTGCCGGCCCCAAATAGATGGCACGACCACCCGTTACAAAAGGTGCCGTACCCGGTCCCGGGTTATTGTTCATGGTATTGTTTGAAATACTCATACCATATTGATTGTTTACCAGAATGGCATTTACGTAAACGGCTGTATACAGGTAATAAAAAGTACAGCCTCCATTTGTAATGGCTGCGTTTAACGAAGTGCTTGTAGGAGCTGCTGCACCAGAGGTTCCTCCGGCAGTTACTTTGTAAACGTGTCCAGCCTGGGTCATAATCACATCACCCGCATTATATGTTGTGGATGCAGCAAAGTAATTAGAGATGCTCGAACCAAATCCGTTGATGGTATTTCCCAATGGGGCAGAGGTTCCTCCGATCTCATTATTCCAATCTGCATTGGTATATGGTGATGTAACCGTTGTTCCAAAGAAACCAATGGCTGTATAGCAGGTGTTAAGGGTATTCGATTGAATCTTATTGAATGAATGAGAGCCTGCTGTAGAAGTAGCAGCAATCGAGGTCGTCAATGCTATATCGTTCGCAGATGCAAATAGTATCCCCGAGGGTCCATTCAGATTATTAGAGCCTCCGATATTTTGTCCAGTGCCCCCGCTCAATCCGCTTAAGGTAATAGTACAATTTTTAATGGTATTGTATTGACATCCATCGGTAGCCGATGCCCTGAAAAACCCATACCCGTACTCCATAAAATCATGCATTGCACTGCTGGCAGCTGTTGGCATCACATTATTATCTTCCACATCAATTCCGTCAATGGTAATATAATCACTGCCCACAAAACGCCAGATCCCGTCTATCGTTGTGGTCGAAGTAATGGGCATCGTTCCCACAGGTGCGGAGATAACAGGGTTAAGGCCCGCACCATTCTTTTGGAAAACAATCGGTGTGGTGGCTGTTCCTGTTGCCGTTACACGGTATCCTCCCGATGGAGCTGTTTCCGTATAACCCGGATCAATACTAAAGATAACACCACTACCACTGGCGTCAACACCCTTGGTATTCAGATCATCAATAGCAGCCTGCAAAGTAGGATAGTGTGATGGGATGCCGTAAGTACCAGTAAGAGCCTGCGCATTGACTCCTCTACTTACAATTAAAATTAACGTTAATAATGTTAATAATGTTAACGATCGTTTTGAGGACATCAAAACCCGAAGTAAAATTTGTTTCATTATATAGTGTTTGTTTAAGGTTTTACGAACACAATATACTTACTCAACAAATATATTTTGTAGAATATATTCTACAAGCCAAAAGCAGCTTTAGCGACTTATACTGTAAAGTGCTAACAAACTGCGCCTTATTGGTCATTTATATTTTTTTAGTGTGCTGCATTCATAAACGAATCATCTGATACGGCCTCAATTTGCTGCTGGATGATCTGGTCCATCGAATCCATGGCGGCCTGATCTCTGGCTACCTGCTCTTCGGCTGCTTTTACATCAGTCGATGATGGTTTGTTTTCATTACCACATGAAGCCAATAGAAGACCCGTGCTAACAAATAATAATAAAGTGTATTTCATGGTTTAAAGATTAAGCGCGTAAAACAAAGTTTTGCCCAAGGTATACTTTCCGTACCATTTCATCATCGGCTAATTCCTGAGCGGTTCCGCCTTTGAGCAATTTACCTTCAAATAATAAATAAGCCCTGTCAACGATAGACAGCGTTTCGTGCACATTATGGTCGGTAATAAGGATACCGATATTCCGGTGTTTAAGCTGGGCAACAATTTCCTGAATATCTTCAACAGCAATCGGATCTACACCTGCAAACGGTTCATCCAGCAATACAAATTTTGGGTTTACAGCTAAAGCTCTTGCTATTTCGGTACGTCTGCGCTCCCCGCCCGACAATACCCCTCCGAGGTTATTGCGCACACGGTTCAGGCTAAACTCCTCCAGCAGGCTTTCCATTTTGTCTACCCGTTCTTTTTTGGTGAGTCTGGTCATTTCAAGTACGGCCATAATATTATCGGCTACACTTAAGGTGCGGAAAACAGAAGCCTCCTGCGGCAAATACCCCACGCCCTTTTGGGCACGTTTATACATAGGCAGGTCGGTAATATCCTCATCATCCAGCAATACCTTGCCTTCATCAGGTTTCACGATACCCACTGTCATATAAAAGGTAGTGGTTTTTCCGGCTCCGTTCGGGCCTAACAACCCTACACATTCGCCCTGCTCCACATAAATGGAAACATCGTTTACGACCGTTCTTTTCTTATATCTTTTAATTAAGTGTTCGGTTCTTAGGATCATGGAAGTTGCGAGTTGGTTATTGTTTATTGCGGGTTATTTATTTCGGGTTGCGGGTTGATTGCATTCCGTTATTGCCTACTGGTTAGCTTATTACGAGTTATTTATTGCGGGTTGTTAATTTACTGCGTTTAACTGCTCGTTCTTCTTTTACTTTTGTTTTCAAATATGAGATGAAGCTACCAATTTGCGCTCCAAGATTTTTGAACTCTTTTCGATAGGCAATATATTCATCGGTAGTAATCCATCCACGCTTTTTAAACAATGCAAACATACTACGGCACTCTCCACACGAGCCTTTTGCATACCGAAGAAATTTAACGAAGCCTGCGTTGTTATTGTATTCAAAGCCATCTGCAATATTATTCGATATTGAAAGAACCGCTCTTTTGAGTTGATCTTTTGTCGAATAATCCTTTTCGAGCTTACCAGTTTCTGCTAAGTTGAAAATATCATCTGCCAGGTCAATTGCTTTTTGCCAAATTGTTAAATCTTCAAAGTCGGTTATCGTTGCCATAATTGTAAGGGTTATTGATTACTAAAATAATAAATAACCTATAACTCGCAACAATCAACTCGCAACCCGAAATAAATAACCCGTAACTCTTAGTACGCCCTTGCCGTAACGCCTTCCATAAAGTTGATAAACGCTTTGTTCACCACTTTATTTCCGCCCGGTGTCGGGTAGTTTCCGCTAAAGTACCAGTCGCCTTTATGATCCGGACAGGCCTCATGCAAATTATCAATGGTTTGATAGATCACACTTACTTCGGCTTTCAAATCTTCCGGGCGCAAAATTTCGGAAATCTTATTGCTGATTTGTTCATCCGTAAACTGGTCGTATAATTCTTTGAGGTGGTTCACCATTTCTTCTTTCGGAAGATTTTCCTGCGCCTTGCATTTGGCGTACACTTCCTGCAGCATATTCTCCTTATTGTGGTCTTTCAGCAAAGCCAACATAGCTTGAAAAGCTACAAAGTCTTTTAGTCTGCTCATATCGATACCGTAACAATCGGGGTAGCGAATTTGCGGAGCCGATGATACAATCACAATACGCTTTGGATGCAAACGGTCTAAAATGCGCAGGATGCTGGAACGCAAGGTGGTTCCCCGCACAATCGAATCGTCAATAACAACCAACGTATCTTTATCGTTGCGCACCAATCCGTAAGTAACATCATATACGTGGGCCACCATGTCTTCACGGTGCTCATCATCGGTAATAAATGTACGCAGCTTGGCATCTTTCACCGCCATTTTTTCCCTGCGGGGTTTCAGGTCGATGAGTTGCTTCAACCGCACGCGGTCGGGGTTCGGACCCATCTTTAAAATTTCGGTGGCTTTGTATTCGCTCAGGTAATCCAGTACCCCGTCAATCATACCGTAAAAGGCTGTTGCGGCTGTGTTTGGGATGTATGAGAATACTGTATTTTCAATGTCGTGGTTGATGCTTTCGAGCACGGTATTGCTCAACAGATAACCCAATTTTTTACGCTCCTTGTAAATATCACGGTCGTTGCCGCGAGAGAAATAGATACGTTCAAACGTACACGATTTTTTCTCTACCGGAGTTACCACATTCACTTCACTGATGGTTCCGTCTTTTTTAACAATCAGGGCATTTCCGGGACCCAGCTCTTTAATATCCTGAATGGGAACATTAAAACCGGTTTGAATAGCAGGACGTTCGCTCGTCACCACCAATACTTCATCATCCTGATAATAAAAACACGGGCGTATACCGGCAGGGTCGCGTACAATAAACGAATCTCCGTGACCAACCATTCCGGCCAGCACATATCCGCCATCCACATCACGCAGCGCACGTCTGAGGATGTTCTCAATATTCATATTATCGGCTATCAGCGAAGTGATGGCGCGGTTATCAAATCCTTCTTTCTTAAAACGCTCAAACTGGTTTTGGTTTTCTTCATCCAAAAAGTGACCGATTTTTTCGAGCATCGTAACCGTATCAGCCTTTTCAACCGGGTGCTGACCCAGTTCCACCAATACATCAAACAGCTCATCCACATTGGTCATGTTGAAGTTGCCGGCCAGCATCAGGTTACGTGTCATCCAGTTGTTTTCACGAATAAAAGGATGGCATAAGTCGGCAGCACTGCCCCCGTAAGTTCCGTAGCGCAAATGCCCTAAAAGCACTTCACCCACAAACGGCACCTTTTCTTTCATGTACACCGGATCCTTAAGCTGCTCTTTGCTGGCAGCCTTATTGATCTTGCTGCTTACCTTATCAAAAATTTCGGAAATGGCTCCGCTGCCACTGGCACGCCTGCGGAAAATATAAGGTGAGCCCGGTTTGGGATCAAGCTTGATCACCCCTAGTCCGGCACCGTCCTGCCCGCGGTTATGCTGTTTCTCCATCAGGAGGTACAGCTTTTTCATACCGTAAAGATTGGAATTGTATTTCTGCTGGTAGTACTCAAGCGGCTTGAGCAGTCGGATAAATGCTATCCCGCACTCGTGTTTGATTGGATCACTCATAAAAGTGGCGCGAAGTTACATATAATTCGTTTGCAGCAAAACATGATTATTGCCTTGCCTGAGTTACCACTTCGCTGAGCACTTTCAAAAAGTCGGCCGGCCCCTTGTACCCAACATCAATATTCAGCGTGTTTTTGCTGATGGTGATAAAATACGTTGTTGGAAAACCGGTGGACTTACCCTGACACAACAAACTGTACAGTTGTTGGTTATCTACTATTTGGTCGCCTACTTTATAGCCGGCATAAGCCACCTCCGGATTAAATTTGATGGTCACAAAATGCTCGTTTAAATATCTGGCCACCTGAGGGTTGGCATAGGTATCGGCATCCATTTTTTTGCACCAGCCGCACCATGTGGTATAGGCATCTACCAGCACAATTTTGCCCTCTTTGGCGGCTTTTTCATAGCCTGTGTTCCAGTCGAGCCAAACCACTTTATCCGATTGTGCCCTAAGCTGCCCTCCGGCCATAAGCAACAGTAAAATCAATCCTATTTTTTGCATCGTTACAAGTTTAATAAAAGAATCCGATAGGCGACAATAAACATGCCGTTTATTCTTCCATCCGAATGCATTAGCTTTGCTTTTATGAGCAATAACGATATTCTTAAAAAGCTAAGGGTGGCCCTTCACCTTAAAAATACCGATATCATTGATATTCTGAAGCTCGTAGACTTCAGAGTTACCGAAACGGAGCTGGGAGCTTTGTTCCGCAAGGAGGATCATCCCAACTACAAAGCATGCGGTGACCAGATTTTGCGCAAGTTTCTGGATGGACTGGTGATTCACCTGCGTGGACCCAAACCTGAAACCCCGTCAGAAAAACCCGCTGGCAAACGTTCATAGTATTATATTCGCTGGCTACGCACCATGACCCCGAACAGTTACCAGACACTCCTCAGCAAACTCGATACGTTTATCCGCAGGTACTACAAAAACCTGCTGATTCGTGGTGCCATCTATTTTGCCACCGCTACCCTGCTCGTATTTTTATTGGTGATTGTGCTTGAATATTTCGGGAATTACCACAGCACCACACGGGCTGTACTGTTTTACGCTTTTGTTGTATTTACCTTGTTTTGCCTTGTTCGGTTTGTGTGTATTCCGCTGGCCAAATTGTACAAGTTGGGTACTACTCTCAGTTATGCGCAGGCATCAGTAATCATCGGAGATCATTTCCCCGAAGTAAAAGACAAGCTGCTCAATGTGCTGCAACTGCAGGCCACCACGGCTACCGACCAATCGTTGCTGCAAGCCGCCATCAACCAAAAAACGCAGGAGTTGCAACCAGTACCTTTTGCTGCTGCCGTTAACCTCAAACGCAACTACCGCTACTTGCGGTATGTGGCGCTGCCGGTTTTGTTGTATGCCTTTATTTATATCATATCACCGGGCATGATTACCGACAGCAGTATTCGGGTACTCAACTACAATAAAACGTATAAGCCCATTGCCCCGTTTATATTCACCATCGAAAACAAAAACCTGAGCGCCCAGCAGTATACCGATTTTGAGTTGCAGGTAAAAGTATCAGGCAGCGAATTACCCGAAGAAGTGTTTTTGGTAACGGGCGAACACAAGTACAAATTGTTTAAAACCGACAAGCTTCATTTCACCTATACCTTCCCCAATATTCAGCACGATATAGATTTCAGGTTAGCCGCAGGTGCTTTTGAAACCGATGATTATACGCTGAAAGCCCTGGCCAAACCGTTGGTGACAAACTACCGCGCCAAACTGGTATTTCCGGGTTATCTGGGCAAACAACCCGAGTGGATTGAAAACCCTGCCGACCTTACCGTACCTGCCGGAACAAATATTCACTGGGAGTTTCAAACCCTCAATACACAGCAAGTATTGTTAGGATTTAATGGTGCTTGGCTGCGCGCCCAAACCAATGGCGACAACCGTTTTACCTATTCGCGTAAATTATTTGTAGGTTCAACCTATGGCATTAAAACCGTATCGGCCGATTCGTCACAAGGCGATTCGCTGGTATACCGCCTCAATGTTATTCCCGATGCGTTTCCAACCCTAACCGCAGATGAAAAAAAGGACTCGAGCGGCAAACAACTGTATTTTATTGGAGATGCTGCCGATGATTACGGGCTTACACGTTTGGCTTTCCGCTACCGCATCACCCGTAATAAAACTACACAACCCGAACCTACCCAAACCCAATGGATTCCCTTAAATGGAAATGGTATAGGCTTGCGTTTTTACCACCAGCTAAACCTAAGCGACCTGCTGCAACCCGGTGATGGTATACTCTATTATTTTGAGGTATGGGACAATGATGGGGTACATGGATCAAAGTCGACAAAGTCGGTGATGAAAGAGCTGAAAGCAGCCAGTTTGGAAGAGCTGGAAGCCAAAACCGAAGCAGGCAGCAATGCCCTTAAAGCCAAGATGGAGCAAACGGCCAAAGAAGCCAAACAACTGCAAAAAGAGATGAAGGAGTTGGAGCGTAAGATGATGGAGAAACGCGAACTCACCTGGGAAGAAAAGAAAAAAATGGAGAAACTCCTGCAACAACAAAAGGAGTTGGCGCGCAAGCTCGAGGAAATCAAAAAAGAAAATCAGCAACTGAACCGCGAAGAAGCGGAATACAAAAAACAACAGCAGGACATCCTCGACAAACAACAACAGCTCGAAAAAATGTTCAACGAGTTGATGGATGATGAGATGAAAAAACTCATCCGCGACATGGAAAAAATGCTGGAGCAGCAGAACAAAGACGGCATGAAGGAGAATATGGAAAAGATGCAGCTCAATAATAAAGATGTGGAGAAGGAACTCGACCGCATGCTGGAACAATACAAAAAACTGGAGATTGAGAAAAAACTGGATGAGGTAAGTACCAAGCTCGACCAAATGGCACAGAAGCAGGAAGAACTTTCGAAAAAAAGTTCGGAGCTCGATTTGCTTAAAAACAAGGACGCTAAAAAAGAAGCCGCTGAACAACTCAAACAACAACAGGAACAGTTGAGCAAAGAGTTCAAAGAAACACAGGAAGAGCTCAAGCAGATTGAAAAAGAAAACAAAGAGCTTGAAGAACCCACTGAGCTTGAAAACACGGAGCCCGAACAACAGGAAATTGAACAGCAGCAAGAACAAAGCAAGGACGACTTAGAAAAAGGCGACAACAAAAAAGCTGCGGAGAAACAACAAAAGGCTGCTCAAAAAATGAAGCAGATGTCGCAGAAGATGAAAGATAAAAAAGCCGAGCAGGAGCAAAAAGAACTGGAACTCGATGCCCAAGCTTTGCGCGAAATTTTAGAGAATACCATTCAGCTTTCAAAGGATCAGGAAGCTTTGATGGAAAACATGCGTGCCATCAATGGGTACAATCCGCAGTATGTAGAAGCGGCACAGGAGCAGAAAAAAATAAAAGACAATGCCAAAATTATTGAAGACAGCTTATTGGCTTTGAGTAAACGTGTAGCCGAACTGAGTTCGTTTGTAAACCGTGAAGTATCCAAGCTCAACGATAACCTCGACCGCAGTGTGAAAGGTTATGGATTGCGCAACTTCCCCGAGATCCGAACCCGCCAGCAATCGAGCATGATGCATGCCAATAATCTGGCCGTAATGTTGAGCGATTTGCTTAAACAAATGCAGGACCAGATGCAGGGTGAAGGCGATGGAAAAGGGAAGAGCAAAGCTAAAAAACCCGGCAAGAGTGGCAAAGGAGGCAAATCCAAATCAATGAGCGAGCTCAAAAAAGCGCAGGAGGAACTGAACAAACAGCTGCGTGAAGGGTTGAATAAACAACCGTCTGATAAATCAGACGGAAATAAACCCGGAGATAAGAATCCGTCAGGTAAACCTGACGGGAATAAATCTGACGGGGGGGATAAACCGGGAGGCATGAGCAGCGAAGAGTATGCACGCATGGCAGCCCAGCAACAGGCTATCCGCCAGCAAATGCAAAAGCTGATGCAGGAAATGGGCAGCAAGGAAAAAGAAGGTGCGGGTGGTCAAAAACAATTGCAGGAAATGCAGAAGCTGATGGAGCAAACCGAAAAAGAACTGTACAATAAACAGCTGAGCAATCAGATGCTGCAACGCCAGCAGGATATTTTAACACGCATGCTCGAATCGGAAAAAGCCGAACGCAAGCAGGACGAAGAACATCGCAGGGAAGCAGAACAGGCCAAACAAAAACCAGCCACTGTTCCACCCGATTTTGAACAATACCTCCAACAGAAAAAACGCGAACAGGAATTACTTGAAACCATTCCTGCCGAGATGCAGCCCTACTACAAACAAAAAACCCGGGCGTATTTTAACAAGGTTGGAAAATAAAACGAGCCTCTTAATGGAGAACTGCTACAACAGGCAAAGTGTATATAGTAACTCACGTAAAAAAATAAACGCCTTACGCTTTGACTGCCCAACGCAATTTAGCCGATCGCGCTCTCGGATTGCTACCAATTTCTTGTAAGGATGGCCGTATTGGGTCGGGAGCAATATCGCTGTAAATACCTTGACGGTAAAAAGTTTGAAAAGCCTTTTTCACCCTTCGGTCTTCACCTGAATGGAAAGAAAGAATGGCTACTTTGCCGCCCGAAACCAAAGCATCAGGCAGCTTTGCTAAAAATTTATCCAACACCCCAAATTCATCATTCACTGCAATTCGCAAGGCTTGGAAACTCCGCTGACAGGATTTTTTGATGCCTTCAATTTTTTCGGATGCAGGTAAAAAATCAAGTGTGTCTTTGATGATTGTTTTTAACTCTTCGGTGGTTTCAATTGGTCTCCCCTTTTTTAAGTTGAAAATGATGGCCGCAGCAATATCAGCAGCATAAGGTTCATCAGCATTTTCAATGAGTATCTCTTCGAGCTCTTCTTCCGAAAGTGTTTTCAAAAACGCTGCTGCCGGTTGTCCGCTTTTAGGATTCAATCGTAAATCCAAAGGACCATCGGCCTTTAAAGAAAATCCTCTTTCGGGATTGTCAATTTGCATCGATGAAACACCCAAATCGGCCAATACAAAATGTAACAACCCCGATTCGGCAACAATTAAATCGATATTTGAAAAGTTCATTTTGCGCGGCCTGAACACATCCGAACCAAAACCCTGAGCCGCTAAACGCTCTGTAGTTCTTGGGAGTTCAAAGGGATCTACATCTGTTGCATACAAAACACCATCGGGACCAAGGCGTTTCAATATTTCCAAACTATGTCCGCCATAACCAAGCGTTGCATCCATGCCCACCTGACCGGGAGTAATTTGAAGAACTTCCAAAATTTCATCAACACAAATTGAACGGTGCATACCGGCAGGCGTACCACCTTTGAGCTTAACCTTTTCAATATCTTCCGCATATTTTTCAGGCTGCAACTCTTTGTATTTCTCCTTGAACAATTTAGGATGAGTTCCCTTGTATCTTATCCTGCGCTGCGGTTTTGCATCCTCATTTTCCATGATGTAAAATTAGTAAACTATGGTGATGTTGTAATATAGTGTTGATGGTTCATTCAATGTATATCCACAAGTGTACCCCAATGCATATTTGGCATGGCTTTGTGTATTCTTCGAGCCTCGTGGAGAGGGTTCTTTGCCACCAAGTCACGAAGGCTCAAAGCATCACTAAGTTTAAATTCTACTGGTAAGCTTGCAGATATGCACTTCATCTTATCCATTTAATCTGTGGCAATTTTCTCTCAACACACTTTACAACATGTCGTAAACTATGTATTGATATATCTTGTAATCATTCGCACGTTTGATTACAGTAAGCCAACGTTCAATTACGCAAAACAAAAACCTGCAAAATCACCAATGGCTTTACTCACTTCTTTGGGATTTTCGAGCATACCCATGTGGGCAGCATCGGGCAAACAGGTTACCTGTGCCACCGGTACCGATGCCGCTTGAGCCAGCATATCATGCATCGGAATAAGCGCATCCTTAGCTCCCGCAATAAATGCAACAGGCATGTTACTTGCACTCAGTAATGCATTGCTGTCGGGACGGTTTTTCATCGCTGTAAGACACGCAATCAATGTAGCGGAGGTAATCTTTGCATTTGCCTGCTGACGGGCTGCAATCAACTCTGAATTGGTTCCGTCAGCAAACAATGGCGGAATAAATTGTTCTACATAAAACGTAGCTCCTTTTTCATTGATTACTCCTATTGCTTGCCCGCGTTTGGCTTTTCGTTCTGCACTATCGGCATTGGCTGTTGAATGTAACAATCCGAATCCTTTCAGTCGGTTGGCGTATTTTTTTGCATACGCAAGCGTAACATAACCACCCATGCTGTGACCGATCATCACACATTGTTCAACACCACATACATCCAACACCCGGTTTACCTGACCGGCAACATCTTCGATGCTAAAACTGCTTTGTTCGGCCGATTGGCCGTGCCCCGGAAGGTCGATGCAAATGATGTTATAGTGGCCTTTTAACAAAAACACCTGCTCGTTAAAGCAGGTGCTGTTTTCACAAAATCCGTGAATAAGTACAATTGTTTGGCCACTACCGTATGATGAGTAGTGTAACATATTAATAGAATTTATAACGGTTATCAGTAACGTTTTTCAACTCTTTCAACACTTCAAAGCTTCCATATTCCACGCGTTGTGAAAGCTGGTTTTGAATTTCGGCTTTGTAAGGAACATAATCAGGTACTGAAGTGCCATCTGTAAAGCGAATAATATTGGCAACATATACGGCATTATCACCTTTGACAGGACCTAATACCTTACCTGTGGTTTGTGTACCGAAGATGCTTCCTATAAAAGTATTATCCGGACCGATGTAGGCTACATTGCTGTTCTCCAATGTTTGCCCAACAACAGGCGTAACGGCAACCTGCAATTTAGTAGCGATATCCTGAACATTAGCAGCACCGGCCATTGCTGCTGCTGCTTTTTCCATCAGTTGCTCTGCTTTTTTCTCCTTGCGGAAATCCACTGTCACGCGGTCTTTTACATCGTCAAAGCTGGCTTTGTCTTTTTCTTTAATCTGTGTAAGCATTGCCACCACATATTTATCGCCAATGCTAAACACATCTGATACATCATCAACTTTAGCATTGTAAGCCCAACGCACCACTTCACGGGCATCAGGAATACCGGCCAAAGCTTTATCGTTTTCGCGCAGGTAATCAGCAACACGCTTGGTCAAACCTTGTTCGGCTACAGCCTCTTCAAACTTACCGCCTTGTGCTGCTGCTGCAAACTGGCTGGCCAAATTAAAGGCTGAGTTGGTTGTTAATTCACTTGGTTCAACACTGCGCTCAAGCACACCTGCTGTAACCGTTTTCTTTGTTTTGTTTTCGGTAATTTTTACGATGTGGATGCCGAACTGTGTTTTCACAATTCCCATATCACCTTTGTTTCCGGCTTTCACATAGTCGTGAAACTCTTTCACCATCTGTCCCTCGGCAAACCAACCCAAATCACCACCACGACTTGATGTACCATCGGTTCCGTATTGAGCTGCTTTTTCTCCAAAGTCTGCACCTCTGCGAATTTCAGCCAACACTTCCTGAGCTTTTTTCAATGAAGCAGCAGTATCGTTGTTTTCTACTTTAAACAAAATATGACTGGCGCGCATTTGGTATATACTGTCGTTTTTAATACCACTCACTTTGTAAATGCGGTATTTACCTCCTGTGAACAACGGTCCTATGACACTTCCAACTGAGTCGCTGAACAAACGTCCCTGAACTTCTTCAGGATAGAATGAACGCGGGTGAGCGGTTGCATCAAACTTAACATCGCTGTTTACATCTACATATAAAGTATCGTTGGTGGCAGCAGCAAACTGACTTACCTGATCGTTCACCCATTTAAGGATAGAAGCTGAATCTTCGCTGGTAGGAACAACATCAAACGTTACAAAATCCAATGTACGTGCGTTTGATTTCTCTGCGTATTTCTTATAGTTTTTGTTGAAGTATGATTTCAATTCGCCATCGTCAACTGTAACACTCGAATCAGGAACGCTGAAATAATTGACGGCCACAATGTCCATATCAACCGTGCGGTTACGTTTGCTCCACAATGATTTTGCTTCAAGCGAAGTAGCGTACACGCCTTTTTTGAATAAGTTAGTGTATTTTTTTGCTTCGGCTTCTTTGGCAATACCGGTTTCAAACTCAACCCACTGCTCGCGGGCACGAACGGCCTCCTCAGTTGTTCCTTCGTTGATGTCTTTCAGGTAACGAACCACCAATGCACGGTCGTACTCCCCGGTTTGCGTATTTTGAAATATTGGAGCCGATTTAATTTGCGGATGGGGTTCTACACCTTGTACCAAATCAAACAACTCATCATTGGTTACTGCAATGCCCAACTCATCATATTCTTTATTCATCAAACCATCCATCACCAATTGATTCCAGGTTTGCTCACGAATCATATCGGTTGTGTTTGCGTCAACACTTTCTTGTTGTGAACGGATTTTGTAGTTGGTGAGGTTACGCTCAAATTCCTGCTCAAATTGTTTGAGGCTGATCGACTCTCCGTCAATCACACCAACGTTGGTATCGTTACCGCCAAACATGCGGCTGTTACTTTGTAAAGCATCTGAAATAACGAACAGAGCCAATGCTCCGCCCACAACCACAATGGCTAAACCTGATTTGTTTCTGATCTTCTCTAATACTGACATGTATGAATCGTTATGTAAGGTGGCAAAAATAAGCGGGTGAGGCATATAAGTCAATAGCAAGGTGTTTAATAAATGCGCTTGTTATCAACACTTTAATAAACTACACTATTTGCAGAGCCTTTATTTTACCTACTTTTGAAGGCATGCAGGCATACGGAAAACTTTATCTCATTCCCAATTTCTTGGCCGATGACAACCCCGATACGTTTTTAGCGCAATACGTGCGCGACCAGGTTCATCATATCAAACACTTCATTGTTGAAACCGAAAAAGATGCGCGTGCGCTCATCAAACGATTGCAAATTGCAACACCTCAACCTGAACTAAAATTATGGTTGTGGAATGAACACAGCAACAAAAATGAAGTGAGTCATGTATTGGAAGCCTTAGCCAATGGACAAGATGCAGGTATTATTACAGATGCAGGTTTGCCTTGCGTGGCCGATCCGGGTAGTGATGTGGTTGCACTTGCCTATCAAAAAAATATTGAGGTGATTCCTTTGCCGGGAGCATCCAGCATTTTGATGGCTTTGATGGCAAGCGGTATGAGCGGACAAAGTTTTGTGTTTCACGGATACCTGCCCATCGATAAAATCGCGCGTGCAAAAAAAATCAAGGAAATGGAAGCCGATACACGCAAAAAAAATCAATCGCAAATATTTATGGAAGCACCTTACCGCAATAACCAACTGCTGGAGGATATCCTTAAAAATACGGATGGACAAACCCGCTTGTGTGTGGCGATGAACATCAGCGCAGCTAACCAGTTTATCAAAACACAAACCGTCAAACAATGGCAAACTACCAAGGTTGATTTGCATAAAAAGCCGGTGATTTTTGTGATGGGATAATTTCAGAGTTGAGAACTTTTCGACAGTCCTTCAACAAAAGCATTGCGTTTTGTCCTAAAGCGAAATGTTATTTCCCAATAATTTTTTTACGGTGATTTCTATTAATAATAAAAATATGAGCACAAAACAGACCAGCCTACACCCAAAGCATCAGAATGACAAATGGAATTGATACTGTGGTGTTGCTTCCAAACGACATGTTGCCATATTCCTTTTTTAAAACAGAGATAGTGAGATCACTTGAAGATTCATTGTGCAACTCTTATGCTTTAATCATCGACTACTACAAGAATGGGAAAAAGCAATCTGTTGTTACCAACCATTTTCAATGGAGCGCCACCATTGTACAAACGCTCATCAATGCAAAACCCGACAGTCTCACATTAAGCAAATCTGTTTACACCAAAGACAAAAACTACTTTGGTCAGTCCCACATCAAACTGCTTTATTAATACACATGCTGCCCACCATTAATGGAGTAATTGGCTCCGGTGATAAAGCTGGCCTGATCGCTGGCTAAAAAGCATACAAGGTGGGCCACTTCTTCTGTACCACCCAAACGCCCCATGGGTATTTGTTCTACAATCTGATTGCGAATTTCTTCTTTCACCGCCATCACCATATCCGTTCCGATATATCCCGGTGAAATAGTATTGACCGTAATTCCTTTGCGTGCAACTTCCATCGCCAATGTTTTGGTAAATCCATGCATACCCGCTTTGGCTGCGCTATAGTTGGCTTGTCCAAATTGCCCGCGTTGTCCGTTCACCGATGAAATATTGATGATACGCCCCCAGTTGCGATCAATCATTCCATTGATCACATGCCGGCTACAGTTAAACACTGAATCAAGATTAGATGACAATACATCTTTCCATTGTTCGTAACTCATCTTGCGAAAAGCTGTATCGCGGGTGATGCCCGCATTGTTCACCAACACATCCACCGGACCCATTTTTTGTTCAATCTCAGCAATCATCTTTCCACTGCTTTCATAATCTGAGACCTCCCCATAAACAAGTTCAACGGCCACATCTTTTGCTTCCATCATTTTTTTCCAGACCTCTGCTTTTTCCTTGTTTCGGTAATTAGCCACTACGCGATACCCTTGTTTGTGCAGTGCTTCACACATTGCAGTTCCCAATCCACCGGTTGCTCCCGTTACCAATACAATTCGTTTGTTCTGTGCATCCATAGCTAATTTATTTTGTGTGCTACAAGGTACATGTTTCTTCAACCCTCACAAGCCAATTAAATTATTTATTGGATTTTGTGGGATAAGTTTTAAATTCGCCTAACAATCATTAGGTTTTATGTCAGAATCACTCAGCATCAACCGAAAAGAACAAATATTGCAAACAGCTGCACGCCTCTTTAAAGAGCGGGGTTATGCCTCGGCCAGCATGCGCGATATTGCCACCGAACTGGATATGGAAGCAGCCAGCCTGTACCACCATATCAAATCAAAAGAAGAGATTTTGGAAATCATTTGCTTTGGAATGGCCGAAAAACTATTGACGGGCATGGCCGAAGTGAATGATATTTATTTTAATGCGGAAGAAAAATTGCAAATGGCTATTCAAAACCATGTGAAGATTATCACGCAGCATATCGACCAAAGTGCGGTGTTTTTGCACGAGTGGCGCAACCTGAGTGAGCCACGACTGAGCGAATTTAAAACGCTCCGCGACAACTACGAAAAAGGATTCAGAACCATTTTAACAGATGGCGTAAACGAAGACATCTTTACAGATGTTGATCAAAAGTTTGCAACTCTCACCATCCTTTCAACCGTAAACTGGATCAACGAATGGTACAGTCCCACCGGAGTAATGCGCCCCTCTGAAATTGCCACCAAACTCAGCGAGTTTATTTTAGGTGGATTGAGAAAGAAATTAGTAACAGATTTAAACTATAAACCTTGAGATAAGCTGATAAGGTTGGATAGGCAATTAGGTTGATTAAGTCAATCATCTTTTGCTGCCAACTCAACCAACTTAATTACTCAATAAACTTAATTACTGAAAGAATATGTACGGAAACGCTTACATCGATCCAAACGACAAAGCTGCTGCAATGCTGGCCGGAGAGGATCCCATTAAACTACAAGAATTCGAAGAACGAATTGCACGTGGTGAAAAAATTGAGCCTAAAGACTGGATGCCCAAAGAATACCGCAAGCAGCTCATTCGTATGATTGAGCAACACGGACATTCCGAAATTATTGGAGCTTTACCCGAAGGAACCTGGATTACACGCGCTCCGGGCTTTAAACGTAAAATGGCGTTGATGGCTAAAGTGCAGGACGAGGTAGGACACGCACAGTTGTTGTATAGTGCGGCCGAAACCCTTGGCAAAAGCCGCGAAGAAATGACCAACGACCTGATTACCGGCAAATCAAAATACTCCAATGTATTTAACTACCCTGCTTTTACCTGGGCCGATGCCTGTGTGATTGCATGGCTGATTGATGCCGGAGCAATTATCAATCAGGTGGCCAATGCCAAAGGAAGTTACGGGCCTTATTGCCGTGCCCTCGACAGGATTTGTACCGAAGAAAGTTTCCACCTGAAATACGGACACGACAACGTGGTAACCCTAGCTACAGGAAGCCCCGTACAACGCAAGATGGTGCAGGAAGCCCTTAACCGCTGGTGGCCTCCGATTATGCACTTCTTTGGTCCGAGTGATAAAATTTCGAACCATACCGAAATTTTGATGCGCTGGAAAGTGAAGATGGCATCCAACGATGATATGCGCCAACAGTTCCTCAATATGTATGTTCCTAAAATCTGGGATTTGGGATTAACAGTGCCGGATGTGAACCTGAAGAAAAATGAAGAAACAGGAAAATGGGATTATACCGAACCGGATTGGGAAGAGTTCAAACGTGTAATCAATGGTGGCGGACCGTGCAATGCCGAACGTTTAGCTGTAAGAAGAATGGCTGAAGAACGTGGCCGCTGGGTACGCAATGCCTTGTTAAACAAATCCGAAAAATACGTAGTGCCATTGGCGTAATTTATAACAAACCCCATGTAGGGACGCATAATTATGCGTCTCTATAATAAGGGCAATATCAATCATCACATGATAAAATCATTAGACCCTCGCATCACACGCGAGCAGATATCAGAAGACAATACCATTGAGCCGTTAACACCAATGGATAACTGGGAAACCTACGAGGTATTCCACCAGAAAAAACGTGGCGACCAACACATGCATGTAGGCATTGTTCATGCTCCGAATCCAGAAATGGCCTTATTGTTTGGCAAAGACCAATACGGCCGCAGAGGAATTACCGCAAATATTTGGGTCGTAAAAACCGCAAATGTTTTCTGCACCGAATACGAAGATCAGGATATGTTTGAAACCACACCCGAAAAACAATACCGTGAAGCCGGTGGATACAAGGTGATGGATAAAATCAATAAATACAAAAAGGCCAATGGAACGATGGTGCCCCGCAAGGATTGATTGGGTAGAGACGCATAATTATGCGTCTCCGCAATAACCCAGAATTAAACAAGGGATTGGATAGAGGCGTATAATATACGCCTCTATCCAATCCCGATAAGAGCAATATATTACAGGTAAAGACGCATAATTATACGTCTCAATAATAGACCCAATAAGGGAAAAAGAGAAAGAATATGAATACCGAAGCAGTTAAAGAATTATTATATAAAATGGCGGATGATTTGTTGATCATCGGTCACCGCAACAGCGAATGGACAGGCCTCGGTCCGATTTTAGAAGAAGACATTGCGTTTTCATCCATGGCTCAGGATAAGATTGGACAATCGTTGGCCTTGTTCCAGTTATTGCACGAACTGGGCGAGCAGGAACCCGACACAGTTGCCTTTATGCGCAATGGCAATCAGTTTCACAATGCCCGATTTGTAGAATTGCCCAATGGCGATTACGACTATAGTTTGATGCGTCACTTTTTGTATGACGTAGCCGACCAGTTGCGTTTTGAAATGCTTGCAACCAGCAGCTATGAGCCGTTGGCAAAGGTGGCTCGCAAAGTTAAAGGCGAATTGAAGTACCATGTATTTCATGCCAATACCTGGATCGTAAAACTGGGTGCTGCTACCGAAGAAAGTCATGCACGTATGCAAACTGCTTTGAACAACGCATGGAATGATGCTCTGGGCATGTTTGAAGAAAGTGCTTTTGAACAACAACTCATCAGCGAGGGTGTATTTGCCGGAGAGCAAGCGTTGAAGGCGCGTTGGCTGGAAACCATCATCCCAACTTTGCAAAAAGCAACGTTAACCATACCTGCCGAAAACACCTGGAAGCCTACAATGGGCGGACGTGTAGGCCAACATACGGAACATCTTCAACCCTTATTGGATGAGATGAGTGAGGTGTTTAAAGTTGATCCTTCGGCTGAATGGTAGCGAATATGCGTAGAGGATGTTAATGATGTTGAATATGTTAATGCGTGAACCAACCCGTAATAATCAACTCGCAACACGTCAACCTTCTATTCTTTTTTGTTTTACGACTGTTTCTGCAAACTCATAACCCAATAACAAACTCGAATTAAATTACATGTTCACCGAACAACAAATATGGGATGCCCTTGAGGCGGTGAAAGACCCTGAAATACCAACATTGTCTATGGTGGACATGGGTATCATCACCAGAGTAGAAGTACGTGGCGAGAGTGATGTATTTGTGGAGATGACACCTACGTTTACCGGTTGCCCTGCCATTAAGATGATGGAAACTATGGTAGCCGACAGGTTGCGTGAAATGGGCATTCAGAAAGTGGAAGTTGTAACCACCTTTGATAAACCATGGAACAGTAATAAACTTACCGAGCGCGGTTTGATGTGTTTGAAAAAACATGGTTTGGCTACTCCTGTTAAACACCAAGGGGAGGTAACTCAGGAATTACTTCAACATGTAGAATGTCCGTTTTGCGGAAGCCACGATACCGAATTTAAATCGCCCTTCGGACCAACCCTTTGCCGCAGCTTACATTACTGCAACAATTGCCTGCAAGCATTTGAAAGTTTTAAGCCGGTGGTTTAATACTGTATGTTTTTGTGTTTGCAGGGTGTGTACTTGTGTATTTATAACCCGAAACTCACTCGTACTATTGCAGTGTGAAACCGCTTAACCTATCTGTTTGTATACTGCTGTTATTTGTACTGGCTGCCTGTAAAACAAATAAACATACAGTCACCAAAGTGGAGAAAAAATCTTCGCGAAAAGACGTTACCAAGCTCAGCGAAAAACTCAACCTCCAACTTTCCCGAAACGATAATATAGAACTGTATTCATTTGTGGCCGATTGGTTGGGTGTACCACACAAAGACGGAGGATGCGAAAAAACAGGAACCGATTGCTCGTGTTTTGTACGAATGGCATACAAGCAGACCTATCATAAAAACCTTCCACGCAACTCGGCAGAGATGTACAAACAAAGCAAACGTATTAACACTACCCAACTGCGTGAAGGCGATCTGGTATTTTTCAAAATCAAATCCTCCCGCATTTCACATGTGGGCATTTACCTCAAGGATAACTGGTTTGCACACGTAAGCTCCTCCAGAGGAGTGATGATTAATAACTTAAATGAGAAGTATTACCGCACCAATTTTGCAGGAACAGGCCGAGTGAATTAATATTTGCTGATGGCTTTGAAACCTGTGCAACGAGCGGCATACAAGTGTTTAGACATAATCAGGTTAATGCACTCAACAGGAGCGTTGGCCTTACCCAATTTTATGTTAACGGTATTGCCTTTATCTCTTACGCAAATCACTTCACCCTTATCCATGGTATAAGCGTTTTCGCCCACAATAATCAATATTTTTTGTTCGCCTCCTTTAAAGTCGAATATCAGGTTATCTGTACCAAAACTGTTTCCTGCGGGATATAATATTTTTACCGCAAACTGGGTATCGTCTTTACCGGTTTTGGTAATACTGCATGGACACCACCCCATCTCCTGCTCTTTGTAAATATTCACCCCACTTGATTCATACAACTTCCAGTTTCCATGATCATCCTTGCGCATGTAGTTGGTTACATGGCTTCTGTGACGCAACATGGGTTCTCCGTTTAAGCTGGCACTCACCCATACCGAATAGTTGATGGTTGCAAAATTGTCGTAGGCCATTACAAAGTTAATGCGATCAACATTGTAGTCAACCTTTAATCCGCTTAGGCTCATTTGTGCATTCAGTTGCATTTTAAACTCTGCCAGTGATGAAGTGGCTTTGGATAGTTGGTTGTTTACATCCAGTATATGGCGGGTAAATAAAAACTCCTTATCAATATACTTGGTAAGAGGCTCCATATTGCCATCCTTTGCTTCCACCATCGTTTCCATGGTACGGTAAAATTGTTCTGTGAAAGCAACCACGGCTTTTTCCTCTTCAACTTTTTTGGGATTGGGATCAGCAGGTGTGATTTGTGCGTGGGCCGTTACACCGAATGTGCACGAAGCAATAATAAAGAGTAGGCGTTTCATGAGTTGATGATTGTTTATTCGAAAGTAGGTTACTGCATGCTAAATACCAACTGCAAAAACACGGATTGTAATATTGGCCTACACAGTTTCCATTAAGGTTCGGAACGCCACAAATTTCCCCTCAAAGTGTTTGCGTGTTTCGGCTTGCAAAGCAGGAGCATACTCGGCTTGATAACGCTCATAATCAGCCATGGTATTGGCTTGATACTGGATTACATACGTTGTTCCTGTTTCGTCATCCTGCCTCGACAATAATTTGGCAAAGCTGTAGTTGACAAACAATCCTGTTCGCATCACCTCCGGAATATGGGTTTCCTGCATCCACTTAAGCCAGCTATCATGGGCCGAGTCTTCAATATTGAGGGTTACGTTGTATATAATCATGGTTTTCAAAAATCAATTAATCACGTCCCCGCGTAAGGCACGGAAACGTTTGCGTACTTCGGGAATGTAAAAACTACCCGGATACTGTTCCAAAAATTGCTCATACAGTTTTTGAGCACCTGTAGTATCGTTGAGTTTTTTCTCGGTTAAATCAGCCAGCATAAACAAAGCATTATCGCCCAAAATATCAGTTCCGTGTTCTTTCAGCAACTGGTTCAGATAAGTGGCACATTGTGTATAATTCTGCTGCTTGTAGCTAATCTCGGCCCGTTTAAACAAAATATCATCCGACAATGAGTGGCGCGGATACTCCGCTTCAATACTATCCAACAGCTTCAGTGCCGTTTCTGTTCTATTTTGATAATAGTGCAAATCGGCCTTGGCAAACAATAATAATGGGGCCTCGTTGCTGTCAATTGTATTGTCCTGAATAAGCAATGAAAGCTCCAAAGCATTATTGGCAATTAATTGTGAAGTTGCTGTTTTAAGCACATCCAGTTGCGCTCGGGCCCATTCAAACTCACCCATATAATAGCTGAGCTTGGCATTGCGAAACTTAGCTTCCTGCCCCAGCGGGTCTTCCTTAAAATCTTTGTCTACCTGACCATACAGCAGCATGGCATCCCATACTTCGCCTTTCAAAATATAAATATCTCCAAGCTCCAGTTTGCATTGCGCTTTAAAGCGGTTGTCGAGTCGTTGCATTTCAATCAGTTCCTGAAAACCACTTACAGCCGATTCATAATCGTTGATATAATATGCCTGCAAACGAGCCAGTTCCCGCATCACTATTGCAGTAAAATGGTATTTCCCGAATTCTGTTAAGAAGGCATTATAATCCGTTTGCAGCGATACCAAATCAACCTGTGTATACTGCGTATTGATAATCTTTTGGTGGCGGGCATTCAACGTTCCGATGCGCGCATTCATGTAATTCACTTTATCTTTACCCAAAGTGATGATATAATTATACATATTGGTGGCATCGTCATAATAACCATTTTGCAAAGCCAGATTGGCCAGCTCCAATACCCGTTTGCCTTCTTCCTTGTTACGTTTATCAATGGCGCGAGCTTGCATAAATGCACTGTTAAAATCCTTGCGTTGTACATATAACCATACCAGCAATTCGCTGAATGATTCATTTTCGGGATGCTCCTTGTACTTTTTGAGCACGGCTGATTTCACCAGATCATAATCTTCGTTGGATGAAAGGTAGAGTTGCAGGTAACCTTCAATATCATCCTGCAACATTGGATTGGATTGCAAGGCATTGAGGTACTCGGTTACCATCTTAAACGTTTCGTGTTTATCGGCATACAACCGGGCCAGTTCATAACAAAACAGGCTTGGACTATTGCTTTTTTTACGAACCGTTTCATACGTTCGGATGGCATAGTCTGTTTCGCCTCTTTTCTGGAAAGCCGAAGCCAGCTCGGTAGCCGACTGCCTGTCACCGCTTAATCCGGACACCAGCTTATCCCAATGGTTACGGGCCGCTTCGGGAAGATTTTGTTTTTTATAAACATATCCCTGATCGACCTTAAAGTAAAAACTGGAAGAAAACCTGCGCTGTTGTTTTTTCGTAAGCTTTTCGGCTTCATCAAATTTATTCTGGTTAAAATAGCAGATGAGTAAGTTTTCGTAATAATACCCCGATGATGGCGTTTTGGTCAGCAGCTTTTCGTAGGCATCAGCGGCCTTATCAAACTCGTTATTGCCAAAGTATTGCGCAGCAAGCTGCTCCTCGGTACCCTGCCCAAAAGCAACAACCGAAACCAAGCAAAACAGTAGCAACAATCCGCGTTTAACCATACGTGCGAAAATAGACATTAAAATGATGTCTGTGCATAAACAACATGCTCCGCAATATAAAATTTTAAGTTATTTGAACGTTGTAATCGTACATCCTTGAATCCACTTAAAAAACTTGCATCTCAAACAGCCGTATACGGGCTCAGTCAGATACTGGGCAGGTTTGTCAATTACCTGCTGGTTCCGCTGTATACAGCTTTGTTCACCACCGGTGAGTATGGTATCAATACCCTGATGTATTCGTATGTTACTTTTTTTAACGTTTTGCTTACATACGGAATGGAAACCGCTTTTTTCCGGTTCTCTCAAAAAAGCGATAAACCCGAAGAAGTTTACAGCACCGCCTTGCGTTCGTTACTGGTTTCCTCCACCGTATTTGGTGTGTTATGCACTCTTGCCGCTTCGCCACTTGCCGGCCTCATTCAAATTCCCGAGCACCCGGAGTATATCACCCTGTTTGCATGGATCATTGCATTAGATGCTGTGAGTGCTGTGCCTTTTGCCTACCTGCGTCAGCACAACAAAGCGGTAAAATTTGCCATCATCAAAAACATCAACATCTTTACCAATATCCTGCTCAACCTCTATTTCCTGTTGTTATGCCCATGGGTGCATCAGCACAAAGGAATACTGCTTCCGTTTTACGAGGGCGAGGTTCATGTGGGCCTCATCTTTGTTTCCAATCTGGTGGCCAGCATCATCACCCTGCCATTGTTGTGGCGTGAAATTGCGGTAATCAGACTGGCCACATTCAACAAAACCTTGTGGCGCGAAATGCTTGTGTATGGTCTTCCGTTGATGGTGGTTGGATTTGCGGGAATGATTAATGAAACGCTGGATCGTATTGTAGTTTCGTATGCGTACCCCGATGCACAACAAGGACTGGCAGCCACCGGTATTTATGGAGCCAACTACAAACTTTCCATCCTGATGCTTTTATTCATTCAGGCATTTCGGTATGCGGCTGAGCCCTTCTTTTTCAGTCATGCAAAAACGGATAACAAGCGTACCATTTATGCCTCGGTGATGAACTATTTTGTGATTATCTGCCTCGGACTGTTTTTGATGGTGATGTTGTACATTACCGGGTTCCGCCATTTTATTAATCAACGGTATTGGGAAGGTTTGCATGTAGTACCCGTATTGTTGATTGCCAATATGTTTTTGGGCATTTACTACAACCTTTCGATTTGGTATAAGCTGAGCGACCAAACCAATAAAGGTGCTATGATTTCATTGATTGGAGCAGGTATCACTATTGCAGCCAACATGATACTCGTTCCGTTAATGGGTTATACAGGCTCGGCCTGGGCTACCCTCATCTGTTATGTGAGCATGGCTGTATTGTGTTATGCGCTGGGAATGAAGTATTATCCGATTCCGTACCAGGTTATGCGAATGGGTTGTTATATCCTTTTTGCATTATCCATTTATGCCCTGTCGCTGAGTTGGCCAAAATTAGGATTGGATATGGTTGCTCAATATGTGCTCAATACTGTGTTATTGGGTCTTTTCGGGCTTACTGCCTATAGGTTTGAAAGAAGGAATAAAATAGTAAATTCGCCAAGTTAAGCAACCCCCAATTTCATGCAAATTAATATCATCAATAAATCTGTTCATCCGCTGCCGGCATACGAAACAGCCCACGCTGCGGGTATGGACCTGAGAGCCGATCTGGAGTTACCTGTAACCGTTGAACCCATGCAGCGGGTACTCATTCCAACCGGATTGTTCATAGAGCTTCCGGTAGGGTTTGAAGCACAAATCAGACCACGCAGTGGATTGGCCTTTAAACATGGGTTAACGGTCCTCAACTCGCCCGGCACCATTGATGCTGATTACAGAGGAGAGATTAAAGTATTGCTCATCAACCTCGGACACGAAGCATTTGTGATCCAATCGGGAGAGCGCATTGCCCAAATGATTATAGCCCGGCACGAAACCGCACAGTGGAATCCCGTAGAATCGCTGAGTGAAACAAACCGCGGTGCAGGCGGATACGGCAGTACCGGAAAATAATATTGTCATCCGTAAAGACGCATAATTATGCGTCTCCACAAGACAACAAAAAGAATACAAAAAATAAAACAACAACAATCTCCAAAGGATTGAATATCATATAACAAGAAAAATGAAAATTATTGTACCAATGGCCGGGATGGGTAAGCGCATGAGGCCACACACGCTCACAGTACCAAAACCTTTGATTCCGGTTGGTGGCAAACCTATTGTTCAAAAAATTATTGAAGACCTTGAAGAAGTATGTGGTGAAGGCATTGAAGAAGTTGCATTTATCATACACCCGAGTTTTGGCAAAAAAGTAGAACAACAGTTGGTGGATGTAGCCGCCAAACTGGGCGCCAGAGGAACCATTCATTATCAAAGTGAGGCGTTGGGTACAGCTCATGCCATTATGTGTGCCAAAGAATCTTTGGATGGAAATGTGCTGATTGTATTTGCCGACACCTTATTTAAGGCTGGATTCAAATTGGACCGCAGCAAAGACGGAATCATCTGGGTACAGCAAATTGAAGACCCACGCCAGTTTGGTGTGGTGAAACTGGATGCCAATGGTGTGATTACCGACTTTGTTGAGAAGCCACAGGAATTTGTAAGCGACCTGGCCATCATCGGTATTTATTATTTTAAAGACGGAGCCAACCTGCGCAACGAATTACAATACCTGCTCGATAATGGTATCATGGAAAAAGGTGAATACCAACTGACCAACGCCCTCGAAAACATGAAAGCCAAAGGCATCAAGTTTGAAACCGGCAAGGTTCAGGAATGGCTTGATTGCGGAAATAAAAACTCAACTGTATACACTAACTCCCGCATTTTACACCACATGCAGGCCGATGGACACAAACTGGTTGATGACAGTGTAAAAACTGAAAATGCTTTGATTATCCAACCTTGTTATATTGGTAAAAACGTACAAATCAAACATTCCATTGTAGGCCCTTATGCCAGTATTGGTGATGGTTGTGTAGTGGAACATTCGGTTATTGAAAACTGTATCATCCAAACCCATTCCAAGATAAAACATGCAGTGATTAACAATGCCATGATTGGTAACCATGCAGAGTATACCGGAGAGTGCAAAGATTTAAGCATTGGTGATTATACAACCTCGAACTAAAATGAGCTTACTGCTGCGTTTCGGTAAGGTTTATCTGGTTCTTTGGAGCCTGATGGGCAGCCTTGTGTTTGCTCAAAAAAGCAAACCTCTCAGTGCCGATGATTTGCTGAAGTTTGACATGGCTTATATGAATGGCAACCGTGAAAAAATTTTAGGCAATAACGAAGAAGCGCTCAAACATTTTAACAATTGTTATAAGCTCAATCCCTCGAATGCCGCGCTCAACTACATGATGGGCGGCACCTACTTCGAGCTCAGAAAATACGATCTGGCAACATACCATGCCGAAGCAGCCGTAAAATTAGATGCTTCGAATATTTGGTACAAGGAGTTGCTGGTGGATTGCTATATCTCTCAAAACAAAAACAAGGAAGCGGCAACGTTGCTGGAAAAAATTGCTCACCAACGCAAAGAGGTGGAATACCTGCTAAAAGCATCCTATGTGTATGTGATGATGAAGGACTATAAATCGGCTTTAAGAGTATTGACAGAAGCTGAAAAAATTGCAGGAGTAGACGAAGATATTATCACCCGTAAAGAGCAGATTTACCTTGCACAGAACAACCTCAGCAAAGCCATTGCCGAAGTTCAGAAGCTCATTAATGCCAATCCAACCAATCCAAAGTACCGTGGTATGTTAGCCGATTTATACTGGGCAAACGGTCATGCTGAAGAAGCCGCAGAAATATACAGGTCGATTCTGATAGACAATCCGGGAAACGGGTTCGCCCTGTTTGCCCTTTCGGATTATTATAAACTCAAAGGCGACAAAGAGCAATGGTACAGCTACCTCAAACGTGGAATGGCTTCACAGGATGTAGATGTAAAAAATAAAATCAATGTACTTTCGGGGTTTATCGGTGGAACAGAATTTCCGGATCAACTGAACCGCACGTTTGAACTGGCCGAAATTTTTAGCACTGCACACGCTGACAATGCAACGGCTTACTTAGTATTGGGAGATGTGTATCAGCAGCAACGCAACTATGATTCGGCCCGGGTGCAATACCGCAAGGCTCTGGCAATCACCCCTTCAATATTTATCGCGTGGCAACAATTGATTTTTTGCACTTCTCAGTTGATGAACAATACTTATTTATTAGCTGATTGTGAAGAAGCCATTGAATATTTTCCGAACGAACCCGCCTTTTACGCTTATGGTGCTATTGCAGCCATGCAGCTTAAACAATACAGTAAAGCAGTAGAGCTAAACAAATCAGGACTTGACGTTGTGACACCCGATCAGGAAGATTTGATTACACAATTGCAAGCATCATTGGGTGATGCGTATCACTACACCCAAAACCACAAAGCCTGTGATTCGATATACGAAGTAATACTTGCTCAGAATCCTGATAATGTTTACGCCCTGAATAACTATGCCTACTTTTTAAGTTTGCGCAAAACACAGTTATCCAAGGCAGCCGAGATGTCGAAAAAAAGTTTGGAGCTCGACCCCAACAATGCTTCGTATTTAGATACCTACGGATGGATTTTATTTGTGCAGGGAAACTATGCCGAAGCGAAAACATATATTGAAAAATCGTTGGTAGCAGTGCCCAACAGTGCTGAAGTATTAGACCATTTGGGTGATGTATTATACAAACTCAACGACAAGCAGCAAGCGATAACCAACTGGAAAAAAGCAAAAGAGCTGGGGTGTGAAAATCCCAAACTCGATCAAAAGATAAAGGAAGGAAAATGGTATGAGCAATAAACAACTGCTGTTATGGATACTTTGTACAGCGTTCGTAGTTGTATCATGTAAAAGCAAAAAAGGACTGACACCCAAATCAGAATCCAAGGCTCCGGTAATTGCAAAACCCGATTCTCGCGTCATTATACTTAACAAAACCGACTTAAACCAAAACACCTTTGCCTATTATTCGGCAACAGGTGCTGTGGAATACAGCGAAGGCCAAACCCGTCAGGAACTGGGTATTTCCATCGTAATGGAAAAAGACCGTTATGTGCTGATGAATGTAACGGCCATCATGGGTATTGCCGTTGCACGCGTATTGGCCACACCCGATTCGCTGGTAATATTGGATATGTTGCACCGTAAAGCCATTATCACCAATTACCAATACCTTAAAAAATATGCCGGTGTTGAATTGAAACTTCAGCAATTGCAAAACCTGTTTGCCGGCAATGCCTTGTTTGCTCACAATCCCCAGTTAGCTGTAGTCGATACCGTGAACGGTCATCTGCTCATCAGCCAGCAACTGGCCGAAGGCATTATTCAGTCAACACAATATGGCACATTGCTAAAAGCCGAACAAAGCAGTTTATACCAAACAGCTAAACAGCAACAATTTGATATTGATTACCGTGATTCTTATAGCGAAGGCTCCAACCGTTTTCCAGCAACCATCAATATCAATATCAAGGCCGAAAAAAAAATCGAATCGGTATTTAACCTGAAGACCTTTGCGTTTGAAAAAAAGAAAGAACTTCAATTCAGTATTCCAAAGTCGTATGAGATCGTCCGTTTATAAATGGTTAGTAGGTGTATTACTCTTTTGCGCAGCCACGGGTGCGTGGGCACAAACCACACAGGAGCAGCGCAAGGAGCTGGAAACCAAACGCAGGGAGTTGCTCGATAAAATCAAGCAGGCTAAAAAGGTACTGGAAGATACACGCAAAAAACAAAGCACTACGCTTACCCAACTTAAAGCCATCAGCAGCCAGATTAAAACCCGCGAACGAATCATCAACAATGTGCAGTCGCAAATATCTGTAATTGATGCGCAAATTCAGGAATCCCGCGATTCACTCGAACTGTTAAAACAAGAATTAGCTGAGCTAAAAGAAGATTATGCCCAAAGCATCTTAGCCGCTTACAAAGGGCGTAATGTTTATGATAAAATGTTATTCGTATTTTCGGCCAACAGTTTCAATCAGGCCCTTAAACGCATTCAATACCTCAATCAATATAGTAATTACAGGCAACGTCAGGCAGAATTGATTTTACGAACTCAACATAAAATCATCAATGCGCTCAATGTGCTCATCAGCAAAAAACAAGAGAAGATGAATTTGATGGGCCTCAAAGAAACCGAAAAGAAAGAACTGGAAGTTGATAAGCAGGAAGAAAACAAAGTGCTGTCGGCCCTGCAACTCAAGGAAAAAGAAGTGCGCAAACAGCTGGCCGAAAGTCAGGCCTCGGCTAAAAAACTGAACCGAGCCATCGAAGACTTGATTGCCAAAGAGATTGAAGAAGCACGAAGACGTGAGGAGGCTCGCAGGCGAGAAGAAGAAGCCCGTAAAGCTGCTGCTGCCAAAACACCAACGGTAAAAGAAGATTCTAAAGGTACACCCAAAACACCCGCTAAACCCGAATCCGATCTGTTCCTCACACCCGAAGTGGTGAAAATGAGTAACGACTTTGAGCAAAATAAAAACAACCTGCCCTGGCCGGTTGAACGTGGATTTATTTCGGAACCATTCGGTACACATGCACACCCAACGCTAAAAGGTGTGCAGGTGAACAATAATGGAGTAGATATCGGTACACAACCAAATGCCAGTGTACGTGCGGTGTTTAAAGGTAAAGTCACCAAAATATTTAATGTGCCGGGTATGGGTAAAATTGTGCTCATCAGCCATGGTAAATACTTTACGGCTTATGCTAAACTTGCATCTGTATCGGTTAAAGAAGGACAACAAGTTGACAGTAAACAAGTGATTGGAGTAGTTGATACTGATGAAGAAGGTGTAACCGAAGTGCAATTCCAGATTTGGCTGATGGATAAAAAGCTGGATCCTGAACTTTGGTTGAAGAACTAGTTGACGATTATAAAATGAGTACAATCAAAACATGGGTAAGTGCAATGCGTTTGCGAACGTTGCCATTAGCGCTTTCATCGGTATTGGCAGGTATCTCTACTGCTCATTTGTTTTATAGCCTCAATACAACCGTTGCCTGGTTATGCATCAGCACAGCAGTTGCGTTGCAAATTCTTTCCAACTTTGCAAACGATTATGGCGACTTTGTGAAAGGAACCGACAACAATCAACGGGTTGGAAATATGAGGGCTTTGCAAAGTGGTATCATCACTGCATCACAAATGCGTTTGGCTATTGTATTTATGATTATCCTTTCGCTGGTAAGTGGAATCGCCTTATTGTACAATAGTACCTCTGGTAAATTCAATACCGAATTTCTGGTGTTTTTACTCATCGGATTTGGAGCCATTGCAGCAGCCATTAAATACACCGTAGGCAAAAAGGCTTATGGTTACAGTGGCTTGGGCGATGTAGCCGTCTTTATTTTTTTTGGTCCGGTAGCTGTTATCGGAACTTTTTTATTGTGCAGCGGATTTAGTTTCGATACTACACACGACAGCTATATTTTATTGCCTGCTTGCGGTTTGGGTTTGTTGAGTACAGCAGTGCTCAATACCAATAATATTCGCGATATTGAAAATGATGAACGCTCGGGTAAATATACCATTCCTGTTAAAATTGGTTTGAACAAAGCTCGTATCTACCATACGTTTTTAATCGTAATCGGATTGGGGTTGATGTTATTGTTTATGGCTTCCAACTTTATGCACTGGATACAATTGCTGCAAATCCCTGCAATGTGGCCCATTGTGTCAACGCTGCTACAAGTTCGCTCCACACCACCATCAGAAACTTACAATGCCTTGCTTAAAAAATTGTCGTTAGGCATTTTCTTGTTGGTAATTGTAACCATTATAACCAACGAAAGTGCCATCCTGATCTCTGTTTCCAAATTGATTCGGCAGCTGCCATGAGTATGATTACCGCATCCTATCAATCGCACGAGCTTCAGTTTAAAAAACCGGCCCGCACATCACGGGGAGAGATGCAAACACACCGCGTGTTCTATATCACTCTTAAAAAAGATGGACATACCGGCTACGGTGAAGCCGCTCCATTGCCCGGATTAAGCATTGACCCGATTGAACAGCTAGAAGAAAAATTAAAGTTTTGTTGTACGCTCATCAACGATGGTTTACCCGTTGATGCCCTGCCGCTGGATGGATTTCCTTCCTTGCGTTTTGCCTTTGAGATGGCTCACCACTCCCTGCAATACGAGCAAGAATATAAAATATTCAACTCCTCTTTTTTTGATGGAACACCCATACCCATTAATGGTTTGGTGTGGATGAACCAAACGGATGATATGTTGCAGGAAGCCTTTAACCGGATGGAAGACGGATTTACCTGCATCAAGTTTAAAATAGGTGCGCTTGATTTTGACAGCGAATGCCGCATGCTCGAAGCATTTCGCAAAAGATACTCAGCATTCAAAGCCGAGATTAGACTCGATGCAAATGGAGCCTTCGCAACTGATGAAGCCTTGGAAAAATTGCGTGAGCTATCGCGTTTTGATGTACATTCCATCGAACAACCCATCAAACCCAAACAACCGGACCGGATGCATGAGTTGTGTCGTAAAACACCTGTTTCCATCGCACTTGATGAAGAGCTGATTGGGATTGATGTTTACACCGAAGGAGAACAACTGCTCAAACAAATTCGTCCACATTATATCATCCTAAAGCCCACTTTATTGGGCGGATTCAAAGCCTCTGATTATTGGATTCAACTTGCCCAACAACAACGTATCGGCTGGTGGGCAACATCGGCCCTCGAGAGCAATATCGGCCTCAACGCCATAGCCCAATGGTGTGCTAATTATAGTCCCGCATTACCTCAAGGACTTGGCACAGGGAGTCTATATATCAACAATATAAACATTCCTCTAATTATAAATTTTGGAAAAATTTATTATAATGCAGTAGCATTATGAAACCATACCCTACTCAACCAAGTCACAATCCTCGATTTGTTAAGATGCTCAAAGCCTACAATATAAGCGCCACGCTTGTTTGTTTGCTTTTCACGTCATCTTTGATTGTAACCAATCGACCCTTCTTTTTAAATTACTTTTTAATCGCAGCCGGATTAGGGTATGCGTTAAGCTATGTAATTGCTCTTAAAAATCACCTTAACTGGGCCTTCCTACTCTTTGTATGCGCAAACACCTTATTGGTGGGTACATTTGATGGTGGGATAAACTCTCCGGTGTATTCCTTTGCGTATTATATCCCATACGTACTGTGCAGTTTTATTGCCGAACGTCCTCAGCGGAAAGAAATCAAATGGCTTATTTGGGCTATAACTATAAGCTGCATTTTCACAACTGCATTTTTGGATATTACCCCACACCTTTCTTCGGTGATGTTCAATCCTGAGCACCATCAATATGCTAAATATCTGAATCTGTTTATAGCGTTGGGATTATCTGTTTTAACAGTGCGGCTGTTAATTCAATTTGCAACCGATAGTGAAACTGCGTTGATGAAAAATCAAATGCGCCTGCAAAGCCATCAAGACCTTTTGTATTCGATTAACCAAAATATCAATGAAGGTATCTACCGCAGTACCGAAGACAATAAGATTGTTTATGTAAACAATGCTTTCGCAAAACTATTTAGTTACGATTCAAGTGAAGAGGTAATGGGATTATCCTCTCCAATATTGTATGATGACCCTCAACAACGATTAAGATTGGTTGACAGCATTAAATTTAAGGGATACTTCACAGATCAAGAAGTGTTGTTTCTCCGCAAAGATGGTTCAAAATTTTGGGGTCAAATCAGTTGTATTCTCTCTACAGATGAAAATGGAAACCATTTTTTTGATGGTGCTGTTCGTGATATCACCAAACAAAAAAGCATTGAAGCAGAACTGATTCAGGCCAAAAACATAGCCGAACAAGCCTCACTTGCCAAGAGTAAATTTTTATCGGCCATGAGCCATGAAATTCGCACACCAATGAATGCCGTAATTGGAATTACCAATTTATTGATGGAACACCGGGGCGATTTGCAGAAACAACAAGCCAATTTAAGCGTACTCAAAAACTCTGCACAAAACCTTATGAGTTTGCTTAATGACTTACTCGACTTTAGTAAAATTGAAGCCGGCAAATTTGAACTTTCGCCAACCTACACAAACATAGGACCCGATATTAAGGAGTTGGTGAGCATGTACATGTTTTTAGCCAATCAAAAACTTGTTGCCTTCGAAACTAAAATCCAATTGATAGAAACTCAACTGATTTGTGTTGATAGCACCCGGCTGATGCAGGTTATAAGCAACCTTTTATCCAATGCCATAAAGTTTACGCAACATGGCAGCGTAAGCCTTTCGATAATACAAAACCTGTCATCCGATAAAAGGAGCTGCCTCACAACCATCCGCATTAAAGATACGGGCATCGGAATAGAACCAGCCAATCAACAGCAAATCTTTACAGCATTTGCACAAGAAACCGATGAAACATCAACTCATTATGGCGGCAGCGGGCTTGGGCTTGCCATCAGCCGCAGGATTCTGGAAAAAATGAACTCTGAAATTTATGTTCAATCTGCGAAAGGACAAGGGGCCGAGTTTTGGTTTGAAATTGAAACTCCCGCACAGCCTGTTCCTGCTTCTCAGGTTTCACTTCCAGCCGAACCTTTTTTATCCATCAGAGGAATACGCCTTTTATTAGCCGAGGACAACCCAATCAACGTTCTCATTGCCAAGCAGATTTTAAACAGCTGGGGCGTTCAGGTAACGATAGCAAACAATGGAAAAGAGGCTGTTGACCTTACCTCTGCCAAATCTTTTGATGTAATATTGATGGACCTGCACATGCCTGAATTATCAGGCATTGAAGCTACCCGCATCATCCGCCAACAGGGAATATCAACCCCCATTATTGCCCTAACAGCCGATGCCCTGTTTGACTCAAAAAATGAATGCATTGCTGCCGGCATGAACGTATTTATTACCAAGCCCTTTAACCCGGATGAGTTGTATCAACTCCTGACAACATTCCAACTACCGGCTCCTTCAAACTGATTGCCCTGATTCGGTTCAATTGTGTTATTTTGCGGGCTTTATAAACTGACATGAACCGCCAAACGGACTATACTTTAAAACTTTCGGGGCTCGAGCCTTTAGTGATATACGAAGGAGCTAATTTTACCAACGTAGGTGAGCGTACCAACGTTACCGGATCCAAGAAATTTTTGCGCCTCATCAAAGAAGGAAACTTTGAAGAAGCTCTGGACGTTGCCCGCGAGCAAGTGCAAGGTGGCGCCCAGATCATCGACATCAATATGGATGAAGGGATGATTGATGGCGTGGAGTCGATGGTGAAATTCCTCAACCTCATTGCGGCCGAACCAGATATCTCGCGTGTACCCATCATGATTGATTCATCCAAATGGGAAATCATCGAAGCGGGACTCAAATGTGTGCAGGGAAAGTCTGTGGTGAACTCCATCTCACTGAAAGGTGGGGAAGAAGAATTTATCCGTCAGGCTAAAACCGTAAAACGTTTTGGAGCGGCTGTGATTGTGATGTTGTTTGATGAAGTTGGGCAAGCCGACAACTACCAGCGCAGAATTGAAATTGCCGAACGCGCTTACCGCATCCTCACCGAAAAAATTCATTTCCCCGCGGGTGATATCATTTTTGACCCCAATATTTTTCCGGTAGCAACCGGTATGGATGAGCACCGCAACAACGCTCTTGATTTTTTTAATGCCACCAAATGGATTAAAGAAAATTTACCGGGTGCCAAAATCAGTGGTGGAGTTTCCAATGTTTCGTTCTCCTTCCGTGGCAACGATAAAGTGCGCGAAGCCATGCACTCTGCCTTTTTATATCATGCCATCAAACATGGTATGGACATGGGAATTGTGAACCCGAGTCAGTTGGAGGTATACGATGAAATTCCCAAAGACCTGCTCGAACATGTTGAAGATGTACTGTTGAACCGCAGAGAGGATGCCACTGAACGTTTATTGGAGCTTGCCGAAAAAGTAAAAGGCAAGGGCAAGGTTACCGTTATTGATGAAGAATGGCGCAAAGGCACGGTTGAAGAACGCCTGAGCCATGCCCTCGTAAAAGGAATTGTAGAATATATTGAGGCAGATACCGAAGAAGCACGTCAGCAGTTTGCGCGTCCGCTCGAAGTGATTGAAGGCCCGTTGATGGCCGGCATGAGTATAGTAGGCGATTTGTTTGGTCAGGGAAAAATGTTTTTGCCACAGGTGGTAAAAAGTGCACGGGTAATGAAAAAAGCCGTGGCGTATTTGATGCCTTATATGGAGGAAGAAAAACGCAGAACAGGCGATATGTCGACCAACCAGGGCAAGATATTGATGGCAACCGTAAAAGGTGACGTGCATGATATCGGTAAAAACATTGTAGGTGTTGTATTAGCCTGTAACAACTTCGAGATTATTGATATCGGAGTGATGGTTCCGGCTGAAAAAATTCTGGAAGTTGCCCGCAAGGAAAATGTGGATGTGATTGGATTGAGCGGATTGATTACACCAAGTCTGGATGAGATGGTGCATGTGGCCAAAGAAATGGAACGCCTTGGCATGACCACTCCCTTGATGATTGGTGGAGCCACTACGTCACGCGCCCATACAGCTGTCAAAATTGACCCGTCCTACTCAGGACCTGTTGTGCATGTATTGGATGCAAGTAAGAGTGTACCCGTAGCACAAAGTCTTATCAGCAAAGACCAGCGAGAAGGAACCCAGTCGCGCATCAAAGCTGAATATGAACAGTTCCGCATTGACTATAAGAACCGTAAAAAAGATAAACATTTCGCAACCCTCGAAAAGGCCCGTGCCAATCGTTTTAAGGTTGAATACGACTCGATTGTAAAACCATCCTTCCTCGGCACCAAGGTATTTGACGATTTTCCGTTAGAGCAATTGCGTAAGCGCATCGACTGGACTCCTTTTTTCCTTACCTGGGAACTGGTAGGTAAATACCCAACTATCTTTGACGATAAGATTATTGGCTCTGAAGCAAAAAAATTATTTGACGATGCCAACCGCATGCTCGATGAAGTGATCAGCAAAAAATTGTTGAAAGCCCGTGGTGTAATTGGCTTTTACGAGGCCAATGCTGTTGGGGATGATGTTGTCGTACAGACGTATAATTATACGTCTCCACATAATACACCTGAAACAACATCTGGCAATGAAATGACCTTCCATTTTTTACGCCAGCAAAACGAAAAAGCAGCCGATCAGCCATACCTGTGTTTAGCTGATTTTATAGCACCTAAAGAAACCGGCAAGCAGGATTATATGGGCATGTTTGCCGTAACAGCCGGTATTGGTATTGAACCTTTGATTGAGGCTTACGAAAAAGACCATGACGACTATAACAGCATCATGATCAAAGCCATTGCCGATCGTTTAGCCGAGGCTATGGCCGAACGGATGCATGAGCTGGTGCGTAAGGAATACTGGGGTTTTGCCAAAGACGAACAACTTACGGATGAAGAAATTATCCGCGAGAAATACGACAGTATCCGTCCGGCACCGGGTTACCCGGCTTGCCCCGACCATACCGAAAAACGCAAGTTGTTTGATTTATTGCAAGCCGAACAAACCACCGGAATCACTCTTACCGAAAGTTATGCCATGTACCCCACCGCAGCCGTCAGCGGATTTTATTTTGCCAACCCGGGCAGCAAGTATTTTGCAGTAGGTAAAATTCAGAAAGACCAGGTTGAAGAATACGCCAAACGCAAAGATGTTTCGGTGGAGTATGTTGAGAAGTGGTTGAGCCCGAATTTGGGGTATGATAATTAGAAGCGCGATTAATCGCGCTTCAAATAACTCAATGCAAACCTCACCTGAGTATACGATACCTCATCGCCCAACAATTGTTTGATGGGTGTAAGTTGCTCTCCACCTAGTTTCTCTTTGGCTTGCTGCACTTTTATTATCAGTTCTTCATTTACAAAATCAAATACATTGACTTCTCCTGTAGCTACAAACCCGGCCAGATGGTTTTCGATGGTGGTGAGTGCAAGTGCTCTTTGCTTGGCAATTTCTGCTGCTGTTAATCCTTGTTTGTAAAAGGTCAGGGTTGCCAGTTTGCTGTCACCCTTGGTTGGTTTGGCAGGTGCTTTTTCCCTTGCCTGTTCACTCCGTGTAATATGCGGTACCTCAAAGGCGAACTCACCAAAGGTGATACGCTGCACGGCATCAAGCTGTTTCCACACAAGGGTTTCCAGCTCATTCACTTCCCGGATATATTGCTTGATTCTCGCTTTCCCTTTCAAAAAATCCTTCATCTTTTGAATCGGTTGCAGCAATTCATCGTGGAGTAACTTCGCAAAATATTGCTTGCCTTTTACCACACGTTCATTCAACAATTCGCCATTGATAGGAACATTGTCCAGAATTTGATCAAGCTGTTTGATAAACTTATCGGCAATATCCTGCTGTTTTTTGACCTGCTCCAACAGCCCGGCTGATACACCTTTGAGCATGTCCTGCTCCGGCAGTTTTTTCTCGCTTGTCAGTTCATCAAAAAACTGAAAGGCTAAAACCAGCTTAGTCCAGTCGAAGGTTCGAAGCAGCAACTGCGCTGCAAACTTCGGCTTCTCTTGTTGGAGGATAGCTTCTACTTCCTCTGTACTGTTTTCCCGGGTTGAAAACTGAATGATGCGCTCATCACTTCGCACACTGCCGGGACCAATACGTGACAACAATTGTATGCCATCCAAGGTTCGGCAACGGCTCAACGCCACATATACCTGACCCGCAGCAAACGAAGAACCTGCATCTATTATAACCTTATCAAATGTAAGCCCCTGACTTTTGTGAATGGTAATGGCCCAGGCCAGCCGAATAGGGTATTGCGTAAAGCTACCCAATTCTTCCTCTTCAATTTTATTGCTCTCCTTGTTGAACACATAGCGCACATTGCTCCACTTCTCCTGTTCAATATCCATTTCCTCCTCACTATCCGCAAGCACTACTGTAATGGTATCGGAACTTAGTTTTTTAACCGTGGCCAGTTTCCCATTAAAGTATCGTTTGGCGGGATCTGTATCGTTTTTCAGAAACATAATTTGTGCGCCCACTTTCAGTGAAAGCTGTTTTTCGGTAGGTAATGTTTTTTCCGAAAAATCACCACTGATGGCTCCGTCAAACCGGTGCATCTTACCCTCCAGTTTTTGCAATTCCTGCTGATTGATTTTATCAGCCATGTAGTTATGTGTGGTCAGCGTAATCGTATTGTCCAGCTTCTGCGTAGCATCCGGGCTGTAGCGGCTTTGCAGCAAGGTTATATCAGCCTCATTCAGTTGGTTATTACGAATATGATTGAGCAGGGTGATAAACTGTTCTTCCTTTTGCCGGTATATTTTTTTGAGTTCCACAAACAAGGGAGGATTTTTCTCAATCACTTTAGCACTAAAGAAAAACGGGCTTGCGTAATGGTCTTTCATCAATGTCCATTCCGAATCGCCCACCACCGGAGGCAGCTGAAACAAATCGCCAATCAGCACCACCTGTACTCCCCCAAAAGGTAAAGCTTGTTTGCGCCTGAAGTGGCGCAAAATTTCATCAACAGCATCGAGCATATCCCCCCTCACCATACTCACCTCATCAATAATCAGCAATTCCAAATCATTGATAAGCTCCAGCTTCTCTCTGTTGAAACGAATGCCTTTGATGAGCGTATGGCGGTCGGCTGTGGCAGTATTGCCAAACAAACGTGTTTCGTGAGGGAGATAGGGAATAAAGGGCAACTGAAAAAACGAATGCATGGTAACACCTCCGGCATTGATAGCGGCCACTCCGGTAGGAGCAACCACAACCGTATTTTTAGAAGTGTGTTCGCGTATATATTTTAGGAAAGTTGTTTTACCCGTACCTGCTTTACCCGTCAGAAATAAATTGCAGCCGGTAAACTGAACCACTTCGGCTGCCAGATTGAATAGCACATTTTCATCATCACGTTTCATAGCTGATACTGTTCCCCTTTTACTGATTTGTTTGATAGGTTCAAACAATATTGCAATCTAAAAATTATACGAAGTCAAAACTAACGCATCCGTTTTAACCCGGCTATAATCTCATGCAAACCATTTTGTTTAATTTCGAAAACGGTGCTGAGTTGCATGCCCAGTTTTCCGGGTGGAAATCCCTGACGTGCAAACCACTCGAGGTAATGGTCGGGCAGATCACAAACAAGAGTGCCTTTATATTTACCAAACGGCATACGTGTGGCAACAAGGCTTTTCAGCATTTCGGGGTCGGGACCGTTCATGGTCAAATATAACAAAATGCTCCCTTGTCAAATTTATTTTGAAGAATAAATCGGGAAATTAATCCGCCTTCGATCATAAAAGCGCAAGCTTACCTAAGTGTATTCTTTGAGCCTTCGTGACTCTTTGTGGCGAGAACTCTTTGCCACCAGGACACAAAGTACACTAAGTTTAAATACTACTGGTACGCTTGCGGATATACATATAAAAATAAGAGTTGAACACATGTGTTGAGCGGACTTTCCAATCAGCACTGCTGTTTATTGTAGCTGTTTTACTACTCCGGCTTTGTCAATGAAGCCTGTATTTGTCCAAATTAGTGTTTTGTTTTTGTAGAGTTGTAAAACAGGAAGCGCATCTATTTTTAATTCTTTGCAAAGCGATTGATTGTCGTCTGCGTTGATGCGAATAATAACAACTTTGTCGGCCATGTCCTTTGCAATTTCTTCTAAGTAGGGTTTCATTTTTTTGCAGGGAGCGCACCACTCGGCATAAAAATCAACAAGCACTAATTTGTCGGAATTAAGAAGTTCGTCAAATTGTTGTTTGGTCATTCCGTTTGAAGTTGTTGTGTTAGCTGTTGTTTCAGGAAGATTTGCCCCTCTCCATTTCATTACTCCTCCGTCCATTTCATACACTTGTGTAAAGCCGTCAGAACGCATTTTGTTAGCTGCTGATGAACTTCTGCCCCCACTTAAACAGTAAACAAAAACAGGGTTTGATTTGTCAAGCGATGCAATTTGTTTTTCAAATTCATTTCCATTCCAGTCATAATTCAATGCATTTACTAAATGTCCTTTTGAAAATTCATCAGGTGTTCGTACATCAAGAATTGGTGCGGCAGGCAGTTCTTTTATTTTGGCGGCAAACTCGGTTGCCGACAAAGTCTGGGAGTTTTGTATTTGTCCGTTGGTACAACTGTTGAGCAGAATTGAGAGTAAGGTGATTGAGAGCAGTTTTCTCATTTAGTTTGAAATTTGATTGATTATTTGTTGAAGACTATTTGCAGGAACTACTCCCGATTGCCTCCATTTTATTTCCCCGTTTTTAAAAAGTATAAGTGTAGGCACTCCCTGTATTTTATAGGCGTTTGCCACTTGCGGATTTTTATCAACATCAATTTTTATGATTTTAGCATGGTTGCCAATCTTAGATTTTAGTTCTTCTAAAATGGGTTTCATCATTTTGCAAGGCCCGCACCACTCGGCAAAAAAATCTACTAAGGTTGGCGTTTCACTGTTTATGATTTCTGAAAATGTTTCGGACATTTTATTTTGTTTTTACTCCTTCAAAATCCACATCCTGAATTGTGGCGGTTGTTTTTTGTTGCGGTCCGGTTGCACAATTTCCGCCAAAACAGTTTCCTGCTGCACAGCCGAAAGCAAACAAACCCATTGACGCAAAGTAGCCGCCAAAAGCAATACCAAACCATTGTTGGCTCATTACTGACTGGATAATTACGGTGATACCCATAATAAGATATAATGCCCGCGTAAATGTCCAGTTGGTTAAAATTCTTTCTTTCATTTTAGCGAATTTTGCTTTGTAAACTGCTCCACCCGCCACCGTTGTAAACTTCGGTGTAGCCGTTAGATTTTAATATGCTTTTTGCAGATGCACTTCGCATTCCGCTTGCACAACAAGTGATAATTGGCGTTTCTTTTTTTAGTTGGCTTAAATTATTGCTCAATGTATCAACCGAAATATTGATTGAACCCTTTATGTGGCCACTTTGATATTCGCCTTTGCTGCGCACATCTAAAATGATTGCTCCTTGTTTTACTAATTGTGCATAATCCACATTCGGGCCAAAACCGAAAAGTTGTTTGATTGTGTCTAACATATTTTATAGTATTTGATAATAGTTTACATCTAACCAGAAACCTGCATTACAAGATTAAGGCAATGAGAATACAGGTTTGCAGTTCTGTTTTACGTGTCTTTCTTTCTGGTAGAAAGCCCGAATGGTAAATACAGCGGACAAAAACTCATAAAGCTTGTGAGGATGAAAATACCTGCAAGCACCAAAAGAATGATTGCAGTTGTTCCTGAAATCTGGTTTTCGAAATACAAACCTGTAATTAAAATCGCCACAAGTATTCTCACTACTTTGTCGGCTGTTCCCATATTCTTTTTCATTGTTTGTTTTGCGAATGAATTGATTCAACACAAAAATCAACCAATCAAAGTAGCCACACAGCTACTTTTGTTACACAAGGGAAATTTTATTTCGGCCCAAGTCTATTAAACCCTCATCTTCCATTTGTTTAAGTAGCCGGGAAACCACAACACGGGCTGTTCCCAATTCGTTGGCTAATTGTTCGTGGGTTACATTAAGTGTTTGGCTTTTTGTCAGTTCACATTTCTTTTTGATGAAGGTTAAAAGCCGTTCGTCTAATTTTTTAAATGCAATAGCGTTTACCACTTCTAATAATTCTTCAAAACGTTTGTGATACAACCGAAAAATATATTCAAGCCATTCGGGAAATTCCTTAATGAGTAAACTTACTTTGTCGATAGGAATAAAAAGGACTTCCGTTTCTTCCTCGGCAATAGCTTTCACCTTGCTCGTGTCGTGGTGCATACCACCCAAAAAAGACATAATGCAACTTTCACCTGCTTTGATGTAATAAAGTAAAATTTCTCTGCCGTCCTCGTCTGTTCGCATTACTCGTATGCTACCATTTGTAACTATAGGTATTGCTCTGATGTATGCATTTTCATTTAAGATTGTTTCGTTTTCGGCAAATGTCTTAGCAAAGCCAAATTCGGCCAGCTTTTCTCTAATTAGCGGAGAATATTTGAATTCAATTATGTCGTTTAATTCCATTCTGCAAAGTTAGTATTTGTTTGGGTGGCGGGTGGGATTTGGTGCGGTCGGGCAAAATAAAGGTACTGCAAAAACGTTGGCTTGTGTATCTGCGTTCTGCTCTTTTAATTTTCGAGAAGCGTTGGCTTCATTTCGTTTTTCTCCTGTCCTTAGCACTGCCGGTCGTTTAAATGGTTTGCTTTCTGCGGATTGGTCTTTTAAGCGTACGGTCACATTATCATTCGTATTATTTGTGCGATACAATAGCCTCCTGCGCTGAACAGTAGAAAACGGAGGATTCCGTTTTGGTGGTTAAATATTAAATACAAGCTTAGAGTTAGCAGTGGTAATATTGGCCACATTCTCAACTGTGGTGTGTTTGAGGTTGGCTAATTTTTGGGCAACCTCCAGTAAGTATGCGCTTTCATTACGCTTACCACGATATGGCACCGGAGCCAGATAAGGAGCATCCGTTTCGAGTACCAGACTTTCGAGAGGAATAGCTTCGATAGCCTTATCCAATCCGGCATTTTTAAATGTGAGTACGCCTCCAATACCCAAATAAAATCCTTGCGCAACAATTGCTTTGGCTTCTTCGGCTGTGCCGCTGAAACAATGAAAAATACCACGCAATTTCGGATGTTTCATTTCCTCCAAAATAGCAATACAATCGGGAGTGGCATTGCGCGAGTGAATATTGATAGGCAAATCATACTGAATAGCCCACTGTATTTGTTTTTTAAACGCTGATATCTGCTGCTCTTTAAATTCAACCGACCAATAAAAATCCAAACCAATTTCGCCTACGGCATAAAACTTCCGTTTTTTAAACCACTTCTGAATCTGAAACAAATGCGCTTCCACATGTTCATCCACCGAACACGGATGCAGTCCCATCATCGGGAAACAGTTATCAGGGTATTCCCATACCAGATTCAACATCGGTTGAATGGAATTCACATCAATATTGGGCAAGAACATTCTGCGCACGTGTTTTTGCAGCGCACGTTCCATCATGCCTTTGCGGTCATCTGCAAATTCTTCGGCATACAAATGTGCGTGGGTATCTGTCAGTATCATTGTTTTTCGAGGAGAATGGTTTGGGTTGGGAACGCAAACGAGCATCCATGCTTTTCAACAATTTGCATAATCTGAATATTGAGTTCTTCTTTCACTTCAATCATCTGATTGTACTCATTGCTCATCACAAAATACACCACCAAAATATTAAGCGAACTTTTGTCGAACTCATCAAAACGAACCGTAATATCTTTGTTCACTTTGGGATGAGCGTGGAGAGCCGATTTGATATCGGTAAGGATAGATTGTATTTGTGTAACCTTGCTGTTGTAGGTAAGTCCAACATAGAAACGAACCCTGCGTACCTCACTCATGGTAATATTGTTGAGTGCAGTGTCGATGAGTTTTTTGTTGGGAACAGTCAGCAAACTTTTGTCACTCGTGCGAATACGGGTTGTTCTAAAACCCACATGCTCCACGCTTCCTTTAATATCACCCGATTCAACCGCATCGCCAACACGGAATGGTTTATCCAGGTAAATAATAAATGATCCCAGCAAATTGGCCAACGTATCTTGTGCAGCCAGAGCTACCGCCAATCCTCCAATACCCAACGAAGCAACCAGAGCCGTGATATTGACATGAAAAATAAAACGCAAGGCCGCAAACACACTCAATACAATCAGCACCACTTTAATGAGTTCTTTGATAAAGTTGGAGAGTTCAGGAGAGAAGGGCGACTCTTCGCGGTTGGATAAGAGGAGTGAAAAATAATCGGTGGCGCGCAGCAAAATACGGGTTCCGGTTACAAACATGGCTATCATCCATATCGTAAACAAAAACCAGCGTAAGCCAATTTCACTGGATGGATCGAAACCCCAGCTTTCAGGAAAGGTCAACCGATCAAATGCCAAATATAAAATAACCAGCGTGAGCAATTGCTCAAAGGGTTTGCGAATCAGGGAAACAAGCATATCGGAGCGCTGGTTACCCGACATGCCCTTAAAGAACCTGAACGACTGCTGACTTAAAAACGTTGCACCGTAACGTTTAAACAACAACCCCACCAGCAATATGCCGATGCATAAAATAAACTCCCGGACAGGGTTGCCGAAATATGTTTGTTCTAAAAGCGATAGTTCTTGCATGTGTTGACGATTGAATGGTTGCAAAAGTAATCAAACATTGGGTTTGCAACAGCATTATGTGGTGAGAGATTGCATGCCTTTCACCATATTGTAATACTCGCGTTCGATGGATTCCTGATGATTGGGGTGTGCAATTTTGACCAACTCTGTAACACGCTGACGCAGGGTTTTTCCATACAAATCGGCAATACCATTTTCGGTAATTACATAGTTTACATGCGAACGGGTAGTCACTACGCCTGCCCCCATTTGAAGATGAGGCACAATACGACTCTTTCCTGTTTTGGTTACCGAAGGCAACGCGATGATGGCTTTGCCTCCTTTGCTCAACGATGCTCCGCGGATAAAATCCATTTGTCCACCTACACCCGAATACATGTTGGCACCAATGGAGTCGGCACAAACCTGTCCTGTTAGATCCACCTCGATGGCTGAGTTGATGGCCACCATCTTATTGTTTTTGCGAATATTGACCGTATCGTTTACAAACGATGATTCTTTCATCTCTATAAAAGGATTGTCATGCACAAAATTGTATAAACGTTGAGACCCGATGAGGAAAGTTGCGAGCGCACGCCCGCGTACCGTACCTTTATAATCGCAGTTGATCACCCGTTTTTCAATCAGGTCAATCACGCCATCCGAAAACATCTCGGTATGCAATCCTAAATTTTTATGGTTGCCGAGTTTAGCTAATGCAGCATTGGGAATAGAGCCAATGCCCATTTGCAACGTGCTTTCATCTTCAATCAATGAAGCCACGTATGCACCAATTTTATCTTCTTCGGGTGTAATAGTGGATGCATGTCCTTCGTAAATAGGTGTATCTACATCAACCATATAATCAATCTCCGAAACATGAATTAAGCCATCACCAAACATACGTGGCATGCGTGGGTTCACTTGAGCAATCACCAGCTTGGCTGATTCAACCGCAGCCAGTGATGCTTCAACCGAAACACCCAACGAGCAATATCCGTGGTGATCGGGTGGTGATACGTGAATAAATACCGCATCCAATGGTAAAATATTATTGCGAAACAAAAGTGGCAGCTCACTCAAAAAAACGGGTGTATACGAACCGTTTCCTGCTTGCAACGTATGGCGCACATTTTTGCCGATGAAAAACGAGTTGACATGGAAACTTTCGGCCAACGCAGGATTGGCATAAGGCGCGTCTCCTTCAGTATGCAGGTGACACATCTCCACATTGCGCAGTTCGGAAGCTCGTTCGGTTAATGCTTTGGTGAGCACAGTGGGTGCGGCCGCTGCGGCTTGTACATAAACTCTGTTTCCTGATTGGATGAATGATACGGCTTCGGCCGCGCTTACGATTTTTGCCATGTTTATTATTGAATTGATCCTTCGTATTTCTTTGAGTATTCGTGTACAAAAAGCTTTTTATTTTGTACACGAAGAGCACGAATAATGTAAGACAAGAAAGACACTAAGCGTTGTCGTCTGCTATCTTGTCTCTTTTCGTGGCCTTTCATCTTTCTTCTTTTAGTGTCTTGGTGTACAAAAACATAGTATATCAAGAGCACAAAGGCCCTAGGTTTCACTAAGTTCTTTTGTTGGTTACAAATAGGTAAAGTGCAGTCGAAAATACAATACAAGATGGCCTTACACAAGAGCCTGTTAAAGATCATGATTTGTTAAACATTGGTATCCAGTGTAAATTCCACCTCAGTAACAGTAATCTCTTCAAATTCTTCTTCGTCCTTTTTTCTTGATAAAAAAGGACCAAAAAATCAAGACTTACATAAAATCCTGAAAAATGTAACATCAACGCATCTCCCCGCGTGCCAAGCGTCTCGCCTATGCAGTCTACTTCAGAAAGGCGAGACTCGCGCCACGCTTAGCTTAGCCCATCTCTCATGCGGTTGATGAACATTTTTTGGCGGATTTTCTGAATGTCAGTCCTTTTCAACATTATCCTAAATGAAAGCCTTTCATCTTAAAACACTAACAAATTCATAGCAGAATTGGTCTTCCTGCAATATTTCGAAGTTTATCCGGACAGCATGTTAAAACCAATACCCAAGTTTAATCGTCACCCATTTATGCCAAAGGGCTGCGTCAAACTCCGGACTTTGAATATACTGCGAGAGGTCGAGTTGAAAATGCCCAAGTAATACACGGTACTCAAGTTTGCTGCGCAGGGTGAGGTGCTCCACTTTGTCGGCTGGTAATCCATAGGTATAATTCTGAAACAAGGCTCCCTGCAAAGTAGCATCATGCACCACGGCTGTGGCAATACTTTGTATAATGAGTTGATGTGAAAACCATTTACCTTCAGCGTGCTTTAATGGTAAGCTGTACGTTTCTTTTTGTTTGCCGATATAAACCGTTGCACCCAGTTGCGCGTTAATTTTATACGTTCCCAGTGCTGCACCGGTAACACCCGATACACGGGCATTGGTTAGATCAATCAGATTGTGTTCGTACCCCAACCCAATATTGGCCAGCACGCCTGTTTTAACCTGATAGGCCCAACCCATGGCATGGAGGTTGTCAATAATATCATGCACTTTATTTTGAACATCTTCACCCAAAGCTTCTTTGCCTATCAATCCCAATAACACACGAGCCTGTACCGCTGATTTTTCGGATTGTTGCACATAACTATACGTGGTAGCCAATACAGCCGAATAAGGCCTGTCGTTGGGATTATACACATTGGTATTGTAGGTAGAAGGTGTATACGCATCCTGAAACACATCAATGGTGGCCATATTGCGAACAGCCTTGGCACTTATCTTGGGAAACCAATGCACCACGGGCCGTGCCAGCTTCGGGCTCATATACGCCAACCGCCATCCTGTTGTATAATACCGATCTGTTTTGTTCCATACATCATTCGAAAAATCGAGCGACACCACCGATTGCGCAAATGCTGTTGCTGCTTGCAACAAACAGATAATCCATAACAAATATGCACTAACTCTTTTCACGTTAAATGACAATGGCGATATACATTTTAAGACTCAAGTAGCCTGTCGATATTTTCTTTATAGTTCCCTCCTATTGGCAAGTCAGTTTTATTGGTTAGTACAATATTGTCTGTTTCAATTTGCATGATATGTTTTCGATTAACGATATAGGCTCTGTGAATTCTTAAAAATAACCCACTAGGAAGCTCTTTAATAATATTTTTAAGGCGTTCGTATATCATGACAAAGGACGTATCAGTAAAATTGATTTTGATATATTCTCCTTCAGCCGACAGGTGAGTGATTTTGTCAAAATAGATTTGCTGGTATTTATTACGTCCGATTTGAAGGAAGATAGATTCAGGGAATTGCGGGGTCCGTTTAAGTACAATTCGATTAAAAGCACGGTCTAACGAGGTTAAGATATTCTCCCCCTTTAATGGCTTTGTTAAAAAATGTAACGCATTAATATCGAAAGCATCAAGTGTGTACTTAGGGTGGTTTGAGATGATCACCAACTCTGGCCTTTTCGGTAATTCTTTAATCTTCGCAATAGCGTTCATGGAATTGATTTCAATATCTGAGAACAGCAAATCAAAGTGATGTTGCTCGTGTATCATGTCCCAGTTATCTTCAGTAATAATTTTAGGGTAGAGGTCAAATCTACTGTCGGCTTTAATGAATCGTTCCAGAAGTTTTACTTCCTCCTTAACATCATCTGCTATTGCACAGGCTATCTTCATTGAACTTATTTTAGATTGAGTTAAATTAGTACTTTATTGCAATTATATGCTGGTATATCTGAAATCAAAAATAGGTAGATGTGTTTTGAGCATACTGACTCTGAGCATATTCTTTTGTTTTCATGTTTATGGGACTGCCCAAAATATACCTACACGGTGGTGGTATATGGGATTCAACTACGAGTCCGATCGACTGACTACAATAGGGTCTGAAAATCTGAATCAACGTATCCAAAAGAATGAAGGCTGGACTAAAATTGCATCGTATATTGACTTGGCCAATTATTATTGGATTCAGCGCAGACTGGACTCCATGCTGCTGACGCTGGATAATTGTGATGCCTATGCACAAAAGAACCTTAGTGTTGATACATATGATGTTTTTGCGCAACGTCTGATAAATATGCGGAGGGAGCGTTTACTAAATGCTGCTCAGTGGGAGAATGCGTTAAAATTTACGGAAATGGAAATTCCGTCAAACGATTTGGTTGAGAAAGATCTCCATGAATTTTATGTTCATAAGATTTTGGCTAAAGGAAATATTATGCCTCTCGATCAGGATGAGATAGCACTTAATGGTTTGTTGGGTCGGTTTATGCAAAATGGTTATTACGAAAAAGCAATTGATGTAGCCGATTTTCTGTACATAAGGAGTATGCTAGATAGTGCAACATACAGCAAGTTGGCTTATAGCATGCCTTATCCGTATTCATTATATGCCTTAACTGAAAGGTATATTTTTTCTGGAGAACTTGATAAGTTACCGGAGCTAAATAGCCGCATTCCTGAAAACTATTATTTGGCGAAGTTCAGGTCAGGTATTTATCCCGCTACGGTTGCCATTAATGATGGACAGGTAGATAAGGCGTTACAATACCTTTCAATTTGTAAAAAGGCCGCGCTATCAATGGCTGATGCAGATGTAGACGAGCATTACAATCATATTGCTTCTTTATTAATTCAATCCGGAAATATCTCAAAGATGGTTGCGGATACATTGCGGATTCAGGATGCTTATTTATGGCGGTTAAATGATAAAATAACAGCCTACGCAAACTATAGTGTCGGCAGGGTGAATGCCATTAGTATGCAATTAACCAAACAACGCAATATCGGCTACGGACTTGCTGTTGCTACCTCTATACTGTTGGTTGTATCCCTTTTCTTTATCCTACGATATAATGACGCATTGAAGGCTCTCGCTAAATTAAATGGGTTTAGAACGCATTTTATATATGCGATATCGCATGATATTAGGGCTCATGTAAATGAAATTGAAAGAACTGCGGAACTCCAACAAAATACAGAACCCCTTATTTCGGAGCTTAGGTTTATGCTTGATGATACATTACTCTGGGCCCATTCGGCTCAAAAGCAAGAGATGATTCATGTGGTAATGTCAATCAACAAGTTATTGGAGGATGTACTGGAATCAATGGAACAGTTGATTAGCCATCATCAAATTGAACTTACGGTAACTAATACACAGCAAGTTCAACTTAAGTGCCATCCCGAGGGAGTCAAGGTGCTAATGCGAAACCTAATCCTCAACGGAATCAAACACAACCGCCCTCAAGGCCAGTTAAAAGTGGATTTACAAGCTGATCGTTTAGTTATTACGAATACAACCCTAAAAACCAACCTCAGGGAAACAAGTATGGGCTCTCACCTCATTAGGTATTTTGCCGACATCGACTCTTTTAATGTAGAACTTAAAATTGTAGATTCATGGGCTACAGCAACGTGTCGGTGGTCGTAAAGCATTCTGCTGAAAATAAGAATAGGCTCATTGGCTGAAATACCGGTTTCGTTGAAATATTTCATTCAGTCATAACGTAATGCTGACATTCGTGAGAGCAATCTCTTGTTTTCTATTGGTTGCGTAACCTATGACCAAATTAAGCCGAATTCAACAAAAGGCAGTAGATGAACTGCAATTACATTATGCCAAAGATCTGGAAGCCATTTTGGCCTTTCAGGAATTTAAAGCGCAAACCGGAACGAGTAAAAATTACCTAAACCATTTTGACGCCTTTTTGAAAGACTTTCGGGTCAAACGAAATGTAAAAAGAGGAGCAGAAAGCGCTTTATTGAAGGCCGTTCTCAATCATGTTCGCTCCAATGAGAATGGTGATGTTGATATATTAGCCGGTATACTGGCAAATACAGACATTACCCATAATAAGAAGATGAAATCTTTATGTTCAAAGATTTTGTTCTTGAATAATCCATGGAAGAATTTTCCGATGGATACACTAACCAGAAAGGCGCTGCAAATGAGAGCGAATGAGTATTCAATGTATCTACCCAAGCTGATAGCGTTTAAAAAAACAAATCAGCATGAGATAACACTAATGTTAAAGGCAATAGACGCTCAACTGGATTTAATTGAAAAGCCTTTTAAAGCAAAGTTGAGCAATCTTAAAACGATTAGGGAGAACCGGCTTGTTGACAAATGGCTATGGGTAATCGGCAATCAAAATAAATAAATATGAAAACAGTTTTATCTTTTATGATGGCGCTCATGCTGGTGTATGGGTGTAAAAAATCAAATGATGACAATTCAACGTCTGGCACACCGGACCCAGGCCCTGATTATACAGGCCTATACAGCGGGGAGGCAACCACCACAAGTATGGGAGGGGCAAATCCTACCAAACAAAACTGGTCGCAAAGGGTACTGAAGGATAGTAAGGGGTACTATGTAGAGGGGACTAACAGCTACTTTAATTCGGCTAATGAGGCAGAAAGCAGTTATGAAGATAGTTATGAGTATGTTGATGCTGGAAAGAAAATCAGGATAAAAAGTACTTCAAAATCGCATTGGACCCTGTCACCACCCGAACATTTAATTTTTTACAGCATTTTTCAATCATTCGAAAATGATGTACTAAAGGTGTCAGGGGAAACAAAGGCATCATTAAAAAAGTAAAATTATATCACACTAAAAAAATATAAAAAGTGAAAACGAATCTTATAATGGCATTTTTGATTTTATCAGTTGTGAGTATGAGTTGCGGCAACAATGGCCAAAATTCAAAAAGCGACTCTCAAGTGAGTAAAGCAGAGGTCCAAACAATTGACGGAACATACTCTGCAAAGGATAGGTCTGGTGAAATTATAATAACCATTACGGGTAATTCTTGGACTGGAAAAACAATAATGAGATCAGGTGTTGGTTCTGACTACGACAATGAAAATGCCCAATACGACAATGGAATTATAAAAGGCAATGACCTTTATGAAAGTTCCGGGATGGTAAAAGTTGGTTATGTAAATGGTAATTCGTTGACTACCTCAGCGGGAAGTAATGTGGTTACACTACATAAAAATTAAATAGAATAAAATGGCATTAATAATATGTAAAGAATGCGGTCGTGAGATTTCTGACACGGCTCAAAATTGTTTAGGATGTGGTTCCCCAATAATTCAGAAAGTAGATGGTCCAACAAGTGTCAAATATGACTCTAAAACCGACACATTTTACGGTACAATGAATTTGTTGGTCAAACTTGCTATGAGAGCGATTCAAGAGAACGGATGGACTCTAGAACTGGCTAATGAAAATATTGGATTAGTGACGTTTAAGACAAGCATAAGTTGGGGATCTTGGAATGGAGTTGCTTGTTCATTAAATATTTCAGAAGTCACGCCAAACACTTTTCGAATAATAGGTACAGGTAAACAAAATATTAGCGGTGGGCAGATTCTTGCTTTAAATATAGGGAATGAAGCACAGGGTAAAGCTAAAAAGGCAATAGAAACAATGAAAAGATTTGCTGAAAATTAGAACTAACTAATAACCATTTTTAGGTAAGCCTGTGGCTTATATTTAAGATTTCTACAAATGAAAAACAACGTAGTTCTATTAATCACTGTCTCCCTGTTTGTTTTTGCATGTAAGAACAAAACAAATAATACTGCCCCTGTTAAGGAGGGCGCAAATTTTAATCAATGTTTGGTTGGTGTTGATTGGTGTTATCCATCCTGTTCAAATCCAACATTTGCGTGGAAATTCTTAAAAGACGGAACTTTTTCATACAGCACAGCTTTATTTGGAGGAATGAGTGCCTGGGGTAATTGGTCTTTACTTGAAGGTGGTGATATCAAAATAACGTACACCAAAACTACAGAGAATAAATTGCCTGAATCCCAGGTACTAAAAATGGAGGATTGTAATACGTTAAAGGTTGGGACAACAATATTCAAAAGTCGGGAGTATATTAACCGATAAAGAAGAAGCCTTTACCTGTGGACAATAGTTTGGTGTGGCTGTAGGTAGGATATAAGCTATGCACAAATTCTATTTCCAAAGTGTTTCTTGTTGCCAGTTGTTTGGAAAGCCCATCTCCTTTTCTTGTGCCAAAGGACATTTTTTCATTAGAGCTAATAAGTTGTGTTTGAACTCGTGTTTTGGACTAATAATGTTCAAAACATACTGGATATGGGTAAGATAAGCATATACCTTGTAGGGTAGAATATTCCTATTTTGAATGTACTCAAACATTGGTTTGTGAGGTAGGGTGATTTGTGTAATTCGTCTATTCCAAACACGTCCGTGGTGTGCGCAAATATTTCGCAGTAACGAAAAGCAACGCATCCAATTTTCCAGAATAGCAACATGTTTCAATCCAAAATGTCTTGCTATAGCATCTTTACATTTGTCATTTTTAAGGTTTTCAAACATTTTTGAAAGTAAGCCAATGCTTGTAACTTCAAGACTCATCCAACATGGTGGTTCCTTAGGTGAAGTGTATTTTTTTCTATAGTGATCTATAAATGTTTCTTTGCTTCTATCTATTTCTTTTTGAAGGGAAGCAATATGCTCGGCAAAATAGACGGAGTTGTTATAAAGAGCAGGGTTTAAGTGCCAATGGCTTCCATGTTGAAGAGAATAGACATAGATAATTTGAGTACGAAGTGCTATCTCAATTTTCTCAATGGCATTGAATATGAGTAATCTCAATTGCCTGTCAAATACATATAGTTGAATGATCTGTTCAAAAGAAATGGGATTGACAAAAGGATGTTCTTCGACCGCATTATTTTGAAAAGGAAATGTATATGCGCGCAACCTGTAATAACTAATATTGGAAAGGTAGTGAGCGGCCTTTTCTTCATTATTAATTTTAAGTCCTCTTTGTTTTAAAAGCGCAATTTGTTCTGAAATTGTAATAGGCTGTTTGTTGTATTTCATCGTTTAAAATTACAACAAAGCGTATAAAAAGCGAAAACCAGCCAAAGTGTGCATCGTAGAGAGGCATGGCTGGTACTATTAGTTTCAAAAGTAAGGTATTCTACTTAAAAAGCAAATCGACCATGTGTCATATCTTAGTTACAGTTAAACATTTCAAGGTTTTATGACTAATAAAGCAACGACACATAAAAAAGCCCTCCTTCGCTTTACGCTTCGGAGGGCTTTTGTGGTCTCGAGCAGAATCGAACTGCTATCAAATGTTTAGGAAACATCTATTCTATCCGTTGAACTACGAAACCAGTATGATTTGTGATGTGTGATTTAGGATGTATGATTTAAGGACTCTACCGCAAATGTACATTTTCTTAAAAACTTACCTCGCGACCCAGTCGTCTGCACATCTTCACATCAACCAATCTGCACATTATTTAACCGCGCTACCCGGTTCAATATCTCTTTCGGGACCTACGCTGTATAGCTTCCCGAAATCGTTACCGGCCATCAACAACATCCCTTGGCTTTCAATACCACGAATTTTGCGAGGTGCTAAATTGGCCACAACGGTTACCAGTTTGCCCACCAGTTCTTCGGGTTGGTAATACTCGGCTATACCAGAAAGGATGGTGCGTTGTTCAAATCCTAAATCTACAATCAGCTTCAGCAACTTATCGGCTTTGGGTACACGCTCGGCTTCCAAAACTTTGCCTACGCGCAAATCCAATTTGTTAAAATCATCATACGTGATATCGGCTTTTACTGCTTCAGTGAGAGTAAGTGTTTTTTCTTCGGCCGGAGGCAAAATATTAGCTGCTTTGCTGGCTGCCAGTTTTGCCAACTGCGCTTCAATCACTTCATCTTCTATCTTTTCGTACATCAATACCGCTTCTCCAATTTTATCTCCTTCTTTCATCAACAACATGCTTCCAATATCGTTCCAACCAAAGGTTTTGCCCATCATCTTCTCAAGGTTCAAAGCTGAGTGAGGCAAAAATGGTTTCATCAATATGCTTAGGTTGGCACAAATTTGTAAAGCTAAATTCATGATGGCTGCTGTTTTGGCTTCATTGGTCTTCACCAATTTCCAAGGCTCATAATCGGCCAAAAATTTATTACCCAAACGGGCTACTTCCATCACTTCAAACAAGGCCTCACGGAAGCGGAATTGCTCCATGCTTTTTTCAATCTTTTCTTTTGATTGAAATACCTGCATAGCCACCGATGCTTCTTCAAATCCTTCTTCTTTATAATCGAAAGCAGGCACCTTTCCGTTGTAAAACTTATGGGTGAGCACAATGGTGCGGTTCACAAAATTTCCGAGGATAGCCACCAACTCACTGTTGTTGCGTGCCTGAAAATCTTTCCACGTAAAATCATTGTCTTTGGTTTCGGGGGCTGCGGCACACAATGCATACCGCAATACATCCTGCTTGCCCGGAAACTCTTGCAAATACTCGTGCAGCCAAACTGCCCAGTTGCGCGATGTTGAAATTTTATCGCCTTCCAGATTCAAAAACTCATTGGCCGGAACATTGGTGGGTAGATTGTATCCGCCATGTGTCATCAGCATCATCGGGAAAATAATTGCGTGGAACACAATGTTATCTTTACCGATAAAGTGGACTAACGCGGAATCTTCATCTTTCCAGTAGTCTTCCCATTTCGAATTTCGAGTTTCATTATTCGAATTTTCTTTAAAATATTCTTTGGTTGCTGATATATACCCGATAGGCGCATCAAACCACACATACAATACTTTGCCATCGGCTCCTTCAACCGGAACGGGAACGCCCCAATCCAAATCGCGGGTCATGGCACGGGGTTGTAATCCCTCATTGAGCCAGCTTTGGCACTGCCCTTTGATATTGGATTTCCATCCATCAAAACGTTTGATGTATTGCTGGAAAGCTTCGCTCTGCTGAATATCGCCCATCGGCAAAAACCAGTTTTTGGTTTCCTTGAGCACGGGAGTTGCACCACTTAAAGCCGATTTAGGATTGATTAAATCTGTAGGGCTAAGGGAAGTTCCACATTTCTCGCACTGATCGCCATAAGCGCCAGAGTTGCCGCAACGCGGGCAGGTTCCGGTGATATAACGGTCGGCCAAAAACTGTTTGGCTTCTTCATCGTAATATTGTTTGGTGACTTCTTCCTTAAACACACCTTTGTCATACAACGTGCGGAAAAACTCCTGTGCCGTATCGTGGTGTGTGGGCGAAGAAGTGCGTCCATAATAGCTGAACTCGATGCCAAACTCTTTGAAAGAGTCGCGCATCATGCCATTGTATTTATCAACCACCTGCTGGGGTGTAATGCCTTCTTTTTTGGCTTTGATGGTAATAGGCACTCCATGCTCATCGCTTCCGCAAATAAATACCACATCCCTGCCACGTGCCTTGAGGTAACGCACGTAAATATCGGCAGGCAGATAACATCCGGCTAAATGGCCAATATGCACAGGGCCATTGGCATACGGCAATGCTGCCGTTACTAAATATCGTTTGGGTTCGCTCATAAACAGTTGCGCAAATTACACCAATTTGAGCGAAGTATGAAACGCTTCACCCTGTTGATTATGTAATCTTGTTAATTATGTAGTAGCATCACGTTATGGCTGCCTGAGCTCCACGGAGTAGACATGGTGGGTAGTTAGTATGTTAAAATGTGTACACAAAGGCCACGAAATGTTTAAGGAAAGAAAGAACACGAAGGCCGAGTCGTGCGGCATTTTCTTCGTGTTCTTTAATCTTTCTTCTTCTTATAACCCATCTCAAAAATCATTCAGGTATCAGCCTGAGCTTGTCGAAGGCTGATTCTCTATAAAAAAGCGGGTTTCGACTGGCTCAACCTGACATGGGTTTTGTTTTTGAAATGGCTTCCAAAATCTTTGTGTACAAAACATTGTTGATTGGCCGGAGCATATATGTTGTTTGGTTAATTAAGGCCGAACACACAACTAACAATTACATTTTTAATTTGGTTATCCGGATTTTTATTCGATATCTTTGTGATATCATTTTAATATCATAAAACATGAAAAAAGAAATCGTATTTAACCCATACTCAGGTTATGTAACGCTCACCTTTACGTTACTGCTGCTCATCGCAACTCCTTTTTTAGCCTTGAATCATTTGACGGTTATGGCTATTGCCAGCGGATTGGTTGGATTTGTATTACTAATGGGATTTATAATTGTCAATCCAAACGAATCAATGGTATTGGTTCTTTTTGGAGAATACAAAGGGACCGTAAAAGACAATGGCTTTTTCTGGGTAAATCCCTTTTTTACCAAACGGAAAATATCGTTGCGCGCCCGCAACTTAGACAGTCAGCCGATAAAGGTGAACGACAAATTAGGCAATCCCATCATGATTGGAATTGTGCTGGTTTGGCGTGTGGCCGAAACCTTTAAAGCAGCGTTTGAAGTAAACGATTATGAAAGCTTTGTTAAAATCCAGAGTGAGTCGGCCATCCGGAAATTAGCCGGCACATACCCGTATGATAATTTTGATGATGAGCAAACCGAAATATCATTGCGAAGCGGTGCAGCCGAAATTCATGAAGAACTCGTGAACGAACTGACGGAACGGTTGGCTATTGCCGGTATTGAGGTCATGGAAGCCCGCATCAGCAATCTTTCCTATTCGTCTGAAATAGCAGGAGCAATGTTGCAACGTCAACAAGCCACTGCAATTGTTGCTGCCCGAACCAAAATTGTTGAAGGAGCTGTTGGCATGGTAGACCTTGCCTTGAAAAAACTTGCCACAGAACATATTGTGGAACTTGATGAGGATAAAAAAGCGGCTATGGTGAGCAACCTGATGGTTGTATTGTGCAGCGACAGATCAGTTAATCCGGTCATAAATGCCGGCACCCTTAATCAATAAGAAATCAAACAGGATGTGGGTGTGCGTATTTGAAAACAAAAAGGCCTTGATCGAACATGATTGATAAAAATGAGAAGAAACCTTTTGCCCTGCGTATCAGCAAGGAAATGATGGAGCAGGTTGAAAAATGGGCTGCAGATGAATTTCGCAGTACCAACGGGCAAATCGAGTGGATTCTGAATGAGGCATTAAAAAAGGCCGGCAGAACCAAGGGTAAAAAGGAAAAATAGTTTCCCTAAGCTACAAACTTGTATCCTACACCCCTCACACTTTGAATAAACTCGGGGTTTTTAGGATCGGTTTCAAAGTATTTGCGGAGAGACAGAATAAAGTTGTCAATGGTGCGGGTATTGGGAATAACGGTATAATCCCACACCACCTTTAAAATATGCTCGCGGCTCACTACCTGATTGGCGTTTTCAATCAGGAGTTTCATCAGCAAAATTTCTTTTTTGGTGAGCTCGAGTTTGCCATTCACGCCATAAGCTTCATAACTTTCAAAGTTAATTCGGTTCACTCCAAAAGTGTATTCGCTGGGCAACTTGCCACTCTCCGACTTATTCAGCTTTTCTTTTTTCTCAATCAGCTTTTGCACTCTAAGCAGCAACTCTTCCAGCTCAAAAGGTTTTGTAAGATAGTCGTCTGCTCCCTTGCGCAATCCATTGATGCGGTCGGTTGGTGTGTTTTTGGCCGATAAAAACAATACCGGCACATCATGGTCGTGCAAACGGATATGCTCACAAACCATAAATCCGTCCATTTCGGGCAGCATTACATCCAGAATCACAAGGTCAAACTTTTGCTCGCGGAAAGCCCGCACAGCACTGTTGCCATCGCCAACAGCAAATACCGAGTATTGTTCCATCTCGAGGTTTAACTTGAGTGCATGTTGCAAATGCTCCTCATCTTCCACTAACAGAATTCTATACATCGTTTTTAAAGATTAATTCAAATATAGTACCTACCGGTTTATTATCCCTGACGCGAATTTCTCCTTTCAGGAGGTGCATCAGATTTTTAACAATGAATAACCCCAAACCGGTACCTTTTGTTTTGCGGGTAAGTTCATCTCCTGTCCGGTAAAACTTAGTAAATACCGTTTCTTTCTCTTTGTCCAGGATGCCTCCACCCTCATCGGAAATGCTTATCACCGTACTTTGGTTATCTGTACGCAGCACCACACTAATCGTTCCTTCGGCCGGAGAATATTTAAGTGCATTGCTCAACAAGTTACTCAATACCATTTCCAGTGCTGCTGCATCTGTTGTGTGATACACCTCTTTTTCAATATTGAGTCGCAATCGGCTTTGAAGGTTGCGTGGCAATGAAAATCTTTCTACCGTACGCTCCACCAACTCACTCAGGTTTATTTCAAACTCCTGTACCTCATATTTGTGCGTATCGAGTTGTGCTGCCAGTAAGATATTATCTACCAAATCCCGCAGGCGTGTTACATCAGCCAGCGAATTTTGCACAATAGTATCTGTTTGTTCTTTATTAAGCTGGCGTTTTTGCAGCGTTTCCAAATACAGCTTAATGGAGGTGAGTGGTGTTTTGAGTTCATGCGTGATGGACAACATGAAATTACCCTGCTGGCGTTTCAACTTCAGCCTGTTGTTGAGGTTGCGGTAAATCCAGATGATACCCCAAAACAATAAGCTAATCATCACCACACCTTCGAGCAGGTACATGCGTTTTTTGCGAACTTCCATGTGAGCCAAAATCGAGTAGGCTTCGCGTTTAGGTCTGATCAAAAAATTATCAAGCGGAGGCAGGTTCTCATCAAACACGATTTCGAGTAGCGGAAAATTGGCCCTCAAATAGGCTCGTGCAGCAGAGCTGTCTTCCACAATTTCCTGCGCAATGGCTCCATTTACATCCAGGGTGGCCTTGTAGCACAACAACTCCAGTTGTTCCTTTTGCATCACATACAGCTTATCATTGGACGATACATGCGCATAAGTCCACCAGCCAAATGCGGCAACAATATAAAAGGTAACAATCCCAAATACGATCCGGGCTTTATCAAATTTCATGTGTGCAAGGTTTTAGGTGCGAGTATACAGAATGCAGGGTTAAAGGTCCCACACCGTTTTGTTTCTGCGAATGTATTTTTTAAGATTGAGCCAAAAGGCCATTACCAGATAAATGATAACAGGCGAGCCCATGGTGATGAACGAGGTGTAAATAAAATACAAGCGGATGCGTGAAGACGAAATGCCAAATTTTTCGCCAAGGTAGCTGCACACTCCGTATGCACGTTTTTCAACAAAATATTTGACTGATTCCATAGCAAACGAAGTTACGAAACCCCGCAGCACAAGCGCAAGTAATTTTTTGGTTAAGGCGAGGCCACCTCAACCGTCCATCCTTCCTGCATATAATGCTTTATGTTTTCGGGAAAGATGAGGTTGTTGATTCCGTAAAGTCCCATACCTACACCCAGCGATATGGCAAAAGAGCTGAAATTGCTGATATCGCTGCTGTACACACCTCTCAACAAATAAAATGAACCCACCACTCCTGCAATATTAAACGAGGTTTTGGCCACTTGCCGGCCTACCGTCATTCGTCTGAATCCTTTGATATCTTTAACAGCAATTGTTTTATACGTAAAACGGTTGTTTTTACCGGGCTTTGAGTTGGGGAAAATCCTGTTCACATCCACACCCAACGTAATGGTTGAATCGGTAATTTCGGTAACAGTTTCGCGGGCAAACTCCGTTTGCCCGCGGTATCCGGTATATAAGATGGCCGCGCGATGGCCCACTTTCATCTCTATTTTTTCTTGAGTTGCTACACGCGTAAACACCAGTTTTTTCTGCCCAAAAACGGGTGATAAAAGGCTGCTGAACAGCAGCAACAAAATAACTTTACTGATGTAATAACGAACGGTATCCAATGCTACACTCTAAACATTTTAGTGGAATGCAATATTCATTTTTTAATTGAATATACGCCTGACTATCGCCTGCATTTTTGAGTGGAAATCCCAGTTCGGTATATTGTCGGGTAATATGATTGGATTCGGGAGGCAATCGTTCATACCAGTTCAGGGCCTTATCACAATAATCTTCGCGGTGTTGTTGTTTGCCATACTCAAACACAAAAGGCAATACACTGTTGATGAGCAACAGGTTGATGGCATCTTCACCAATGGTAATCAGTTGGTCATTCCACTTGTGGTGAATATGGTAAAGCTTGCTCAAATCGTCAACCGATTCACACTCCAGAATTTTGCCCAGCAAATGTGACGACTGGTAAATCAATGCTGCAAACTGCAACAGACGATGCGTTGGGAAGTTAGCCGGACGCGTGCGTGCAAACTTCCAAACTGAAGCTTCAAGTGGTTTCAGTTTGTATTTAGTTGCCCAATGATTGTAGTCGGTTTCAAGCGCTTTGATATACGGCTCTTCAAAGCGCCCAAATAATCCTGATGTACCTACCACAAGCGATACAATATCCTCAAAGCGATTTTTGTGTTTGGTTAGTACAATGAGGGGCAATGCAGAAGCCAGTTGCTCAAAAGGTTCGGCATTGGTTTTCATTCCAAAATACCGTGCCGTAAGCAGGTAAAATGTTTGTTCGTAATGGTGATGTGTTCGCACCAGCAGGTCTTTGATGCTATCACATTTGGCTTCAATCCTATCCACCAGCAATCGCTGCAACCAGCCACTTATAATGGCTTCGGGCGGATGCACTAAAATATGCTGACACGCCAATTGGGTTTCTCTTTGTTGTTGCAAACGGTTGTACCGGGGTAATAAGGAGGTTGGCAATATGCTGCGCAACTCCAGAGTTGGAATCTCCTGACCTTGCGCATTCAACACATCTTTGTCGTGCACATACACCACATGCAAAATCACATTGTTGTAGGCTTCATCTGCTGTATGCCGGTGCCGGTCCCAGTCGGATGAGCGGATGTGAATCTCAATATTTCCGGCCCACACCGTATCTCCAATCCGCAAACGGGCATTAAAAAAATCGGGGCCGGCATTGGTATTGTGTGTACCCGGTTGAATAATGGAAACCGGTAAACCATCAGTGGTTGTAAGCGTTTGCGACAGCAGCAATTTACTCTGCCACACAAAATGGAGCAATTCTTCTTTCATGATGAGTAGGTGGTTGTTTCATAGGCATCGAAACAGGGCTGGTGTTTCGATGCAAGAACCAAGATACTAAAAAAGAATGAATGACAAGTTTTATATCACAATTGCTTTGGTGCTTAGAACGCATGACCAAAAGTGAAAAAGAAGTGCTTGTCCTCTTTTTAAACTGTATAATCGAAACACAAGATGGTATTCACATTCCAGACAATACGCAACCCCAAACCTTTAGTTTTCCCATATAGTGAAGTAGCTGAAATCGTCCGATATATTAAACTAAGGTCTTCGCCTAAAAGGTGAGGGATTTGCGCCCTGATGAAGATATTAAATTTAAAGACTATACAGCCAGATTGAGAACGGTAAAAAACAGAATCTTCAACCCCAACACCCATTTGGCCAAAGGGTTATCGGTATCAATTTCCAGCCGTTGAAATAAGTAGTTGAAGGCAAAAGCGAAGGCAAACCAGGCCGTGTAATTTTGGATCGGAACTTCCTGATTCTTCCAATACCAGAAATCGCAAAAGGGTGCTACCTGTTCAATCAATACAACAATAGCCAACATCACCATCGAAGCCAGCAGCGCTTTGGTAATGATTGTATTCAAAGACACAAACCTTTTGGCCAGTGTGCTGATCCAAACAGATGAACAATAACAAAGCAGCAACCAATGCAGTCCGATAACAAGAGGCGTATCAAATATTTTAACACCCAGATTATTGCCATAAAAAAACCATCCAAAAAGAGAACCTGTATTTGCACCCACTGCACTGAGCAAAAATCCGCCAACAAATACAACCACACTGTACGCCACAAAACGACCGTCTAATGGACGGTGATACAACCCTATAATGAAGGTTGCTACCAACAGGGTTAAAGGTGTAAGGGCTAGAATACCGGTTCCGTAGGCCAGTGTCCCCACGATGCCCATTGTATACAAAACAAACAAAACCGATATGGCTAAAAACTGCTTACCCGGTTTCATCAGAGATTGGCTTTAAACAATTTTACGGCAATGGCCAACAATACAATTCCAAAAAACTTACGCAAGAGGGTAAGTCCGGCTTTGCCCAGTAATTTTTCAATACTGTCGGTTGAACGCAAGGCAATATAAATGACTATCAGGTTCACTAAAATACCTGCAATAATATTTTCGTAAGCATAAACCGCTTTCAGTGAAATTAAAGTAGTTAGTGTTCCCGACCCTGCAATAATGGGAAACGCTATGGGTACAATGCTTCCGGCTTTATCATTCGGGTCGGCACGGAAAATGGGAATCCCCAAAATCATTTCGAGGGCAATGATAAAAATAACGATGGACCCGGCTAACGCAAATGAGGCTACGTCAATGCCAAACAATCCCAATAGTTTTTCGCCCAGAAACAAAAATAAAATCATCAATGCTCCTGCCGCAATGGTTGCCCATCCTGCATCGAGGTGGTCGTTTTGTTGTTTGATATTGATGATGATGGGCAAGGCACCCAAAATATCAATGATGGCAAACAAGGTAAGTGCGATGGTTGAAATTTCCTGTATTGAAAACATACTACGAAGCTAAAGTTTTTCGGTTTGCTTTGGATATCTCATCCAAAAAAGCGTTTGCATCAGAGCAAAAAAGGTTACTCCGGCCTGACGGTCGAGGTAGTTTTCACTTAAAAAGCAAATGCTCATAAACACCAGAAAATATAGATGTAACAAATTTTTATGTTTGATGGACCTGAACATGCTATACCCCAATACACCCACAAACACAAGCAAGCCCAGCAAGCCACAGGTCAGCAGATAGTTGATGTATTCGTTGTGGGTATTGTAATCGTGAATCTGATACACATGGGTTTTGAATCCGCTTAAACATTCATTGAGCGCAGTTTGCACATCACCCGGCCCCACACCCAGCAGCCAATGCTCTTTGGTCAGTGAGGCATTGCAGGCAAAAATCCCGGCACGCACATTGGTTCCGTTATCGTTATGTCCCGAAGGTGCCTGAAGATTTTGCACGTTCATTTCGCGCAGGCGGTTTTGGATGGGTGGCAAAAACAAAAGCCCGATGCCCACCACCACCAAAGCTCCGGCATACCGCCAGCGAAAAGGATGAGAACGTAAATACCGCACCAATATTAATGTCATGATGATGGCGAAAGCAAACATAGTCGCTCGTGAAGCCGCCATCAAACCTGCAACCGAACACACCACAATAAACCCGGCCAGTACCCAACGTTTCGTTCTTGTCTGTTTGTGTATCAATTGATAGGTATGAATAAAGGCCACTGTGTATACAATGGCACAATAATACGTTGGATGCAATCCGGCATACACTTCAAGTGCAATGCGGTAAGAGAATGTAAAATCGGCACCCTGAAAACCCACCGGATGGGTAAAGCCCAGCATGGCCATTTGCAGCCAGGTCCAGCCAATCATTACTACTGTGGCAATCGAAAAAACAGCAAAACCATTCACGACTTCCTGCTCGCTTGCACGCAAAGACCGGAAGGCGTAATGTGTGCCCAAACCCACCAGTACCAGCTTTACCGCAACGCTTCTAAAACCATGTTCAATATTTTGGGAAGCCGGCAAAAACAAAACCATCACCAATACAGGAGCAACCATTACGGCAAAAAAACGCCAGTCAAATTCCCACGTGTTTTTTAGCAACAAATAAAGCAACCCGGTTGACAGCAAACTGATGGTTGTGATGGAAATCCAATGCAGGGGCAGCAATGGAAATGCACATAAAATATAGAATAAGTTACGGTTGACTAACCCGACCCACCTGGCTGCCATACAAAATATGTTTTACTTGTGATACAAACTGCTTATTGAAAATCTGCTCCGAGAAACCCAACGCATTCTCCCGAATGACATTGGGATTAAATAGTTGTTGCTGCTGTTCGAAACGCCCCACACTATCCGTAATACTTTGAGGGGTTTGCCCGGTAAAAAACACACCCGTTTTACCTTCCGAAACGGTTTCGAGGTATCCTCCTTTTTTGTAGGCAATGATAGGCGTTCCGCAACTTTGTGCCTCAACGGTTGTGATACCAAAATCTTCTTCGGCAGCCAGGATAAAGGCCTTGGCTTCCTGAATATATTTCACCATGCGGTCTTTGGGTTGATAACCCAACATCACCACATTGTCGCCTGCAAAACGGGCTACCTTATTTTTTTCGGGACCATCTCCAATGATATACAATTTTTTATCCGGCATTTGTTTGAATGCCTCAGCTATCACAGCCACATTTTTATACGGAACCAAACGCCCGGCCGTTACATAAAAATCTTTACGCGGTTCCGCATTCAACGCAAACGATGCCGTATCAACGGGAGGATACACCACTACCGCATCACGCCCGTAAATACGTTTGATGCGCTCAGCCACAAAATGTGAGTTCGCCAAAAAATGATCTACGTTGGGAGTGTTTTCCAAATCCCATTTGCGCAAAGAACCCAATACATAACGGATAAAAAATTTGAATGGCCGGAGGACAGGATTCAGATGCCGGAGGTATTCATCTTCTAAATCCCAGGCATAACGTATGGGTGTATGGCAATAACAAATATGAATCTGCCCCTTACGTTTGCGCACATTTTTGGAAACCGCGGCCGATGAACTCACGATTAAATCAAACTCCGACAAGTCAAACGAGTTGATGGCTGTCTTAAAAAAAGGCAGGTAGTTACGGTAAAACGATTTGGCAAAAGGGAAATGCTGAATAAAACTGGTTTTCACCGGACGCCCGTTGAGCAGGTATTGCCTGTCGCTTTCGCTCAAAAAATCAATCAGACTGAATACCTTTACTTCATCCGCTTCAATCTTTTCCCAGTTGCTGGCAAACGGACTGTCCTTGCGGTAACTCTTGTCGTTGAAGCTGTTCAGGATTGCACGCATCACTTTCTCGCCACCGGCATTTACGCTGTACCAATCGTGTATGAGTGCAACTTTCATCTGTTTTTACCAAGGAGTTTGGGCAGGATTCCAAACCTACGTTATTTCAGACTTTCTATCACCAATTCATGTAATTTTTTTGCCGAAGCCGCGTAATTGTAACGTTCAAATAAATTCCCGGCCGGATTTCCGTTTCGTTTAGTTGCAACTACTTCGTGCAAACCGGAAGCTGCCTGCTCTACATTGAATGGTGTCGTAAAACTGGCCACTTCTCCAAAACATTCGCGGTATACATCAATATCCGACAGCAATACCGGACAGTTACAGTACAAGGCTTCCAGCACCGGAATACCAAAACCTTCATCCAGCGAAAGAGAAACAAACAACTCCGCCTCGTGGTATAATTGGATCAGTTCAGCATTCGACACATAACCTGTGAACGTAATATTAGCAGGAATATCCAACTGCTCTTTCCCAAACACCGCATTGCGCGCTCCCACTATAATAAGCTCATGGTTTGTCAGTCCGCTTTGCGTAAATGCTTTGATTAAGAAGGCAAGATTTTTACGCGGGTTGATGGATGATACCGTAAGAATAAACGGTTTGCGAACAATGGTTGTTGACGAAGAAGACAACAACTCTTGGTGAATCCCATTGTAAATAACTTCTATGCGTGAATCATCAACTCCCAATACATTGTTCAATTGTTTGCGAACGGTTTGGCTCACCGTCAATACTTTTTGCGCACGTTTGGCGATGCGCGGAATCAAAAACCGGTATACCCGCGCAAAGCTTTTGCTAAACCATTCGGGATGAAACATAAAAGCCAAATCGTGTATAGTTGCCCACTGATTGCGGTACAAAAGCGGGGCTGTATTGCAAAAATTAAGCAATAAGGGAGATCCCTTTTTTTTGAGAAACCGGGGTAATTCTATCTGCTCCCAGATATATCCATTGGCCCGCCCGATATTTTGAAAACCTAAATGTTTCAACGCTTGGGGTTGCTCAACACCCTGAGGCGCCAGCAAAATATACTGAATGGATGATGCTGGCAGATTGCGGCAAATCTCATAGGCAAACTGCTGCACACCCGTTATTTGTTGGGTGAGAAAACGGGCGTTGATGTATACCGTGTTTTTTTGCTCCATATTGGTTCGTGCAAATGTAAAGTTAAGAAAGTGGTTTGAAACACCTACTAATTTGAAATTATACCGCATATTCGCGCAAGCATGGATAAGGCTATACTCAAGTTTAAGTACCAGAAGATCGTTGGTTTGTATCGCCAGCATGGGGCCAAGTATGCCTTTGGGTTTGTTTACGGAAAACTTAAACGATTGATCCGCAACAAATTTTTCCAGGAAGCCGGGTTGAGTGATTTTTCATATTCAGCCTCACAGGTTACAGCAGCATTATCCAATATCGAAAGATTTTCGCACAAACCGGTATTCTCCATCATTATGCCGGTGTACAATGTTGACGAACGTTGGTTGCGCAAAGCGATTGAATCTGTTCAGCAACAAGTATATCCCTATTGGGAACTGTGCATTGCCGATGATGCCTCCACCAAAGAGTATATTAAACCGGTACTCCAAGAATATGCTACAGCAGATTCACGCATTAAATTGCTGTTCAGAGAACAAAGTGGAAATATTTCGGCTGCCAGCAATAGCGCCATGCAGTTGGCCACAGGCGAGTATATCACATTGTTAGACAATGATGATGAACTCACGATAGATGCTTTGTACCAAAACGCAAAGTTGATCAATGCGTTTCCCGATGCCGATTTTATATACAGCGATGAAGATAAAATTGATGCTCAGAACAAACATTTTGATGCATGGTTCAAACCTGATTGGTCGCCCGAATATTTGTTATCGTATATGTATACCTGCCACCTTTCGGTTTACCGGAAAAAATTGGTGGATGAGTTAGGTGGTTTCAGAAGTGCGTTTGACGGTGCACAGGATTACGACCTGTGTTTGAGAATAACAGAACGCACAAAGGCGATTTATCATATTCCAAAAATTTTATACCATTGGCGCACCATTTCTTCATCAACGGCAGCCAATCCTTTGTCGAAACAATATGCATACGAGGCCGGCCGAAAAGCTGTTGAAGAACATTTGAGCAGAACAGGTCTTAACCATCCTGTTGCTTTTACTTCTTATTACGGAGTGTATAAAGTGACGCCCGTTCTCCAACACCAACCCCTCATCAGCATTATAATTCCAACAGCCGGCAAACGGGCTGGCATTCACGGTAAAACAGTGAGCTTGCTCCAAAACTGCATCGATACCATTTTGCAAAAAAGCAGTTACCGCAACCTGGAATTTTTGGTGGTAGATGGAAATGATGTGGACCAGGAGACCATCGCCTTTACTAAAAATCGTGGTGCCAAATGGGTACATTGCTCCGATCCTTTCAACTTCTCACAGCGCATCAACTTGGGAGTAAGAGCCTCTTCGGGTGAATACGTGCTGATGCTCAATGACGATACCGAGATCATTACACCCGATTGGATTGAACAATTATTGTGGCTGGCACAACAACCAAACATTGGAGCTGTTGGAGCCAAGCTCATCACCGAAAACAAACAAGTGCAACATGCAGGGATCATCCTCACCGAAGGTTCTCCGGCACATTTGTTTTATGGATTACCCGATATCGGTCAAGGCTACTTAAATGGTTTCTGTGCATACCGAAATTACCTGGCCGTAACGGGTGCCTGCATTTTGATCAGTCGTGCAAAATACGATGCCGTAAACGGTTTAGACGAAACGTTTCCGGTGAATTATAACGATGTGGATTTTTGTTTGAAGTTGCACCAATCAGGCTTGCGCAATGTGTTTACGCCCCATGCTCTATTGTATCATTATGAATCCATTTCAAGAGGCAAAGGATTTAAACCTGAAGAACTTTTGAAGTTTGTAAAAGTCTGGGATACCTATCAGCCAGCCTTTGACGATCCTTACCACAATCCTAACTTAGTTACCTATCCACAACTGCTGGCTTCAATATAAAATGGTGCTAGTGCTTAGCAAGTGTTTTCGAAAAAAGCTTGCGGTTGATTCGGTATAACCTAACAAACACCCGATAACCACACAGTTTATAAATCCAATACCATAAACCAATATTCATCTGGTATACTGAGTGGTGATTATACGTTTCCAATAACTTTTCAATGGGCTCAAATGTCGTGAATACATTCGTTTCAAAATACGTCTGTATTCGAGTTGCAATACCCTTGATCAAAATGGGTTGGTAAACCGGATAGTGGTTGGCTAGGTCCACTAGTCCTTCAATAGCCGGGTAAATCGCATCTTTATCCTGATGTGTAGCCGCTTGCGGGTGTACACGGTAGTGGGCCAATATTGCATCCATCGCATAAAACGATTTTCCCTTGAGCAACAGATGAAGCCATAAATGATAGTCTTCGGCATTTTGAACAGCCCTGATTTCCGAAAATCCGCCACAATCCAGAATAGCACTTTTGCTTGCCAATACTGTTAAAATCGGAATTTTATTGCCTTGCAAAAAAGATTGAATGGCCTCCTCACCAACATAAGCACCGGGCTTTACGTCCATCCGTTGCCGGTTTTCGATGGTATCCGAAAAAAAATAAGAATCGGAAAACACAAGGTCTACCCCATATTGTTTGATGAAGGAAAGCTGCTGTTCAAGTTTAGTATCTACCCAAAGATCATCGGCATCTAAAAAAGCGATATAGTTTCCTTTGGCTTTATGTAACGCATTGTTTCTTGCCTTTCCCTGGCGGCCATTGGGCTGATGAATATAAATAATGCGGGAATCACAGCTGGCATATTGTTTTACCACCTCAGCAGTATTGTCGGTTGAACCATCATCCACTATCAGCATTTCCCAGTGTGTATAGGTTTGGACCAACACACTTTCAATGGTTTGCCCGATATATTGAGCGGCATTATAAGCCGGTGTAATCACTGAAATCAAATCAACTTGCTCCATGTTTAATTTTTTGGATAAACTTCCGAACCATATTTGCGACCTTCATCACACGGCTGTTTTGCATCTCATCAATTTGTTGCCTCTGCTTAATCAACTGGTCGATGTTTTGGCTGATTACACCCGGAACAAGTTCAGTCCATACCTGGCGCATTTCCCTGCGGTACTCATCCATGCGTTTACTACTGATACCCGAGGCATCGTAGCGTACAATTGGAAACAATAATGGAGCAAATTTTTTATTGCGAAGCGTGGCTTGAAGATAGAAAGCATAATCAGCAGCCAGCTTATAGTTCTCGTGGTATCCGCCAAGTTCGGCAAGTGTTTCGCGTTTAAAAAAACAGGCCTGATGGTTAATAACCATATTGCGCTGATAATCGAGAGTGAGCGCAGGAGGATAGATAACGGTTCGGTCACCGCTTCCTTCATCAACAATAATTTGTCCGTAATACACATCGGCTGCAATGGCATTTATTTCCTGCATCGAATATTGTAAAACATCCTTGTGCAAATACGTATCACCGCTGTTCATAAAAACGACCAAACGGCCCTTGGCCATTTTTAAACCTTTGTTCATGGCATTGTATATTCCGGCATCGGGTTCGCTCACCCAATGGTGAATAAACGAAGCATACTTTTGTATAACCTCTTTACTACCGTCTGTTGATCCGCCATCCACAATCAAATACTCATAGTCGGTAAACGATTGTGCAACGATGCTTTCAATAGTTTGTTGCAACCCTTGTGCATTGTTGTAGTTGATGGTGATGATGGAGATTGCCGGCTGTTGCATGATGATGTTTAACTGTTGTTCAGTACTTGATCGTAAAGGCGAACATAAGCAGAAGCCTGCACTTGGGTGTCGAAACGCTTGACTGCATCGGCTCTTATGGCAGCAGCATCAAAGGAAATATCACCTCTCAAAAAGGCATTAATAGACTCTGCAAGAGCAGTTGCCGATACCGATTGTGCAAGTATTCCATTAAATCCCGAAGTAATAATCTCGGGAAGACCTCCAATATTAAAGGCAATAACAGGTGTTCCGCAGGCTATCGACTCAAGTGCTACATTGGGCAAATTGTCTTCGCGTGATGAGGACACAAATACATCGGCTGCCGAATACAACAACGCCATCAACCGTTCATCAGGTATACCTCCGGTATAGATTACGTTTTCATTTGTTGGACGATTCGCATTTCCGGTGGCTACCAAAACGGTATTGTTTGATTCAACCTCTTTCAGCGCAGCTGTAAGCATGTCAAAACCTTTACGGTAATTGCCAATTGTTTCCGAAACATATAATACCACTTTTTTGTCAAGTGGAATATTAAACACACAACGTGCAAAGTTTTTATCGTATGGTCTAAAAATTTGGGTATTGATACTGTTCGGTATCACATGAACAGAAAATCCTTCGAGCGATTTGCTTTGTTGAGCAAGCTTACCGAGCCAGGCCGAAGGTGTAACAATTGCGGTTTTGCCTTTGCGTTGGCAAAAAGCTTTTTGTTTAACTAATTCAAACTCGCGATCCAAAGCACCCAGCAATGCATGGTTTCGTTCTTTGTCTCCCGGATAATGAAATCCGCCCATAAAAGCGTTGCAATCATGTAAGGTAAATACGAGGGGCTGGGGCACTTCTAAAAATGTAGGATAGTTGATAAAACCTGCCACCCAATGTACATTGATGACATCTGCCTGCTGTACGGCTAAATGTTGTTCTACTCTAAAGTCGGATTCGGGAAATGAAAAAATCTCATACGGGCCCTCCTTTCCTTCCAATAAAATCATGTTTTTTTCTTCATGCGTAATAGGCAATCCAAACTTCCGCTTGATGCGATTCCAAAGTGTTGGTAAACTTTGTTCGTTATTAAACACGTACTTATTGGCAACACCCTGATGGCTTTCATAAAGCGAAAGAAACGATGAGTTGACAGGAAATGCCATCAATCCCTTATGCAACCGCAATGCGGCAATGCCTGCTCCTCCACTGTCAAATGTGCTTATGAGTGTTATATTCATCTTTTGTTTACAAAAGGATAGGGTTTTATGCGGTTAAATCATCAATGGTTATCATCCGGTCTAATTGCTTATTATCGGTCAGGTAGTTCAGTATTTTCCCTCCTTTGGTATAATCAAAGGCTGTAAATTCTGTTTGAAGGGTATGGGCAAAAACAACGGAGTGAAAGCGCATACAAATATTGTGTTGGGATGATTTCATAGCCTCCACAATACTATCAACAGTTGATAATTTATTATTGTATTGCACCGGTATATCAAAGTCGTGGAAATACTTCCTGATAAAATAGCGTGAGAAATCACGGTCGTCATTACCCACCACAAAGTTGTGCATGTGATCCAGATTTATAACCGATACATTTAACTCACGTGCTTTACGTTTGATCAATGCCGCTAATCCGGACTCCATTTTTTCTTTCAATACCTCAAAATCAGCAACAGAAATATCAGCCGAATACTCATGAGTCCATTCGCGCAGGTAACAGGTGAGTTTGTTTTCTACTGGAGTATCTGTTTTTGAAAACCTTTGAAGGTAGATCTTCGCTGGATCTCCACTGATTTGGATTGTTTTGCGACCCTGTGTCCACTCAGTTGCTATGTCTTTGCTTTTTTGGTCGCGCACCAAAATTTCATCGGCAAGGTTTAAAATAGTTTGAGTAGCCTTCCTGTATTTTTCATAATACAATGGACCAATTCCACAGCCATATACCATCGTTTTGATGCCGTACTGTTTTGCAATTTTAAAAGCCGTTAACGGAAGCGAAAGTTCTTCTAAATCCATTAAGGGTCCACCACCCATCAATACCAACGATGATCCTTTTACATACGAAACAAAATCGCTGCTGTAAACCGGCACCACAGTACCTTGTATGCCCAGCTCTTTCAGGGTGCGTTTGGTAATAATCGGATACAAACTGCTTACCACAAAATCGGCAGCGGGATATTGCGCTTGTAGCTCCTCAACTATTCCGGCCAAGATAGCTTTGTCGCCCACGGTTTCGGTACCATACCAGCCTGTGATAAATATTTGGGTAGTGTATTCACGCTTCACCGGTAAATGTTCTATTTCGGCCGGCTTAAGCTCCGATTCAATATTAATCCGTTTTCGCCAGTACCAGTCATCGAATGCAATTTTCTTTTCACGGTACGTAATGGGTGCATGATAATCGTGTATGCAGCTTTTGCAATTTTCCGTCAATACACGCTTGCGTTCGTGGAGGTTGTTCTCATAAAGCGCTTTTCCTGAATTGTTGAGCGCATTTCCAATAACTTCAGATTTGGGGGCACAATAAGCCAGTTCCGCGCGTGAGTTGAGTACAACACCCTGACGTTGGTACGGGCAACCGATAAGCCGCTCTCCACCATCTAAAATATTGATGATACTTTTATACGTTCTTTGGTAGGTTTCATCTTTTTCAAACGTGAACAACAGCTTGTAAAAGAAAAGAATCAGATTGTAGGTTTCGTCTTCGTTAAAGTTTCGGATATTAGCAGCCTTGTTATCATTATACAGCCGTTTGATAAATTCTGCTACCCTAAAACGACCATAAATCCCCTCATCCTTCATAAACTGCAGCAAGTCGTCCATATCCCACACGTTACCTTTAGATATGGTTGAGCCGGTGCTTATGGGAATACCTTTTTGAGTAAAGTACTTATATACCCTCATGGCCGAATCAAAGTTTCCTTCCCTGCCTCTAATTCGATCGTGAACAGCCCCAACCCCATCCAATGAAATCATCATGCTAAAATATTTACCATGCTTTTCACATACAGCAATTGACTGGTCTATTCGGCTGATAACATCTTTATCTTTTATACAATTGGTGATGGTGCTTAGGCCAACAATATTGGGAATGGCCGCAATAATTGCTTCAAACAGTTGAGGCAGATCTTCTCTTAATGTAGGCTCACCACCGGTAACGCCAATATGTTTGACGGTTTGAAACAACGGGTCAGATAAAATGGTTTGCAATTCCTGAGGTGAAAATTCAAAGCCTTGTTTTTGCTCCCAAATATTGCACATGGCACATTTCGAATTGCAAATATCATTTGCATTTAAATTGACAACCAGAATATCCGAAACGGTATCAGCCGAAACCTTTTCCTCCGCTCTTTTTAACTCATTCAATTCATGCAACCACCTCAACCGCTCTGCCCGTTTTTGCCATAGCGGGTACAAGGGCGTTTTTGCCACCAGCTTTTTGATGATTTTTTTTGGAAGCGATATGAATAGACGTTTCAGCAGCATATAAAGGTTATTCAATCGTTAAGGTATTGCCCACCAACGATTGTGAATGTTTGAGCACGCCCTCTCTAACCACAGTCGATTCTATGCCATAATGGTCTTCCACTTCAAATGTCAGGAGGTCTTCCAGAAAATCAAACCGCTCGCTTTTCATATCCGAAAACGAAAAAGTAATTTTAAAAATATTAGGAGAAAGTGATGAAAGTGGTACCGTAAAACGAGCCTCATACTTTCCACTCTTTTTCATAAATAAATCCGGATCACGATCGGTGTCCATCAATGTAAGAATCGGAACCCCTTGCAAAGTATTAATGCGCACTGCCACTACCGATCCAACCTCTTTTCGCACAGTATATGTAGTGGTGATCACTGCCTCATTATTGTTATTGATATCAACCCTTGCGGTAAGCAATTCAATGGGTTTTTGATTGTCGAGTGTTGGTTTTACAAAATACTGGTTGTTTTCGGTATTGTGATCATTGGTTTGCTGATAGCGCTCGGCTATTCTTTTGGTAGGACCACTATCAACAAGTGTTCCGTGCTGAAGAAACAAACAGGTATTGGTTAAGGAGTATATGGCTGCCATATTATGGCTCACAAACAAAACAGTACGGCCATCTTTTACACTCACATCCTTCATTTTGCCAAGGCATTTTTTCTGAAACTCCATATCGCCCACAGCTAATACTTCATCTATAATCAGAATCTCAGGTTCGAGGTGAGCCGCAACAGCAAACGCCAAACGCACATACATCCCACTACTGTAACGCTTCACAGGCGTATCGATGTATCGCTCCACACCACTGAAATCAACAATCTCATCAAACTTTTTGATGATCTCATCTTTACGCATGCCCAAAATGGCTCCATTCAAAAAGATATTTTCGCGTCCGGTTAATTCGGGATGAAACCCGGTTCCTACCTCGAGCAAAGAAGCAATTCGGCCTTTTACCTTAAACTCACCTGTAGTAGGTGTTGTGGTGCGTGATAGTATTTTGAGCAGGGTGGATTTGCCGGCTCCATTGCGGCCAATGATACCCAATACTTCGCCTTGTTGCACCTCAAAATTCACATCCTTTAAAGCCCAAACCCAATCGCTGTTTCCTTTTTGGGTTCGGTCGTTTTTTTCGCCCAACATAAGCGTTGGGTCTTCCTTTCCCCTGACCGAAGCCCACCAGCGGTTTAAATCCTGAGCCAATGTTCCGGTTCCTACTGTTCCCAGTCGGTATTGTTTACCCAAATCCTCTACTTTAATTACTGTGCTCATGTATGGTTGGTTAAACGGTATCCATAAAACTTTTTTCTACCCTATTAAATGCAACAATGGCAACAAACAATGTCATGAAGGTAAAAATCGCTGTGTAAATAAGGCCGGTATAGTCAAACGATGGTGGTACCCCTAAAAATGCCGCTTTAAATGTTTCCACAATAGCTGTCATCGGATTCATCTGCACAATAGTATGCATCCAGCCACTAAACTCCGACAGCGGTAAAATAACGGGTGTAGCATACATCATCAGTTGCACCCCAAAGGTTACCAAAAACCGAAGGTCGCGGTATTTAGTGGTAAATGATGAAATTAAAATACCAAGAGCCAGCCCCATAAAACCCATCAGTATCACCAATAAAGGGATAATCAGCACCAGCATATTGGGGGCTGAGCTTTGACCGTTGTAGATGCTAAAAACATAAACCACCAGAAACAATCCAAACTGAATCAGGAACTTGAGCAAGGAACTGATGATAACAGACAGTGGAGCGATCAGCCTGGGAAAATATACTTTCCCAAAAACAGATGCATTATTGATAAACGTATTGGACGTTTGGTTGAGGCATTCGGCAAAATAATTCCAGCAGGTGATGCCTGATAAGTAAAACAAAAACGAGGGTTTGCCATCGGTGCTCAAACCCGCCATATGACCAAACACCAATGTAAAGGTCAATGCCGTTAAAACGGGTTGTATAAAAAACCAGAGTGGTCCCAATATGGTTTGCTTGTATACTGCCAGAATATCGCGTTTCACAAACAGCACCAGCAAATCACGGTAGGTCCAGAGCTCTGCCAGATTGATATCAAGCAGAGACGACTGCGGCTTAACAACCAAACTCCAACTTTCTTTATCCGTGTTATTGTTCATAAATGGCAATATTCGCTATTATCGTACAAATCTATTAAAATTTAGCATTCATCATAGGGCCTCCATTGGTGCAACTTCATCAATTGTGTATCTTTGGCCGTCTTGTTAACCGTTTGTCAATGGAGAATCAACCGTTCGTTTCTGTGATTGTTCCCTGTTTTAATCAGGCGCAATTTCTCGATGATGCTTTGCAAAGTGTTTTGAATCAAACCTACCCGAACTGGGAATGTATTGTTGTTGATGACGGATCACCTGATGACACAGAATTGGTTGCAAAAAAATGGCAACAAAAAGACCCTCGTTTCATCTACCTGAAAAAAAGCAATGGTGGATTAAGTTCGGCCCGAAATGCCGGTATTGGTATGGCCCAGGGGAAATACATCCTTCCTTTGGATTCAGACGACAAAATATCGGAAAGCTATGTACAGGAGTGTTTGTGGCAGCTGGAGCAAAACGAGCGGGTCAAGGTCGTTTATGGTAAGGCGGTTTTCTTTGGAGGAAAAGACGGAGAATGGCCCCTTCCCAAGTATAATTACCAGCTTCTGCTTTCCCGAAATCTTATTTATTGCACTGCAATGTTTCGAAAATCCGATTGGGTAGCTGCAGGAGGGTATGATGAAAATTTGCTTCATGGCCTGGAAGACTGGGACTTTTGGTTGCGCCTGCTAAGTGAGAAAGACGATGTGGTGTGTTTGGATAGCATAATCTTTTATTACCGCATCAAAGAACTGTCGATGATCAGTTCATTGATTAACGACAAAGAAAGGCAGAACAGAACCTATGAATACCTCTATAAAAAACACTATGATAAAATGAACCCCGTTCTGGGTAGCCCTATTCAATTGTATATTGACAAAGGAGAACTTGAAAAGCGCATCAAACATCTTGAGACGTTATTGAGCAGACCCCTCCGGCTTGCCTTAAAACATATTTTACTGAAATTTAAATCTCTCATTTTTTCACAAAAGGATGGGCCCACCTTGGGGAAATGAACATAGACCATGGCCAATAAACAGATACAACATACACCCCGTTCACAGGGAAAGCTTAACCTTTTAGTCAACAAAATAAGGGCAAACTTTGAAAGCAATGAAACCTTTGGTGGGTTCTTGAAGAGTGCTTTTTTTTACCTTAGCAAAAAAAACATCCCCTTTAAGTTTGTTTCGCTGGCAAGGTTGATGGCCCGAAAAGTCTATTTGTTAATCGAAAACAAAAAGATCATCATTATCAACGGTAAAGATCTTTCACTTGTTCACAGCAAGAGTCCGTATGCATTCTGGTTAGCTAAAAATATTCCGGGACCTCATCAGTTTAAATCTATAAAGGACGAGATGAAACTGTTTTCGTCCTTCCCAATATTTGATATCACTCTTTTTGCAAACAAGCCGGATGAGAGCATCCTGCATTCGATACAATCCCTCCATGAACAGTTGTATCCGCATTGGAAACTATCCATTATAACCCGTTCATCCGAGATTCATGAAAGTCTGAGAACCCTTATTAAGAATCGCTCTTTTGATATTGACAAAATTCGTTTCGATGTAATTTCTTCTGTTCAACCGGCTGTATCGGAAACAGGAACAACCTTTGTTCTGGATATGGCTCCGGGTGATTGTCTGACTGTAGATGCTCTGTTTCAATTTGCCAAGTCATCACTGATAAACCCTAAAGCTGGTGTTTTATATGCCGATGAAGATGAGATTGGAGAAGACGGAACCCTTTTGAACCCTTACTTCAAGCCCGACTGGAGTCCTGATAATTTACTCTCCTTCAATTATATTAAACGTGCTGTTGTGTTCCGGAAGGATGTATTGGCCGGTATAAACGGATGGGCTGAAAAATGGAAAAACGATGAGCACTTTGACGTTTTACTTAGAGCAACCGAACTGTCAAATCAGGTAGAGCATATTTCTCATATTTTGTATCATGCTGTACCAAGAACACCTTCTCGAGAGAAAGATAAAGCCGCTTTAACGGAGACGATGTTACGCAGAAACGAAAACGGAAGCATTGTTGAGTCGGACATTGTTGAGGGAATTTTTATTCCAAGATATACTCTGAAAGAAGAAGCAAAGGTTAGCATCGTTATTCCCACAAAGGATAAAATCGATATCCTAAAGGTATGCATTGAATCAATTGTTCAGACATCAACCTACAAAAACTATGAGATTGTGCTTATCGACAATAACAGTTCAACTCCTGAATTTTTCAATCAGGTAAAAACCTGGGAACAAAGCTTAGATGGGCTTTTTAAATGCATTCGCACCGAACACCCCTTTAACTTTGCCTACCTCATGAATTTTGGTGCCTCCCATTGTTCCGGAGAATATTATATATTACTGAATAACGATACAGAAGTAATTACGCCCAACTGGATGGAGTTGATGATGGAACAGGCTCAGCGTGATTCTATAGGAATAGCCGGTGCCAAGCTGTTATATCCTAACAATACCGTTCAACATGCAGGTGTGGTGATTGGATTAAGCGGATTGGTGGACCATGTGTTTGTAGGTATTCCCCGCGATGGGAAAACGTATCAAAATTATTTACACCGTGTTATTAATTACTCTGCTCTCACGGCCGCATGCTTTATGGTGAGCAGGGACAAATTCAATCAGGTAAAAGGATTCGATGAACGTTTTGCTGTTGAGTACAATGATGTTGATTTTTGCCTCCGTCTAAAAGAAGCCGGATACAACCATGTTTACTTACCTCATGTTGAACTATACCACCACGAATCTATTTCACGCGGACATCCATTCTCCAACAAAGCATCATACGAACGCCACCTCAGAGAATTTGCCCTGATGCAAAATACATGGCAAAAATACGTAAACAATGACCCTTGCTATAATCTTAACCTGTCGTTAAAAGACAGGAATATGGGCGTTGCTTACTAAACTGTAATTATTGATAGATATACACCCTGCTGTTGTGGTATACTAATTTTTTCTGTTTCACTTGTGTTACAATCGGGGTTTGGTCCCGAATATCATCTACAGTTACCCAATAGTAACGCTGAACGTTCATCTGTTCCATGGCCTTAAACCGGTGGGTTACTTCGTGTATAAAATGAATATGTGTGCCAATGGTAGCCCTGTTGGCAAAAGCAGGAATCCACATGCCCATATCGGCATACGTACAGGTAAACTGAGCGTTGGCAGGAGTGTTTGTTTCGGCCCAGTCAAAAGCAGCCATGGCCGGAGCATCGCATACAACCTTGTTATTGCGCAAAATAGATAGAGCATATCCGTTCCTGAAACTATCAATGCCCATTCCAAAAAGTCCGGCTATCAATACATAATGAACCCATCGCCTTGCCGGGACCAGAGAACTCCACTCTGCAAGAAACCGAACGAAATAACCGAGAGGGATACCCATCAGGATAATGATAAAATACATTACGCGTTCGGGATACAATATTTCGGAAAGAGGCAAAAACCAATACACACAATTGAATACCAACAGATACAAATAAACGATAACAAGCATCAACAGCGTCACAACTTTGCGCTCTCCTTTGATCATCATTACCACCAGGCCCACAGCAAAAATAATGGCCATCGGATCTCCGGCACGGTAGATGATTTGTGTGAGACAGGCCAACAGATTATGTCCCAACGAATCGGTGAGCGTATAACTCATCATATCATACTGCCAGGCCCTGATCATTTGAGTCAACTCTTCGGATGAGTCGTTGTGAAAATTGAGCACAAAGGGTAATACCAACAAGCCGGTAATACCACCCATGACGACAAGGTTTTTAAACACCCATTTCCAATCCTTGAGGTTCACAAATACCAGATATGCCACCACCGGAATACTAATGTATATACAGGCTACTGCCGGTATTGCATGAATCATTGGAACCGCAGCAACAGGTACGGCAGCCAACCACAACACAGTTGTGTTTCGCTCGTTCATACCTTTGATGATCAGGGTAAAAAAACAAATACACAAGGCCATAGCCAATATGGTTGGATTCCCTCCCCACCCAATGGTTGTTTTTAAAGAGCTTGCAATAAAAAGGGTAAACACCGCTGCTAACATGGCATACTTACCCGATACGAACAAGCGGTAAAAGGCCCCCATGTTTACAAGCAATAATACATATACAAATACGCTGATGATATTGATGGCCTCGTGCAAAAACGCGGGTTTCATTCCGGCAAACAAGGCCGTTAACGCCTGATAGCCGGCACTGTATCCGCCAAAAGGGCTATCAGGTAAAAAAGGGTCGTATGTTAAAGGAACTGCATTGTTATTGATGATCAGGCGAGAGATATATCCATGCATGGTAATATCACACCCCGGAGGAATGGTCATGATCGCAAAAGGAAACAAGAAAAGCAGAATACCACATCCAAAGATCAGGTGAGCAATCGTGAATGGTGGGCGTTTCCATTCCATTGGCTGACGAAACAATCCAATAGCGGTGATCGCTGAAAGCAGGGCCAATCCGCTCCATAACATACCCGATAAAGGAATATGGAATGTAAAAGCAACCCATACCAACAACACCCAAAAAGAAACAGAAAGACTGATGGCGGTATTAATCCTGATAAGCAAAGGAAGGCCGGTACATTTCCTGAAGATCAATATTCCGGGGAATAATGTAAGCATCAGGCACATCACCCCTACAACCAGTTTTTCTAAAACCATATTGTTATTTTATATTGAACAAACCGTATTTCATCATGCAGTAAAAAGCACGTACACCATCTTTCCAGCCAATTTTTTTGCCTTCTTCATAGGTACGACCATAATAAGAAATCCCTACCTCGTATATTCTGATTTTGGGAATACGTGACATTTTGATTGTAACCTCCGGTTCAAAACCAAACCGTTTTTCTTTTAGATTCAGGCTTTGTATGATTTCTCTTCTGAACAATTTATAGCAGGTTTCCATGTCTGTTATGTTCAGATTGGTCAGTGCATTGGAAGTAAACGTGAGCAATTTATTGCCAATGGTATGGAAGAAAAACAAGGCTCTGTGTGGTCGTCCACCCACAAAACGAGAGCCATATACTACATCCGCAAATCCATCTACCATCGGTTTAAGCAGCAGGTTAAATTCAACAGGATCGTATTCAAGATCTGCATCCTGCACAATCACATAATCACCGATTGCCTGTTTAATCCCCGTATGCAAGGCTGCTCCTTTTCCCTGGTTTACTTCGTGCTTAAAATACGAAATCGGAATGTGAGGATGCGTTTGTTTAAACGCCATCACAACTTCTTCTGTCCTGTCTTTCGAGCAATCGTTCACTACAATAATTTCTTTCCCGATTCCATTAATCAGAGAGACTTCTCCAATTTTGTTGAGAACAGAAACAATGGTGTTTTCTTCGTTGTAGGCAGGAACAATAATGGATAGTTTAGGCATAGGGCCGCAATATACTATATTCTAAAATGAGGTCGGGTTAATAATTCTCTGTGCTTCGGTAATAATTTCCTGCCTCAACCACTCAGGCTCAAGCACATGAACACTGCTGCCATAGCTCAGCAACTGCGATTTGAGTTCGAAAGATGGGATCACTTTAATGGATACCACAATCGTATCATTTGACTGGCTTACCAGCTCTTGTGTAGTATGCAAGGGTTGCGACAAAATATACGCGCCTTGTTGCGCGGTAAAAGCCAGTACAATGGTTTCGGGACTGAGTTTATTGCTCACCGATATGCCAAATGAATATTTAAAATAATCATCGGCATGAAAACCTGAAACAGGCTTAAACACATCTGTTGTTACCTCCAATTGCTGAATACGATCCAAACCAAATGTTACGATGGCGTCTGAGGTTTGCGACTTACCCGTTACATACCATCGGTTGCGGTATTCCTTTAATACATACGGATCAAGTGTGTATGCTTTGGCTTCTTGTGCATCAAACTTTCGGTACACAAACCGAATGGATTTTTGCTCTTTAACAGCCCCTAGTATTTCACTCAAAAACTCCTGACCCAACCGGCTGGTTCCCTGTTCGAGTTGAATGACCTGTGCCATATCGGTTTCCGATAATAACGAACGCACATTTACGTAATCTTCAATTTTGGCAACGGCTTCGCCAAAGCGGGCCACAGTATCAATGCCTTCAAACTGACGCAGTAAGGCTACCGCAAACTCCAATGCATATAAATCATTTTCCCTGAGTGGAATATTGCTGATCGAATATTTCGAGTCTTCGTAATAATATCCCTTCTGGCGTTTATCGTACCTAATGGGAGCAAAATAGGCAAGCTCCTCATCGTGCTGCATATCATACAGATCCTGCTCAATGGTGCGCAACGAAACAACAGCAATTACTTCACAGGCCTTAATAAGCTCTTCCTTAGATGGATGTGGCTTCTGACGATTGCGAATACATGCATCAATAATGCGGTAACGGATATAGGCCTGCTTGTTTTTGGGCATGCCGCAATATACAGTATCTGTCTGTTTTTGGTCACATACACCCCGGTATCCCCCGGTGGCTCTATTTTTGCAACATTTTTTGTTCCTAATTATCAGTTGATTACAAATTCATTCTCACTCCGCAGATACGCTGCGGGCTGAGTCGGAAACTTTGAATCATCAAATCAGAACGAATTATGAAAACAGCAATCAATCAACCCAATGTTAATGTTAACGGACGCAACGAAAACGAATTGTTTCAAAAAGGAATGTCATTGATGGATCGTAAGCGTTATGCCTCTGCCCAGAAAAATTTTGATATCGTACTGTTGCTGAACCCTGCAAATGTAGATGCCATGTTGCAACGCGGCATGTGTAAATTATATGCAGGAATGGTAAATCCGGCTCTGGATGATTTTTCGGATATCCTGATGGTGGCCAATGGCAAACCCGAAGCGTATGCAGCTATGGCAAAAGCGTATTGGATGCTGGCTGATTACACAATGGCCAAGCAGTTTATTGATGAGGCTCTGCGCAGCCACAGCTCATTGCAATCAGAGTGGTATGCACTGGCATCTAATATCAACAGCAAGCTCAATGATATTCCGGCAGCGTATGCCTGTATTAACCGTGCCATTGTATGCAACCCATTCAGTGCCGTATACCATTACCGAAGAGCCCGCCTGCTCTTTCAAATGGGTAAAAACCAGGTTGCCTTAAACGACCTGAACAAGGCCATCACTTTTGAACCCGAATTTACCGCAGCTCTTAAACTTCGCTCGGCCTGCAAAAAAGCAATGGGCGATGTTGAGGGAGCCCGCAAAGATTTGATAACAGCAGGATTATACTACCGCGCATAAGTTTTTTGTTTGATTGATTTACCCTGAAAACCACCCCTCCGAGGGTGGTTTTCAGGTTTATTTAAACATATTCGCATGTGCTTCTTTCGCGAATCTATATTATGACATATAGCCTCTTTCCTTTATTGGATCAGGCTCCGTTAACAGCAAAGTCAGCGCAACCACAGCCGCCTTACAACCTCAATTGCTCATACCGTTTTAGACCCTCTTAAAGATTATTTTAAATGACTATCTGAATAGTGTCAACTCCCCCCTCTCCCCCGATCCAAAAGGGAGTTCCGCGCACAGGTCCTTTAGAAAGTGTGCAGTTGGCCACCACCAGAGCAGGAGGCGAGCAGACATCCTCACCGATAAGGCTGTTTACTTTATCCTTTTTGCTTCGTTAAAAAGCCTTAGTTTTGCTGTATATGAAGCGCATTTTTCTTCTGCTCACATGGATTTGTATATCGGGATTCGCTTTTGCCCAAACCGACAGCACTCAAGCGGAAGGTGATGATGACGAACCCTATCTGGTGATTCCTCCCATCAACGAGCAACTGAAATTAGGCGTTAAGTTTGGCGGTGGCGTAAGCGCCCTGACAGGCCACGAATTACACAACCCTGTTCCTACTTACTTGCTCAATGGTGGCATTTATCTCAAATGGCGGTTTAAACCACATTGGAGTTTGCAACCAGAACTGAACATTTCATTTAAGGGCAGCAAGTTCAACAATGGCAACCTCGAGTACTCCCAAATTATGATGTACTCGCTGGATGTTCCGGTACTGTTGATGTATGGCTTAAATTCACAAAACACTTCTAATATCATTGTTGGGCTTCAATACTCCCACATACTCAATTCAGCACTTTATTTAACGGGTGCTTTGGTTCCCGAAAATACCGAACCCTCTCTTACCAAAAATGATTTGCTTGGAGTGATTGGCACCCAGTTTCATACTCCCTTCATCGGGTTTCAGATTCTTGCCAAATACGGGTTTATAGATATGAACAACGGCTTATTGCCAAACCTCAATCCGCCCAATACCGGAAAAGATATTCATCAGTTTTTATTCGAAATCAATTTACTTTTTTAACGTGAACCGCAGCGAACTCATTCAGCAGATTAAACAAAAAGGCAGCTTTTTGTGTGTAGGACTTGATACCGATATCACTAAAATTCCTCAGCACTTATTATCTGAAGCCAATCCCGTTTTGACTTTTAACAAGGCTATCATTGATGCCACAAAAGAGTATTGCGTATCGTATAAAATCAATACTGCTTTTTACGAGTCGATGGGAACCAAAGGCTGGCAAACCATGGAAGAAACTTTGGCGTATATTCCATCCAACCAGTTTACCATTGCCGATGCCAAACGCGGTGATATCGGCAATACCAGTAATATGTATGCCCGTGCATTTTTCGAAAACCTCACATTTGATTCGGTAACCCTTGCACCATATATGGGCCGTGATTCGATTGAACCATTTTTTGGTTATGAAAACAAATGGGGCATTGTGCTGGCTCTTACCTCAAACCCCGGCAGTGCCGATTATGAGCAACAGCAAGTGGGTTCCGAGAAATTGTATGAACGTGTAATTAAACATACAACAAGCTTTACCTCTCCCAACAATTTAATGTTTGTGGTAGGGGCTACCAAAGCCGAAGAGCTTGGCCGTATCCGCACCATGATACCTGATCATTTTTTATTGGTACCCGGAGTAGGCGCACAAGGCGGAAGTCTTAAAGAAGTAGCAAAATATGGCATGAACCGCGATTGCGGATTATTAGTGAATGCTTCACGCAGCATTATTTATGCCGGCAACGGAACCGGTTTTGCCGAAAAAGCAGCGACCGAAGCTCAAAGCATGGCGGCTGAAATGAAAACACTCCTTGCAGAGTATTTATAGTCTGATTTTGGTTGCGTGCGTTATTAAAAGTGCTCATTCATTGCCTGCTCACTAGCGGTTACAGCAAAAGGGGGCTATTTCTCGTCAATATCTTTCCAGCCCTCAATGCGCAGCCTGATAGTGTCGCGTTTGATAAAATCAAATGCCTGTGGTTTGGGCACTTTGCCATTTGCAGCAACCGCTTCTGTTTCCCGGCTTCCTCTGCTTATTTTATATGATTTGTAAGCGCTGCTAAAATCTTCGATTGTAAGTACGTACCGGTGTTTGCCAAGTGGTTGAAACCGGAACTCTTCATCTCGCATATCCCAACTGTTGAAGTCTCCGGTTAAGTAAATACCATCTTTCTCCGGAGTTCCATCCGGTACATCCACCAGGTAAAACACCAATCGCTTGCGCGGATAAGCATCCATCCAGCTTTCAATGCGAATATGCAAAGTATCGTTATCCTTGCCTCCGGCTATCTCGTGAAAGTCAATAGCTTCTTCTTTAAAACCGGCCTCATCCGTTCCGGGTTCGCCACGTGTAATCTTAAACTCATGCGGTTGGGTATCATCAAAACGTAGTTCTAAAAACTTCTTGCCGTTGTACAAAGTTTTAAAACGATAATCTTCATCCGCAATATTCCAATCGTTAAAATCACCTGCAACATACAAATTATCACCTTTGCCATAAGCCGGCAATCGATCCAAAATCACAAACACTTTTTTCTGCTTATCGTCTTTTTCCGGTTCGCTTTCGGCTTTGACCACAACGGCCGGCACAACAGCTTTCCCGGGATTATCTTCAACCCCGGAAGTCGGAGCTTCGGGTGATGAAGGAACTGGTGATGTTACCACCGGAGCATCCAAGGTGATACTTCCGGTTTGTTTGGGGGGTGTTTGACCTGAAGCAATTGGGGCTGCTTTGCCTGAAAGAGTTTTCTTATCGGCATTGTCAACGTCATTGCTCTTCAATAAATCAACACTCATCCTGATTGTATCATTAAAAACCGTTGCTTGCTGCGGGGTTGTAAACTGCCTGACACCATTGCGAAACAAGTTAAACATCAATGGGTGGGTGGGTGGGTGTTCGAAACGCAACACAAACGAACTATCCGATATACGCTGAAAGCGGTAATCAGGATGCCCGCTTTGCCAATTCAAAGCTTCGGTTGTCAGGTAAATATTTTCGGTTAATGGAAACTTGCCCCGCTTTGCCCGTATCTCAAACGTAACCTGCGGACATTCGGGGTGATCCAAATCCCGCCACCCCACAACCGTATCTTGTTGTACCAACTCTTTGCTTAGCGAACGCAGCACTATTTCGTTCCCACACATATCCGTTTCACGGGTTTCAATATTGGAACGGGTATAATAGTATTCGCCAGATTCTACACCCTCCGGCAACTCTATACTGTATGTTTTTGAAGTGGCATCATACGTCATTTGATAACGTTCATCTGCGGGGTTCCATTTGTTAAAGGTTCCCGAAACATAGATGGTTTCCCCATCAGGAGTGTTAGTCGGAACTTGGTTTAGCTGGAGCGTGCGCTTTTCGTGTGAACAGGATACCACCAAAAGTAAACTGCCGAATAGAATATAAAATGAAAAAAACTGTTTTAGGGTATTCATTATAGATAATACAATAGGCTTGTATCTCAAAGATACATACGTAACAATGAATGCAAAAACAGTTTTGATGCTTATACCTTTTTACAGTATAAAGGTGTGGGTTTGCACTATTGCCGGACACTTTCGTGGTATTGATCAAGCAGCAATTGCTAAGGCCGGATAGTATAAAAAAAGCCTCACTTAAAGTGAAGCTTTTGTAGCCCGTAGGGGAGTCGAACCCCTCTTTAGCGGATGAAAACCGCTTGTCCTAACCGATAGACGAACGGGCCATGTTCGTTTTGGGGAGTGCAAATGTAGGGCTGATTTTTGAATTTCAAAAAAAAACCTGAAAATTTTTTCATCCCCTATTCAATTCCTACATTTGCCCCGCCTAAAAAAGCACATTTTCAATTAACTAAACTCTTATAACATGAAAATCGGAATCAATGGCTTCGGCCGCATCGGGCGCTTGGTATTCAGAGCAGCCATCAACAATCCAAACGTAGAAGTAGTAGGAATCAACGACCTTATCGAGGTTGATTACATGGCCTATATGCTTAAGTACGATTCAACCCACGGCCGTTTCAACGGTGAGGTATCGGTTGACAATGGTTCATTGGTTGTAAACGGTAAAAAAATCCGTGTAACCGCTGAGAAAAATCCTGAGAACCTGAAATGGAACGAAGTCGGTGCGGAATACGTGGTAGAGTCAACCGGTTTGTTCCTTGAAAAAGGTACGGCTGAAGGCCATATCAAAGCTGGTGCTAAACGTGTGATCATGAGTGCTCCGGCTAAAGATGATACCCCAACTTTCGTTATGGGTGTTAACCATACTAAATATACAGCCGACATGACTGTGGTTTCAAACGCTTCATGCACAACTAACTGCTTGGCTCCAATTGCTAAAGTATTGAATGATAATTTCGGCATCTTGGAAGGTTTGATGACAACAGTACACGCTGTTACAGCTACCCAAAAAACTGTAGACGGACCAAGTGCTAAAGACTGGAGAGGCGGCCGTGGTGCTTACCAAAATATCATCCCTTCATCAACCGGTGCTGCTAAAGCGGTAGGATTGGTGATTCCTGAACTGAAAGGTAAATTAACCGGTATGAGCTTCCGTGTTCCAACTCCGGATGTTTCGGTTGTTGATTTAACTTGCCGTTTGGAAAAAGGCGCCAGCTACGAGACTATCAAAGCTGCAATGAAAAAAGCTTCTGAGAACGAAATGAAAGGCATCTTGGGTTATACCGAAGATGAGGTTGTTTCTAACGATTTCTTGGGCGATGCCCGTACTTCTATTTTTGATGCCAAAGCCGGTATTTCACTGAATGATAACTTCGTGAAAGTGGTTTCATGGTACGATAACGAGTGGGGTTATTCAAACAAAGTGGTAGACTTGATTTGCCACATGGATACAGTAAAATAAATTCGAATATCAAAATTCGAAACTCGAAAAAAAGCCTCGCGGGAGATTCCTGACGAGGCTTTTGTTTTTCATTGCTCAATCTATTAGCAATCTCCATCAGGACCGCATACGGCTCCATCAATCGTATCGGCAGGTTGGGTTTCGCTCCAGGCTTTTTGCAAAGCACCTAAAAACGTTTCGGATGCTTGCGCACCTGATACTGCATACTTATTCCCCAGTACAAAATACGGAACCCCTCTCACGCCAATTTGCTGTGCTTCGTAAATATCCTGTTGTACCGCATCAGTATAAGTAGTGCCGGCCAAAACTTTTTGTACTTCGGCTTCACGTAAGCCAATGGCAACAGCAAGCTCTGTTAACGTAGAATGGTCGGCTGTGTTTTTGCCATCTGTAAAATAGGCTTTGAACAATTGCTCTTCCATGGCATCGCCCTTGCCTTGTGTTTTAGCATATTGCACCAAACGGTGGGCATCAAACGAGTTGGCCACTACGGCTTTGTCGAAATCATAATTCAAACCTACCTCTTTGGCCATCTGCACCACCTGTGATGTTATCTGTTTGGTATAGTCCATGGTCCAGCCTTTACTTTCGGATAAATGCTGCACAGTGGTTTTGGTTGGATCGGTTATCAAATCGGGTTGCAATTGAAAACTTTTCCAAACCACTTCTATTTGATCTTTATGCTCAAACTGAGCCAAAGCCGCTTCAAATTTGCGTTTTCCGATATAACAAAACGGACACATGACATCGCTCCAGATTTCTACTTTCATTTTTTTGATTGGTTTAGGTTTGTGCTCCGGCCGCGTAAAAGATACCGTGAACAAGAGTACACAGGAGGTAACAAATCCAATGGTTATGGGTTTTGTGATTTTCATCCGGTGCAAATAAAAACCAATTATCAAAATACAGGTAGTATTGTTTGTCGGATTGTTGAATATTTGCAGTTCACATTGAAAAGTAAGCACTCTCATATCGCATTGTTGTTATTATCGGTATTTGCCATCACGGTATTGCCGTTTAATATGCTGCACCACCATGCCGAGCATGAGCATGCTGCGGCCTTGCACCGGCACAACATGGCTTCGCATACCTGCGGGCTGGACGATTATTTTTGCCAACCCGATTTGGAACAATGCGGACATGATTCGCATGTATCCACTCCGCTAACCAAATGTTTTTCGTGCGAGTTTCATTTTTTCAAACATTTCGAAAGTGCTGACAACCTTGTCTCCTTTGTAGAAAGTGCGCTTGTTACTCCTTTCGCCAAACCCATATCCACACGGCTGCTGACAGCCCTGCTGTGTATTTCCAACAAAGGTCCGCCAGCAGTTTAAGCTGTTTTTGTGAGCCCGTCAGGGCTGTCCTTTATTGTTTCATTTAAAAAATTGTATTGTGTACAAAACACTTATCACCATTCTGGTGATGGTGTATGCTTGTTTGCTTACTGCAGCCGGTACTTTTCCACCCAAACGTTTTACCCTCACCGTGCAGGTGGTGGATAGTTTGACCGGAACTCCGCTCGAAGCAGCCAGCATCACCATTGCCGAAACCCGTTTTTTTGCCGTTACCAATGCACACGGAACCATAAGGATAGATTCATTGTCGAAAGGAACCTATACGATCCAGTGCGCTTATATTGGCTACCACAGTCAGCAAAAACCTGTCTGGCTGGAGCAAAACCAAACCATCGTTTTGGCTTTATGTCCCGAAAGCCACCATTTACACGAAGTAGAGATTACCACGCACCGCGATGAGGGTACGAACTATGCCGTGCAAACCCGCACGGTGCTTAGCAGCGAACAGCTGGAACGCACCCGTGGGCTTACGCTGGCCGACCAGCTTAAACATGTGCCGGGCATTACCCTCATGAGCACAGGCCCCGCCATTACCAAACCCGTTATTCGCGGACTGCACAGCAACCGTTTGGTAACGGTCAACAACGGGGTTCGTCAGGAAGGTCAGCAATGGGGTGCCGACCACGGAACAGAGATTGATCCGTTTGCAGCCAATTCCATTGAGATTATCAAAGGGGCCGCATCGGTGGCTTATGGCAGCGAGGCCATGGGAGGCGTGGTTCGGTTGATGCCTCCACCCTTTCGCACAACGCACGGAATAACCGGATTGGCTCAGTTGCAGGGTGCTACCAATAATGGCTTGATGGCCGCTTCGATGCTGGCCGAAGGCGCACATTTCACCAAACATATATTAAGCTGGCGGGCACAAGGTTCGTTTCGTAAAGCGGGTGACTCCCGCTCTCCGGAGTATGTGATGTCGAATACAGGGTTTGAAGAGCAAAGTGGTTCGTATGCCTTGCATTATACTCTCAACAAAGTACACCTTGAGTTCGCCCAAAGTTATTTTCATACGCAACTCGGCATATTACGTTCGGCACATATTGGCAATACCACCGATTTGGTGAATGCCATCCAATCGGGACAACCAGCTTATGTTGCACCGTTTACTTATAGCATCGAAAACCCCAGACAAGATGTGACCCATCGTATCACCTCTGCTTCGGTTTGGGTAAACTTTAACCACAATTTGGTATTAGCGTTGCAATACAGCCGCCAATACAACCACCGCGAAGAATATGACCGTGCCCCGCGGGCTTCGGAAGCAGACTTATACAACAGCACACCGGCTTATCGCATGGGACTTTCAACAGATTTGGCCGAAGGTTCATTACAACATTCGCTCAGCAAATTCATCAAAGGAAAAGTAGGTGTCAGCTATATGAATCAGGGAAATGTGAGTGCGGGCTTACAACCCATTATTCCAAATTTCAGAGCCCATACCGTTGGTGTTTACCTGATGGAAAAATGGCAACGTGGCCGCTGGATGGCCGAAGCGGGTATACGTTACGACTGGCGCCAGCAAACGCCTTTTGTGTATAATCCCAAAGGTACACAAACCGATTACCGTTCCTATACAGGTTTAACAACCGTGGCTGGTGGCTCCTATTTTATCAGCGAACACCTCAAGTTGCAGGCAAACATTTCATCGGCCTGGCGGCCACCGAGCATGAATGAACTTTACAGCTACGGTTTGCATGGAGGAACCGCTACCTTTGAGATTGGCAATCCCAACCTCTCGCGTGAGTCCTGTGTGAACAGTGAAACAGGAATTGTGTTGCACACAAACAAATGGCAGAGTGAAATCAGTGTATTTCGAAACCGTTTCACCGGATTCATTTACAACCTCCCGCAACCCGAACCCATTCTAACAATCAGAGGCGCTTTCCCCTTATTGAACCGCGTACAGGATGATGCCGTATTGCAGGGTGTGGATGCTTCACTCACAAGGCATCTCGGTACGCATTTTACAACCGGCCTCAATGCTTCGTATTTATATGCGCAAAACACTTCGGATAATGTTCCGCTTATATTGATGCCGGCCAACCGTATTCGGTTTTCGGTGGGGTATGAAATCAACAGTTGGTGGAAACTGCATAACATCTATACCACCATCGACTACACATACGTGGCCGAGCAAAAACGGTATCCGCAAGGCGCAGATCTGATTGCTCCTCCACCGGCTTATTCACTGGTTGATTTGAATATGGGATTTGAAACCCATATCGGTAAACAACCGCTGCGTTTTTCAGTGAGTATATACAATGCCCTCAACACTTCGTACCGCGATTACCTGAGCCGCTTCCGGTACTATTCGCTCGACCCAGGATTTAACTTAATGCTGCGCATTGCAGCACCCATTACCTTTTATCAACCAAAATCATAAAGAACATGAAAAAAACAGTAACCATCCTAAGCATATTTTTCCTTTCGCTCACCGCTTGTAAAAAAGACAGCGGCAATCCGGAAACACCCAACGTACCTGCAAACGAATCGGAAATAATCACAACCGTAAAACTTATACTGACAGATAGCAGCGGACAGCAGGTAACAGCTACCTGGAAAGATGCAGATGGAATTGGTCCGCAGCAACCCGCTGTCGAGCCTTTAAATGTTAAAACACACCAAACATATTCGGGTAGGGTATTGCTGTTGGATGAAACCAAAATACCTGCTGATACAATTTCAGACGAAGTGATTGCTGAAGCCGAAGCGCATCAGTTTTTTTACACCCTCAGCGGGTTAGCTGCCTCAAACTGTAATATACAAAAGCATGGAGTTGACGCCAATAATTTACCCGTTGGAATTCAGTTCACGCTCGAAACAACTGACACCGCAAGTGGTAATCTGAGAGTGGTACTCAAACATTATGATGGCATCCCCAAATCAACCGACCCAAGCATTGGCGAAACGGATGTTGAGGTGATTTTTCCGTTGACCATTCACCCTTAAAAAACACGAAACCTTGCGCAAAGAGTGGTTGGGTTTTGTGCCGGAACTGATCCCTGCATTGGGGGACCAAAGATTGTACTTTCCGCATCAACTGCGATATGCATTTTGAAACCCCTGACTGATTTTTTGAACCGGGCGGTGCGGGTCTATACTTTGTTCACCGAAATTTCTGCAAGGTAAATCTGTGGTGAGTCCTCCTTGCATCTATGCGGTTGCAGTTGGCTTCGCACAGCCACCGACATCTGCGTAGCAGAATCTCCGTGCGCCCCGCGGCTCTGCCGTTCTGCGCAGCAGAATCTTTGCGTTCGTTACGTGTATTTCTGTTGTGTCCTCTTCTTAGCCCGGTAATTATCGGGCTCTACGGACGGTGGTTAACACGGGTATTTGTTAATTTATGGTCTTCCCCTCTTTCGAATTTCTGATTTCATTATTCGAATTTATGTTCCCTACTCTTCTTCCGTGTTTTTGAGCTTACCCAGCAAGCTGTAACTTCCTTTGGTCACTATTTTCGCATCGGCCGCAATGCTTTGTGGCAACAATACTTCGGAATATCCTCCTTCACTATTGCCCTTTTTTATTTCCACTATTTTGTAGGTGTCGGCTGTGGTTTGCACAAACACATAATCAATCCCCTCAAAGCCCACAATGGCTTCATCGGGTAAGGCCATTGCCTGTTGGTTACTCGTTTCGATGGATGCTTTAAGATACGTTCCCGGAATCAGAGAGGCGTCTTCTACATCTAAATGGCAATGCACCCTCACCGACCGGTCGTCCTGAATTTCCCGTCCTACCAGATGTACTTCGGCTGTACGCTTTTGGGTTTCGTTGCCCAGCGTAAACACCACCTTCTGCCCTATTTTGATGTTCATGATGTCTTTCTCAAACACCGTAAGTTCGGCATGCAGGTGTTCGGTATTCACCACTTCAAACATCACATCGTTGGGCGCCACATAACTTCCCATATTGATGTTTACCCTTGTGATGTATCCGTTGATAGGTGATTTGATGACGATAAACGGCTTGATGCCGTTGCGCTCCAGCGACTGAATGTCAACACCAATCAATTGCAGTTTGGCTTTAACACCTTGCACTTTGGCCTGCATGCTCTGGTAAGCCGACTTTGATTGCTGCGCTGTTTTTTTGGCGTTGATCTGCTCTCCGGCCAGTTCTTCCTGGCGTTTGTGCTCGGCCTCCAAATATTCAAGCTGACTGCTGTAATCGAGGTAATCCTGCTGGAGCTGGATATAGTCGGCATGTTCGAGTTCGGCAATGGTTTCACCTTTGCTCACGCGGGTTCCCTGCAATACCTTGGTGGTTCTCACCACACCCTGCATAGGTGCCGAGATGCTCACTTTATTATTGGGTGGTACATCCAGCTTTCCGCTGGCCTGTACATGGCGGCTAATTGTTTTGAGTTCAACCGTTCCGGTTTGAATGCCGGCCAGCCGGGTCTCTTCATCATTCAGTGTTACCAATACGTGTTCGGCTGTGGTATCATGCAAAGATTCTGATAATGTTGTTTGGGGCCCTCCGCAGGCGGTGAGCAACACACAAATAATGGATGTAGACAACAGGTTTTTCATGGTTTATTGGGCAGTATAAAATTCAATTTGAATAATGGATTTGTTGTAGTCGAGCAGCGTTTGCGTATAGTTTTCGATAATGGAAATGGATTGCTGCAGGTTTAGCTGGTGTTGGGTATAGCTTATTTCTCCCGCCTCAAATGCCCGCTCCGACTGCCGGTAAATGAGCTTTGCATTGGGCAGGGCCGAGTTGGTATAATAAGCCAGACTGCGTTTGTTTTTCAGGTATTGCTGAACCGCTTGTTTGTATCCGGCCTGCAAAACCTGTTCTTGTTGTTTGGCGTACATTTGGCCGGCTTTTATTTGCGACTCATAGGCTTTGGCGCGGGCCATATCGGGCACAAACCAAAGCGGGAACGACAACCCTACACTAATACCCTGAAAACGAAGGGACGATCCCGCAAAGGATGTTTGTGCATCGTTAAGAGGTACTCCGTACAAGCTCTGGTTAAAGTATCCCAATTTGATGTCGGGCAGCGAGGTGTTGACCACCGCGGTCTTTTCTTTTTCGGCCACCGTCACCTGCTGTTTGAGATACAATAAATACGGATTGTTTTGCAGGGCCGTTGTATCTGCCGTAAACGCCAGCAGGCGCTCTTTGGCTTCGGTAGTATCTGCGTCATACACTACATCACTGTTGAGCAATACCTGCAACTCCATTTGCTGCATGGTGCGCTCGGCTTCGTTGTTGAGCAACTGGTTTCGTATCTCCATCAGGCGGCTTTCGGCACTTGTTTTTTCGAGCAGGGTTCCGTCTCCTTTTTCGTAGCGGCTATTGGCCGTGCGGGTCAGGTTTTGAAATACCGAATCGTACCGCAATAAATTGCTGTGCTGGGCATCGAGGTACAATAATGTATAATACACTGTTTTCACCTGCATAATCAGCTCGTTTCGGGTGGTGGCCACTTTTAAGCCCGCAGCCTGAACACGCGCATTACCCAACGATGAGCGGCTGACCATGGCTCCGGGAAACGGAATGGTCTGGCTCACCGAAAGGTTGTTATCCTGTTTATAGAATCCGTTGTATTGGCCATACATCAGGCTCACATCTGTTTTGGGCATTTCGGTTGATGTCCGCTTTTGGTGTTGGGCAACATCCTTTTCCTGGGTGGTAGCCTGCAGTTTATTGTTTTGTTGCACGGCCATATCAATAGCTTGTTGCAGTTTGATAGGCTGCTGAGCGTTTGCGCCAAATGTGAGTCCGGTCAGCAACAACAGAAGCAAACCCGTTGACGTTTGAAGCTTTTTGCGGCCTTCTATCAGCGCATACAAACAAGGCAATACCAACAGCGTAAGTAATGTAGCCGATACCAATCCGCCAATAACTACTGTTGCCAGCGGTTTTTGAACCTCTGCTCCACTGCCGAGTGACAAAGCCATTGGTAAAAAACCCAGCGATGCAACTGCGGCTGTCATCAATACCGGTCGCAACCGTGTGGTTGTTCCTTTGCGAATAATTGTTCGTATATCTGTTTCTCCGGCTAATTTCAAGCGATTGAACTCCGCCAGCAACACAATACCGTTGAGCACAGCCACGCCGAAAAGGGCAATAAAACCCACCCCTGCCGAAATGCTGAATGGCATATCTCGCAACCACAAAGCAAGGATGCCACCGATAGCCGAAAGGGGAATGGCCGAGTAAATGAGCAAACCCTGGGCAACGGAGCCGAAGGTAAAATACAATAGCAGGAAGATGAGCATCAGTGCTATCGGTACCGCAACCATCAACCGGTCGCGGGCTTCTTCGAGGTTTTTAAAGGCGCCACCGAAGGTGGCGTAATACCCCGGTTCAAACACAATTTGTTTTTTCATTTTGTCCTGTATTTCCTGAACAATACTTTCTACATCGCGGCCGCGAACATTCAAACCCACCACAATTCTGCGCTTGGCATCATCACGTTGTATTTGGTTGGGACCGGTGATGAGCTCCACATCGGCCAGTTGTTGTAAGGGAACTTCCTGTCCCGAAGGAGTATGAACATACAGGTTGCGAACATCCTCTATGCTGCTTCGGCTGCTCTGTTCGAGCCTCACTACAATATCAAACCGTTTTTCCCCCTCGAACAGCTGCCCGGCACAACGTCCGGCAAAGGCCGCGTTGATAGTCGTGTTCACGTCCCGAATACTCACGCCAAACTTGGCAAGCCGGTCACGTTTGTACTGAACAACAATTTGCGGTAAGCCCGTTATTTTTTCTACAAACACATCGCGCGCACCTTCCACTCCCGGAAGAATAGAAGCTATCTCCTCTCCGTATTGTTTAAGCTTGTCTAAATCCTCTCCATATACCTTAATGACCACATCCTGCCGGGCGCCCGTCATCAGCTCGTTAAAACGCATCTGAATGGGTTGCTGAAAACCGTAACTCACTCCGGGGTTATTGCTCAGCGCGGCTCCCATTTTATCCGCCAGTTCTTCGGCTGTTTCGGCACGGGTCCACTCCTCCTTGTCTTTCAAAATAACCATCAGGTCGCAGGCCTCAATGGGCATAGGGTCGGTGGGTATTTCGGATGAACCGATTTTACCCACTACCTTTTCCACTTCATCCGGAAAGTTTTCCTGTAATATTTTGGCGCTTTTTCCGGCTGCATCAACGGTTTCCGAAAGGCTGCTGCCCAACAGCACCCGCGTTTCCACGGCAAAATCACCTTCATCAAGAGCAGGGAGAAACTCAGCACCCAAAGTATTAAACAATAACAGGGAGGCTGCAAACAACATCACCGAAACACCCACTATTCGTTTGGCATAGGTCAATGCCCATTCCAAAACCGGCTGATACAAGCTTTGCGCCTTTTCAATCATACGGTCCGACCACGTTTTTCGGGTAACAATCTGCTTGTTTAAAAACAAGGCGCTCACCATTGGCACATACGTAAGCGAAAGGATAAAGGCTCCTAAAATAGCAAAGCTCACCGTTTGTGCCATGGGTTTAAACATTTTTCCTTCGATGCCCACCAAAGCCAGAATAGGCAAATACACAATGAGGATAATAATTTCGCCAAAGGCTGCCGCTGTCCTTATTTTGCTGGCCGACTCGTACACCTCTCCATCCATCTGGCTTTGGGTAAGGTTACGATTACCTTTTATCAGTAAGTGGTGCATGGTAGCTTCCACAATAATCACGGCACCATCCACAATCAGCCCGAAATCAATTGCGCCCAAACTCATCAGGTTTCCTGATACCCCAAACAGGTTCATCAGCGTAACGGCAAACAACATCGCCAGCGGAATCACCGAAGCCACAATAAGGCCGGCCCTCAGGTTTCCTAAAAAAAGCACAAGGATAAAAATAACAATCAGCGCGCCTTCAATCAGGTTTTTTCCAACCGTGTGGATGGCGTTGTTCACCAGCTTGGTTCTATCCAAAAAAGGTTCAATCGTCACGCCTTCCGGAAGGGTTTGCTCAATTTGGGTAATGCGGTCTTTCACATTCTGAATCACCTTTGATGAATTAGCTCCTTTGAGCATGAGTACAACGGCTCCCACCACTTCTCCCTGATCGTTATATGTCATTGCTCCATAGCGCGTGGCAAATCCTAACTGAACGATACCCAGGTGTTGAATCAGCACGGGAGTTCCGTTCGCTAAATTTTTGACGACAATCTGCTCTATATCTCCCATGCTTTGCACCAATCCTTCGGAACGGATATAGTAGGCGTTGGGTTTTTTGTCGATATATGCACCGCCCGTGTTTTGGTTATTTTGGGCAAGGGCATCAAACACCTCAGTGATGGAGGTCTTCATACTTTTCAGCTTATCAGGGTCGAGCGCTATTTCGTATTGTTTGAGCTTGCCTCCAAAACTGCCTACATCCGCTACTCCTTCAACACCCAGCAACTGCCTGCGCACCATCCAATCTTGTATCGTTCGCAGTTCGGTTTCGCTGTATTTTTTTTCATAACCCGGCTTCGGCTTCACCACATATTGGTAAATCTCGCTGAGGCCCGTGCTCACGGGAGCCAAAACGGGCGTACCCAATTCGGGCGGAATGATGTTGTTGAGCGTATTCAGGCGTTCGCCTATTTGTTGACGAGCCCAGTACACATCAACATCCTCTTTAAACACCACCGTTACCACGCTAAGCCCGAAGCGGGAAAACGACCGCACTTCCTGAATTTCGGGGATGGTAGCTACCGCCTGCTCAATGGGGAACGTTACCAGCCGCTCAATTTCCTGAGCGGCCTGTGAAGGTGCCGAGGTTATAATCTGCACCTGATTATTGGTGATGTCGGGTACCGCATCAATGGGCAGTCGGGTAAATGAATAAACCCCTACCCCAACCAGTGCGAACACAAAAATTCCAATAACAAGTTTATTGTGAATACTAAACCTGATGATTCTATTCAACATATCTTCAATTCAATAAATAATACAAAAAGCCGGGACTTAAAAGTCACGGAAAACAATTGCAGGATTTACTTAACTGAAGCGGGGAGGTTGGAAAATAGCGCTGTAAGGCTGGTGAAAATACTTATCCGGCAAGTGTTCGGTTGGCGCGGGCGTTTCACTCCGGCCCACCGCAACAAATTCAAGCCGTTCTTCGGCAATAAAAAACTGGCAGGCACAACACTGGTGGTATAGCGGCAAATCCTCGTGGCTCTCTTCTGTTTTATGAGAAGAAGAGTTGCTATAATGCATCCACAAAAAATCGGTGAAGCTGAGCTGAGCTCCATCATGCTCCTGAATATGGTGCTGGTAGTGTTCGATGAGCATTGGTACCTTTTGCAATTCCGCTATTCCCTGCCCCGGCAATACTGCCGAAAACAAGGTAAACAGAGCCATGGTACAAATAATCGGTTTGCGGAACACTGATGCAAGTTAGGGTTTTTAATCTTTTTTATCCAACTCTATCCCACGAGAGCTCTTTAAAAAAGGTTGCATGTCTATTGTTTTTTAATGTTATTTTAATCCGTAATTACTTAACCTTGTGAAAGCGAGTGTAAAAACTGCTACCATCACAACAAAAAAGTACCAAGGTACTCAAGAAGCACATAGGGGTTAACGTGCAAAAGCCGTTGGGTCATCATGAGAGGACCCGCGGCTTTTTTCTTTAAGCGCGTTTTGTATCATGCTCTCATGGAACCTGCTACCGAACATTTTCGGTATTCCGTGGGTGACAGTGCGCACCTTCGAGTTTTTAATTGAAAACATCGAGTTACCTTCTGCTATCAACTTTGAACAAATTGAGCAGACAGAGGATGAATACGAGGATGCAACCGGAGAAGATGTACTTGATTATTTAGATATTGGATTGATTTAAACTATTTAAAGCACGAAAGGCCCCCGATGCGCAATGCGCATCGGGGGCCTTTCTATTTTATCAGCAAATTCTTACAATCGACCAAACATCGCCCCGAGTATTTAGGAAGCCCTCCTTCGCTCTGTGAGCTTCGGAGAATAAATGTGTGAATCTTGCAACTCTATACAATAGTTATGTAACGCTTGGGGCAGTATATAGCCCGAGATTTGATAGGTGAAAATGTTTTCACACTAAACACTGCAGTATCATGGCAATCGCATCCAAAAACAAACCCGAAATTAAACCAAAGTCAAAAGGAATTTCAGCAGAAACGAAGAAGAATATTGATGCCCACAAAAAAGCAGCAACTCATCACGAGGCAGCAGCCCGATTCCATCTTGAAGCGGCCAAACACCATGAAGCCGGAAACACCGAAAAAGCTCATCAAAGCTCAGTAAAGGCAAGCGGACATTCATTTGAAGCAAATGATCTTCATCGAGAAGTTACAAAATCACATGCCTTGGCTAAATAATCAAATCTAACCTATTCATTTATGTTACTGGTTAAGATCATAAAAAGCCTGGCTCAGCCGGGTCTTTTTATTTATAGTGTTTAATGTTTACAACTATACTGTTATGTTGAAGGTAAAAAAAGAGGGTATTATTATCGAAAGCTCCGGCCTGGGTTTTGAAAATGGTGGCGTGCTCAATCCCGCGGTGATTGCAGAAGGCAATACTGTGCATGTTTTTTACCGTGCCGTTGCCAAGGGAAACTATTCGACCATTGGCTATTGCCGATTGGAAGGTCCGTTAACCGTTGTGGATCAATACGATAATCCGGTTATTTTTCCTCAATCCGACTATGAATGTAAAGGAACAGAAGATCCGCGAATCGTAAAAATTGATGACCTGTATTATCTCACCTACACGGCTTATGATGGTGTAAATGCATTAGGGGCTTTAGCAACTTCAACTGATCTTAAAAAATTTGACAAACAAGGCTTAATCACTCCACAAATTCAATACAGCGAATTCAAAAGACTCTGTAACAGCAAGACCCCCATCAACGAAAAATACTTGCGTTACAACAAACGCAGCATCCGAAGAAAACATCATAAACCTGTATTTGTGTGGAGCAAGAATGTAATTTTCTTTCCGAGAAAGATTGGAGGGAAATTCTGTTTCCTTCAACGAATCAGACCGGATATTCAAATTGTGAAGGTTGATAATTTAAGAGATCTGGATAGATCCTTCTGGGAAAACTACTTTCACCACCTTAATGAAAACATTTTGCTTGAGCCTAAATATGCACACGAAGTAAGTTATATCGGAGGCGGATGTCCGCCTATTGAAACGCCACAAGGATGGCTTTTAATTTATCATGGTGTTCACGATACCCTGAAGGGATATGTATATTCAGCCTGCGTTGCATTGATGGATCTTGAAAGTCCTACAACCGAATTAGCCCGCTTACCCTACCCGTTGTTTTCGCCTGAGTTTGATTATGAACTTACCGGAGAAGTAAACAATGTATGCTTCCCAACGGGCACCGCCTTATTTGGCGATGACCTTTATATCTATTATGGTGCAGCAGACGACACTATCGCCTGTGCATCTGTGAGCCTCTCTGAATTGCTCCACGAACTTTCTCTAAACACCGTTAACCATGAATGACCATCAATTTACAGAGATCCTAGTGATCTCCTCATATCCTCCACGCGAATGCGGAATTGCTACCTATACTCAGGATCTGACCAGAGCCCTTGCCAATAAATTTAACCACTCATTTAAGCTGAATATATGTGCGCTGGAATCTGAAAACGAACAACACACCTATCCGGAGGAAGTGAAATACAAGCTGAATACCTCCGATAAAACCTCCTATGAATTACTATCCCGTTCGGTGAACAGTGATGAGCAGAATAAGCTGGTTCTCATCCAACATGAGTTCGGCTTTTTCAACGGGCATGAGGAAGATCTATTAGAACTGATGAACAGCATCACTCAGCCAGTTATTATAAGCTTTCATACTGTTTTACCGCACCCCGATCTCAAACTCAAACAGCATGTAGAACAACTAAGTGCTGCTTCGGAAGCAATTATTGTAATGACCCGAAGTGCCTCACAAATTTTACAAAGAGATTATCAGATAGCATCTTCAAAAATAACTGTCATTGCACATGGAACGCATTTGGTAGATTATATGGATAAAGAGCTTCTTAAGCAGAAATATAAATTCAGCGGACGAAAAATTCTTTCCACTTTCGGATTGATTAGTTCAGGTAAGAGTATTGAAACTACATTGAATGCCTTGCCGGCCATTATCAAAAAAAATCCAACTGTATTGTTTCTGGTTATTGGTAAAACCCATCCAGCGGTTGTAAAGCAAGAAGGTGAAAGATACCGTGATATGTTAGAAGCCAAAGTGAAAACACTGAAGCTGGAGCAGCATGTGAAATTCATTAATTATTATCTTCCTTTAACAGATTTATTAGAGTATTTACAATTAACAGATATCTATTTGTTTACTTCCCGCGATCCCAATCAGGCGGTGAGCGGAACCTTCTCCTATGCTATTGGTTGTGGTTGCCCTGTTATCTCTACTCCCATTCCTCATGCCCGTGAAGTACTCGGAAATGATGCCGGTATCCTTATTGATTTTGAGCATTCGGAACAACTTGGAGAACAGGTTAACCGCTTATTGAAAGATGAGCAGTTACGGAAAAATATTGCTTCAAACGGATTACACAAGATTGCTTTTACAGCTTGGGAAAATGTAGCCGTTGAACACAGTATGCTGTTTGAGAAATTTTTTGATGCCGGATTCTCTCTGCGATACAGTCTTCCATATATCAATCTGAATCATATCAATAATCTCACCACTGATTTCGGGATCATTCAATTCTCAAAAATAAACCACCCCGATTTAGAGAGCGGCTATACTATTGATGATAACGCCCGTGCGATGATTGCACTCTGTATGCATTATGCAAATACAGGCGACATAAGCGACATCAACAGAATTTCTATATATCTACACTTTATCGAATTCTGCATTCAGAAAAACGGTAAATTCTTAAATTATGTAGATAGCAATAGAAAGTTTACCTCACAAAATGAAGACGGAAATCTCGATGATGCCAATGGAAGAGTAATCTGGGCATTGGGATACCTGATCCATCATAAAAATATTTTTCCGACAACACTTGTACTAAAAGCTGCAAGGCTTATCAAAGAAGCATTTGTACATATTGAAGACATTCACTCCACAAGGGCGATTGCATTTGCGCTTAAAGGTTTATACTACTACAATGATATGGTTCCTTCGTTGGACAATATCGCACTGGCCGAAAAGCTTGGAACAAGGCTCGAGCGGATGTATATGCACGAAAGTGAAGCTCAATGGAGTTGGTTTGAAAGTTACCTGACTTACGGAAACAGTATTTTGCCGGAGGGAATGCTTTGCGCTTATCAAATCACAGGGAACAGTGCGTACAAAACAATTGCCGAAAAATCGTTTGAGTTTCTTTTATCAAACACATTTACCCTTACAAACATCAAACTTATCTCAAACCAAAGCTGGTTGCAAAAAGGAAAAATTGCAGCTGATTTTGGAGAACAACCCATTGATGTTGCTTATACCATTTTAGCCCTAGGCAGGTTTTATGATGTGTTTGAAGATGATACCTACCTTAAAAAGATGGAGGTTGCCTTTAACTGGTTTCTCGGCAACAATCACCTCCACCAGATCATTTACAACCCATGTACAGGTGGTTGTTATGATGGACTCGAGGAAAAACATGTAAATCTTAATCAGGGCGCAGAATCTACTGTTAGCTACCTAATGGCACGCCTCACGGCTGAAGCATACTTGAACAATATTTCTCCAATTCATTCGGAATTATTGGGGCAACTAAGCAGTTAGTGCCGTGCAAAAAATGTGAATCGTGTAACTTTTCCTGTTTTGTGCGGTAGTCCCGGATCATCGTCTGTCCCCCTTGGTTTTACT
>CAYMRD010000009.1:0-35639 GCA_964392775.1 uncultured Bifidobacteriaceae bacterium
TTCTCTCAATCAATCTATAAATATAAAATTTACTGATTGCAAGTCTAAAGGAGCGGAGACGAGGCATGGGCGTTGGCATTAAAATCGTCAGTTCTTCCCGTGTCAGCTCTCGACTCCGCTCGATCTGACATTATACATTGTGCTCAAAGTTTGTTTGAATGACTCTATCAACCTAACTCCTCGGATGAAACTGCAACATCACATCCTGTAAATATTCGCGGTCGATATGCGTGTAAATTTCGGTGGTAGCAATGCTCTCGTGACCCAACATTTGTTGCACCGCACGTAAGTCGGCACCGGCCTCCACCAATGCTGTGGCAAAAGAATGGCGCAGGGTATGCGGAGAAATTTTCTTTTTGATTCCGGCTTGCGTTGCCAGCTTTTTGAGGATGTAAAAAATCATCACCCGCGATAATTTACTGCCGCGGTTATTTAAAAAGATAATGTCGTTGTTGCCGGGTTTAATGTCCATGTGTACGCGCACATGTTGGGTATACAAATCAATGGCCTTCAAAGCTACCTGACCAATAGGCACTAGTCTTTCTTTGTTCCCTTTTCCCACAATGCGCACAAACTCATCGTGGCGGGCAATATCCGACAATTTCAGATTCACTGTTTCGGTTACGCGTAATCCACAGCTGAATATGGTTTCGATGATGGCCTTGTTGCGCATACCTTCGGCTGTGCTCATATCCAGATAAGTGAGCATCAAATCAATTTCGTGGGTGCTTAAAGTATCGGGTAATTTGCGGACGGTTTTAGGCGCTTCGAGCAATTCGGCCGGACTGCTTTTGATTAAGTCCTCCATCAACAGGTATTTGTAAAAAGCTTTGATGCCCGAAATCATGCGGGCCTGACTGGTAGGCAACATTCCCAACTCTGTAACCCAACGCACAAACTCGCGCAGGGTGGCCAGCTTTACTTCATCGGGTGCAAGCGACAATTGTTTAGTATCCATAAACTGAACCAGCTTCTCTACATCATGCAGATAAGCCTCAATGGAATTTCCCGACAGGGAACGTTCCAACTGAAGATATGCTTTAAAACCCTTGAGGTAACTCGACCAGTTCACAGATTACAATAAACAATGCTGTACGAAGAAACGAATTAATTACTTTTGTTCGGAATGAAAATTATCATCATCAACGGCCCCAACCTCAACCTGCTTGGCAAACGCGAACCCGAAGTGTACGGAACACTATCGTTTGACGACTATTTCAACACCCTGCAACAGCAGTTTCCTGATGTGGAGCTTGCTTATTACCAAAGCAATGTTGATGGAGAGTTGATCAACAAATTGCATGAAACCGGATTTAGTTATGATGGTATCATTCTCAATGCCGGTGGATATACACATACATCCGTAGCGCTGAGCGATGCGGTTGCCGCCATCAGCACGCCCGTGGTTGAAGTACATATCTCCAATATTTTTGCACGTGAGGAATACCGTCACCTTTCTTTATTGTCCAAACATTGTGTTGGCATTATCAGCGGACTGGGATTGTTGGGATATGAACTGGCTTTGCGAGGATTGGTTGCGAAGAAGTCGACAGACCATAGTTGATAGACCATAACCAAACCGGGAATCCCCTTTTCGAATTTCGTATTTGATTTTTAAGGCTATATTTGCCCCTGTTATGGTTCCCGGCCACACAACCGGGATGAAAAGGGAATACAGTGAAAATCTGTAACAGTACCCGCTGCTGTAAATACCAGAGAAGGATAAAATTCGAAAAAAAGAAAATCCGAAATTCGAAAAAAAGAAGGAGCATCGCTCGCGACTAGTTTCGAATTTCGTGCTTTGAATTTCGAATTTCTTTAAAACATTTTTGGATCTACAATATCACTGTCAGTCATCAAACTGATGGGAAGATGGACCCAAAAGGTATAAGTCAGAAGACCTGCCAGAACATTTATACAAGTGATCGCTTCCGGGAATAGAAGTAAAGCTGCAGTTGCATCCTGTTTCTGTGTCTTAATTCTTCCCAATATTTTTTTGACAACAGAACATGAAAAACAGTATTGTATTCTTTCCTCTTTTCCTCTTTACTCTTTCTTCACACGCCCAGTTTGCTCCACAAGCCGGAACGGCAGGCACCACTGCCATACACAAAGACAGCTCTGCATTTAAAGCATGGGCCACTCAATGTACACTCAAACGCGGCTGGCAAAATTGTGCCGATACAACCCTTGGAAAAGTTGTTGTAGGTGATGAATCTTATGTACCCGGGCCCGCAGGAAACGGAGTGGTGAGTTTGGGTGATGGCGGAATGGCGACCATGACATTTGAGCATCCCATCATCAATGGTGAAGGATATGATTTTGCTGTTTTCGAAAATGGGTTTATCGACCAGACTCTGGCTCCCGGAACGGCCTTTCTGGAACTGGCATTTGTTGAAGTGAGCAGCGATGGCGAACATTTTTTTCGTTTCCCGGCAACCTGTTTAAATGATACCACACATCAACTCCAATCCTTTGAAGGTATGTTTGCAACTAATATCAATAACCTTGCAGGTAAATATATTGGAGGCTATGGAACTCCGTTTGATTTGGAAGAACTGAATAACACCGAAGGCCTCAACGTCAATTACATTACCCATGTGCGTGTGATTGATGTAGTCGGCAGCATCTCTCCGGCATACGCAACCCGCGATAACGCAGGACATATCATCAGCGACCCCTGGCCCACTCCATTCGCTTCGGGCGGTTTTGATCTGGATGCCGTAGGTGTGATTCACCACGATATTACCCAATCAGTGCAAACCATCAGCGGTGCAAACTCGTTGCAACTGTATCCGAATCCCGCTTCCATTCATCAGGCTGTTTGGATTGATGCAATCTCACCTGAAGCACAATTTTCTGCTTACGATTTGTTGGGAAACTTAGTTTCCAACTATACACTAAATACAAGTACTAATGGAATTGTAGTTAAGTTTAGTCAGAGCGGCATGTACCAAGTGGTGGTTCAAACAGAAGAAGGTGTACTATCAAAACGCGTTGTAATTAGTAACTAAGTTGGTTAAGTAATTAAGTTGATTAAGTCCTTTCCCAACCAACCTAATTACTTAATTACTCAATCAACCTACAAATCATGGAACACAAACAATGCGCCCGCTGCAATCAGGATTTTGAATGCCAACCCATGAACATCACGAATTGCCAATGTTCCCGCATTCAACTCTCCGAGAATGAACGCATTTTTATCAAAACACATTTTGCCGATTGCCTTTGCATTGATTGTTTATCTGCGCTCAAATCCGAATATGAAAAACTGTAATATTTTCCTGTGGCTTAGTATTATTATTTTGTTGAGCGCATGTACCAATGAGCCGGATGAAACTCCTCCGATTCGTATCGTAGTTTCGGGCCAAACCTGTGCCGAAGGCGATACACTTGTTGTTGAAGTAACACAAGCCAATGCCAAACTGACCGGTGTGAGTTGGAATGTTCCGTATATTCAAGCAACCACAACAGGATACCAATTAATTGCACCCGCAATTGTTTCCGACACCACAAACATCAACCTTGTTGCCTCATATCAAAACCAAACAACTTCTGTTCAATTATCCGTATACAAAAGAGCGTTTCGTGAACCACGGGTGAGTTATGAAAATTTTATTGTTCCGCTGTTTGAGCAAAACTGCAATTTCAGCGGATGCCACGGCAATGGAAGCCGTGCCGGAAAAGTGAACATGAGCACCTACGACAGTACAAGGCAATTTGTACAGCCCTATAATGCTTCCGGAAGTGTATTGTATACAGCCATTTTGCGTGAAGACCCCATGAGGTGGATGCCACCTGCGGGTAAATTACATGCCGATAAAATTGAAAAAATAAGATTGTGGATTGAACAGGGAGCTCCACACAATTAACGGAACGTGGCTGATTGTTTCACCCATTTACGTAACTGAGCAGCCGGCATGGTTTTTAAATCGTGTACCTTCACGTGGCGCATGGCTTCTCCTGTTCCTTCAAACAAATTTTTAGGGTCGGGTAAGTTAACGGCATTGAAAAATCCAACGTTTACATACTCCACCGTTTTATAAGAATACATAAACAAGATATTTTGTTTGCCCCGCATGATGGTGAGATTATTCCACTTGATGCATTCTGTTAATCCCATATCGGCATGCAGCAATATATCACGAAGCGATAAAATCAGTACTTGTTTGTTCAAAGAAAATGTGGCTATCCATTGCTGAATCTTAGCATCCATTTGTTACGCTTTTTTCTGAACAAACAAAGCAACAATAGCCGAAGTGAGAATGCCCATCACCGGGGCTCCAAACAATCCCATGATGATATAATTTTTGAGGCTGAAATAGGTTTCGGCATCTTCCTGTTTCATGGCACCGCTGCTCACTGCGTACTGAATAACATTTTCAAAATAGTGAGGTGTGATCACCAGTGAGGTCATCAACTGTGCAAGCGGACTCAACACCATCACAACAATGGAAATGATAATCCCGCTGAACAATCCTTGCTTGTAGGTCATCACTCCTCCATAATCTTTATTGCGTTTTTCGAGCAACGCCACCACGTACAAAGCGATAGCTGGAATAGCAATAAAATTTGTATACAAAGCGTGCTTTGAAATGAGTTCATCATGCCAGCCCAGCATGCGCTCCATAATCATCCAAAGAAGGGTAAGGAGCGTGAATAAAATCCCCCATTTAATTTCGGTTTGATAAGTCTTAATCATAGTTCTTAATTATAAGGTGAAGATAGATATTCAGAATCAAAAATAATGCGCATCTGCTTATATTGCCTGAATGCAAACTACCCGTAAACTTTCCCTATTGGATTGCACTATGCTGATTATGGGCTCCATGATTGGCTCCGGCATTTTTATTGTACCGGCTGCGATGAGCCGTGAACTGGGATCACCTTTGATGTTATTGGCAGCATGGGCCGTTACTGCTGTTCTCACCGTGTTTGCTGCCCTTAGTTATGGAGAACTGGCAGCGATGATGCCAAAGGCCGGTGGACAATATGTTTATCTTCGCGAAGCCTATCATCCGTTGTTTGGATTTTTATATGGCTGGACACTTTTCACTGTTATTCAAACAGGAACCATTGCAGCGGTGGCCGTTGCTTTTGCTAAATTTACGGGCGTATTTATTCCTGCTATTTCACCAAACCAGATTTTGATTGACCTTGGTGTCATCCATATCAATACCCAACAATTACTCGCCATTGCAGTAGTGTGGTTGCTTACCTTTTCTAATTTCAGAAACATCAAAAGCGGAGCCTTTTTGCAGAACTTGTTTACGTTTACCAAAATTGGTGCTATTGTATTTATGATAGGTGCAGGTCTTTATTTTGCATTCACCCATACTGCCCAGACTGCTGATTACAGCATACCAGCCGAAACAAGCAGCTTTAATTTCTGGGGTGTTTTTTGCGTAGCGCTTGTAGGCTCTATTTTTTCTTCGGATGCGTGGAACAATATCACGTTTACCGGAAGTGAAATTGAAAACCCGGGACGTAATCTTCCGCTCTCTTTGATAATGGGAACCGGCATCGTATTAGCCATTTACCTGTTCATTAACTGGGTGTATTTGCAGGTTCTCCCTTTTGAGCAAATTCAAACAGCCGAACACGACAGAGTTGGAACATTAATGCTTCAAACTGTTTTCGGAAATGCCGGAATGTTTTTAATGGCTGCATTGATTATGATCTCAACCTTTGGTTGTATTAATGGCCTCACACTCTCGGGTTCGAGGGTTTATTACGCAATGGCGCAAGACGGATTGTTTTTTAAGAAGGCCTCAACGCTCAATAAAAATGGTTCACCACAATTTGCATTAATTATTCAAGCCATCTGGACCAGCCTGCTTACCCTTTCGGGGTCGTATGGTGATTTATTGGATTACGTGGTATTTGCCGTACTGCTGTTTTATATACTTACAGTTGGCGGATTGTTTATTTTACGTTATAAACAACCCGATGCACCCCGAAGCTACAAAGTGTTTGCATATCCATTTCTTCCGGCAGCGTATATCTTAATGGCATTGTTTATCTGCATCAATCTGTTGTTGCATAAACCCGATTATACCTATCCGGGATTAGCCATTGTATTGGCAGGTGTTCCGCTGTATTATCTGATTGTAAAAACAAAACGGCCTTAGAGCCGTTCACCTGCTTTTACTTTTATTGCAAGATGATTTTGTGCAGGCACTTTAGGACATGAGTACCGGGGAGTATAGGCACAATATGGGAAATAGGCGTAGTTAAAATCTATCTTCAACTGATTGTGGTTATCTACATAAGGCAAATCAATATACCTGCCACCACCATACGTTTCGGATTGATTGGTTTCATCAGTGAACGGTACAAACAAGATATGTTGGGCCTTCATCTCATCTGTTTGATACCCTCCCAATTCAAATGATTGCCCGTTTAATTGAAACCGAACCATTGCCGTTTGCATATAAGGCAAAACATTGCCTCCTGTATGCGGCAAATTCAAATACGAAATCTGGGGAAGCCATATCACTTCAGCATCCACGTAATACGATGCATCGGGTTCGTAAAAATGAAGGCCTTTGAATGTTTTTATTTCGGCAGAATCAAGAGGGGAAAGATCCGGATTCGCAAACTCAGCATTCTTACGCTCCTGCTCCTTTTTTACTTTGTTGAGGTATTCACTTCCATTGCTGCAAGCCGAAAGTACCACAACCAACAACAGCAACGTTCTCATTATTCGTGTACTTCAATCTCTTTTGATTGTACCACTACACCATCAATAGCCCGGTGTACAAAGGCAATCACAGCCAAATTCTTTTTATCGTATGGAGGAAACGGAGGAGTATTTGCGGGATCCTCCAGCGTAATGGTATAACGTTTAACAACTACCCGTCCTCTTTCTAGAGTTGTTTTCTCGTTATTAATCTTATCACCCATACTAGCCGTAAACATCTTGCGTAACACATGCATGTGTGCATAATTTGGATCATACGCAGCCCCAACAACAGTATCCAGATACTCCTGATAATCAATAATTCTATCCTGAAGCAATGCAATACTGACATAATAATCACCTGAAAGATCAGTCGTAAAATTGAGCTTCATTTCCACACTTAAATCATTATCAGATGTATAGAGAGCAGCAAGAGTTATATTTACAGGAGTAACAGAATCCTTCTCTGCATTAAATTTAGCTACCCATTGAGTTCTGTCAAAGTACCTATTTGCTCCTACAAACTTATTTCTATCAATATATCCGAATGGCATCGCATTCGTTCCTCCCAGGTTATCTATCATAGTTTTACCGGCAATTGTTCTGAAATCATATTTACTAATAACTCCCTCGCTCGGCTTATTCAGAGGATCTGTTAAACTTTTGAGATAGTCTTTGGGATAGTTTGTGATAGCATTAACCCTTCCTGGATTATTTGCTTTCAAATCACGAATAACTTTTGCTCCGTCAGGGCAATTTATACATTGAACCCCGGACATATCTTCAATCAATACTTCCCGCGGTTGCGGCACCGGAACATTTACATCCACATACGTTGTTTCAGACGTTACATATTGTGGCTCATAATTAATATATGGGGGCTCCTCTTTACATGCAGTAAACCATAACGCCCCCACTCCTAAAATTGCTGCTATAACCTTATTCATCATCACTGGTATTTATACAAAGTTAAAAATTAGTTGTTAAACCCACACGTGCTCCACTAAAGGCCGGCTCAACACGGCATACACCACCGGTACAGTTCACCCCTTCTGGTTGTTTAAGATAACCGGCAGTGAGGCGCGTAGTTTTGTATGTGTATGCGGCAAAGAAATTAAAGTAGTGAATAAACTCAAATGTTTGTCCGGGAGGTGGCTCATTTAAAGAGCCATGCTGAAAGTTCAGGAGATCGCCAGCCGAAAAACTCCAGTGCGGAGCCATGTTAAACTCGAGCAAGCCATTGACAAAACTTCCCAAATCCTGTTTGGTATGCATGTATTGCCACTCAAAGCGGAAAGAGCGGGTAGGCGTTACTTTATAAGTCATCTCCCCAAATGGAGTAATGGCTTCCACAAACGGAGCCAACGCTTTTAACTCGTATGTAGCCTGATTATATCCGATGGATTGAATACCCAACAACATTTTAAATTTTTTATTGAACCTATGCTGCACATCCACATACAATTCACGGAAAAGGCGGGTAGTTGAATCGTATGTAAAGGTAATATCCTCTAAATTCAAAGCCTGCAAAGTTGTAACCAAGGATGTATTGACATTAAACTGAGTATTTTTGTTGGGCTTATAGGTTAACTCCAATTGAAAGGCATTTTCACCTAACTCCTGAACCACGGCATTGTAGCGTGCCAGCAAACGATAGGTATTTTGGCGGGTGATCGAAGGCAGGTAGTTAACAGGTGCATTATTGGGTGGAGGTGCGATTTCGAGCGGAGAAACACGCAACGGAAATTTTTCGATACGTTTAAATTGTGCATTGATACCAACGCCTTTGCTTGAATAGGATAAGCTGGTATGAAATACCTGTCCGTCCGAGTCAAATAATTTATTGTTGAGGTCCATGATGGCCTCATGCGTTTTGTAGTCGTATTCAACCAACCACGAAAAACGACCGATATTAAACGTATTGTAAATTTGAAATGCGTACACATTGTAACGTGGGTCAAAACGGTCCTCAATGGGATAGCTGTTGATGGCCGAAGTGATGGCGTTCATCGTATTCTGGTCGAGTGTACGGTTTACCACTGAACCGCCAAACTCACAGTTAAAGTTTTCGCTGAACATAAAACGATGTTCTCCGGCTACTCCTTTGATAATAGGTTCGTGTGTATCAAAACGGTATTTTTGTTTTCCGGTAAAGGCTTTGAAGCGGGTATTCTCATCCAGGTTGTATATGGCACGTGCACCTAAGATAGCAAAGTCGATACCGATATTCCGGTCCTCATAAGCCCTGAAGGTCATACCTGAACCAAACTGGTCGTAAATATATCCAACTGTAATATTCAGCTTTTCAATATCCTTGCTCACCTGCCAAAATCCGATACCCTGATTGGAGTATGCCTGCTGTGGGTTAAACAAGGGGGTATTGTTAAACAGGTCGTAGCGCATGGCAAAGTTGAACCCTTTGATTTTGTAGTTCATATAAAGCCAGGCATCAGTTGAAGACTTTTCTTTGAGGTATTGGGTGGTATTGGCGCCAATCCTGTCATCACGCACATAAAACTGGTTATTGGTCTGGAAGTTTCCGGAAAACTCAGGTTTATCGTTACCTTTCAGCAAAGCATCAGAAATTTGCGCAAAACCGCTCAGGCTCATTAATAAAGCAAGAAGAAGGAAAATCGGGTATTTCGTCAATGGCATAAGTGGCGCAAAATACACAAAAACATGTAATCCCAAAAGAAGAGGAGATTGCCAGAGGGTATATCTCCAGACAGCCTCCTCCATCAGTTTTTAGCGCCCTTATTGCACAAAAGGTAAATGATTTATCAAAAAACTAAGCATTAAATTACCCCTACTTCGTCAATACAGGCAGTGCTCCGTACACTCTTACTCCATCCACAAAGTAGGCTGTACCACTAGCCGCGGCTCCCCGTATTTGAGGCACTCCGCCATCCAACGACTGAACGCCTGCAATGGTTGAAGCCACGCCATTCACATCTTTGCGTGCCATTCTGCTCAGCTCTTCTGCGTTGTACTTTTTGCCTGTTGTTTGCACCACCTGCATCGTATAATCCCGACTTTCAATCGTCACATCATTTGCGTGTTGCTCATTTGCATACCGCTTCGGGTCATACGATTCTGCCGATTTTTCATCCATCGGCTTTAAGCCACTTTGGGCCCCGGCAAATATTGGGAGCAACAGCCCCAAAAATACAATCAGGGTTTTCATAACAGCTTTGATTATCAAACGTAAAGGTAGCTATTGTCCTGCATATCTGATTGTCATTTTTTTTGACGCAGGAGCATAAAAAAACCGAGAGTTTAGCTCTCGGTTTCAATTATCATATCAAATGTAATCCCTTTCTTAACTGCGGACTGCCTACATGTGAATCGGACGGTTGGCTGTTGCGGCCAAGGCCGCTTCTTTCACTGCTTCGGCATAAGTAGGGTGTGCATGGCTCATGCGCGAAATATCTTCGGCACTTGCTCTGAACTCCATAGCGGTTACGGCTTCTGCAATTAAGTCGGCCACACGCGGACCAATCATGTGTACGCCCAATACCTCATCCGTTTTTTCGTCTGCCAATATTTTCACAAATCCATCAATATCTCCGCTGGCTCTTGCACGTCCCAGGGCACGCATCGGGAACGAACCAACTTTGTATTTAGCTCCCGCTTTTTTCAACTCTTCTTCGGTAGCACCTACACCTGCAACTTCAGGCCAGGTATACACCACACCCGGAATCAGGTTGTAGTTGATATGTGGTTTTTGCCCGGCCATAGTCTCAGCCACAAATACACCTTCTTCTTCAGCTTTGTGTGCCAGCATCGCACCTTTCACCACATCTCCAATAGCATATACTCCTTTTACGGAAGTCTCCAAATGGGCATCGGTTTCAATCCGTCCGCGCTCGTCTGTTTTCAATCCAATTTTATCCAAGCCCAACCCTTCGGTATATGGTTTACGCCCCACCGATACCAGACAATAATCGCCAGTAAAGGTTACTTCTTCTCCTTTTTCGTTATCGGCTACCACAATGACTTCTTTGCCTTTTGTTTTGGCCGTTTTCACCTTGTGGTTAAAGTGGAAGTCGAATCCCTGCTTGCGCAATACACGCTGCAATTCTTTACCCAATGCACCATCCATTGTAGGGATGATACTTCCGGTGTATTCAATTACCGAAACTTTGGCCCCCAAACGGGCATATACCGAACCCAGTTCCAATCCAATTACACCACCACCGATGATAAGCATACTTTTAGGAACTTCGGTCATGTTCAACGCTTCAGTTGAAGTGATTACCCGTTTTTTGTCGATGTCAATTCCGGGAAGTGAAGATGGTTTTGAACCGGTTGCAATAATTACTTTATCGGTTTCAATTTGTTGGAAGGTTTCTCCTGTGATGCTGATGGTATTGCGGGATACAAAAGCTCCCACCCCTTTGTACACGTCAATCTTATTTTTCTTCATCAAAAAATCAATGCCATCGCAGGTTTGTTTGATTACCCCGTTTTTGCGCTCAATCATTTGTTTGAGATTCACCTTTACATCTCCTTTGATATCAATACCGTGAGCGGTAAAATTGTGTACGGCATTGTGGTAATGTTCCGATGAATCGAGCAAAGCTTTACTCGGAATACAGCCTACGTTTAAGCAGGTACCTCCTAAAGTGGAGTATTTCTCGATAAGAGCAGTTTTCATTCCCAACTGGGCACAACGAATGGCGGCTACATAGCCTCCGGGACCTGATCCGATAACGGTTACATCGTATTTCATGTATTGTATAATATTGAAGTGATCATCAGGCAACAGCCTGATTTTGGTGCCGCAAATGTAGCAGTATACAGGTTTTAAACAAATGATACCTGTATGGAATAAAACACAAAGCCTGCTCAACATCTCATTAAGCAGGCTTTGTGTTTTACAAGAGGATTCTTACAATCCTAATACCATTTTATGCGGATCGTTGCCGTTGGTGAGCATCAGGGTTGGGTTTTCGAGGAGCTGTTTTACTTTCACCAAAAATCCTACTGATTCACGTCCGTCAATAATGCGGTGGTCGTAGCTCAGTGCGATATACATAATCGGGCGTATCACAATTTGTCCATCCTTTACAACCGGGCGCTCCACAATATTATGCATACCCAAAATGGCACTTTGCGGTGCATTGATAATAGGTGTACTCATCATACTGCCAAACACACCACCATTGGTAATGGTAAAGGTTCCGCCCGACATTTCTTCCAGGCTTAATTTATTTTCGCGGGCTTTGGCTGCCAAAGCCATTACGGCTCTTTCAATATCGGCTAAGCTCATGCTTTCGGCATTTCTAATTACCGGAACTACCAATCCTTTAGGTGCACTTACGGCAATCGAAACATCACAGTAATCGTGGTAAATAATTTCTTCACCATTGATGTATGCGTTTACCGCAGGGTATTGTTGCAAGGCAATGGTTACGGCTTTGGTAAAAAAGCTCATAAAACCAAGGTTCACACCATGTGTTTCTTTAAATTGGTTTTTGTATTGGTTGCGCAAATCCATGATAGGCTTCATGTCTACCTCATTAAAGGTAGTGAGCATGGCCGTTTCATTTTTCACAGCAACCAAGCGTTTTGCAACCGTTTTGCGGAGTGAAGTCATTTTCTCAGCACGGTCGTTGCGGCTGCGGCTTTCGTTGCTGGTCATTTTCAGTTCAGCAGCCATGGCATCAGCTTTGGTAATGCGTCCGTCTTTGCCACTTCCTTTTACGTCTTTAGGCTCCACCCCTTTTTCGGCTAATATTTTACCTGCTGCAGGTGATGGGGTTCCGCTTGCATACGTTTCTTGTTTGGTATTTGATGTTTGAGGTTTATCCGCTGGTTTTACTTCCTCCTTTTTAACTGCGGTCTGCGGACTGCTAACTGCCGACTTACCTTCCGGTCTTGCAGCAGAGGTATCAATCGAAGCAATTAAATCGCCTACCTTAATGGTATCACCTTCGTTTCCGTTGGTGGTGAGTACGCCTGCGGCTTCTGCGTTCAGCTCAAACGTAGCTTTGTCGCTTTCCAGCTCACACAACAACTCATCCATCTCCACATAGTCTCCGTTTTTTTTGTTCCAACGGGCAATGGTTACTTCGCTGATACTTTCACCTACAGTAGGTACTTTAATTTCTAATGCCATATTGATTGAGGTCTGTTTATTAAAAGTGGTGCAAATGTATAAATAATGCTGTGTTGCTCCAATTTTATCCTTGATTCCGGGTTTGAAATTTGCAAACCCGGCTCAAGAGCCTATTGATCAGCCTGTCAATGGCTTTATAATCTGTTAAACAAAGTTTCGCCAGATACCGTTCCGTTTACGGCTATATTAAATGATAAGCGTTCTTACACGGGTAATTTCACTAAGTTTCCACCAAACAGCCTGCTACTCTTGACAGTCTGAATTTCATGTCCGTAATTCGAGGTATAAATTCATTTAGCCATGAAAAAATTATACTACTCACTCCTATTTTGTATTTGTCTATCCACAACGGAAGCACAATACATTTCTATCACTAATCAGGCAACTGTTTACTCCGAGGATTTTAACACGCTTGCCATTTCCGGTACCTCACAGTCTTCTTTACCAAATGGATGGTGGATAGCAGAACTTCCGGGAAACTTTACTTATCAGGCCGGAACAGGCTCCTCTTTAACCGGGGACACGTATGGATTTGGCTCCACTTCCAATACAGACAGGGCTTTAGGAGGATTGGCAAGCGCTTCAAATGGCCCTAACTTTGGTGTTCGTTACATCAACAACTCCGGATCCGCATTTTCATCTTTTTACTTCAACCTTTACATGGAGCAATGGCGCTACGGTGGAGGCAGAACAACTCCTGATTCTTTATACTTTTATTGCGCAGTAAACGGGAATAATGACAGTTTAGGCTTTGTAAGAATATTGAACGGAACCTGGACACGTTATGCTGCAGCTGATATGGTGAGCAAGGTAATTCAAGGAGCGGGAGGGTCTTTGGATGGCAATTCTGCAGACAACAGACAATATTATGACTTTCAAATTACCGGATTAAACGTGAACCCGGGTGATACATTATACCTCCGATGGAAGGACGTAAATGTTTCGGGAAGTGATGACGGACTGAGTATTGATGATTATTCTTTTTCAGTTTCAACTCCTGTACCTGTAAAATATACCTCCTTTACCGCTATCAAACAAACAACCTCAAACCTGCTTAAATGGAGCACGGCTTCCGAAAGCAATAACAGTCATTTTGTAGTGCAACGCAGCACCGATGGCAAAAACTTTGAGTCGATTGCCCGTGTAAAAGGCAACGGAAACAGCACCAAAATACAGCAATATACTTTTACTGATGCATCGGCTCCGGTTGTTAAAACGGTGTATTACCGCCTCAAACAAGTTGATTTTGATGGCCGATCAGATGTATCCAAAACAGTAATCATCCTGCGAAACATTCACCCAAACGGTATCAACAGCACCACACCCAATCCGTTCAACAGTAAGCTGAATATTGAGGTGAATACGACAACAGCAGGAATGGCAGGCATCGAATTAACCGATATGATTGGAAAGGTTCAACATACCTCAACCGAAATACTTGTCTCCGGAAGCAATACCATTTCTGTAAACACAACTAATGTTCCGGATGGAATGTACTTTGTGAGGGTTTCAACAAATGGAGAAACATACATCCAACGTGTAATCAAACAATAAGGAGGCACAAAAAAGGCCGAAACAAATGTTTCGGCCTTTTCAAATATTATATGTATCGGCTTAACGGTTCACAACAAATCGTTGAACCGAAGTTGAACCATTTACCGTGAATTTAGCCAAATAGATTCCATTATTTAGCGCAGAGCAATCTACTTCATTCTCAAAACGACCTTTCAGGTTGGCCGACAGCACTTCTTTTCCGGTCAAATCATAAATTCTCACCACCGAATTGGCATCCACATCTTTAGTGCTGATAAACAAATTACTTCTCACCGGATTAGGATAAACTGTAATTTTTGCAGCCTTGTTAACCTCCTTAACACTTGTTACCCATGCTACCGCATCAAAAGTAACCGTATCGGCATTCTCCGGATGTATTTTACTGGTAACAACTACCTGCATCGACCCCTGACCTTCAACTCCATTAAAATAATAATCACCACGAACAATAGAAGTTCCATTGATTGGCAAAACAAACTCCTCAGAGCTTGATGCATTTACATCGTCATAACACTGAAACGGATCACATAATGAAACGTGCCAAGACATGCTTTTGGTGAAAGAAAGAAATCTCCAGGTAAACACCGTATCGTTCTGATCCGTTGAAAAGTTCTTAATTAAGGACGCCTTCGACTGATTGGTATTGGCCGAACCCATTATACTTACTACATCCTCAATGATGTTAATCTGAGCATTAACTCCCAATGCTGTCAAAATCAAAAGACAAGCACTCAATAATATTTTTTTCATGTGCAACGAAATAATGTTAACAAAAATCTATTCAAATGTAACTGATTAATTCCCACCAATCAAAACACATGACTTTTATCATATTTATGCGATTTGAATATTTGAAGAATATAGCCTAAAATGCATGATAATACACCCCCATCTTTTTTAAAGATAAATTTAACTTTAAACAACGCTATCAAATATTAATATGAAAAAATCACTTTTACTTTCTGCCTTCGCAGCAGTTCTTAGTTTTGGTGCTTCGGCTCAAAACTATTACTACTACAAAACCGTGGGAGGACCTGCAGGGTACTCATCTACTCCCCCTACGGGAGCTACGGCTGTCCTTCCCGGTACATCTACCGCAACCAGCAATACTTTATCCCCAGAACAAAACTTCCCATTCGACAATTGGTCGTTTTATGATTCAACCTTTACTACAAGTACAAAATTTAAAGTAAGTACCAGCGGTTACATCACATTTGATCCGAATCAAACTACTGACAACACAAGCAATACAATCCTTCCTGACGCAAGTGCACCTAAAATGTCAATCTTTGCATTTTGGGATAACACCAGCATGCAAACTGTAACGCAAGGATCTTCGACATTTGCTTCCGGGGTTAGATCATGGATTTATGGAACAGCTCCTAACCGTACCTTTGTGGTACAATGGCAGTTGATGCAAGTGAACGGGAGTTCAAGTTCTTCAACCCCAAGCAATGTTACTTATTACGCAGTATTGTTTGATGAGGCCGGAGGATTTAAGGTTTTGCATAACTATGGTTTCGGAATCTTTACTTCAACTGTAGGCACTCAAAACATTGATGGAACAATTGGATGCAGTGTAGCCGGAAGCCCTAACCTTAATTATGGTGGAGCCAATGGTGTCAATGATCCTAAACAATGGGTTGTTTACAACTTCGTATATGGAACTCAGCCAACTTTTGATTTACGTGTAAAAGCCAGCTTAACGCCTGAGATTACCTCACAAGGTGTTGCTACTACTATTAAAGTAAGCGCTGCAAACTACGGTTCGCAGAACATTACCGGTGCAAAAATGAATTACTCTGTTAATGACCTTCCTGCTGGTGGTGGTGTTTCTGGTATAGTTTCTACATCTATTGCTAACAGCGGGGGAACCGCGGATATCAGCCACCCTACAACTTTCACTCCTCAAAGTAGTGCTGCCGGAAATACACAATCAGTTAAGGTATGGTTCACCGAAATTAATGGTGGCAGCATCCCTTCTGCTGATACTCTCACATTTGACCTGTTTGTAAACAGTGGAGTAAGTGGCAGTAAAAAAGTATTGATTGAAGAAGGCTCTGGTGCCTGGTGCGGCTATTGCGTGGATGGCCACTATCGTTTGAAAGGTATCCTCGAAGCCAACCCTACAACCGTATTTGCCGGTGTTCACCATAACTCTGACGGAATGGTGAATGCTTCAAGTAATGACATCAACACAACCTATCAAACAGGATACCCTTATGGTATGGTTGACCGTAAAAAGTTTGATGATCAGGATAACGTTGGTATGAATAGAACTTTATGGGCTGCCAAAGCTGCTGCGCAGTTAAACGAAGCAACTCCTGTTAACGTAAGCATTATCAACAAAACGTTTGATTGGGCTGCGGGAACAGTTACCTATACCGTTAAAGCAGATTTTGTTGATTACGCAAAACCTGGCGATCTCCGTATCAACACAATGGTTATTGAAGATAAAGTAAGAGGTCCAAAAAACACTCCAACTAATACACAATGGAACCAAACCAACTATTATAGTTATTATTACGGCAGCAGTGCTGCAGGAGGCCCTTCTCACCCATTGTTCGCAGAACCTCAATATATAATTGGATACTGGCATAATGAAGTAGTAAGGGGCTTTCCTTCAGGCACATGGGGTACTCCTGGTGTTATTACCAACCCTGCACCCGGTCAATCATACACATACACATATACTCATACCATGCAAGCTGCAAACGCTGTTTCTTATCCTGATGAAGCAGGAATGGATGATACAGACTACAGAAGCACCAAAAGCGGTCGTGGATGGAATAAATTTGAGGACACTAAACTGATTGCTTTTGTATCATACTACAATGCTGATGTGACTAAACGTCAGATTTTAAACGTGACTCAAACCAATATGATTAATACAGGTATGAACGAATTGAAAGAAAACCCAATTGGTTCAGTATCGGTATATCCAAACCCTGTTACTGATAATGCTACCATTAACTTCAACATGAATACCGCTTCAAACGTACAGGTTGAAGTGATCAATGTGGTAGGTCAGAAAGTAGCTACCCTGGCTAACCGTAACTATGCTGCCGGAGAACACACCGTATTCTTCACTACAGAGAACTTGGAAAACGGAATCTACTTCGTTACTGTTTCTTCTGCAGAAGGCAAATCAACTTACCGTTTTGTAGTGAGCAAATAATCACTCACTCTGATACAAACAAAAAATCCCGTGACTTGCGTCACGGGATTTTTTTATGCGCATGATGGTTAAAAGTTCGTCAGGATGGTAAAGGCTTGCTTAGAAATTTAGCAAGGTTTGGAGTTCGTCTTTGAAACGTTGTTTAGGCAAGAAGTTTTGTTCCAGATCTACATTGAACGGGACAGGAGTATCCAAACTTCCGCTGCGCATTACCGGAGCATCCAGACTCTTAAAACAATGCTGCGAAATATGAGCGGCAATCTCAGCTCCTATTCCTCCTGTTAACGTATCTTCATGCAGGATGAATGCCTTACCTGTTTTACGAACGCTGGCCTCCACCGCTTCTTTATCCCACGGCAATAAGGTGCGCAGGTCAATAATATCAGCATCAATACCTGCTTCTTTGCAATAAGCCTTGGCCCAATGCACACCGGCCCCATAAGTGATGATACTCACTTCCGAACCTTCAGTTACCAAACGGGCTTTGCCAATTTCCAATTCGTAATAGTCATCGTATACTTCTTCTTCCAGTTCCACCGAACGGTACAATGCTTTGTGTTCAAAAAACAGTACCGGATTCGGGTCTGAGAATGATGCCGCCAGCAATCCTTTGGCATCACCCGGAGTGCTTGGATAAACAATCTTTAAACCCGGAACATGAAAAAACCACGCTTCGTTGCTTTGCGAGTGAAAAGGCCCTGCACCCACACCTGCTCCCGTTGGCATCCTCACCACAACATCTGCGTTTTGGCCCCAGCGGTAATAACTCTTAGCCAGATTGTTTACAATTTGGTTGAATCCAACACTCACAAAATCGGCAAACTGCATTTCCACCATGGCCTTCATGCCTTTGATGGATAATCCATAAGCCGCACCCAGAATAGCGCTCTCGCACAAAGGAGTATTGCGCACACGGTTTTTGCCAAATTGCTCCAAAAATCCCTGAGTAATTTTAAACACCCCTCCGTAGGCTCCGATATCCTGTCCCATCAACACGAGGTTATCATGTTTCTCCATGCTCTGACGCATCCCGTCACTGATGGCATCCACCAAACGTTTTTTGGTTTTGCGCTCACCTGAAGGAGCTACTGTCACATGTTGTAAATGTCCGAATGACGATGCCGGTTGAGATACAACCGGTGCATACACATCCGTCATTTCAATATGGGTATCAGGAGTAATTTCAGGTTCCGCTAAAACCCTTTCTACACTTTCGTCAATGTCCTTTTTAAATTCAGCACGATACTCAGCAATGAGTTCATCCGTCAATACTTTTTGTTCTTTCAGGAAAGCTTCATAGTTCGCAATCGGGTCTTTTTTCCCCCACTCATCAAACAACTCCTGCGGAACATACTTGGTTCCCGAAGCTTCTTCGTGACCACGCATACGGAAGGTGATACACTCCAACAATACAGGACGCGGATTGGTGCGCATGCTGATGGCCAGATTGCGAACCGTATCATATACTTCCAGAATATTATTGCCATCAATTTTAATGGCCTGCATGCCGTAGCCTATTCCTTTATCAATGAAATTTTTGCAGCGGAATTGCTCGTTGCTGGGAGTCGATAATCCATACCCGTTATTTTCAACAACAAAAATCACCGGTAGTTCCCAAACAGCCGCGGTGTTCAATGCCTCGTGAAAATCGCCTTCGCTGGCGCCACCATCTCCGCTGAATACCACTGATATTTTTTCTTCTTTGTTGATGAGATGCGACAATGAGATACCATCGGCTACACCCAGCATAGCTCCCAGATGCGAGATCATGCCCACAATATGGTGCTCGTTGGTTCCAAAGTGGAACGAACGCTCACGGCCTTTTGAATATCCGTTGAGCTTGCCCTGCCACTGTGAAAACAGTTTAGCAAAAGGCATCTTGCGCGAAGTCCATACTCCAAGGTTACGGTGCAAAGGCAGGATATACTCATCCTCATCCAAAGCCATCGTAACTCCCACACTGATGGCCTCCTGTCCGATACCCGAAAACCATTTACTCACCTGTCCCTGACGGAGCAAAATGAGCATCTTCTCCTCAATCATACGAGGTTGAAGCATGCCTTTGTATAGTTGTAGCAACTGCTCGTTGCTGTAAAATTTTTTATTGAATTGCATGGATATAAGCTTCTCCGAATGGAAGTGCAATGATAGCTAAATTGAAGGATTTAATATGTATGAGGAATAATCTCGCAGAAGCGCAGGTGAAGCAAAGCACAAAGAAATACCTCAAATTTAATACTCTCTCAACTCAACTACTTTCCTTTACGTATTGCGGAGAGTCCCTCATTCTGCGTAGCAGAATTATTTCCGCTTTGGCGTTTTATTTGCTTTTCTCCACCAGCTCATACAAGATACCGTCTTTTAAACCGGCACTTGGGGCATGCAGCTTATCAATATCTCCCCAGCCTAAAATTTTAAGGTAGATGCTGGCCGAAGGAGCGATTACATCGGCACGGTCAGGATTCAGTTTGTATTTATCAATCCGCTCTTTCATGCTCATCTTTTTTACATCTTTGTAAAACACTTCAAGCTGGTTGGTGGTAATATGCGGGTCGGTTGCCGGATTGATGATCATGGCAATTTTGTTGATGGTTCCGCTGGTGGCAATGGCTTCTGCATTTTTAATATCATTCAGGTGTCCTTTGACATACGTTTCCATATCATCCCATGTATTTTTTTTCACGGCATTGTCAATCAAACGAACAGTACCCACATCAAACGAAACGGAATCGTATGCTTTGCGATTTTTAATTACCGTCATTTCTGTGCTGCCTCCACCCACATCAATGGTGAGGTAACTTTTACCGGGCTGCAAATGTTGCTGGATGGATTTTAAGATCAGCTCCGATTCGCGTTTCCCGTTGATGATATCAATTTTGATCCCCGATTTATCGAGTACCTTCTCAACAATCTTGGGTCCGTTTTTGGCTTCACGCATGGCCGAAGTGGCACATGCCATATAATGTTCCACCTCGTAAACATCCATCAGTAATGCGAATGACTGCATTGCCTTGTAAAAGATTTCGCGTTTTTCTTTACTGATTTTTCTTTCATTAAAAGCATCATCGCCCAACCGAATGGGGACACGCACAAACTCTATTTTTTTAAACGGTTCACCTCCCGGTTCGTTGTTGATACCCGCTATTTGTAGGCGTACTGCGTTCGACCCGATATCAATGGCTGCAATTTTCATGTGCTGTGATTTGAAGGTGAAAATAAGAATAAAAACGAATGTCGGGTAATCTTTATTTAAGCCACCTCAGCGGCAATGGCAAACGGTTGATATGCAGTTTAAAATAGGGTTGCTTATAAGCTCCAAATCCTTTAAAGAAACGGGCAATACCGGGTATTTCCGATCCTTCAAAGTCGAGCAGCATTTCCTTTTCTGCATATTCGGTAATGAGGGTATCAAACAAACGGTACATCGAACGCAGTTTCCGTCCTTTATCCGTTGCACCTCCCAAAACATAAATGATGCGTGACTGGTGAATCAAAAATACGCCCACCGCTTCCAGGTTCTCAGCACCATCATACACACCTAAACATTTGAGCAGATTTCGTTGCTGAGCAGCCAGCAGCACATTTAAAAATTTCTCGTAATCTTCAGGGTATGCTTCGCTGGTGTTTAAAGCTTTATATTTTTGGTAAAAGGCTACCGCCAAAGCAGGGTCAACAACTTGTACCTGCTGAGGATTTTTATGTGATTTTCTGAGGTTGCGCTGGCAATGTTCATCAAAATGTTTGTGGAGGTGATGGTAGGTATGATTCAGGTTCAGCACAAGATTTTTGCGTTTCTTCAACTGAATGACACCATCTTCCGGAAGAAGATTCTGCTCATTGAGGTTGATATCAATAAAGCGGTAGTGTTGAGGAATGGCTTTGATAAAATCAGGTAAATGTACAACCGACTCGGGGCGTTTAAAAAACAAACCTAACTGCTGCGTAAAAAACGGCTGGTACAAATAATTGATAAACAATTTTCTGTTTTGGGTAAGAGGCATCACGGCATCGTAATCATCCATCACAAGCGCATGCCAGCCAGCAGCCATCTCATTTAAATACCAGCTATAGGCATACACCATGCTATTGGCTGATTGTTCAATGCATTGGTCCCATTTGGTCTGGTCTATTTCATCATGTGTCAGGTATCGGATCATGGTCGTGCAAGGGTATGTAAGGTTTCAAAAACTTCTTTCCAGGGTTCCCAACCGTCAGTGGTACTGAGGTTGCTATTGTGCCATAAGCTGATGAAGGTTCCGTTCACTTGTTTTACTTCCTGTATCAGTTGTTCCACTTTGCTTATGGCCGATGGAATGGAGAGGTTCATGTGGTAACGGAGCGTAACATCCATCACACAGGTGGGCATGAGCAACAGTTCGGTAGCCTCGTTTTGCTCAAGATTGTAAAAGAAAAACGGGAAAGCAGTGGAGGCGCGAAAGCCTGCAATATTAGCGTAAGCCATTGAGTAGTCGTGTGTGATGCCGAGTTTAATCAGTTCGTTCATGGTTTGCGGCAAACGGAAACGCAAAAAATGTTGTCGGTTCATCGAAATGGGTTTACCACAGGTGGCTTCAAGCATTTCTTTTTCGACTTTCATCATCTCTATTTGATTCATTGTTTCATACGAGGGATGAATGCCGAGTGTATATTTATGTGCAAGTTTCTGAACCAAACTTTTCATCTCCGGACATTCCGGGTCGAGGGCCTCATCAAATTCCGAATCACCGCCACACAGCACAAAATACAATACTTCACAGTCTTTGGTTTGGCGGGAAATATAATCGTAGGTGTCGAATGGATCCGGTATTTTTCCGTTCAGCACCTGCACTTGTTCGGTGAGTTTGCCAAACCGAAACAGTCCGGCCGACTTCAACGTTTTTTTAAGCTGACGGCTATTCTGCAATCCTTTGTACAAATACGCCCTGTCGATATCAAATGTTGAGCAATGTGAATACACTGGTGTTGAGCAGGCAATTGGCCCGAACTCCCGCTCTAAAACGCCTTTCAGCAGGTTAGCCCATTTATCTACCAGAGGTGTTTCGATAAATCCGTACTGCACTGCTAAACTTTGTTCGGCATCAAACCGTCCGTGGTCATCCACCTTGTGCGGTAAGTATTCTTCGTAGCGGCTTAGCAGGTAAAAACTGGCGGCAAACAACTCAAACGGAACCGGACCATTTTGTTCCCATATCAGGGTATCCCAAACATAATCATGTTTAAGGGAAAGACTGTGGTTGTGAAGTTGCTGCTCGCTGAGCAGTCCGTGCGGTGAAATTTGCAGCGTACCGGCAAATTCCCGGTGGCTGTAATTGATTTTCGGTCCGGTGGCCGACACAAATTCCTGCATATTGCCCGTGAGCAGGTAAGACATGCCCAATCTGCGGGTAAAAAGCTCATGCAAAACGTAGTGCAATCGAGGTGAATCCGTATGTTCAGCGTAAATCCGTATCAACCCCTGCAAGTTATGTACAAAGGGCTGTCAATGTCAAAACAAGTAATGCACAAAACAATGTTTCCGTAAGTGGGGGGTAAGGCTTATTTTCGCGCACTTATGAGCGAAGAAATATTCAAAAAAGTGGTAAGCCATGCGAAGGAGTATGGTTTTGTATTCCCTTCAAGCGAAATATATGACGGACTGGGTGCCGTATACGATTATGGACAGAATGGTGTGGAACTGAAAAATAACCTGCGCCAGTATTGGTGGAAAGCCATGGTTCAACTGCACGAAAATATTGTGGGGATTGATGCGGCTATTTTTATGCATCCTAAAACCTGGAAAGCCAGCGGACATATTGATGGTTTCAGCGATCCGATGATTGATAACAAGGATAGCAAAAAACGCTACCGTGCTGATCAGCTGCTCGAAGATAAAATTGCCCGTTATGAAAAAGACGGTAAAACACAAAAGGCTGAAGAGTTGCAAGCAGCACTTGATCAGGCTTTGCTGGATAATGATTTGCCACAACTCAAAACCCTGATTGAGCAACACGAAATTGCCTGCCCGATTAGTGGTACCCGCAACTGGACGGATGTTCGCCAGTTTAATCTGATGTTTAGCACCGAGATGGGTGCAATGGCTGAAGATGCCGATAAAATCTACCTGCGCCCCGAAACGGCTCAGGGTATTTTTGTGAATTTCTTAAACGTGCAAAAAACCGGAAGGATGAAAATTCCATTTGGTATTGCTCAAACAGGAAAAGCTTTCCGCAATGAAATTATAGCCCGCCAGTTCATCATGCGCATGCGTGAATTTGAACAAATGGAAATGCAGTTTTTTGTGCGTCCGGGCACCCAAAAACAATGGTACGAATACTGGAAGGAAGCGCGTTTGAAATGGCATAAAAAATTAGGGTTGGGCGACCAAAATTACCGTTTCCACGATCACGTAAAGCTTGCACATTATGCCGATGCAGCGGTTGATATTGAGTTTAACTATCCGTTTGGATTTAAAGAACTCGAAGGTGTTCACTCACGAACTGATTTTGACTTGAAAAATCATCAGGAACTCTCAGGCAAAAAGATGCAGTATTTTGATGCGGAACTAGATGAGAACGGTAAACCTTATGGTAACTATATTCCGTATGTAGTTGAAACTTCGGTTGGATTGGATCGTTTGTTCTTGGCCACCTTGTGTGCAAGTTATAAAGAAGAAGAAGTTGGCGAAGAAGATAAAAAAGATACGCGAGTGGTATTAACCTTGCCTCCTGTATTGGCTCCGTACAAAGTGGCTATTTTCCCACTCACAAAAAAAGACGGACTACCGGAAGTTGCCCGCAAGTTGATGGACGACTTGAAAATGGATTACAGCTGTTTTTACGAGGAGAAAGATGCTATCGGAAAACGTTACCGCAGACAAGATGCTTTGGGGACACCGTTCTGCATCACCATCGACCACGAGTCGCTGGAGAACCAAACAGTGACCATCCGCTACCGCGATACGATGCAGCAAGAGCGTATTCCGATGGAGCGCGTCAGAGAGATTTTGGCGCGTGAAATTAGCTGGAGTAAGTTGTTGGGGTAAGAGAAGAAGACTCCCGCAGATATAAGTCGCAGATAATAAATGCTTCTATGACTGAAAATAAGATTTCATACCTGATACGAGGTGCCATTTTTAATGTGTACAATGGACTGGGTCCGGGATTACTGGAGTCGGTTTATGTGGCGGCTTTGGTACATGAGTTGAGAAAAGAGAAACTTAATGTGCAAACAGAAGTTCCGGTGCCAGTGATATATGATGGTATCAAACTTGAACTTGGCTTCCGGCTGGATATTTTGGTGGAGGATTTAGTGGTGATTGAAGTGAAGTCTGTTGAACAATTGGCCAATGTTCACCACAAACAGGTTCTGACCTATTTAAAATTGTACAACAAAAAGCTCGGTATACTTGTTAACTTTAATACAGATACGATTGAGGAAAATATTTTCAGAAAAGTAATGGGTCTCTAATCTGCGTTGATCTGCGCAATCTGCGGGAGATAAACTCAGATAATCAAGGGACATCAGCGTAACCTGCGGGAAACAAAATTATGGAAGACATTCAACCCATCGAAAATAAAGTAGCCAACAGCGGCCTCATTACCCTTGATTTGGAAACTTATTTCCACCGGGGCGAACGGGTATTGCTGGATATTAAGCCCTGGCTGTTTCGGGAGTTGCTGCTTAAGGAGAAAGACTTCAGAGAGTTTGTGAAAACCCACGACTGGCAGCAATATGCCGGAAAAAATGTGGCCTTCACCTGCTCAACCGATGCTATTATTCCTACCTGGGCCTATATGTTGCTGGCCGTTCATATTGAACCTTTTGCCAACCGATATGTGTTTGGTGAGCTAACCACACTCGAAACCGTATTGTATCAGGATGCATTAGCTAAGATTGATTACGAAACGTTCAAAGACATGCGCGTAATTGTAAAAGGATGCAGCGATGTACCCGTACCGGTGAGTGCTTATGTGGAGATTACCCACAAGCTTTCACCTTTTGTGAAGAGTATCATGTATGGTGAGGCATGTAGCAATGTGCCCATCTGGAAGAAAAGGTAATCAATTAATCATTTTAAATCACATCTTTGACAGCATAGCAATCCAACTACGGTTTGGATTGCTTTACCGCATTTATTTATGAACGAATCAAAATCTCTTTTGGCGGCTGTAAAACCGCATACATTCATTGAACATAGCCATACCCGTACCGACAATTACTTCTGGTTACGCGAACGCAAAAACCCTGAGGTATTGGCCTACCTCGCTGCCGAGAACGCGCATTGCAAAACAGTATTAAAAAATACATCTGTTACCGAGCAGGATCTGTTTGCTGAGATGAAAGCGCGGGTAAAAGAGAATGATGAATCGGTTCCCTACAAAGACGGAAACTATTATTACTACAACAAATATCAGCAAGGCAAAGAATATGCATTGAACTTCCGCAGGTTCGAAACCATGGAAGGTGCTGAAGAGTTATTGATCGATGAAAATGAACGGGCCAAGGGTCAACCTTATTATGATTTAGGTGCTTTAGATGTAAGTGAGGATGAAAAACTACTGGCATACAGTGAAGACCTTGTCGGCAGACGTTTGTATACCATCCGGTTCCGCAATCTTGAAACAGGAGAAGAATATCCTGAGGTACTGCAAAATACCACAGGCGAAATTGAATGGGCCAATGATAACTGCACCGTCTTTTATGTAGATAAGAATACGAATACACTGCAGGAGCATAAAGTTTTCAGACATGTGCTGGGTACACCGCAAAGTGAAGATGTACTGGTGTATGAGGAAGACGATGAAGAATTTTCGGTTTCCATCAGCAAAACAAAATCCAAAAAATACCTGCAGATTATCACGAACAGCACCTTAAGCTCCGAAATATTTTTGCTCAATGCGGATGAACCTCTGGGTGCTTTTAAATCCTTTTTGCCCCGTGAAGAAGAACATGAATATTCATTGACACATGACGGGGAACTGTTTTTTGTGGTGAGCAACTGGGCAGCACAAAATTTCAGGTTGATGCAAACTCCTGAACCCTTTAATACAAGTAAACAAAGCTGGCAGGAAGTTATTGCTCACCGTGCAGATGTACTGCTCGAAGGAGTGGATGTGTTCCGTAATTTTCTGGTGGTGGAAGAGCGCAAAGAAGGTTTATTGCAAATGCGTTTTATCAACCGTACAAAAAACGAAGAACATTACCTCAATTTTGGAGAGCCTGCGTACACAGCATTTTCGGCTTATAATCCCGATTACAACTCGGATATTATTCGCTACCGCTATACATCACTCACCACACCGGTAAGTACGTATGAATATGATATGGCTTCACGTGATAAAACACTGTTGAAACAACAGGAAGTGATGGGCGGGCAGTTTAACGCTGACAAATATACCAGCGAGCGTGTGTATGCAACAGCACCTGATGGCGTGAAGATTCCAATATCCCTTGTATACCGTAAAGGAACAAAAAAAGACGGATCAGCTCCTTTGTATCAGTATGCTTATGGAAGTTACGGTTCGAGTTTAGATGCCTACTTCAGCTCGGTGCGGTTGAGCTTACTGGACAGAGGTTTTGTGTTTGCCATTTGCCATGTGCGGGGCGGACAGGAAATGGGACGTCAATGGTATGAGGATGGGAAGTTGCTCAAGAAAAAAAATACATTTACGGACTTTATTGCCTGCTCGGAGTTTTTGATTGAACAAGGTTATACGCAGGCAGACAGACTCGTGGCCTCAGGCGGAAGTGCCGGAGGGTTGCTGGTGGGTGCGATTGCGAATATGCGTCCCGATTTGTATAAAGTACTGGTGGCCGATGTTCCGTTTGTGGATGTGATCACCACCATGATGGACAGCAGTATTCCGCTCACAACCTACGAATACGATGAGTGGGGTGATCCACATGAAAAAGAATATTACGATTACATGTTATCGTATTCGCCTTATGATAATGTAACCGCACAGGCGTATCCGAATATGCTGGTTACATCGGGTCTGCACGATTCACAAGTACAATACTGGGAACCCGCTAAATGGGTGGCCAAATTACGGACCCTCAAAACCGATAACAATCTGTTGTTGTTTAAAACCAATATGGAAGCCGGACATGGAGGTGCTTCCGGACGCTTCAGCGCGTTAAAAGAAGTGGCGTTTGAGTATGCATTTTTGTTGTATGTGCTGAATGTCCAATAACAATAAAAGAAGGGGCATTCTTATCAAATTGAGCAAGCACTCTTATAACAATTTGCCACCAGACTGTATACAATCCCAGCGGGATTATATATTCTTTTTGCTACAACACCCGAACTGAAGAGCTGAGGATAAAAAAGTTTACCTGACAATAGATAACCGTTTTCGTTTATACAAAAGATTAACTGATTTTTCAGGAGTTTCCGCAGAAATGGCACGTTCAGTTTGATATTACAATGATGATTACCTAACGCCTATCACTACCAATATCATTAAGCGGTTTTACTATTTGCAAAGGATGAATACGGCATTGCCGACAAAACTTGCAAAACAAAAAACGGAGGATGAATTATACCCAGTCGTAGTCGGAAGAAAAAATCTTCCGACCATAACTGCCGGCATATCCGGCTTTTAGATATAAAAAAAAGAGATTCGGTTAGTTGCCACCTTTGGGGGCATCCGATTTGCTGCTGCAGCATGATTTTTTACCGGAAGCTTTGGTTCCGCATGATTTTTTCTCTTTCGAATCGCATGCTTTGGCTGCTTCTTTTTTTGTTTCAGCTTTTGCGGCTGTTTCCAACTCGGTAGTGGTTGCAACAGGAGCAGCAACTGCCGTTACTTTAGTTGGGTTTTGGTCAACCGGTTTTACCTGTTGAGCGTAAGCACCTGCAATGCCAAACAAGGTAACTGCAGCTATCGTTAACATTTTTTTCATACTTAGATTGTTTTAATAAGATTGATAATCAAATATACGAAAAAAGGCTTCTGTTATTGTATTTCGGCCAAAATGGTGCGACCACCTTTAACTACCTGATTCAATTCCACTTTTACCCTGGCATTGAGTGGCAAAAAGATGTCGACACGTGAACCAAACTTGATGAATCCCATCTCTCCGGTTTGTTGCACGGTTTGCCCTTCTTTTACATACCAAACAATACGTTTGGCTAAGGCTCCGGCAATTTGGCGGAATAAGATCTGAACTTTGGCCGGGGTCTCAATAACGGTTGTGGTACGTTCGTTCTCAGTGCTCGATTTAGGATGCCATGCTACCAGATATTTACCGGGATGGTATTTAAAGTAACGTACCAAACCTCCAACAGGATTGCGGTTTACGTGTACGTTAAAAGGCGACATAAACACAGAAACCTGCAGGCGTTTTTCATTGAAATATTCAGTTTCCATTACTTCTTCAATCACCACCACCTTGCCATCGGCCGGTGAAATCACCAGGTTTTCACCCAATGTTGGTTTGATGGATGGGTTACGGAAAAATTGAAGAATGATAATCAGGAATATGATGGATAGTCCGATAAAGATATTTTGAACGAGGATTTGTTCCGGTAAAAAATATCCAATCAACGCATTCAAAATAAACAAGCCGACAAGGGTTATAAAAATGGTTCCTTTTCCTTCTCTGTGCAACATAGTTTTTGTTTTAAGTTGTAAAAAAGTATTGCCACAGATTAACACAGAAAAAATTGTATTGTTTTTTTGCGAAAAAAAAATTTCAACAACACAATCAGTGCTAATCGGTGGCAATAGCAATGAATCTATTTACTACAATCCGAATTTACCGCGTAGTTTTTCTACTTCGGCAACTTTGGCAATGGCAACAACATAAGCAGCAATACGCATGCTGATATTGTATTTCTGCGAAGCAGCATACACGGCTTCAAAAGCAGTTTTCATCACACGGTCTGCTCTGCGGTAAACGCGCTCTTCAGTCCAGAAATAACCCAAGCGGTTTTGTACCCACTCAAAGTATGATACGGTAACACCACCGGCATTGGCCAAAATATCAGGAACCACCATTACTCCTTTTTTGTTCAAAATGGTATCGGCTTTGGCCACTGTTGGTCCGTTAGCACCTTCTACAATCAGCTTTGCTTTAATTTTATCAGCGTTTTCAGGAGTGATTTGGTTCTCCATCGCTGCCGGAACCAACACCGTCACATCCAGTTCCAACAACTCTTCGTTGCTGATGCGTTGCGCTTTAAAACCCTCGAGGGTTCCGTTGTTGTTGTCGCGGTATTTGATGGCAGCCTCCACATCAATTCCGTTCGCATCGAAGTACCCTCCGGTTACGTCACTAATGGCAAGCACTTTCAATCCTTGCATGGCCAATAATTTAGCAGATATCGAACCTACGTTTCCGAACCCTTGTACGGCACAGGTTGTACCTACCGGGTTGAGACCTAATTTGGCAAGAGCCGAGCGGGTTGAAACCATTACACCACGACCGGTAGCTTCTACACGTCCGAGTGATCCGCCCAATACAAGCGGTTTACCGGTAACAACAGCAGGTGATGAGTACCCAACCAGTTTTGAATATTCGTCCATGATCCAGGCCATTTCCTGTTGTCCGGTTCCCATATCAGGAGCAGGAATATCTTTATCAGGACCAAATACATCCACCATTAAATCAGTATAAGCACGGGTCAATCTTTCCAATTCACCTTTGCTGAGGGTACGTGGATCACATTTGATACCACCTTTACCACCACCATAAGGAATACCAACAACGGCACATTTCCAGGTCATCCAGGCTGCCAGAGCTTTAACCTCATCCAAATTTACATCCATTGAATAGCGGATACCACCTTTGGACGGGCCAAGGTTGGCGTTGTGTACCACACGGAATCCTTCAAAAACCTGAACTTGTCCGTTATCCATGGTAACAGGGATGGAAACGATCACTGATTTTTGCGGTGATTTGAGTACGTTATAAGAACCTTCATCTAATCCAATAATACGAGCGGCTTCGTCAAAACGAGACATCATTGACTCGAACGGATTGTCGTTGCTGTGGGTTGCTGTGTTTTGTGACATGATAATATGTTACTATTTAATTGAGTGAGGGGCAAATGTAATATTTGAGGTCATTTTAACAAATGCTTAAAAAGATAAAGCGCCAAACTTGACCAATTGCTGAAACTGCTGGATACGGATTTGCAACTCAGATTCTTGCAGGTTTTCGATGCGCTCGGTTCCAAACTTCTCAACACAGAAAGAGGCCATAGCCGAACCATATATAATGGCGTTTTTCATGTTTTCGAAAGAGATATCATCTGTTTTAGCCAGATAACCAATAAATCCACCGGCAAAAGTATCACCTGCACCGGTTGGGTCAAATACTTCTTCAAGTGGTAATGCTGGAGCAAAAAACACTTCTTTTCCGTGGAACAATAAAGCTCCGTTTTCACCTTTTTTAATGATAAGGTATTTAGGGCCCATGGCCTGAATTTTATCCGCAGCCTTCACAAGTGAATATTCGCCTGATAACTGACGGGCCTCTTCATCATTGATGGTCAGCACATCTACCATCGAAATGGTTTTCTTCAGGTCGTCCAAAGCGATTTCCATCCAGAAGTTCATGGTATCCATAACAATAAGCTTCGGACGTTTTTTCAAACGGTTCATCACCGTTTGTTGTACCGCAGGCGTTAAGTTGCCCAACATCAGGTATTCACAATCCTGATATGATTCAGGAATGATTGGGTCAAAATCGCCCAACACATTCAGTTCGGTAACCAAGGTGTCGCGTGAATTCATGTCGGTATGGTATTTACCGCTCCAGAAAAATGATTTTTCACCTTGTTTTACCTGCAATCCTTCGGTTGAAACACCTCTTTTATTCAGGTTATCAATAAAGGTCTGGGGGAAATCGTCACCCACAACAGCCACCAATTTGGTGTTTGAAGTGAAGTAAGAAGTGGCCAATGAAATGTAAGAGGCAGCACCACCTACAATTTTATCTGTTTTTCCGAACGGGGTTTCGATGGCGTCAAACGCCACGCTACCAACAACTAATAGACTCATGCGTATTTTTTTTTATTTTTTTTCGGGGCAAATATTGCGTATTTAAAATTCAAATCCTATCATTGCATCCCCTTTAGGGAAAATTCCTCGATAGCTCAGCTGGTTAGAGCGAGTGACTGTTAATCACTAGGTCCCTGGTTCGAGCCCAGGTCGGGGAGCCTTATTAGAAAGGTCGACACGTCTGTCGGCCTTTTCTTTTTTTAACCCTTGGGAAGCCTTGATACTATTAGTGTGTAGAGAGATCTCCTCATTTGTTCGGGTGGTTCGATAATCTATCCCATCAAAAGTCAAACTTTCAGGAAAGATCGAACTAACCATTTTTTGCTTGAGTTCTAAAGTTGCTTTACGGAGAAAGCAGTAAAATTCCAAACTTTGTATCTCTATTTTCTCACTTTTTTGTGATTTCTGTCCAAAAAAATGCCTTTATATATTGATTAGCAGATAGTTGGTAGTATAACTTCTGCCCAACTCTTGCTATCTTCTCCGTATTTACAGAGATTTTTGGGCTGTTTCTTATTTTACTTGTTCAAGAGAGGTTCCACATTATAAGAGCGGTAAACATTCCATTTCAAGAAAGCTGACCTGTTTAGCGGGATAACACGAATGGTGGGCTTAGCAAAACAAGGGTTTTAGCAAAAATACTAAAACCCTTGTTTTGCATACAGATGCCTAATCACTATCCTTCTGTTTCTCTTGAAAAGGGAATAAAATGGTTTAAACACGAGAAAAGATGACTATTAACGGTCGCGGCTTGGCGTAGTGGGGGCTTTTCAGCACAAAACTTCATACGAAGAACGTCCGCCCCCCATTACGCCAAACCGCTGTTACCGGCTGCCCTTCTTTTCTGTCGTGTTTGTTGTTTGCCGTGAATAGTCGGGGTTGCTGTTTCGGGTGGTGCAGTATTTTACTATTTTGTCGGTTAGTCGCAATTTATAAAAGCGTGTTTGTTTCTTCCGCTTTGTTTTGTGTCAACCGAAAATTGTCAGCAACTTTACCTTCTGTCCAACGGTCTAATAACGGTTGTTCCAGTTTGAACTCACGATACTCGTCAGGACTCATAATAGGTATGCCTTTTACAATAGGGTAAATCCGCTGACAATGTTTACAAGACAAAAAGCCTTCAATGATATTTTTTTCAATATCTGTTGCAATTGTTTTTAGCTGCAAGTCGGATTTGTCAAACGGGCAACAAAGTTTTTCAATGGTTTCTATTTTCATCTTACTTGCTTAAGTTAATTTTTTCATAATACATTTTGAGTGTCTCAACAGGGTTGTCGGCATTCATTATTCCCGATACAACGGCAATACCTGAATAACTTAACCGGTTAAGCAGGTGTATATTTTCAGGTTTTATTCCCCCTGCCAAAAATATCGGCAACGAAGTAATCTTTCGTGCTTCTTTGATGGTGTCAAAAGTTACCAATTCGCAACTGTTTGCTGTTGTTGAAGGGAATATTGAACAGAAGGAAATATAGTCTAAATTGTTTTCGTCAGCCCATTTTACAATTGACAAATCATTGCCACAGGTTATTCCCATAATCATTTCTTTTCCCAAGTTCTGTTTTAGCTGATTAAAATTGTCAGGCACAGTATCAAAGTGAACGCCATCTAATTCTATATCTAACAGTAAGCTCCATTGATTATTGATAAGCACGGGAATGTTTTGCGGTCGGCATAAAGTAGAAATTTCATTTATAAGTTCTTTGACATTACAATCTGTTTTAAAATTATTCCAAATCTGCACTGCAACAATTTTTCCGTTTATTGCCTGTTGCAGTTTGGTCAATAACGTGTTTCGGTCTATTGAGGGGTCAATAACCAGGTAAATACCATTTTGTATTGTCTTTTTCATCATTTTAATCCTGAATGAAAGGCTTTGAAAAATGCAGCCCAATAAGGGTCTTCTTCTATATATTCCAAAGCAGATGCTGTTCCATTTTTAACCAGTTTAATACCCTTTTCCTTTTCGCATATTTCTCCTATGCTGACACACGCTATATTATTTTTTGTCAATTGGTTGATTATATCTTCTGTGCTTTCTTTTTTGCAGGTAATTATCATAGAACCCGCACCAATGCAGTATCTTGGGTCTAAATCAAAAATTTTGCATACGGATAACTGCACTTCTTCAACAGGAAGTTTTTCATTGTAAATTATTGCTCCATTATCCGAAGCAACGGCAAGCTCATAAATAGCTCCCAGCACACCGCCTTCGGTCACATCGTGCATAGCTGTTATATGGTTTTGGTTTTTACCATTCTCACCGACAGCTATTAACGCATCCTGCAATGATGATATATGATAAAATGAATTACAGGCTTGTCGGTATATTTCCGTTCCTGCTTTGCTCTTAACTGTTTCGGGAAAGCTCATTGCAAGAATAGCGGAAGAAGATATTGCACAGCTTTTCGTTACCAGAATGCTATCGCCCGGTTGTGCAAATTTTGACACAAGCATTTTTTCTTTCGGTGCTATGGTTATAAATGTTCCCCCGCCTGCAATGGTAGAATTTTGTCCTTCAATAAATCCGGTATGTCCTCCGGTTATAGCAACTCCTATTTGAGAACAGTATCGATGAATATAGTCCCAATATGTTTTGAAATCATCTTTTGAAAATGAGGCAGGAAGGTTTAAAACAAATTGCCCATACATAGGTGCAAAACCTGTGGTTGCCATATCGTTTGCCATCAGATGAACAGATAGCCAGGCAGATTCACTTAAACCAAGCGAAGGAATGAGCGATAATGGGTCGCTTGTGAGTGCCATTGCCATTCCTGCCTGCAAGTCAACAATAGAAACATCTACACCGAATCGTGAACCTATGATTACTTCAGGGCGTTTTAGTCCGCATCTGTTGCGAATAAATTGTTCAAACAAATGATGTTCTATTTTTCCAAGTTTCTTGCTCATTTATTTTACGTCATTCAGTTGTATATATAATCCAAAAAAATCGCCTAATGGCAAGTTCCATTGCTGAACGGGAAACCATTTGGGAAGCCCTGTGCATGTCCAGTGAATAGTGTATTCCCTTCCTTCTAATGCTTTGTGTATGATGTCGCTTAATTTTTTTGGCGTGTAGAAAGTAGCCGTAATATAAAAAGGATTTTTTCCGAACAGTTGTTGCACTCTCCTTCTCACCACTTTGGTAGAGTTTCTGTTCATCATTCCCATAGCAATGCCGTATTTTCCAACCCTTGCCGCTTCCCTGATAACTTTTACAGGGTCTTTGTAATACTCAAACGTGGTGATAAAGGCAAGTGCATCAAAACTGTGGTCTTTGAAGGGCATATAATGTGAATCAGCCATTACCAAATCTCCTTCAAACAGATGCACGGCTTGTGAAAGCATCAATGGAGAAATGTCACCACCGGTGGCCTTTATTCCAATCTCTTTCCACCAACGGGTAAAACGTCCTGTGCCGCAACCAAACTCAAGCAGCGTTTTTACCCGTTTGTCATTAGAAACAAGTTGTTCCATTACTTTTTTCTGCCACACTTCGGCACGTTTGTACCTGCCTTCGTACCATTGCTCATACGTGTCGGTATGTTCCCTGTTAAAAAACCATTCAGGTCTGTTTTGCCAGTTTGTTTGGCTTTGAGGGATAAGTTCAAAATTTGCTTTTTCTATTTCCATTTTATTATTGTATTAAAACAAAAACTCCATTCCTGTTGGTAGCCAAAGAATGGAGTCTAAAATGAAATATCTTAGCTTGCATCCCTACGTTGGCATTATCCAAATCAGGTATCGGGTATAATCTCAGCCCCGACTTTTGGAGTCGGGACACCCCGTGCTTTTGTGATGGCAAATGTAATTATTTTTTTGTTGTGAATGAAAACTAATAAAGCAGAAGAATAAGCTGTTGTGTTGGTTTAGTGTCTGCCTGAAAGTCGGTCGGGTTGTTGTCAGGGTTGGGTCGGTCAGGGTTGGGTCGGTCAGGGTTGGGTCGGTCAGGGTTGCCGGTAACTACTCGATAATCACTTCTACTCTGCGACACCACTGTGCTTTTTCTATTGAAAAATCTTTATCGTTGAGGCAACGGTGATTGTTATTCATCCTGAATCCGAGAGAAAATTCGTTCAAAATTTTCACTACCGATTTGCAACGGATTAAGCTATA
>CAYMRD010000009.1:35739-130274 GCA_964392775.1 uncultured Bifidobacteriaceae bacterium
CATTGAACGGACATAGTTATTCCGAAGCAGGTACATACCGTGACACCTTGCAAACTGCAACAGGTTGCGACAGTATTGTTGTAACGCAGTTAACAGTAAGTCCATCGTACAGCATAAACAATGCACAAACCATTTGCAACGGATTAAGCTATACATTGAACGGACATAGTTATTCCGAAGCAGGTACATACCGTGACACCTTGCAAACCGCAACGGGTTGCGACAGTATAATTGTAACGCAGTTAACGGTTAATCCTAAACCATCAACTTCGGTTATTACCGGAGAAACAAACCCAGGTTTCAATTCGGAAGAAACATATAGTGTAACCAATACTCTTAATTCAACATACAAATGGGTTATTACTAATGGAACACAAATTAGTGGAGACAATACAAATAGCATCATAGTGCGTTGGAACGGTGTTATTGCCAACTCTTCTGTTAAAGTTATTGAAACAAATGTTAATGGGTGTTTAGGTGATACTGCCGTGCAAAACGTTTCACTTCCGGTTAATCTTCTTTCGTTAACAGCCCATAAAAATAAGAACAATGTTGACCTGAACTGGGTAACAGCAAACGAGCAAAACAACAAAGGTTTTGATGTGGAGCGTTCATTAGATGCACAAGCATTTGAGAATATTGGATTTGTAAAAGGCAACGGAACAACCAACGCAATAAGCAATTATTATTACTTAGACAATTTAACCGTAAGCAATAAACTACAAACTGCAAATATGCTATACTACCGATTAAAGCAAACAGATTTTAATGGTAAGTTCGAATACTCACCAGTAGTTGCAGTTGATAACAAGATTAAGCATAACAACAATATTGATATCGTAGCTACACCAAATCCATTTCAAACAGGTTTCGTGATGAGCATTAACAGTGAAAAGGAAAGCAATGTTCATATCGAAATATATGATGCTCAGGGTAAAAAAACACTAAGTAAAACCCATGATATTATTGCCGGAAATACATTACTAAGTATTGAGCATGCAAGCGAATGGAACCCCGGAATTTATTTTATATCAGTTAATATTGATAACGAAAGAAAAACGCTCAGGATAGTGAAATACTAATTCCAACTATAAAAAACAGAAACCCATTCCGCAATTATACAGAGTGGGGTTCTGTTTTTTATTAGATTGCTATATATGTGATTATTCTGTCAGATACCTCCACAAAACATTATGTCTCACAAGGGCATCAAACTTCACAAAGTTTATTGGGAACACTTAAATGAGTTACTCTGTAGATTTATTTATCTTGCACACTCATCACAATTTATATGGATCATTTAGTTTTATACGAAGTAAAAGACCGCATTGGATATATTACTCTCAACCGACCAGAGAAGCGTAATGCTTTGAGTTTTGAGTTTGTTCAACAAATTAAAGACGCATTTAAAAATGCGGAGGCTGATGCTTCGTGTAAAGTGATTGTATTGCGTGCCAATGGCGAAGCATTTTGTGCCGGAGCCGATTTGGCGTATCTGCAACAATTGCAACAAAATACCTACGATGAAAATTTGGCCGACTCCCGCCATTTGATGGAGCTGTTTCAGTTGATTTACAACTCTAAAAAAGTGGTGATTGCCCAGGTGAATGGAGCGGCTCTTGCAGGTGGCAACGGGCTTGCAACTGTATGTGATTTTTGTTTTGCCACACCCACCTCAACGTTTGGATATACCGAAGTAAAGATTGGTTTTGTTCCGGCCATTGTGATGGTGTACCTCACCCGCAAAGTACCGGAGAAAACGGCTCGTCAGCTATTGCTTACAGGCGATGTGTTTACAGCCGATAAAGCCTTGGGCTATGGGTTAATCAATGAAGTGGTAGAAGCCAACTTACTCGAAGAAACGGTTTATAATTTTGCCTCACGTTTATGCAAACAAACATCAGCACAATCACTTGCTTTGGTTAAAGAAATGCTGGCGGAAGTGCAACATCTAACATTGGAAGAAGGCCTCGACTACGCAGCTCGCATGAATGCAACGGCCCGTGCAACCGATGATTGCAAAAAGGGAATTGCTGCGTTTTTGAGTAAAGAGAAGTTGAGTTGGTAAGGAGTTCACGCAGAGGTGCTGAGCCGCAGAGGAGAGAGGCGCGGTCTGTAGGAATCCATTCAAGGTTTCGCTCCTCTGGAGCTCCAACTTTACGTTGATGGATTGGCTATAGAGGTATGCCTCCTCCGGAGGCTAAATATCTCTGTGCCTCTCTTTCTCTGTGGTGGAATATTCCTTGCCGTTTCTCTGTGTGAAACGCCTTGTTGACGTAATACTTAGTTGCGACTATAATTGGCACTGATACCATTTGCAAACTGAATAAAGTCGTCCATCTTTTGTACCAATCGTACATTTGGGGGGAGCTCCAGCTCACAACACATCAGGCACTGAATACCGGAAAGTAAAACCTGGGCGTTTTCCCAGATACCAGCCAGCTCGTTTACAAATGCCTGTTTGTTCATATAAGCATTTGCCGAAGTGAGGATGGTAAAAACAAAATCGGGTTGATGGGTTTGCATGGTTTCCTTAAAATCTCGGAGTGGGACTTCTTGTCCAAGGAACAAGACCTCATGTCCGCGTGAACGTAAAATATAATTGGCAAACAGCAACCCTAAAGTATGTTGTTCGTGCTCGGGTAAAAACAACAAAAAACGTTTGCGGTTTTCGGCATAACGACCTACGTTTCCATCAATGGCCACATACAATTTTTGCTTGATGATATTGGATGCGAAATGTTCATGTGAAGGATGAATAGAGCCAACCTGCCACAAAATCCCGGCTTCAATCAAAAACGGAAACACAATCCTGAGCATTGTTTGCTCAAACCCCATTTGAATGGTGCTGGTGGTTAAAATATTGTGGAACCCATATTCGTCAAACGACAGCATGCACGAAATAAGATTTTTGATCTGGCTGTCGTAACCTGTGCTTTGTCCCGAGATACCAATGATGAGGTCGTTGATTTGCTTTTTGCTCAGTCTGGCTATCTCCGAAATTTTATAACCCCGTTTGTTGAGTACACTGATATTGAGAATGTACTTTAAATCATCTTCATCGTAATACCTGATATTAGAATCGGTACGTTTGGGTTGCAAAATTCCATAACGCTGCTCCCAAATGCGCAGGGTGTGACAGCGTATGCCCGAAACTGCTTCAATCTCTTTAATGGAAAAGGTGGCCATGCTTAACTATCCGTGATATAACGTTTGCTTCGACAGCAAAATACATAATCATAGAACATCACTCAAGCCCGATTGTTTTTCGAGTTTGGATTATACACAGCGCTTAAGTTTGAATACGAATCATATTTCAAATAATAGCCATTAATACCTTTTATTGTTAGTTAATACGATTTGTAAAGGGTTGTAGAAATGTAAAAGTGTTAGTAAATATTGGTGATGTTGTAATATAGTGTTGATGGTTCATGTATATCCGCAGGTATACCCCAATGCATATTTGGCATGGCTTTGTGTACTCTTTGAGCCTCCTATGTTTGTCTATGCGAATCTTGCCACAAAGTCTCCAAGACTCTAAGTTTCACAAAGTATTGTTGAGCAATAAATATATCGTTTAGTGGAGTCTCTTCTTCGTGTTTCTCGGGTTTCCAACCTTAAGTTAAACCTTGGTTAACCTGCCGTGGTATACGATTTCGGGAAGTTATTCGTATTATTACCGCCAATATTCATGTTTCAAATTTCACGCAACGTATTTCGGTTTGTTTTCTGTTTGATGGGGCTCGCGCTGCTGGTTCAGTCGTGCCGCAAAGAGGATGATTTTACCACAGAGGCTTCGGCCAAACTCGAGTTTTCGAGCGATACCGTAATGTTTGATACCGTGTTTTCGCAGGTGGGTACCAACCGTCCGCTTTCCATCACCAAACAATTATGGGTGATTAACCGCAACAGCAAAGGCGTGAAGGTTGATATCAGGATTGCCGGTAACCAATGGGGTTTGTATAAAATCAATGTGGATGGACAACCTGCCAATGCGGTATTGCAAAAGGAAATCAGAGGCAACGATTCGATTGTTGTATTTGTGCAGGTATACCTTAGTCAGGTGAATCAAAATACTCCATTCATTGTAACCGACCAGTTGGTATTCATCACCAATGGAAACACACAGGATGTTGATTTGGTAGCGTATGCACAGGATGCACATTACCTCAACAATACAGTGTTGGACTGCAATACAGGCAATTTGCACTGGACCAACGATAAGCCGTATGTGATTTACGATTCGATTCTGGTACCCAAGGGTTGTGTATTGACCATTGATGCCGGAACACGTATTCACTCTCATAATGGCTCCGCTGTTTTGGTGGCCGGAACATTGGTGGTGAATGGAACACAAGCATCGCCTGTTGTATTTGAAGGTGACCGTTTGGACCCTGATTACCGGGATATGACAGGGCAATGGGGTTGTATTCATTTGCTTACATCCAGTACCGATAATGTGATTACACATGCTGTCATCAAAAACAGCTTAATGGGTATACGGGTGGATTCGCTTTCATCCAATTCAAATCCAAAATTGTTGCTGCGCAATACCACCATTCAAAATGTATTGCAGGTGGGGTTATTGGGTTTTACGGCCGATATCACTGCTATCAATAACCAGATAATTAACTGCGGACAGTTTACTTTTTACGGAAGGTTTGGTGGTAACTACAATTTGTACCACAACACGTTTGCGGCCTACAATATCAATTTCAACAGGCGGAATGAGCATTTCCTGCTCGATAATTCACCTTTGCAAAATGAGGCAGGCTCCATTACAGCAGTATACCCTTTGAATGCAGTGATGGTCAACAATATTGTGTATGGAAGTTTGGAAGAAGAGTTGTTGCTGAATCAAAATAACCAGGGCGGAACCTTCTCGCTGGTGATGCAAAACAATTTGCTGCGCACCCAGCAAACAGCACTCAATACAAATGGTAACGTACTCAATGCCGATCCGTTGTTTGTCAATGTGCAGAATAACGACTTCTCTTTAAACAACAACTCCCCTGCCAAGGGCAGAGGAGTGTTTGTTAATATTACAACCGATATCAGGGATAAACCCCGCAGCTCAACCAATCCGACTATCGGAGCGTTCGAATAACTAAGCGATCGCTTTTTCTACCTGTTCAATCAATACAGCCACCTGCGCACGGTTGGCTGCCAATAATTGTTTGGCTTCTTCAATAATAGCTGTTGCGTAAGCTGTATCTTTTAATGATTTGGCGTTTACCAGTACATTGAAGTACGCTGCATGTACAGCGGTTTGAATACACAGAGCGCCCACACCTGCATCGGTCACCGAGTTCTGGTTTCCTTTTTCAATCATGGCGGCAACCAAAGCTACTCCTTCGTGCGCCAGTTTCATGGTGCGCAGGGGAACTTCGCATGCATATTTTGTAGCATCTTCAATGGCCCGGGTACGTGCTTGTTTTTCGGCATCCGTATTTTTCGGTAAACCAAATGCATTCATAATGGTATTGAAGGCTGCTGTATCTTCATCTACAATTTTGAGCAGAGCCGATTGCAGCACCTGACCTTTTTCGGCCCAGTCGCTGAAGTATTGCGTTTGAGCTTCCCATCCGCGTTTACCTGCCGAAAGGTTGGCCACCATATTGCCCAGCGCCATACCCATCGTTCCGGTATATGCAGCAATGGATCCTCCGCCCGGAGCTGGACTTTCACTCGCTGTTTCGTTCACAAATTCACGCAGGTTCATGCGCACCAGTTTTTCATCGGCAGCATTGCGCAACTTGTATTCAATAATTTTTTGTTGCGGATCAAATGGCGCAAGCTCGTCCAGTCCCAATGATTTAACGGCAATATGAATAAGCTCTTCTTCGCTCACTCCTACCGAACGTTTTTGTTTGGTGAGGTAATGTTTACCGGCATCAATCAAGGCGCTCAACGGAATCAAACCAACCAGTTCCGAGCCTGTAACACGCACACCACGGCTTTCGGCACTGCGGCATACTTCATCAAAAGCCTGATGCACCGAAGTGATTTTGTAGTTGGTGAGGTTCATCGAAATCTGAGCCACATCATACTCTTCAATAAACCATCCGATGGCTTTCACAGCTTTTAACGTTCCCGGAATACGCACATCGTTTCCTTCGGCATCTTTCACCACTTTACCGGTAACAGGATTTCCTTCGCGCTTTACACGTCCGGCTTCGCGTACATCAAAAGCAATAGAGTTGGCCAAACGAACCGATTTGGTATTAAGGTTGACATTGTATGCAATCAAAAAGTCGCGCGCACCGATTACGGTAGCTCCCGCTTTTTCGTTCATCACAGCTTTTCCAAAATCGGGTTTCCATTCAGGTTTTTGAATTTTATCAAAGAAGCCTTCATACTCCCCACCGCGAATCACCGAAAGGTTGTTGCGCTCTTTATTGGGTTGGGCATATTCGTATAGGTAAACAGGGATATTCAATTCTTCGCCCACACGCTTACCCAATTTCTGAGCATACGCAGCGGTTTCTTCCATTGAAATGCCACTTACCGGAATCAGAGGACAAACATCGGTGGCGCCCATGCGAGGGTGTTCTCCTTTGTGTTTGCTCATGTCAATCAACTCACCTGCTTTTTTAATGGCACGGTAAGCTGCTTCAATCACCACATCGGGGTGACCTACAAATGTAACAACCGTGCGGTTGGTAGCTTTGCCGGGATCAACATCCAAAAGCATCACACCGTCTACGGCTTCTATTTCGTTGGTAATTTGTTTGATAATGAGCAGGTCGTTACCCTCGCTAAAATTGGGTACGCATTCGATTAAAGCATCTTTGTTCATGAGTAAAAAGTGATTAACGCGGGCGAAAGTACAAAAAAAAACAAGTCCGCAAGAGTTAAGTTCGGGGCTTATCTAAAATACTCGTATTCAGCATTAAAACTTAGCAATTTTTTGAACAGAGATGGTGCTGTTGATGGTGGTTTGAATGAGGTAAATGCCTTTTGGAAGCGAGTTCAAATCAGGTATTTCAAATGGAGTTTTTGACGAAACAATATACTCGTATGAATGGAGTTTGCGTCCTGTTAATTCTGATACTTCGAGTTTAATGGAGGATCCAACCGGTGCTGACGGCAGCACAAAGAGTTTATCTGTAAACGGGTTCGGATAAAGATTTATGCCTTCGCTCATTTCATTCTTTGCCGAAGCAGAAACCACAGAACTGTATTGGGTGTTGCCATTAAAATCGGTTTGAACCAACCGATAGTACAATATGTTGTTTGTGGTGTTGTCGAAAATATTGGCATCGGTGAACGAATAATTGGTGATAGTGGTTGCATCACCGGCACCTTTTACAAATCCAATCTGCATAAATAATTTACCATCGGTTGAGCGTTCAACGGCAAATCCGGCATTGTTGGTTTCGCTTGCCGTTGCCCATTTGAGTTGTACATCAGAGTGATTGCGTTGAGCGTTTAAGTATAACAATTGAACGGGCAATGGGTTGTTGTTTGCTCCAATCGAAAATTGATTGTTGAATGTATTTGGCAGGATTGTAAATGTGACCATTCCCGTATTGGGGTCGATTGCATTCGCGGTGTCGGATAAAAACCATCCCGAACTGCTTCCGGTACTTCTGTTAAACAGGTAAAAATCGTTTGGATCTGCTGAAAGAGTCATTCCGTTTGTAAAGAATGTTGCTTCAGCACTGTCCATGATTCCATTCCCATAACGGTATACAATCCAATTATTGGGGTGTACACTGGCAACTCCACCCGGTACTATGCTTGGAAGTACGCCAATCGGATTGCCAGCAAATTTGTGGATATATACATCATTGCTGCCGGATTGATTGTAAAAATTCATCTCAACGTTAGATCCCGGAAAGGGAACAACTCCTCCGGGGTAGTTAATGGATTGTTGGAAAACTGCCGGAGTTCCCAGCGGGATTTCGGATGCTGCAAAGGTTGGAGAATTCTCTAAAATTCCGGCATTGCAATGTCCGGAGGCATCGGCAATTGCAGGGCCCGAAGATTCATCCATACGCCAATATCCTTTTAAGTTGGGATGTGCAAAGTTTGGCAGGCGGGTGTGAATATCATTTCGAATTTGATCATCCGTACGAACAGTATCCCATATTTTGAGTTCATCAATGCTTCCCGAAAAATAGGTTCCAACGCCATCTTTTCCCCTTCCGATGTACAACGGAGCGATATTGTTTGACATTCCGGGAAGTGTAAGTTTGGTGCCGGCATCTTGTCCGTTAATGTATAGTTTGGTTACTATAGTATTGCCATCGTATGTGGCAGCTATATGTGAGTAGGTTGCTTGCGGGAGTGCTGTTGTGGATACGATTGAATCCAGGCCTCCAACATTGTAAAATCTGAAAACCAAATGACCGCTTGCATTAAGCCATAATGCATAAGCAGAATAGGATGGGTCGTTGTCTTTGCTTACAATAAAACGTTGCCCGCCCAAAATACCGGGTTTAATCCAGGCTTCGATCGTTAACATATCAGTCGAGAGATTTAGGCTCCCTGTTTCTAAAACGGTAGCAGATTGACTGGTGCCATTTAAAACAAGATTATTGCCAGCGTTTGTATTGTTAATGTTGGTTACCGAAAACACATAAGTTAGTGTATCATTTTCCGGAGACAGATCCTGTGTTCCCAGTATGCGTGTCCATGCCTTTAAGGTATAGCTTCCAACTGCATTGGGATTAAAAATGTTTGACAGGTTTAGCTTTACTTCTTGTGAAGAGTATAATCCCACAAAACGAAAAGTATCAGTCCCATTGATGTTCACCGGTCCGGTTATTTGATATGAAACGGTAAACGAGTCTTCCTGATTCAATCCGTAATTGATAACACTTAGTACCAGATTTTCCGGAGGAGAGTTTAAAACGGCAGCCTTGCAAGGGTAATAGACATTCTTAACACCAATATCATCGGCTACCTGTAAGCGAGGCTCTACCATAAATCTGAATGCAGAACTGGTGCTTGCAAAATCACTCCAGTTATTGACAACGCTGGCTTTGTAGTAAAACGTGAAATCTCTGACAGGATCTTCCGATTGATAACCGAAAGCAATATTGGTTGAACCCAATTGCCGAACCCCGACAAAAAAGGTTCCACTGATTGCAAGTGCCGGTTCAACGGTTATCGTGTTCGTGCCTGTTGTGGAAGTATAGGTTTCCGAATTCCAAAGCAAGGCTCCGGGCCTATCATTGCTCATACCATAGATAACAATCTGATAGGGTTGTCCTCCTTGCGAAAAATTCACACCAACCTGATTAATATTATTATATCCGGAGTATGGAAACTTGGCGATGAAATCTCCTCCTGTCCCATTAAACCCTACACCACCAATGGATGGCAGGGTTGGTTCGGCATAACCATACACACCATTGGTTACAATTTGGTTGAATGATTTGCTGTTATTGGTGTTTGTGCTGTCGTCAGGAACACTGATGGTAACAATGCAATTGCCGGTATTGGTATAATAAAACGGATTGAAACTTACATACTTAGATTCTCCGGGTAAAAGAGTGTCAATTTGTTGAGAATCGGTGAAAGAATTTGTGCCGGATACTGTTACGTCAACTTGCTGGTTAAATAGAGTATCAAGGCCTTCATTGCCAATGCTTGCTCTGATGGTATGAGGAACTGCATAGGGAATGGGTAATCTGCCCAATGTATACACTTCTTTTACCGCAGCATCTTTGAGGTTGGTAAATGGATTGGATTGATGAGCTCCTTTGTAGGTGAGGTTTGGACGGGTGTTTCCCAAAATATCATTTGTAACCAATGGATGTGCCTGCACGCCCATGAGTATAAAATTATTTACAGATGTTCCGGCAAGGGTTAATTCTGTATTGCTGCTGAACGTTACATTTGAATAAAAGGAATGTTGTTCGTAAGGTGCAGCCGCGTCTTGATAGTCGGCTTGTGATCCATACAAAGTTCCATTCCAAATTGCCGGAAAAGGACCATTGCCTGCACCGCCACTTGCCCAATAAATATTATAATCAATATCGTAAGTACCAGTTATTGAAAATCCGGAAACAAAGCCGGCAGTATGAAACACACCATTGGTTCCACCTGACCGATTGTTGATGATGATATTGTTCCGGCAAACCCAGGTTGAACCCGATACAGACTGAGTTTTAAACACACCTCCCGAAACAAGGTTGCCGCTTGAACCTCCCGAATGTGTTCCGCCTATACGTACTGAGTTATGGATAAAGCGGCAAACTCCGGCCTGAGTACCATCAAATAGAAAACCCATAACAAAGGAGGCCGTTGTATTGGGTTGAGTAAGTGCAATGAAGTTATTAAAGCAGTTAAGTATTGGTGTTGTTGATGGTGATACGCTCGATGGCAAATATTGAATACCGGTAACTCCGGCCGTAGCCGTGGTACGCAAATCAAATATCCTGTTGCGGGTTACGGTGTATACCGATCCATCTACATTTTGTGCGAGGCTGATTCCAATAGATGCTGTACTTTGTCCTGTGGATTGAGAGATGGTATTAGAGTCAATCACTAAGTTTAACACACCACCTCCATTTATATTTATGCCAACATTTCCGTGATTGCTGAATAAGCAACCTGTGATTGAAATTTGATCCATTGGATTGGCTGCCGTACCGGCTATCACCATATTATTACGTCCATTGGAAAACGAGCAGTAATAGAAGGAGTCGTTTGTGTTTCCGGTGGTGGCTGCCGAAGTTGAAAGCTGCACATTGATACCGCTCGCAACTGCTTGTGTATTGCTCACAAAATTCACATATCGAAAGGTATTATCAGATGCACCATCCATCAACCGCATGGTTAAGGAGGTGCTTGTGGCTCCGGTGTTTTCAAAGGTAAGCAGCCGGAGTGAACCTATTCCCTGAGGTCGTCCATCAACGGTTATAAAGTCGGCTCCTTCTAAATCAAACAATACAAACCCGCTTGCAGATGTTGAAATAACTTTTGTTACGGTGGCCGTATCCGCAGGCATAATCGTAATGGACGTATAATAGGCTCCTGTAGAAACGCCACTTGAATCAATCCGTGCACTTGCAGTTTCTGTTGTGCTGGCGTGTACCCTGATACTGATATCGCCCTGATGATACCCGGTATTGATATTATCACAGGCATCTTGCAGTGTGGTATAAAACCCGCTGACTATTCCTGCTGTTGCCTCAACCGTAATTTGAGCCTGCCCTGTATTACTTAGGATTAAAAACAGCCACAATAGTTGAATATATTTAAGAATCAGATTCATACAATATTTATTGTCCGACTAAGGTACATATTTTGGGCTGATAAAATTCATGTTTTGTCAAAATGCGCGACTGTTGTAATATTCGCATAATCAATATGTTGCGAATACTCGCTGGATGAAAAGATTGCCATTTGCCGGCATTTAAAATTATTGATTGACAATGCGTTAGTATATCTTTGCCGCGCTTTTAGCATTATGAAGTTTTCTAAAACATACAACAAAGAGGTGTTCTGCCTGGAGGGCGACTGGAGCAAGGATTTAAAAAGTCAGGCCAGTGTGCAGGAGGTATTGATGTTTTTAAAACGCAACCGCCAGATCGACTATATCCACCGCCATTGTGGTACCCGCGAAAACCTCGTGTATTATATCAACCAGTGGAAACTCAAAAAGTACAAAGACTATAGTATTTTGTACATCGCGTTTCATGGTAAACCTCAGCAAATTTTAATCGGAAAAGAAATTGTGACGTTGGATGAGCTGGCCGAAATGCTGGGCCCAAACTGCCATAACAAAATCATTCATTTTGGAACCTGCCATACGCTCAATGTCGACCTGAGGCATATCAAACGTTTTTTGCGAAAGACCAATGCACTTTGTGTTTGTGGTTTTGGCAAGGAAATCAAGTTTGTGGAAGGTTGCGTATTTGATATGTTACTGATTGATATGTTGCAGGATTTTAGAAATATCTCAACGGTTCAAACCACCATCAATCAACAGTACAAATCATTGGCCGAGAAGCTTGAGTTTAAGCTTGTGTATCTGTAGGGAAAGTAATTGGGTCGCGAGGCTTTGCTCGTGATGGCGAGTTTACCTCGCCAGTTGGTAAGTAGTTAAGTTGATAGGGGTTCTTCAACATAACATTCTTATCGGTCTGTGATTGTTTAGGATTGACATGTTGTAAAAGTGTGTTGAGAGAAAATTGCCACCAGGGCACCAAGATTCTGTGTATTCTAAGACTTCCCTTAAAAAAGGTCTGCTATTCAGATGTGGAGTCTAATATTAATCGGTTAGCAGCCGCCAACTACCGACCGCCAACAGCCGACTCTTCTTCTGCTATCTGTGGCAATCTGTGTTTTCTGTGAGACAAGTATTTTAACGCAGAGGCCCCGCCAATACGTATCCCGTCTCGGAGGGCGGGGCTCCGCAGAGGAATTGTCGACAGGAATAGAGGGCGCAAAGAGCGCTTCGCGCTTCCAAGTCGACAGGAGCCACCAGGACACCAAGAAACACGAAGAAGAGACTCCACTAAACGATATATTTATTGCTCAACAATACTTTGTGAAACTTAGAGTCTTGGAGACTTTGTGGCAAGATTCGCATAGGCAAACATAGGAGGATCAAAGAGTACACAAAGCCATGCCAAATATGCATTGGGGTATACTTGCGGATATACATTGAATGAACCATCAACACTATATTACAACATCACCTTTAGGATTTGTTTAAAATGGTTTGAGAAAACTCTCACAGATTACGAGGCTTTGCTCCTGATGGCTAGCCTGCTTCGATATGTCACAGAATCTCGACTTTTATTTTTCTTCTTTTTTTTGCCTACTGCCTACTTCTCTCATCACTTCATCAACCGTTGATACCGGCAGCGAACAGGTTTTATCGGTACACACATAAATCGAAACTTCTTCACCCGGTATTTTTTCTTTGAATAACGGAAGATGACTCTCTTTACTTAATGCAACAACAATGCTATTCGGAATATACTGTTTATCCAAGGCTCGCTTCCATACAAAAGCCTGCTCACCCGAAACAATCACCTGCCTGAATCCAAACTGTTTCCACAACAAAGCCTGCATCCAGTTCGCATAACCCGAAGGTTGTTCGGAAGCCTGTTGCTGAATGTTTAACAATAAGGTATCGGCCATTGTATGATAGGTGTCGGATTCGAAATAATACCCCATCTTGATGAGCACCTTGGCCAATACAGAGTTGGCGCATGAAATCACATCATCGCGTGTATCTGTTTTGCGAGATACCAGTGGTGCATCATCGTTGGAAGTGAAATAAAACAAACCTGTTTCGGTATTGTAAAACTGTGTGATAGCCGACTCTAAAATCAAACGTGCATAATGTAAATAATTTTCGTTGGCACCTGCTTCAAAAAGTGCTATCAATGCATCACACAAATTGGCATAATCTTCGGCAAATCCGTGAATGGAAACCTTTCCATCTTTGTAAATGCGATAGAGTTTATTCTCCATCCAAACATGTTCAAGGAGTGTATCGGCTGCCAGTTTTGCGGCATTAAAGTATGCAGGTTTGCCAAAGGTTTCGTAGGCTTCGGCATATCCTTTTATCATCAAGGCATTCCATGAGGTGATACATTTATTGTCCAAACCCGGAGCAATCCGGCTGTCGCGAACCTCCAGTAATTTTTGGCGGCATAGCTCAATGATCGTTTCAATCTCACTGATTGATTTTCCGGTCAACGATTCAAGTTCCATATCGCTGCGTGTTTTGTATAAAATGTTTACGCCATGTTCCCAATTGCCAAATTTGTCAACGCTGTAATACAAACTGAAGAGGGGCTCATCGTTACCCAAAATGGAACTTAGTTCAGTTTGAGTCCATACATAATATTTTCCTTCCACGCCTTCACTGTCGGCATCGAGGGCGCTGTAAAACAATCCTTCGGCACCGGTGAGTTCTTGTTGGATGAACTGATGGGTTTGCTCCACTACTTTTGCGTACAATGGAAGAGCGTGATGTCGGTATGCCTTCGCATACAATCCCATCAATTGTCCGTTATCGTATAACATCTTTTCAAAGTGCGGAACCTTCCAGAATGAGTCGGTACTATACCGCGCAAACCCGCCACCCAGTTGGTCAAAAATGCCGCCATTCGCCATACGCTGCAACGTGATATGTGCGGCATCGGTATACGATTTTTCATTGGTCAATGCTCCGTATTGCAGCATACATTCCCAGCTCGAAGGCATGGGGAATTTAGGCGCCCATCCATATCCTCCCAGTTGTGTATCTACTTTCCCAATCCATCTATTCATCACAGTGTGGAGTTGTTCCTTATGTACATTGCCGGTGGCTTTATTCCCGGTGGCTTCAGCCACCGGACTAATAGCATCTAATTGTTTAATACCTCTTGTTAAATCAGCTGCAATTTCAAGCGCTTCTTCTTTTTTGTTTTTGTAAAAAGAATGCAACGAGTGTAGCACCCGTTCCCATTCGGTTTTGGGGAAATAAGTTCCTCCATGCAAAGGACGTCCATCGGGCAATACAAAACAGTTGAGAGGCCAGCCTCCACGACCCGTGAGCAACTGAATGGCATCCATATACAACTGATCTACATCGGGACGTTCTTCACGATCGACCTTGATGCAGATAAAATGTTCGTTCATAATCGCTGCGGTGTCTTCTTGCTCAAAACACTCGCGCTCCATCACATGACACCAATGACAGGCCGAATAACCTATGCTCACCAATACCAGCTTGTCTTCGCGTCTGGCTTGTTCAAAAGCCTCTTCGCTCCACTCAACCCAGTTTACAGGATTGTGGGCATGCTGCAACAAATACGGGCTTGAGGCATGGATGAGGGCATTGGTGTGGTTGTGTGTCATTGCAACAAAACTACACTTACTGAGGCTTTACTCCAATACAAATGATGCCCGAAAACGAATTGATATCATAAACTCCTTTTTTGATGAACCCGTTTAAATTGGTATATATTAATTTGATCTTATATCGCTCTGTTTCGACAATTTGGGTAAGATCGTTCCTGTTATAATCGGAACCCGATACCGGTTTCAGTTGATTGGCAAAAGCATTCACATCAACCGTGATCTTGTCGTTATGAATATTGAGGATCAACAATCCACCTTCCCTTTTGGCCGAAACAGGGTAATAAGTATTGTTTACAAGCAAGCAAGAATCACAATTCATTTTTTCATGCACCGGCAACTCCAGTACAAGATCATAACCTGTTACCTGGTGCATGTTTGTGAACGAACTCCAAATATTAAATTGATCATCCAGCTTCGATCCATAACGATTGTATGCAGTATACTCTAATCCCAATGCTGCCATTACCTTGCGGTTGTACGAACCGATACCCATTGTGGTGATGGTATCCAATTGGTGGTTCGATTCTGCAATCAGAAATTCAGAGCCATGGTTGTCGAGTAAATAATCAACTACACTGCTCAATTCTTTTTGGTCTTCTTTCGAAAGCCGCTCTGTTTCGTTTTGGTGAAGATAGTTTTGATAACGGCTCAGCTGACTAATTTTAGAAACATATTGCGCACTCTGAGGTCCGTAAAGGGTTAATAAACCTGTTAAACATAAACTCAACGGAATGAGCTTGAGGTTTTGTGTGTTTCGAATGAGAAAATACACCACGATAAACGTAAGCCATAAGGCCAGCACAAAAACATAATACCGCTCAGGTGTAAATCCGTAATGGGAAATGCGGTACAAAATGGCCCAATACAATAAACCCAACAGCGGAATCAAAAAATAGTAAAACCATTTGTAAAAGGTTTTCATCCATACATTACCCTCCAAATGACTGATGGGATAAATAAGCAGGAATGACAAAATACCAAAGATGGCATACACCAAAATGAGAATGGAAACCCAACCGTATGGAAGACTAAAGGTGAGTACGATTTTGGTTTCATAAGCAATAAGAATAATCAGGTAGAGGCTCACCAGGGGAATCAATACAAACTGGGTAAAAGCCTTTAACCCTTTCGGATAATCAGTTTCCAGGGTTTCGGATTGCGGTTTGGGAATCCCGGCCAAAAAGAACAGCGTATTAAAAATAGCAGCTATGGTCAAAAACAAATGCGGGTATATTTTTCCATTGATATCGAGTTCGAATAATTTATCCAACGCAACAATGGCCAGACTTAACCCGGCAAATAAAGCAGCACTGTATAAACCTGCTGTGAGAATGCGGACGAATAACCTTTTATTAAACTCCCAAAATCCATTTATATCTACGCCCTTATTTATAAATCCGGCAAACGAAACGGCTAAGTGGAAACTGATATTCAATACAGCAAAGCGCAACAACTCAATTTCTTTGGGTGTATCGCTAAAGGTAAAATAGAATCCGCAAAGCAACAGGAGTAAAACAGGTTGAACAAGGAATCGTTTGGATGTCCAGCGTTGTGATGTTTCAAAAAACAAACTGGAAGAAAGAAAGACCACAAGTCCCAAAGCTGCGCACATGGCAATTTTTGCTAAAACGTTTTCGTCACCGCTTTCTTCAATTCCAAAATGGCCGCACACCGTAGCCACAACAGCGCAAAGAGTTTCGAACGGGAACCGGGCGATTGTTTTTCCGGTATGGTTAAGCACGTGGTTGAGGGAAGGTAGTTTCATCGATTGGATTTTGGGTATAACGAAGATATAGAATTGGGTAGTATGGCAAAATGTGTTGCTACTAAGTTCATCTCTCACGTCTCGACTCCGCTCGACATGACCCTGCGCACGTATTTGGTTAATGAAGCAGAATACTCCTGTCAGATCGAAAGCCTGCACTGAGCTTGTCGAAAGCTTGCACTGAGCTTGTCGAAGTGTGTAGCCGGGAGCTGACTGAACTTGGTGCAACTTGGTGTCCTTGTGCCTCCGTGTATAAGGAAAAGCCACCAAGGCTCCAAGACACAATGTTTCACCAAGGCTAAGTTGTGGGTATTCTTGGTGCTCTTTCTTCTTTCTTCTTTTGGTGGCGAAAGATATTGACATCAGCTTCGACATGACTTTTGTGGAAACGTCAATGGACGGCTTACGTTCGATAAAATTGCAATCAGCATGAAAATACGTAATTTGCGTACAGCCTAAAACAAATTTTATATGCTCATTCGAACTTACGGTAGCGCTGTACATGGTGTGCATGCTGTTACCATTACCGTTGAAGTTAACGTATCAGACCAAGGGATTGGTTACAGCTTAGTGGGGTTACCCGATAATGCCGTTAAAGAAGGAAAGGAACGGATTGAAACGGCCGTGCGCAATCTTCAACTATCCATGCCCCGCAAGCGCACGGTTATTAATATGGCTCCGGCCGATATCCGCAAGGAAGGTTCATCGTATGATTTGCCTATTGCCCTTGGTGTTTTAGCAGCCAGTGAGCAATTACAATCCGACAAACTCGATAAGTATATTTTGATGGGAGAGTTGGCTTTGGATGGAACACTCAAACCGATTAAAGGCGCTTTGCCCATCGCTATTCAGGCACGAGCAGAAGGTTTTGAAGGATTTATTTTGCCCATGGATAATGCCCGCGAAGCGGCTATTGTCAATAACCTCAAAGTGTATGGAGCCAACTCTTTAAAAGAGGTGATTGGTTTTTTGAATGACGAAGAAACGCTTGAACAGGTAACGATTGATACGCGTCTGGAGTTTGAGCAAAACATGCTCAAAAACGATACGGATTTTTCGGATGTGCGCGGACAGGAAAACATCAAACGAGCATTGGAGATTGCAGCAGCCGGAGGACATAATGTAATTTTGATTGGTCCGCCCGGAGCGGGTAAAACCATGCTGGCCAAACGCCTTCCTTCCATCCTGCCTCCGCTGAGTTTACAGGAAGCGCTCGAAACAACCAAGATCCATTCGGTAGCCGGAAGACTGGCAGCCAATACTTCGTTGTTGTACCAGCGTCCGTTTCGCAATCCACACCATACAATTTCTGATATTGCGTTGGTTGGCGGAGGTAACAATCCACAACCCGGAGAAATATCACTGGCACATAACGGAGTGTTGTTTTTGGATGAACTGCCCGAGTTTAAACGAACAGTTTTGGAGGTGATGCGTCAACCACTGGAAGAACGCAGAATCACCATTTCGCGGGCTAAGTTTACAGTTGAATACCCTTCGAGTTTTATGCTGGTGGCTTCTATGAATCCGTGTCCATGCGGATATTTTAACCACCCCGAAAAAGAATGTGTATGTGGTCCGGGTATGGTGCAAAAGTATGTAAGCAAAGTATCGGGCCCGTTGCTTGACCGGATTGATATTCATATTGAAGTGACACCTGTTAATTTTGATCAGCTGGCCGATACACGCAAGGCTGAGCAGAGTGTGCATATACGGGAGCGGGTGATGCAGGCACGTGATGTACAGCAACAACGCTATGCCGATAAGGAAGATATGTTTTGCAATGCGCAGATGAGCAGTACGCAGGTGCGGGAATGGTGTGGGATACCAACAGCCGGACAACAACTTTTAAAAACAGCAATGACCAAATTGCAACTGAGTGCACGTGCTTACGACAGGATTCTAAAAGTGTCGAGAACCATTGCTGATTTGGAAGGGTGCAGTGAAATAAAGATTGAACATTTGGCGGAGGCGATTCAGTATAGGAGTTTGGATAGGGAAACGTGGAGTGGATAGGAGATGTTACGTCCCTACGGGACTTGAGGAAACTCTGGTCTCTTGCGGGTTACCTATACATCGTCCCTACAGGACTACTCAGTTACAATCCCGAAGGGATGAAATTATTCCAGATGGATATGTAGTGTGGTATGAAACCCTGAAAGGGTGATATTATTAAGTTTATGTCACCCCTTCGGGGTTTAATGGATGTGATTATCTTTTTAGCCCTTCGGGCTTTGCCTTCGTATCTTTTAATTTCAAAGGGATTATATTTTGAAGAGACGCAACAAATCATACATCCTACATCAGAAATCACACATCAAATCGCAAGTTCCACTGCCGGATCCCAAAACAGTTTATCAAAGTTCACAACAGCATCTTCTTTCACCCTGATTCCTTCGGCTTCAAGTAACTCCTGCATGCGGTTGGGTGAAGCAAAATGATGTTTGCCGGTTAGCACTCCCTTGCGGTTTAATACCCGGTGAGCCGGGATATTTGGCAGGCTGTGAGCATTGTTCATGGCATAGCCCACCAGCCTCGAACTTTTTGCAGCACCCAAATATCTGGCAATAGCGCCATAGCTGGTAACACGTCCTTTGGGAATCAGCTTCACCACTTCGTATACATCGTTAAAAAAAGTTGATTGTTCCATTGGATTGGATGAAGAAACAAGTTGATGAATTGAGATTGAAATTCCAAATAAATACCTGTTTACTCAAATTTGAGTGACTGTCGGGAAGATGTCAACTAATAATAACACTAGCTAATTGTTTCCGCAGATACCAGAAAAAGATCAGGTATTATGCAGGAAACAAGATTACTGAAACTGACTATCCGAATATTGTCAACTAAACGTCTTCCCCGTAGTCATTTAACTATATTATTCCTACCTTTGTCGCTCAGCTACCCGCACATGTCCATTCAACAACACCTGCAAAAAAGAATCTTGATTTTAGACGGAGCCATGGGCACCATGATTCAGCGCTATAAACTGGAAGAAAAAGACTTCCGCAATGTCGCATTGGCCAACCATACCCACCCGCTTAAAGGCAACAACGATTTGCTTTCGGTTACACGGCCTGATGTAATCAGGGCTATTCATGCCGAGTATTTAGAAGTGGGTGCCGATATTATTGAAACCAATACTTTTAGCGGAACCACCATTGCTCAGGCCGATTACGGATTGGGTGAAGAATGGGTATACCAGATCAACTACCAGTCAGCTAAACTGGCACGTGAAGTGGCTGATGAGTACACGGCTAAAAACCCTGATAAACCCCGGTATGTAGCGGGCTCCATCGGACCTACCAACAAAACCGCTTCCATCTCTCCCGATGTAAACGACCCGGGATTCAGGGGCATTACATTTGATGAATTGGTGATTGCTTTTAAAGCGCAATGCAAAGGTTTGATTGAAGGTGGTGTGGATTTGCTTTTATTCGAAACCATTATTGATACGCTCAATGCCAAAGCTGCCTTGTTTGCTGCGCAGGAATTGTTTGAAGAAACGGGTAAAACCTACCCGATTATGGTATCGGGAACTATCACAGATGCATCGGGTCGTACCTTATCAGGACAAACTACCGAAGCATTTCTGATCTCGTTGGAGCATGTTCCGTTGTTGAGCATTGGATTGAACTGCGCTTTGGGAGCAGAAGCACTTCGACCTTACTTACAGGTATTGGCAAATCAATCTCACTTTTTTGTGAGTGCGTATCCGAATGCCGGTTTGCCAAACGAAATGGGACAATACGACCAAAGCCCTGAGGCGATGGCCAAACAGGTGGAAACGTTTTGCAAGGAAGGACTCGTAAATATTCTGGGCGGATGTTGCGGAACAACTCCTGATCACATTAAAGCCATTGCAGATGTAGCTGCCAGATACGAACCACGTAAGATGACAGCATCTGCTCATTAATATAGTAAAGTAGATAGAAGGAAATTGCCTACTGCCTACTTTTTAATTGCCTACTCATTAACATGGACATACAAACCCTCATTGTTTCACTCCTCGTTATTGCAGCTATTGCATACGTGGCTCGTAGCATTTACAAAAGTGCCAAGGGGAAATCATGCGAAAGCGGTGGGTGCGGATGCGACAGCAAACCCGTAAAAAGTAAGCAGTAGCCAGTAGGCAATTGATTACTGCTACCGAAGCTATCTGCATTCTTATTTGCCCATTCCATATTTGCCTATTGCCTACTGCCCACTCTCTTAATTGCATATTGCTTCATTGCCTACTTTCTAATTTGCCTACTGCCTACTTTCATCATTACATACTTTCCCATTATCTTGCTTCCAAATTAGTTTCCTGTGAGCAATACTTTCTTTCGTAAAAAAAACATAGCTTCCATTCTCAAAGAGGCCGAAGCCACCCAAGCGGGCGAACACAAACTCAACAAAACACTTTCGCTGCGCGACCTTACCTCTTTAGGGATTGCGGCTATCATCGGAGCCGGTATATTCAGCACCATTGGCAATGCCAGTGCCGCAGGCGGACCGGCTGTTGTGTTTCTGTTTATTTTTATTGCCTTCGCCTGCTCGTTTTCGGCCATGAGCTATGCCGAGTTTGCTTCGAGCATTCCGATCTCGGGTAGTGCCTATACTTATGCGTATGCTTCGTTTGGTGAAATCGTGGCCTGGATTATCGGCTGGGCATTGATTGTTGAATACGCCATTGGAAACATTGTTGTGGCCATAAGCTGGAGCGATTATTTTACCGGGTTGATGAGCGGAATCGGATTGCATATTCCCGAATATTTATGCATGGATTACCTGAGCGCGAAAAACGGATTCCTTGAAGCTACGAAAATCCTCAACCAAGCCACTGTCACATCGAGCATAGCCGAGATCACATCGAACGGAGTCGGTGTCACATCGAGCGGAGTCGAGATGAACCACTACCTCCAAGAACAAATGACCGCCTGGCAAACAGCTCCCGAAATATTTGGATTCAAGCTCATTTGCGACCTGCCCGCACTGGCCATTGTGTTTGCCATCACTGCGCTCATCTACCGTGGTGTACACGAAACCAAAACCGTTGGAAATTATTTTGTAGCGCTCAAACTTATTGTAATTGTACTGGTGATTATTGTGGGTGCCTTTTATGTTCAGCCCGGTAACTGGAGTCCGTTTACACCCAATGGTGTTTCAGGAATCCTGCAAGGTGTGGCTTCTGTGTTTTTCGCATATATCGGTTTTGATGCCCTGGCCACCACAGCCGAAGAATGCAAAGACCCCAAACGTGATTTGCCCAAAGCCATGATGGCCTCCCTCATTATCTGCACGATTTTATACATTTTAATCGCCCTTACCCTCACCGGTATGGTGAGCTATAAAGACCTTGCCGTTGGCGACCCGTTGGCACACGCTTTTAGTTTGATCAACGTACACTGGATGAGTGGCATTGTGGCCGTAAGTGCTGTGATTGCAATGGCCAGCGTACTGCTTGTGTTTCAAAACGGACAACCCCGTATCTGGATGAGCATGAGCCGCGATGGGCTACTGCCTAAGCGCTTTAGCGCCATTCACCCCAAGTTTAAAACACCGGCTTTTTCAACCATCGTTACCGGTTTTTTTGTGGCTGTACCTGCCCTCTTTTTAAATCTCAAAGAAGTAACCGACCTCTCCAGCATCGGAACCCTGTTTGCTTTTGTAATTGTGAATGCCGGAGTAATCCGCATGGAAAGCCACAGGAATGAATTTCATACAGGCTTCCGTGTACCTTATATCAACGGACGTATACTCATTCCCTTCCTCTGCCTTACCGCTTTGTTTTTCTTCATTGTGTTTGACAGCGACCACACTTTCACACACCCGTTTGAAGCGGATCATATACCGGTATTGCTCTTCTGGATCTTATTTGTTGTGCTGAGTATTTTATCTTTCATCAAACGGTATTCGGCTATACCTGTACTGGGCATGATTACCAATTTTTACCTGATGACCCAGCTCAATGTTACCAACTGGGCTGCCTTTTTCATCTGGTTGGTATTAGGGTTGTTTGTGTACTTACTTTACGGCCGCAAACACAGCAAACTGCAAACGTCAACGTCCGCTTAACCTCTCAAATAAGCATTTCGCCTGTTTTTTACGTCTAATTACCCTACAATATTTGAGGAATAGGAGGATGCTTTATACTTTCGCGTCTCCTTATCTGCTGTTATGAAAAAACTGTTGCTGTTAACCCTTGTCCTTTTTTGTATCTGGACGCTCCCGGTGCTGGCCCAGAAGGTCGTGAAACATACTGTGAGCGGAAATGTAAAAGATGCTAAAAACGGTGAAGAGCTGATTGGTGCATCCGTTGTGTCCGAGTCGATGAAAATGGGTGTGCTCACCAACAGCTACGGATTTTATTCATTAAGCCTCCCTGCCGGAAAATATAAACTCATCTTCACCTATGTGGGGTATGCGCCTTTAGTGAAAGAAGTAGACCTCACCAACGGAAATGCAAAGTTGAATGTGGAGCTCGCAGAAGAAAAACGTGAATTGAAAGAAGTGGTGGTAAGCAGCGATAAACCTGATGCCAATAATGTGGAGCAAAACAAGATGAGTGTGATTAAGATGGAGATGAAGGAAGTGAAAAAAATTCCGATTCTTTTGGGTGAAGTTGATATCATCAAAGCTGTGCAGTTGCTGCCCGGCATACAGGCTGCGGGTGATGGAAATACGTTGATGATTGTGAGAGGCGGTAACGTTGACCATAACCTTGTTCAACTGGATGAAGCAGTGGTATACAACCCATCACATGTGGTTGGATTTTTCTCGGTGTTTAACGGGGATGTTATCAAAGATTTTGAAATATACAAAGGCGGAATCCCGTCCAATTACGGAGGCCGCCTGGCTTCGGTGCTGGATGTGCGGATGAAAGACGGAAACTCCAAAAACTACAGTGTAACAGGTGGCATCGGACTCCTTTCTTCACGCCTTACTGTTGAAGGCCCCATCACCAAAAACAAAAGCTCGTTTATAATCTCGGGGCGCAGAAGTTATTTTGATATATTCTTCCCGCTAAGCCCCGAACTCAAAGATGTAACGGCCTATTTTGGGGATATCAATGCCAAAATAAACTTTACCCTGAGCGATAAAGACAAGCTGTATATATCGGGTTATGCCGGCCGCGACAAGTTCGGAGCCAGCACCTTTTTTGGCCTGGGCTGGGGCAATCAAACAGCCACCATTCGCTGGAACCATATTTTTAACAGCCGCTTATTTTCCAATACCAGCTTAATTTACAGCCGGTACAACTACAGTTTTGATTTGAATGCTTCGCCCAGTTTTAATTTCACCCGAAGCAATTTTATCAAAGACTTTTCGCTCAAACAGGATTTCAACTTTTTCGCTAATCCTAAAAACACATTCAAATTTGGGTTGATGGCAACACACCATACTTTTGCTCCGGGCGAAATCAAACCTGTTACATCGGAATCCATTTTTTTACCGTCAAAGCTCACCGAAAAACACGCTGTGGATTATGCCATTTACGGAAGCCACTCCATCAAAATAAACAGCCGGCTTACTGCTGAGTACGGTGCCCGCATATCGGTGTTTCAAAATATCGGAAGCGGAACGGAGCAACTGTATGCCAATGAAAAACCGAATTTTATCGACAATAATTACATCACGCGTGCAGCATCTGTTGGCAACAAACAATACAGTGCGGGTGAGGTGTTCAATACCAGCGCGGGATTTGAGCCGCGCTTTAATGCCACGTATCTACTCAACAGCAGCAGCTCCATCAAAACATCATACAACCGCATGTTTCAATACATGCACCTGATACAACCTACCAGTGCCAGTACCGGACAGGAATTTTGGACGCCAACCGACCGGTATATCAAACCACAAATTGCCGATCAGATTGCCACCGGTTATTTTAAAAATATTCGTGAAAACACCATCGAGCTTTCGGCAGAGGTATATTACAAATGGATGCAGAATACAGTGGAGCTGATTGACAATGCTGATGTACAGTTTACAGAAACGGTAGAACAAGAAGTGACTGCCGGAATTGGCAGAGCTTACGGAATAGAACTGCTTGCCCGCAAACAACGCGGAACCACAACCGGATGGGTAAGTTATACGCTCTCCAAATCGGAACGCAAAGCTGAGGGCGTAAACAATAATGAATGGTATAATTTCCGTTTCGACCGCAGGCATTATGTCACCGCGGTATTGAGCCAGGAACTCTCAAAACGGGTAAGCATATCGGCTAATTTTATTTATGCCACAGGCGATACCTATACTCCTGCTGTTTCATACTTTGAAATGGAAGGCAAACGCGAAGTTGAATACGGCAAACGCAACAGCGCACGTATACCTGCCTATCACCGCATGGATGCGTCACTCACCTTGGGACGAAAAATCAAACCCGGCAAGGTGTATAAAAACGAAAGCAGCTGGGTATTCTCTGTATACAACGTGTACGGACGTAAAAATACTTACAGCATCGACTTTCAATACAATAAGGAAACAGGTAAAAATGAGGCCGTAAAAACCTACCTGTTCACCTTTGTTCCATCGGTTACGTATAACTTTAAATTCTAACTGCCACTATGAAACGCTTTACATATATTCTTGCATTGTTGACCATCGTTCTGGCGAGTTCGTGTACCGAAGTGATTGAGGTAGACGTACCCGAAAATACCGTAAAACTGGTGGTAGAAGGAGCCGTAACCACCGAAACCGACAGCTCATACATCCGACTGACCAAATCAGTGGGTTATTTCGACAATACTCCAACACCTTTTGTTACAGATGCCGCTGTCACCGTGAATGGCATTCCGTTTATCCATCAGGGAGAAGGTATTTACAAACCGGCTACTCCATACACCGGTGTTACCGGCACCTATTATAACCTTGCCATCAACTATGCCGGAAAACAATACACCAGTGGCAGCATGCTGGATCCGATGTTTCAGATTGATACCATTATTCCGGTGTTTCGTCAGGCCGAAGGTTTTTTTGAAGAGGGTTATACCGTAAAATATATTGGTATTGATAACCGGGCTCCCATCAAATACACCTATGTACGATATGGATTTAAAGGATTGGACTCCATTCAGGATTTTTATGACGAGTTCAGGGTTTTGTTCGACAATGCCAATACCAAACTAAACGAACCTTTTGAGTTTGAAGTGCCGTTTCAACGTATGCAATCTGGCGATACAAGCCTTCTCATTTTCCGCTCCATAGATGAACCTGTTTACCGTTATTTTCAGGCACTCAGCAACCGCCAGGGAGGAGGTGGGCCGTTTTCAACACCTCCGGCTAACCTGCCATCCAATATAAGAGGGGGTGATGTGTTGGGATATTTTGCGGCATACGAAGTGAAACGGTACCGCACGGCTATTCCTTAGCTGGTATGATCGGAAATAATCACCCAATGGTTATCGAGTTTGCGAAACAGCAAGGTGAAATGTCCTTCTAAATCTCCTTTTGCAGCATCACGTTTGAGATGCCATTTACCTACAACATAAGCAGTATTTTTTGAGAGCATCTCAACAGAGATAATATCAAACTGCAATGTTCCCATACTGGCTTTATCGGGATAGGATTTTTTGTAATTGTCGAGGGTAGATTGCCAACCTTTGGTTACACCTTGTTTGCCAATAAACATCAGCGAATCGCTGTGCCAGTAACCGGCCATAAATCCATCCAGATCGCCTTTATTCCATGCGGTTTGCTGAATGATTAATACCTGCCTGATTTGTTGTTCATCGCCCGACATTTGTTTTTGCGCAATTGCGGTGAATGAAAAAAATAGGGTGAAAATGGTGGTAATTTTTTTCATGATTCGGTTATTGGGTCAATCGTTGGTTGTATTGTAGAAACGCATAACTATGCGTCTCATTCAAAATCCAATAATTACATATCAATTTGAGACGCATAGTTATGCGTCTCTACGGCAACAAATAATTTATGATAACAAATGCCACAATTGATCCATATACGCAGGATCCTTTATTTTTTCTTCGGCACCATCAGCAATAATTTTCTCGAGAAGGATATCATTTTTCTTACCCATATCCAATGCGTATTTATACCCACTCAGGCTAAAGGTGGTCAATTCATATTGCGATTTAAATTTATCGGGATACAACTCTGCCAAATCATGTTCAATATGTTTTTTGTGCAGGAAATGTTTGTCGCCAACCTTATCGGCCATCTCGTAATAATTTTGAACAGCTAAATCAGCAATTGCATCTGCGTTTGGTTTGCGCTCTTTTTGGTATTCATCAAAAATGGTTTTCCAGTCGTCACCATATTTTTCAACCATATCATCAAACACTACCACATCTTCAAAGCTACAGTTCATACCTTGTCCGTAGAAAGGAACCACCGCATGGGCGGCATCACCCATCAAAGCAAGCTTATCGCCTTTTACCCACGGGTAACATTTTACCGTTACCAAACTGCCCACCGGATTGTGCTTATAATCCTCCAGCAAGGTTGGCATCATTGGTACCGCATCGGCAAATTCTTCCTCAAAAAACTTTTTGATATCCGCATCCGTTTTCACGCTGTCAAATTTTTCGTAAGGCACAAACAAGGTGCAGGTAAAATCTCCGGCTGGGTTCGGCAATGCAATCATCATAAACGAACCCCGTGGCCAGATATGCAAAGCATTTTTCTCCATTAAGAACTTTCCGTTTTCACCCGCAGGAATCACCAGCTCTTTATAGCCTACATGCAAAAATTGTTGCGAGTAATTGAAACGCTCGCTCACCTGCAACTTGCCACGGGTAGCGGCAAAAGCGCCATCGGTTCCGATGATGCGGTCACTTTGAAACGTTTTATGGGAACCATCTTCCAGCTCAAAAGTGGCAATGCTTTTATCGATATCCACATCTACACATTTGGTATTAAAATGCAGGGTGATATTCGGAAACTCGTCCGCTAATTCAATCAGTTTTACATTCAATCGTCCGCGCGAAACCGAGTTGATGGCCTGACCTTCTTTTCCATACGCATGGTACGAAAGTTCACCTGTTTTGCTGTGCATCATCCTGCCATACATCGGAATGGCATCCGATAAAATTTCGGCATCCAAACCAATTTTCGATAAGGCATTCAAACCGCGTGTACTCAAAGCAAGGTTAATCGATTTCCCTTGATAAATACTTGCCTTACGCATATCGGGTCTGCGTTCAAACAGGTTTACTTCAAAGCCACGTTTGGCCATGTAAATTGCCAGCAAACTTCCTGAAAGGCCTCCACCTACTATTGTAATTTTTTGTGTCATAAAATATGTTCGGTTATATCTTGCGAACGCGTATCCTGTCTTTTGTTATCGTAGTAAAATGATAAAACAATTGTGGATTATCTTCCCGTAAAACAAAAATTAGTTTATTATAAATTTGGTTAATTTCATCCGGTTCCATCCTGAGTAAAACGACCGAAATATTTGTTATTCTACTGGCAAATACCAACTCCCCAAAATCTTTATCAGAGGTAATAATAATGTCCCCCTTATGAGATGCCAAAGTGGTTACCTCTCTATCTGATATGCCAAAATTGTGCTTTTGAATTGAATATACTGAAAATCCGTAATCTGTTAATTGATTAATCAACAGCATTGAAATATTTTCATCAATAACAAGGCGCATTTTCTATTGATTAATCATTTCCTCGCTGGCAATTACCTCGTATGCATACTGCAAACAGGCCATCACTTGCGTTTCATTAATATGAGGAAAATGCTCTTTAATTTGTGCGGGTGTAACTCCGGCTGCAAGGTATTTTAAAATCAGCTCCACAGTTATTCTTGTACCCTTAACAACAGGCTTTCCAAGCATCACCTCGGCATTTGCTTCTATATAGTCTTTATAATTTAACATACCAATATTTTAGTAAAGTTAAGAAAAATACTGTTTCAACGCTACGCCAATTCTGTATATATCTTCAAACGAATTGTACATCGGCACCGGACTCATACGGATCACATCCGGTTCGCGCCAATCGGGCATGATTCCGTTTTCGCTTAAGTAGTCGAATAGTTTTTTGCCGTTTTCTTTTACAATAATTGAAAGCTGACAACCTCTGTCGGCAGCGGTTTTAGGAGTGATCACCGTAAGGTACTGACTGAAGTCGCTCAATATAAATTCTAAGTATGCTGTGAGGTTTTCACTTTTTGCCCTGAGGTTTTCAATTCCTGCTTCATCAAACAATTCAAGCGAAGCTTTGTGAATGGCCATCGGAAAAATCTGCGCATTGCTCAATTGCCATCCGGCTGCACCTTCCATGGGTTTAAATCCTTTCTTCATCTGGAAACGTTCTTTTTCATCATGTCCCCACCAGCCTGCAAAACGAACCAATTCAGGATTGTTTCCATGGCGCTCATGCACAAATACACCGCTGGTTCCACCGGGTCCCGAGTTTAAATATTTGTATGAACACCATACCGCAAAATCCACATCCCAGTCGTGCAGTTGCAAACGCAGGTTTCCGGCAGCATGTGCACAGTCGAAACCTACATTAGCACCCACCGCATGAGCTGCTTTAGTGATGGTAGCCATATCAAAAGCTTGTCCGGTATAATAGTTTACACCACCCATCATCACAATGGCTAAGTCGTCTTTATGCTCATTTATTTTAGCAATAATATCTTCTGTACGCAAAGTATATTCACCTTCGCGAGGCGTTAATTCAATAATGGCATCATCCGGATTGAGTCCGTGAAAACGGGCCTGGGTTTCCATAGCATATTGGTCGCTCGGGAAAGCAGAAACCTCCATCATGATTTTATAACGGGTTTTGGTCGGGCGGTAAAAGCTCACCATCATCAAATGCAGGTTAGCGGTGAGGTTATTCATCACCACCACTTCTGATGGTTTTGCACCTACCACTCCGGCTGCTTTTTCGGTTAAAAAATGGTGGTAATACATCCAAGGATTTTTACCGGCAAAATGTCCTTCAACGCCCAGTTCGGCCCAGTCTTTTAGTTCCTGATCAATGGCCTCACGCACCTTTTTAGGTTGAAGTCCGAGAGAGTTACCACATAGGTATACAGCAGGTTTACCGTTGTGTTGTGGTATATAAAACTCGTTGCGAAACCTGGCAAGCGGGTCTTGTGTATCTAACTGTTGAGCGAATGATAATGTATTTTCGAATTGCATATTTTTTGCTGTTGGCTGTTAGCTGTTGGCCGTTGGCTGTTGGCCATTGGCTGTTAGCTTCGAGCTATTTTATAAATTAGATTTAATTTTTGAAATGAGTCCATTTATTTTTCGTTGAAGTTCGTTTACGGATTGTAATTCCGTATCCAAATCATTCTTTGAAATATAACCAAGTTTTTCAGCAATAATCGTTTGGGTTTCTAGTTCAAAAGCAGAACCCATTGATATTTCTAAAAACCGTTTAAACTCCATCTCACTATTTCTACTACATCCTTCCGCAATATTGGAAGGAATTGAAACCGATGCTCTTTGCATTTGGCTGCACAATCCAAATTTCTCCTCTTGCGGAAATGCTTTTGTAATTGTGTACGTTGAAACAACTTGCTCAATGCCGTCATTCCAAATTTGAAGTTTTCTAAAATCTCTCATAGGCTTTAATATTATAAGAATCCAATTTAGAAAACATTCGCTCAATTTCAAACGCCATCCCGCCAACAGCCAAAGGCCAAGAGCTAAAGGCTAATCGCCTCCCTATTTCACCAAATTAACCATACTCATTTCCAATCCTTTTTTGAGTAGGCCGGTACGTTTAGGATTAAACTGATTGAGGCGCATCATGGCCTGACGAATGATTACCGAAGCATCTTTAAAAATAGCTTCATCATTCAGCTCAAAATTTTCGCTCATACAATACGCAAAGGTTCGTGCCATTCCGCAGTTGGCAATAAAATCAGGGATTACAGCCACCTGGTCATCGGCACTGTTTCCGATTGAACCTAAGAAAATTTCGGTATCGGCAAATGGCACATTGGCACCGCATGAAATCACTTCAAGATCATTAGCCACCATCGTATCCAATTGCTCTTGCGTAAGCATACGTGATGCTGCAGCCGGAATAAACACTTCGGCTCCTACGCTCCAGATTTTCTGATTCAATTCATCGTAATTGATGAAATCCAATCCCATTTTGTGGCAGGTAGCTTTTGAGAGCTTATTGCCATCACGTTCAATGAACAATTGTTTGATTTGCTCTTTTGAAAATCCTTTAGGGTTGAGCAATCCACCTTCACGGTCGATGATACCTACAACAATCACATCCATCTGCGACAGGTAATATGCAGCCGCAGCGGCAACATTACCCCATCCCTGAATGATACAACGTTTGTAAGCGAAGTTAGGACCCCAGAAATCGTAGAAGTGACGCACTGCTTCCGCAACACCCCATCCTGTGATCATATCTGCTACTACGTATTTTTTAGTAACATCAGGTGAAAAACGGGCATCATCCAGCACTTTGGAAACTCCGGTGCGCAGGTTGTTGATGCGTTTTTTCGCTTCCTCAGCATCCACTTTTAAATGGCCTGTTACCACACCTTCCTGCGGGTGCATCAATCCATAAGATTCTGTAATTGGAATTACTTCGTGAATTTCATCCACGTTCAAATCGCCACCTGTTCCGTAGTATGTTTTGAGCAAAGGCATCACAGCCTTGTACCAACGCTCCAATACCCCTTTTTTGCGGGGATCGGCCGGATCAAAATTGATTCCCGATTTGGCTCCGCCAATAGCCGGCCCAGAAACGGTAAATTTAATCTCCATGGTTTTAGCCAGAGAGGTTACCTCATGCTTATTTAACCCTTTGCGCATGCGGGTTCCGCCACCTGCAGCTCCACCCCGGAGGGAGTTGATTACCACCCAGCCTTCGGCTTCGGTTTCCGAGTCTTTCCACTCAAATACAATTTCAGGTTGTTTCTCTTCGTAGCGTTTAATCAGGTTTTGAACTTGTGTCGACATATCGTTTTAAATAATAGTTGTATCCGTTTAAGAAGGGCGCAAGTTAGGAATATTTGCCATGTTGCGAATGAGAAAAGTCAACCGGGTAAAATCACGGTGACCGGCAAAGAGTTGGTGTTTTAAGTAATTATCCAACATACCAAATTGTTATATACGATTTTAGCCAACCGCAAGCACGCCAATGGATGCTCATCAACTCAACAGACCGCTTAAATAAAACATGGAAAAACTATTACAAAAGAAAGGAGGTTATTATGCTTTAAGATTTTTGCTGTTAACCATATTCAGGATTAACTATTTTATGTAAACTTGTATCAGGATTAGCAACCAAATTGTGTACACTTTTTTTAGGACAAGTCAACCAAACAAAACGACAAAGACATCTGGCAGACTATGGCAATTCTGAAAGCACATAACTTTGAATTAGAATTTTCGTATCACGATTTGAATGATTATAATGAAATAGTTTATGCTTTTGATGTGAAGTTTTTAGGACAACAATTTTTAAATCCTGAAATAATCAACGACAGGTATAAAGGTAACGTTAATGGCTTTGATAAATTTTTAATCAGTGATTGCATTAATGATGTTGATTGGTTAGCAGCCTTTTTTCTGAAAATAAAAGAAACAAGAAAGGGAATAAAAATATCGACTATTGAACCCCCTGAAATTGGTTTTGAAGCAATAACGTGGGAAGACAAGCGAAAAGAAAGAGAGAAAAACTGGACAGGAAAAACTGTTAAAGTAAGGATTGAGAATGGGGATATTGTGGCTAAACCATATTCAGAAGTAGGTAAATTTTGGGAACCTTTATTTGAAGACAACATAGATTTGATTATTGACTTCCCTTATGAATATTTTATTGGAGACAGCTTCAATAAGTTTAACCTGACTGTAAGAACAAATTTTGATGAATTGACTTCTTTGGGGGAAGATCTTAATGAAGAAATGATTTTTTTTCATTAGATTTTCTGATAGAATCAAATATTCAGGAGATAGTAAATACGAAGTAATTTATGACGAACAATAAGTTAAAACTGTGGACAACTGGAAGCCATAGCCACTAACAAGCAGTTTGGTATTATGGATCTTAGAGAAATCCCAAACCTTGACACAGAGATATGGCGGCTTATAGATGGTCTCCAGTGATTGCACCAGTAGTAACAGCGCAGCCTTGCAATAGTGCAGTTGAGATACTAACTTCGTCATTACATTTTTTAATTATGTTTCTAGCTGCGGTAAACAAATACCTTTCCGTGGCTCGCCACTAGCAGCAGGTGGAACATTATGTATGGGCAAGTTTACAAAACGACAACCAAACGAACAGGGGCAGACAAGAGAACCTCCAGCATTTCTTTCTGATCCTTCCTGACAGCCATTTCCGACTGACAAACAATCTTTCATTTCTAACAATGGAGACCAGCGACCATTTAAAAAACGGGGCGACACCGAAAAGCCTTATGAGTAGGACACTCAAATAAAACAAAATGAAAAAAGTATATTTTAAAATATTGACCATTGTTTTAGTTGCTCTTATTGGGGTATTTTCTATTACATCTTGTGAAAAAGAAGACGGCAATGACAAAAGTCCGGCTGGTTCATCAGATACCAACACAGACAGCACGAGCGGTGAAATTACAGGCAAATGGAAGCATTACCGCTTCACTACCAACGGTACTACTACTCTTCACGAATCGGAATGTTTTGACAGTCATGGTTCGGATTATATAGAGTTTAAAACCGATGGCACTGTTTATAATCAAATTTATTCCAAATTCAATGACAGTTGTATATTTAATGGTGACGAGTACGGAACATGGGAAAAGTCAGACAATCAGCTAACCCTTTCACTTAGTGGCGATACCGGAACATATCAGATAACAAAACTAAACAGCACTACGCTTGAAGTTTTTATAACGGGTTCGGACGGAGGGACTGCATACGAAGGGACACAAGAATTTAAAAGGTGGTGATATAGCATTTCTGACAAGAATCAGAAAAGCGATAAGTGTCATTTAGTTAAGGAATAAAGGATTAAACCCCATTGGGTTATAAAGAGGGAAGAAATCCACTCCTTTGTAATTGACTAAAAAAACAAAACCCAATGGTTGAGGCAACCATAAAGATAATTCCAGAATTAAATTTTTTTGGGGAAAGTTTAGTTGACAATATCCTGATACTCTGTTCCTATAATATTAGCACAGTATCCAGTCTAAACATATTATTAACTGAGTATCAGAATATTGCCAACTTGCCCGGCCTAAGGTAAATCTTATAGTAAAAACAGTTGAAGACACATTAAGTGGGTTCTGTTGATTTTCTGCGCTTCAATCACCGGAGCCAGCAAACCTTTTTCCGGTGTAGACACCAAATTGCCCAATGCACAAACTCGTACCCTCATTTGCTGATTGCCCTTGCGGATAAAAGCCTCTTCTTTGGCTCCACACACCCACACCTGTTGCAGGTAAACCGTATTCAACCCATTACAAAAGCATTAAAATCTAAAACCAAGACCTAATCCTGAATTAATGCTGCTTATGTTTTGATTAAAACTGGTTGTTCCTGCGGATATTCCGTTAACAGTGGTCGCAACATCACTAAATGAACCTGATGTATGAAAAAAGGTTAATCCATAGTTCAAATAGAATTTCTTAGTGATATGCCAGTTAATTTTTGCACCTAAATCATAACAAAACCCACCGCTTGAAGCACTTTTTTGTATAAAAGTAGCCCCACTACCTGAAAAAATATACGAACCTGCTAACTCTGGTGATGTAATTGCCGCAAACCCAATCATAACCTGAGGTTGTAAAGTGAATTTGTCTGACAGGCTAATATTATATACTCCTCCTAATAGCCATGAACTCACAGACCAGTTTGCATCACTAAGAGAAACAGCTACTCCGGGAAGAGCTGCCTGTTCTTGTTTGACAAACTCATCAGTATTAAATGGATTTGACATGCCTCGTAATGCAACCGAAGCTCCCCACTTTTCATTAAATAATCTTGTATAAGAAATCTCAAAATTCGCTCCTGTTTTAGCGAATCCGGGATCGTTATTCGTACTCGCGAATGCCCCCACAGGAATCGAACTCATAAAACTTAAACCAATTTGATTTGATTGACCTTTTGTTGCCACAACTGTCATAACAGCAATTGAGAATAGTAATTTCTTCATTATGTTTTTGATATATTTTGGCAAATATAACCGTAAACGGTTAGTTTCAAAATCTATTTATACAAGACTTTGGTCTTGTATGAAAAAAGAGAAGTTCAATAAGGTTTTTGGTGAGTTTGTTAGGCGAAAACGCCAGCAACATTCAATCACCCAAATTGAACTATCAGACCGAATAGGGAATAACTTTCAAAATATTTCCCGTCTTGAAAGAGGAGAATTGGCCCCAACACTTTATTGGGTGAACAACTTAGCTGAGGCCTTTGAACAGAATCTATCCGATTTTATAACAGAATTTCAGGAGTATATATCCGAACAATAAATTCACAAAGCAGAGTACACCCACTAAACTATAACCCATCTCAAAGTCATTTCAGGTGTCAGTCTGAGCTTGTTGAAGGCTGATTTTGTAGAAAAAGCAGGTTTCGACAGGCTCAACCTGACATGGGTTCTATTTTTGAGATCACTTCCAATTATTGATTCATTAATTGAGCTTCTTTAGAAAAGGAATAGGGAAAATGCTTAATGCAATTGATATACTGTTTCTTTGTTATTTAGATTAGTTTTCAATCTCAATTTTCTCCCATGGCTGAACCTCTCAAAAATCTATACACACCGCAACTCCTGCAAACCTTAGCCGATTTGCTGCATAAGCAGCATAAGGCATTCAACTCAAAAAAATTTCTGCAAACAGTGTTTGATGCCGAATGGTCTAACCGTGAACTTAAACAGCGCATGCGCCATATTACGCACGCTATCAATCAGCATTTACAGGTTCCTTACACACAACAAATAGAAATTCTATCATCTATTGCGCATCATTTCACGGGTTTCATCGCTATTGTATTTCCTGATTTTGTGGAAGTGTACGGACTTGATGAACCCGATATTTCCATTCCAGCGCTTGAGCTATTTACACAATACAGCAGCAGCGAATTTGCCGTTCGTCCTTTCATCATCAGGCATGAAAAACGAATGGTGAAACAGCACCTCAAATGGGCCAAACATCCGAACCACCATGTGCGCAGGCTGGCAAGCGAAGGTATTCGTCCGCGCCTGCCCTGGGCTATGGCTTTACCTGCATTCAAAAAAGATCCATCGGCCATACTCCCCATTTTAGAATTGCTTAAACACGATGATAGCGAATATGTGCGCAGAAGCGTGGCCAATAACCTCAACGATATTTCAAAAGACCATCCCGAAGTGGTGCTGGATATCATCAACAAATGGAAAGGCCTTTCACCCGAAACCGACCGCATTGTAAAACATGCAGCCCGGGGCCTGCTCAAACAGGGGCATACCGAGGCATTGCAAAGCTTCGGACTCAACCACAAAATAAAAACGACAGTGAGTGATGTGCAGTTGAGCAAAAAAAATATCCGCATCAACGACAAGATTGACTTTTCATTTTCGGTCGTGTTAAACGAGAAAACAGCCCACACCATTCGGCTCGAATACCGCATCTATTTTATAAAAGCCAACGGAAAACCCTCAGGCAAAATATTTCAGATTGGCACGTATACTTTGCAGCCCAAACAAACTTTATCCATCAAACGCACTCATGCTTTTGCCGATTTAACCACCCGCAAACATTATCCCGGAGTGCACCGTTTGTCCATTGTTGTCAATGGACAAGAATACAGCGAGGTTCTGTTTACTTTAGGCCCAACCACTAAACATTTTGTTTAATGCATTTTGTTCATCGAAATTTCATGTCCTAAATTTCGTACTTTCGCACCTCATTCAATTAGAATATCGTACATGAAAGTAGCAGTAGTAGGCGCCACAGGATTAGTAGGCACCGTTATGTTAAAAGTTTTAGCCGAGCGTAATTTCCCGGTTACCGAGTTGATTCCCGTTGCATCTGAAAAATCAGTAGGTAAAAAACTTTCATGGAAGGGTAAAGATTATACCGTACACAGCATGGAGCAAGCCATCGCGGCCAAACCTCATATCGCTTTGTTTTCGGCAGGTGGCAGCACTTCGTTGGAATGGGCTCCGAAATTTGCCGAAGCCGGAACGTTTGTGATCGATAATTCTTCGGCATGGCGCATGGACCCCGGCAAAAAATTAATTGTTCCCGAAGTAAACGCGGATGTATTAACGGCTGATGATAAAATTATTGCCAACCCCAACTGCTCAACCATTCAGATGGTTTTGGTGCTGAGTCCGATTCACAAAGCTTTCGGTATTAAACGCGTTGTGGTATCAACTTACCAAAGTGTTACCGGAACGGGCGTTAAAGCCGTTCAGCAACTCGAGAACGAACGCAAGGGTATTCAGGGCGAAATGGCCTATAAATACCCAATCGACAAAAATGCCATTCCGCAAATTGATGTATTTATGGACAACGGATACACCAAAGAGGAAATGAAAATGGTGAACGAAACAAAAAAAATTCTGCACGATGAATCGGTATTATTGACTGCTACCTGTGTTCGCATTCCTGTGATGGGCGGGCATAGCGAAAGCATCAATATTGAATGCAACAAAGCATTCGACCTTTCGGAAGTAATTGACCTGATTACCCAAACTCCCGGAGTGATTGTGAAAGACAATATTGCCAACTTTGAATACCCGATGCCACTGATTGACGCTGATGGCAGGGATGAAGTTTTTGTAGGACGTATCCGCAGAGATGAATCACAACCAAACGCACTGAACATGTGGATTGTGGCCGATAACCTGCGCAAAGGAGCAGCGACTAATGCCGTGCAAATTGCGGAGTATTTGGTAGCGCAGAAGATAGTTCAGTAAGAGGTCAGCGGTTATGCGGGCGGCAGTCAGCGGTGCAAAGACTTCTGTGAGAAAGAAAAGTCAGCGGAGGAGCTGTCCGCAGCTAATAAGTCGACAGTTAAGCATTTCGTTTGAAAGGCATTTCAAGTATATTTGAACAGCCTAATGAAACACCAAAATGAAATTTGAAGACTTAAGAGTTTGGCAGGATGCTGTCCAACTATCAGGTGAGATTAATGAGTTGACAAGAGTTATTCGTTCTCACCTCTCAGATGAAAAGAGCTGCCGATTCGATCTCGCTCAATATTGCCGAGGGTTCCACCGGACAATCAAATGCAGAATTCAAAAAGTTCCTTGGGTATTCTTTGCGCTCAGGAATAGAAGAAGTTGGTTGTTTATATTTAATCTATCGGAGAGATGTCAACTTGCCCTCGCGCACCCCTGCCCCTGGCGGGGACCAACCGCACACTTTCTAAAAGACTTGTGCGCGGAATTCCCTTTAGGGCTAGAAGCAGGGAGGGGATTGACAATATCCTGATAGACAGTTTATATTTAGTAAGAAACAGACCCTATATCGATGAAAAGCAGTTTGCTTACTTTTACGAAAAACTCAACTCTCTGATAAAGTCAATACAAGCTTTGCGAAAAGTCATTTAAAGCTGCCGACTACCAATGCCAACTAATAAACTCTCAAGGCTCAATCAACCTCTAACCAACCGCAGACTGCCGACCGCCTAAACTGCCGACTCCCATTCATGGAACTTCCACTGTATTCTAAATCTCAATTAGCCCTCCGCAACGGACAAGACAAACCCGAGGTTTGGGTGGCGTTTAAAGGTATCATTTATGATGTATCTGACAGCCGGTTGTGGCGTAACGGCAAACACTATGAACATTGGGCCGGGCAGGATTTAACCGATGAACTCAAGGACGCTCCGCATACCGAAAAAGTATTTGAGAAGTTTGAGGCCATAGGTAGACTGCTTTAAATATTTTTTCACTATTGCTTTTTACTCAACTAACTTCCTAACTTAGTATCTATAATTTAGGCCTTATGTCAACCAAAGCACTTTCCTTCGAACCCTACCTGAACAAGGCCATGAGTTATACTACGTATATGGCATTGATGAATGATTTGCTGAAAGAAGGAAAAACAACAGGACCCAATCAGGCTGCCGGTTTGGTGGAGTATACCAAACTCAATTTTCACCGCATGGAACGCATTAATAAAACCACTGTTTTGAGTGAGGAGTTGATGACTGCCTTGAATAGTTTAAAAAGACGCTGGACCTGGTTGATTATAACAGAAGCCTGGTGCGGTGATGCGGCACAAAACATTCCCATCATGCATGCCATCAGCATTGCTTCCAAAGGAAAGATTGACATCAAACTTGTTCTGCGCGATGAGAACCTTCCATTGATGGACCAGTACCTCACCAATGGCGGACGAGCCATACCATTGCTTATTTGCCTTGAAACGGATACGCTCAGAGAGATTGGCATCTGGGGGCCACGCCCCAAACATGCACAGGATATGGTGATGGAATACAAAAAAAATCCAACCATTGCTTACAATGATTTTAAAACATTATTGTACTCATGGTATTCGCAGAATAAAACCCAAGCTGTTCAACAGGAGTTTGCCAGACTCATTCCTAAATGGGCAGGGAAATAAAAAGGTTCACGGATCACAATTTGTAGTTCACACCGTTCCGTGTCGCGGGCAATTCCTTATTCTGCGAAGCCATAACGCGGCAGAATCACATGTTTCATGCAGGATAACAATACAAGATTTCGCTCCTCTGGCTTTTCGTTGGTATTTTATCAAAGTCTGCCTCCTCCGGAGGCTATAAACAATGGTGAAGTTCTTTGAATATGAAAGCAAGTCAACGGACGTGACCCTCCGTGTTTCTGTATCTTTCAAAAAATTACAGGCATAAAAAAACCACCGCGTGGCGGTGGTTTTCGTTGTTATGCGTTTGCTTTCGCGTGGTCGGCAAGGAATTTCTCAAGCCCGCTATCCGTAAGCGGATGTTTGAGCAACTGAAGAATGGTATCCAATCCGCAAGTGGCCACCTGAGCACCCATTTGAGCCGACTTGATAATATGCAAAGGATTGCGGATAGAAGCCGCCAAGATTTGGGTTTGGAAACCTTGTACTCCGTATATCTGAGCAATTTCTGCGATCAATACCATACCGTCTTGTGAAATATCATCCAAACGGCCAATGAATGGTGAAACATAGGTTGCTCCTGCTTTGGCAGCCAATAACGCTTGTCCGGCCGAGAACACCAATGTACAGTTGGTTTTGATACCCATTGAGGTCAGGTGTTTGATTGCTTTCACACCATCTTTAATCATCGGAATTTTCACCACAATATTCTCATCCAAAGCAGCCAGGTTTTCACCTTCGCGAATCATACCTTCAAAATCGGTTGAGATTACCTCTGCACTTACATCACCTTTTACAATTTCGCAAATGGTTTTGTAGTGTTTCATCACGTTATCCTGACCTTTAATGCCTTCTTTTGCCATTAATGAAGGATTGGTGGTTACACCATCCAAAATGCCCAAGTCGTTTGCTTCACGAATTTGGTTCAGGTTTGCTGTGTCTAAGAAAAATTTCATGTGTGTAAAGTGTTAATTTGCCGCAAGTTTACCGTATTTTTTCCAAAGCATTACACATAAATTTTCAGTTATGAAAAACCTCGACCGGCAGTTTTGGAACCAGCGTTATGCCGAAGCCCAAACCGGCTGGGATATTGGCTATCCCTCCACACCCATAAAAGGGTATATTGACAGGTTGCACGACAAAAATCAAAGAATCCTGATTCCGGGATGTGGCAATGCTTACGAGGCGGAATATTTACTGCAGACCGGTTTTACAAACGTAACGCTGATTGATATTGCACCCTTGGTTGTTGAGCAAATTACAGATCGATTTAAACCTTACATCCATAAAGGAGTACTCAATATTATATGTGGTGATTTTTTTACCTTCAACGATTCATTCGACCTGATACTTGAACAAACCTTCTTTTGCGCCATCCATCCTTCATTGCGGGCAGCCTACGCTAAACACATGTTTCAATTGTTGGGAGAAGGTGGTGTTTTAGCGGGTTTACTGTTTAATTTCCCGCTCACCGAAGAAGGGCCTCCGTTTGGAGGCAGTTTGGCTGAATATGAATCTTATTTTAAACCGTTTTTTATCATCAAACAAATGTCCCCAGCCCTTAATTCTATTACACCCAGAGCCGGCAGAGAGCTTTTTATTGAATTGGAAAAAATCTGAAAAACTGCCGGCCGGTAAACATCAGAAATTTCCCGGCCCATTGAAAAAGTATGATTTGTTACGCATACTACCCTCCCATAACGATTGACGGTAAACAGGACATTTTATGCTCTTCACACCCTGCATTTCGTTGCGACAAGACAAAACACAATCCCGAATACCTTTTACTTTCTTCTTTGTCAGCGTGCCATATGCTTTGGTATCTGCATTTGTGCAGTGAAGCAGGTATTATCGTTACAGATTACAGAGATAATGCGACAGGAACAATAACCGAAACCCCAAACGATGGCGGACATTTTACGAAAGTAACTTTAAATCCTGTTGTAACCGTTACGGAACATTCTGTGATTTACAAAGCAAACCAACTGCACAAAAAAGCGAATGAACTTTGCTTTATTTCCAATTCGGTAAATTTTCCCATTTTTCACAAACCGACAGCGGTCATAGAAACTTAGCACACTTTAATTATTGACGAAAAATACAATTATTTTAATTTTTCGTCAATAAGAATTGCCTTTATAACAAACAAAAGGAAATGATAACAAGGGAAACCTATTTGCAGAAGTTGCGTCAACTCAAAGACCAGAATGTAATCAAAGTGATTACAGGTATCAGGCGTTGCGGTAAATCAACACTTTTGGAAGCCTTTAAAAATGAGTTAAAGGCAAGCGGTGTTTCTTCCCGAAATATCATTTTCCTGAATTTTGAAGAAAGAGAGAATCTGCACTTGACCGATTGGGTTACGCTATATGACGAAATCATAAAAACTGTAAAAACCGACAAGAAGCATTACGTTTTTCTGGACGAAGTACAGTTAGTAAATGATTTTGAAAAGCTCATCAACAGCCTGTTTACCAAAAAACACATTGACTTGTACGTTACAGGTTCAAACGCTTATTTATTGAGCAGTGAACTGGCTACACTTTTGACAGGCAGATATATATCCATAAACATACAGCCTTATTCTTTTCGTGAATATGCTTTGGCGTACAAAGAAGAGAAAAATACTGACCGTCTTTTTCGTCAATACATCAATGCAAGCAGTTTTCCCGAAGCGGTTACCCTTGCTCAAAACTACGAAAATCTGGCAAACGATTACCTGCAATCCATTTACGATACGGTTATCATCAAAGATATTGCACAACGTTACAAACTGCGGAACGTACACAACCTGCATCGTGTCGTCAGCTTTGTGTTCGACTCAGTGGGTTCTTTTATCTCACCAACCAATATCGCAACAGAGCTCAACAAAAAATCACAGAAAAAAATATCGCACAACACCATTATTAAATACTTAGATTTCCTGACCAAATCCTACATTCTATACCCTGCCCCACGCTACGACATTAAGAGTAAAGAATTGCTTACCACCAACGAAAAATATTATGTGGTGGACTTGGGTTTGAGAAATATCACGGCAACCAATAAATACGATGCCGATTTGGGACACAAGCTCGAAAATGTAGTGTATTTTGAGCTTTTAAGACGTGGCGGAAAAGTGTATGCAGGAAAAAACAACGATAAGGAAATTGATTTTGTAGTGCAAAAGCCCAATAACGAAAGAGAATATTATCAGGTGGCATTTACCGTTAATAACGAAAAAACATATAAAAGGGAAATTTCAGCACTTAGCAACATCAAAGACAATTACCCGAAATACCTTCTGACTCTCGATTTTGATAATACCAGCATAGGCGGGATTCAAAAACTGAACGTTATAGATTGGCTACTGACCTGACAAAAAAACTGCCACTAACAGGCAACATTGCGGAACATTGGTTTACGATTGTTCCTCTTTTTTATCAGGCTGATCTCCTGAAGTATGGGTTGCATCATTCCCTTTTAAATATGTTGGCAGGTTCAATCCTGCCATATTAAACAGGTCGTTCAACGGAGGAACCGTTTTCATCATACCCGAAACAAAATTTGCGGTTGAACCATTTCCGTTCTCATTGCCTCCATTGCCACTATCCCATACCGTAATTTTATCGATCTTGATATTCTTAACGGCTTCAACCTGTGTTTTAACAAGTTCCGGCAATTTTTCAATTAACAATAACTGGAATGCTTTTGTAGGATCTCCTCCCGCAGCTTTTACAACCTGTTCATATCCCTGAGCCTGTTTGGTCAGTATCTCAAATAACCCTTTTGCTTCGGCTTCCATTTTAGCATAGATGGCATCAGCCTCTCCTTTTGCGTTTTCACGTATACGTTCGGCATCGGCCTGAGCTTCAATAATGGCTCGTTGCTTAGCGATTTCTGCCGGAATAACCACATTGGCAATTTGGGTTGAGCGTTCCCGTTCCGAACGTGCCAGCTCCGCTTTTTGTTCGGCCAGATAAGCCTCTTCCAAAGCCTTTGCCTGTTGAACCTTCTCAGCCGAAATCGCGATGCGCATGGATTCGGCTTCTTTTTCCCTTCTCAATGCCTCCGAGTTTGCAATCGCGATTTTGGCTTCGTTCTCTCCTTTTACCGCAACGGCATTGGCTTCCGAAATTTTAACGCGGGTATCACGTTCGGCTTCAGCTTTCCCGATATTCTCATCCTTGGAAGCCGATGCAATACTGATTTCTCTATCCTTTTGTGTAATGGCAATTTTCACATCGCGGTCTCTGTGTGTTTCCGCAATCTGGGTATCGCGCTCACGGTCGGCCAGGGCCTTTCCCGTTTCTCCAATTTTTTCCTGCTCGGCTACGCTGATTTTCGCCTCGTTAATGGCTTTTGCTGCCGCTTCTTTACCCAACGCCTCAATATATCCCGACTCATCTTTGATATCCGTAACGTTTACGTTGATGAGTTTCAAACCGATTTTTTTCAGTTCGTTGTCAACGTTAATGGAGATATTTTCCAGAAATTTATCCCGGTCCGAATTGATCTCTTCGATCATCATAGTGGCGATTACCAAACGTAACTGACCAAACAAAATATCTTTCGACAACTCCTGAATTTCACTTTGTGCCAGACCCAATAACCGTTCGGCAGCATTGTTCATACTGTCGGCCTCGGTCGAAATGGCAATGGTAAAACGGCATGGAACATCCACACGGATATTCTGACGGCTCAGGGCATTGGTCAGGTTGGCCTCAATCGAAATCGGTTTCAGATCGAGGTAAGCATAATCCTGAATAACCGGCCAGATGAACGCGCCACCGCCATGAATACATTTTGCCGATGTTCCGCCTGTACGGCCATATACAACCAAAATTTTATCGGACGGACAACGTTTGTAACGCGAAATCAACGCTGAAATGGTCACAAATGCCACAACAGCAGCAACAACAAGAAGAATTAACGGGCTCATAGGTTTGTGTTATATTTTTTCTACAATTAATAAATTATTTTCGATTGATACCACCCGTATCATGGTACCTGTTTCAAGTTTGTGTTCACTGCCGGTGATGGCATCCAGTTCATGAGATGAACCTTTGGCGCTGATCTGCACTTTTCCCTTACCACTTTTGTTTGGAGGTATGCCCAGATAAACCTGCCCGGTAAGGTTAATGGTATCCTGTATGGAAAAGGTATTGTTTTCTGCCAACCCCTGTATTTGCCTCATCATAAAGAAGAACAACCCAACAAAGGATACACCGGTTAGCAGGGCGATAAGGGAGAGGAGTGTTTTGTTATCAATGGTTCCGTAAAATGCGATACCCGCCCAACCCACACCCAGCAAAAAGTTCACCAGATTGCGCAAAGAGAATAATTGGAACGGGGCATCTCCTCCCTGCAGATTCCCGTCAAAATCGGCATCCACACCATCAGCAGCATCCATACCGATGAAGGTCATAATGGTTTGAAATAAAAAGAACAAAGAAGCCGGAATGGCAATAAACCAAAACAGCTTTTGCATCGGTTCCATTGTTTCAAAAAAGTGCATCATAGTTTAATTGGAGTAGAAATGATTCTACCGAAGAAAACGAAAAAAATCCAGAACTCCTAAGGGATAATTAACGTAACTAACCAATCCATTGAGGCCGGCATAAACGCCACAGATTTGTGCAGACAACTTCAGCAAAATCGTCCAATTTGTGACCTGTGACTGAAAACAAACTGTTGACGCGCCCAAGCACTCTGGACAATTCGTGTCTAATCGTGTTTTATATTACACCATCGCGCTAACCAATACGAATACAAGATTTCGCCCCTCCGGAGGCTGGATGCAAAATTTGGTATTGGACTCTGTAGAAATCAATGGAAAATTCCGGGTCACTTTATCTGCGGGCATCAGCGCAATCTGCGGGAGTCTTCCTCTAGCTCTCTGCATAAAATCTTATAAACTAATTTGCCTGCAAAAACTCAACCGATGCCTGAATATCGTTGTGCAGGAAACGGTCTTTATCTACAAACGTTACCACCTTGCGGTAGCTGCTCACCATTGTTTCAACTGCTGTTGAACTTTTCATTGGACGTCTGAACTCCAATGCCTGTGTCGCATTCAGCAATTCGATAGCTAAAACACGCTCCGTATTTTTCATCACGCGCAAACATTTGGTGGCCGCGTTGGCTCCCATGCTCACATGGTCTTCCTGTCCGTTGCTGCTCACAATACTGTCAACCGAAGCGGGCGTACACAGTTGTTTGCTCTGGCTTACAATAGATGCAGCCGTATACTGCGGAATCATCATACCCGAATTTAAACCGGCATCTGTGGCCAAAAAGGGAGGCAAGCCGCGTAAACCTGAAATCAACTGGTAGGTTCTGCGTTCCGAAATGCTACCCAATTCTGCAATGGCGATAGCCAGAAAATCCAATACCAGCGCAAGCGGTTGCCCATGGAAATTTCCTCCCGACAAGATGAGATCATCCTCCACAAAAATATTCGGGTTATCGGTCACCGAATTCATTTCGGTGGATACAACGGTTGAAATATACTGTACCGAATCTTTGCTGGCTCCGTGTACCTGCGGAATGCAGCGGAACGCGTATGGGTCCTGAACCTGTACTTTTGCCTGTTTGCAAATTTCGCTATCGGCCAATAAGGTGCGGATATTCAAAGCTGTTTGAATTTGTCCGGCATGGGGACGAACAGCATGTAATTGTGGTGAAAATGGTTCCAGTTTAGCATCAAACGCATCGATTGAAATAGCAGCAATTGAATCCGCATGTTTCAATAATTGTTGTGCCTTGAGTACACACCATACCGAATAACTCAGCATAAACTGTGTACCATTGATCAAAGCTAAACCTTCTTTTGATTTTAATTTAATGGGTTGCAATTTGATGGTTGAAGCATCCTCTATCCTCCAACTTCCATCTTCTAACCTCCAATATTTCCCCTCACCAAACAAAGGCAAACACAAATGAGCCAACGGAGCCAAATCGCCCGAAGCACCCAGTGAACCCTGCTCATACACCACAGGCAAAATATCGTTGTTGAAGAATTCAATCAAACGTTCAACCGTTTCTACCTGCACTCCGCTGTTGCCATAACTCAAGGATTGTACTTTGAGCAATAACATCAGTTTCACAATTTCCTGAGGAACATAATCCCCGGTTCCACAGGCATGTGAGCGCAATAAATTGTATTGCAATAACTCTAACTCATCGGATGAAATCTGGGTATTGCACAACGAACCAAAACCGGTATTGATGCCATAAAACACAGCATCTTTGGCTTCCATCTTTTTGTCGAGGTAAGCACGGCAATCAGCAATACGTTGTCTGGCTTCGGCTGATAAGGCGATATGTTTTTTCTCCTTGATGATGGAAGAAATATCAGCTAATGTAAGTGTTGAATTTATTTGAAATATTGTCATAATAATTGAACGCAGAGGCGCTGAGAGCGCAAAGTTTATAAATGGAAATTTTATTTTATATGATTGATGATTTCGTCAATGGTGTTTACAGGAATAACCTTTCCGTCTATATCTTTTAAAACCATTGAGTCGTTTTTGATAATAAGTCGGAATGGAATTTTCAACGCATCGGCATAGTTCATAGGTTTTTGCATCGGGTTTTCTTTTTCCTTTTTCGATTGGGGTAATTCGGGATACAACTCGGATTCAATTTGAGTATCGCGCAATTGTTTAAGAATGCCTAATGCACGCAGTTGTGTTTCTTCTTCAAATGCACAAATCAATACTTTGGTTGAAGTTGCATTCAAGCCTTGTGGAAATAATCTGAGCTCGTCCATCACATCGTAAATCCTATCTAAACCAAAGCTAATTCCCACACCCGAAACATTGGGCAAACCAAAAATGCCGGTGAGGTTATCGTACCGTCCGCCACCGCCAATGCTTGATTTGAGCGAACCTTCGGTTGATACGACTTCGAAGATGCAGCCGGTGTAGTAGCTTAATCCTCGTGCTAAACTGAAATCTAGTTTGATGTTGATGGGTTGCGCTTCGACTCCGCTCAGCGACCCCAACGATTTTAGAACAAACTCCAACTCTCCAATTCCTGTTAACCCTTCTGTTGATGTTTGTAGTTTTGATTTGAGTTGATTAAGAATAACTTCATTTTCACCTTTGATGCAAATAATATCAAACAAACGGTTGAGTTCATCTGTTGAAAACCCTTGTTCCGACAGCTCCTTGCGTACACCTTCTTCCCCAATCTTGTCCAGCTTATCAATGGCCACGGCAATAGTGCTCATCACATCAATTGATTTGACAACCTCTGCAATTCCGGCCAACACCTTGCGGTTGTTCACTCTCAATTCGTAATTCTTTATTCCCAAATTCCTGAACGCTTCATCGTAAATCTGAATCAAGTCCAACTCATTGAGCAAACTATCACTTCCAACCACATCAGCATCACATTGCCAAAACTCGCGGTAGCGGCCTTTTTGGGGCCTATCGGCACGCCATACAGGTTGCATTTGGTAACGTTTAAATGGAAACGAAATTTCGTTTTTGTTCATTACAACATAACGGGCAAAGGGAACGGTCAGGTCGTAGCGGAGACCTTTCTCCGAAAAATTCGAAATTCGAAATTCGAAATTCGAAATTGTTTCGTTCCCATTTTTCTCTTTGATATCTTTAAAAGCATCACCACTGTTCAGTACACGGAACAATAACTTATCTCCTTCGTCTCCATACTTCCCTTCAAGTGTTGAGAGGTTTTCCATGGTGGGTGTTTCAATGGGCATGAAACCATATTTTTTGAACACCGTTTCGATGGTATGTAGAATATACTTGCGTTTTTGCACTTCGGCCGGACCGAAATCGCGGGTGCCTTTAGGAATGGTTGGTTTTTGTACTGCCATTTTGAGTCGTTATTCGTTATTCAGTTAATGGGTTATTTATGGTCGCTGGCATAAGCCAACAGCACATCAACCTCATAACTAAAACAGGTGGCGAAAATACACAAACGGCTATTAAATACTACGGATTAAGTTTTGAGGGATCTTGGCGGGAGTCGAATATGCGGATGATATAGACCTTATCAGATTCAACTAGATAAACAATTTTATAGTTCACGGAAACGAAGACAAAATAATCCGCACGCTTGGTGAACCTATCGTTGTGTCCAATGCCCGGGTTTTCGGAGATTAAGGAGATATGGCTTAGGATACCTGTTTCAATATTTTCTGCAATTGTATAGGAAATGAAGGTGGTATAATAACTCAGAATCGCACTAAAATCCTCAAGTGCCTCAGTTGAATAGATAACCTCCAACCTCATTCTACCGACCCATTATTTTATTGAGTCTGCTCTTAACTTCTTCCTGAGTGTGAACACGTCCTGATTTTATGCTGTCGATACCTGCTTGTATGCGAGCCTCATATTCCTCTACAGTTAATGGCTTCATAGAATCCTTATTCAACTCTATCTTCAACTCATCCATCAACTCTTGCACGTGTTGCATGGCTTCAATATCATTTGCGTCCTGCAATGATTGAATGATTAGCTGTTTCAGTTCGGTGGTCGACATCGTTGCTCGTATTACTCTTTCAAATTTAACCTAAAAATCAGTTCATTGCAAAAGCCGCATCGAGGTAGGTAAAAATATCAGCCGGCAAGTCATCGCCCACCTTAGGGGCACGTTTATGACCCAACCTCACCACAATCATATTGAGGTCGGGAATGGCAAATACATATTGTCCGCGGATGCCCCGCATATAAAAGATAGCGTGGTTTTGGTAATTCATGAGCCACCACTGGTAGCCATATTTATCAATTTTTTCACCTGTATCGTAATCCTTCAAATCGGCCATGGTGATTGAATTGTTGACGTAAGCCGAATCCACAATTTGCACTCCGTTGCAATACCCTTTGTTCAAATACAAGCGGGCAATTTTGGCATAATCACGGGCAGTGGTATAAAAGCAACAACTCACCTTTTCCATGCCCATATCATCAGTACTCCAAAAGGCTTTATCCTCTGCTCCAATGGGTTTCCATAGTTTTTCGGATGCATATTCAGCCACCGGTTTTCCGGTTACCTTTTTCAAAATGATACCCAGCAATTGCGAATCGCCACCTTTATAGTTCCATGTTTTTCCGGGCGCTTCGGCAGGTTTGGCACGCAATGTCAGGGCGTTTACATCTTTGCCGTAATAAGCCTCGGCAGGCCAGGCAAACGGACTGGCATATTCTTCCTTAAAATCAATCCCGCTGCTCATGGTGAGCAAATGACGAATGGTGATACCCATCCGCCCACCTTCACGATACTCGGATATATAATTGGATACGGGTTCATCTAAACTTTTAATCAATCCTTCCTTCAACGCAACACCGATTAATATTGAGTTAATGGATTTGGCCATCGAAAAGGAATTGACAACCGAATGTTCGTCCATACCTTCCCAGTATTGTTCGTACAGCAAGCTGTCATGTTGCACTACTAAAAATCCAACGGTTTGGTGTTTGATAAAATCAGCCATCAGATTGTCGGCAATAACAGGCTTGTTGTAACGGTCCGAAACCGGCCAGAGTTGCGGAACAGCGTTCGAAACTTCGTGGTATGGAAAATTGTGCAACTCGTCAATATCAGGTCCGGTTTTGCCACTGAAGATGGTCATGGACAGCACCTTATTTACATAGCCGTTTCCGGTAGCCAGCAACAGACCTTCCAGTGAAGCAAGCAGAATAAGCAAGCCGAGTAAAATTCTTTTCGCAATTTTCATATTCGCGGGTATTTTAGGTTTGTTTCAATAAGCCAATACTGGCCTACGCTGAAGCAAATTACAGTTTTTCTGCTTCCCCACCAATCGGCATTGTTTCAACAAGGCTTCAATATGGAATATAAATCATCAATTTTTCTCTGTTTACATTCCCGATTCCCAAAATCTTACGTTATTTTCGCGCCACTTTTAAATCTCCCATTACATGCAGCAACCTAAAAAAATCAGCAACGCCCTTATTTCCGTATTTTACAAAGATGGTTTGGAGCCTTTGGCTAAGGCACTTAATCAACTTGGAGTGAATATTTATTCGACCGGAGGAACCCAGGAATTTATCGAAAAGCTGGGCATTAAAGTTTTTGCTGTGGAAGAGTTGACGGGTTACCCGAGCATTTTGGGCGGACGTGTAAAAACCCTTCACCCAAAAGTTTTCGGAGGAATCCTTGCGCGCAGAGCCAACGAGCAGGATCAAAAAGAAGTAAAAGAATTTGAGATTCCGTTTTTTGACCTCGTGGTTGTGGATTTGTATCCGTTTGAAGAAACAGTGAAATCAACTTCGGAAGAAGCGAAGATCATTGAAAAGATTGATATCGGTGGCGTTTCGTTGATCCGTGCCGCTGCCAAAAACTTTAACGATACCGTTATCGTTTGCGATAAAAATGATTGTCCGACTCTGGCCGAAACCCTGTTGCAACAAAACGGAGAAACCTCGGTTGAACAACGCAGACGTTTTGCCACCAAAGCGTTTCATGTTACCTCTGACTACGATGGAAAAATTTTCCAATACTTCGACAAGGAAACGACTACCGCTTTTAAAGCCAGTGTTGAGCCTGCCAAAGTATTGCGTTATGGAGAAAACCCTCACCAAAAAGGAGTGTTTTACGGCAACCTCAACGAGTTACTCACCCAAAAACACGGCAAGGAACTTTCGTACAATAACTTGCTGGATATTGATGCTTCCCTCAATTTGATTGGTGATTTTACAGAACCAACCGTAGCCATCATCAAACACAACAATCCTTGCGGAGTGGCTTCGCGAGCTACCATCCTGGAGGCTTGGACCGATGCCTTATCGGGTGATCCGGTATCAGCCTTTGGAGGTGTGATTGTGGCCAACCGCCCGATTGACGAAGCTACCGCAACCGAAATTGATAAAATATTCATGGAAGTATTGATTGCTCCGGGATACGAAGGCAACGCCCTTTCCATTCTGCAATCGAAAAAGAACCGTGTGCTCTTGCAACTCAATGGCACCTTGCCGGGTGGCAAGCAATACCGCAGCTTGTTGAATGGTGTGGTAGAGCAGGATAAAAACGAAGTGATTCTGACCAAAGAAAACCTGACGCTGGTAACCCAAACCGCTGCTACTGACGCCACATTGAACGATATGTTGTTTGCAGATAAAATTGTAAAGCACACTAAATCGAATACCATTGTATTGGCCAAAGGCGGTAAGTTACTGGGTATCGGCTGCGGACAAACATCACGTGTAGACGCCCTGAAACAAGCCATCGCCAAAGCACAAGCGTTTGAATTTGATTTGAACGGAGCAGTGATGAGCAGCGATGCATTTTTCCCCTTCCCTGATTGCGTGGAGATTGCCGGCAACGTTGGAATCAAATCGGTGATACAGCCCGGTGGTTCTATTAAAGACGACCAAAGCATCAGCTATTGCAACGCCAATGGAATAGCCATGTACTTTACCGGAACCCGCCACTTTAAACATTAAAATACTGTACACAAAGGCACAAAAGAATTAACACCAAAGAACACGAAGGCCGAGTCTTGCGGCATTTCATTCGTGGGCTTCAATCTTTCTTCCTTTTTTGTGTCTTCGTGTACAAAAGAATTCGGCATCAAAGTGCCTAAAAACAGTATCCACATCTTGCGAAAAAAAGCGCAGCGGAATTTTAAATATTATACTATACTTTGCGGGTAGTAAAAACCACTTAAAAAAACGAGAACGACAAAATGGGAATGTTTAGTTTCCTCACGCAGGATTTAGCTATCGACCTTGGAACAGCCAATACGCTGATTATACACAAAGATCAGGTAGTAGTAGATGAACCATCCATCATCGCTATCAACCGGAGAACCGGCAATGTAATTGCCGTGGGCAGCCAGGCCCAGCAAATGCACGGTAAAGCACACGAAGACATCAAAACCATTCGTCCGTTAAAGGATGGTGTAATTGCCGACTTTAACGCTGCCGAGCACATGATACGTGGCATGATTGCCATGATCCAGCAAACCAACAAACTCATCAAACCACAACAGCGTATGGTGATTTGTATTCCATCGGGTATTACCGAAGTGGAAAAACGTGCTGTAAAGGATAGTGCGGAGCGTGCCGGAGCCAAGGAGGTTTATTTGATACATGAGCCGATGGCTGCTGCTATCGGTATTGGTATTGATGTGTTTGAGCCGATGGGAAATATGATCATCGATATCGGAGGGGGAACCACCGAAATTGCGGTAATAGCCCTTGCGGGTATTGTATGTGACCAATCCATCCGTGTTGCGGGTGATGAGTTCACCGAAGATATTCTGGATTATATGCGCAGACAACACAACCTGCTGGTGGGTGAGCGTACTGCTGAGCGTATCAAAATTGAAGTAGGTGCTGCTCAAACCGAATTGGAAAATCCTCCACCTGATTTTGCGGTTAACGGAAGAGATTTGATGACAGGTATTCCAAAACAAATCACCGTATCGTATGGCGAGATTGCTGCTGCGCTCGATAAATCAATTTCAAAAATTGAAGAAGCTGTATTGCGCGCATTGGAACTGACACCACCTGAGTTGTCGGCCGATATTTATTCAACCGGATTGTACCTCACCGGAGGAGGAGCATTGTTACGCGGATTGGATAAACGTATCTCACAAAAAACAAAACTGCCTGTTCACGTGGCCGATGATCCGCTGAGAGCTGTAGTTCGTGGTACCGGAATGGCGCTCAAGAATCTGAAGAATTTTAAATTCTTAATGACATAAGAAAAGCACGAAATTCAAATATCGAAATTCGAAAAAAGAACTTCTTCTGATTTCGAATTTCGAATTTCATTATTCGGATTTATAAACGATGCGCAACCTCATATTCTTTATTTATAAGTATTATGTATTCTTCCTGTTTTTTATACTGGAAGTAGCTGCATTTGTTGTCATCTACAGGTTTAACCATTACCAAAAAGCAAGCTTCGTTAATTATACAACCGGAATCACCAGTTCCTATTATACCGCTGTAAGCAATACCCGTGAGTATTTTTACCTGCGCAAGGTAAACGATAGTTTGCAGGTTGAAAACGCCCGCCTGCACTCACAGCTTATTACATCGTATTACAAAAACAACTTCACCCCTGTACAGGTAAACGATACAGCTTACAAACAACAATACGAGTATATTCCGGCTCAGGTGGTAAGCAACTCGGTAACCAAACGCAACAATTACATCACGCTTAACCGTGGGCGTTTGCATGGTATCGGTCCAGAAATGGGTGTGATTAGTGAAAACGGAATTGTTGGAATTGTGATGAATGCATCGGATCATTATTGCACAGTGCTTTCGCTGCTGAACAATAATTGTAAAATCAGCGCCAAGATTGAGAAGAACGGAGCCTTTGGTTCGCTGGTATGGGAAGGTGACGATCCGCATTTCGCGGCCCTGCGTGATGTCAACAAACATGTCCCGTTGATGACCAATGACGTTATCATTACCAGTAACTTTTCAACTATCTTCCCCGAAGGGATTCCGATTGGCAGAATATATTCGCATACTCTTGATGCCGGTGATAATTTTCACACCATCAAAGTGGAGCTTAATACAGATTTTTCTACGGTATCAACAGTATATGTAATCCGTAACCTGATGAAACAGGAACAACAACAACTCGAAGCAACCATCGTAAACAAGTGATACTTGATCTGTTATCCTATATCGCAAAATTCGCAGGCATTATACTGTTGCAGCTTTTGCTCATCAATAATATTGAGCTGAGCAGCTATATCAACCCTTATGTATATGTGGTATTTATTTTATTGCTGCCGGTAAGTACCAAACCCTGGCAGGTGGTAGTCATCTCCTTTTTAACAGGAGCCGTTATTGATGCCTTTTCGAGCACACCAGGGTTGCATATTGCAGCCTGCAATGCCATGGGCTATATGCGTATACATTACCTTAAAGCCACCACTACCAAAGAAGATATGGAAGGCAGAATTGTTCCTTCTTTGTCGCAAAAAGGGATTGTTTGGTTTACGGTATATGGATTTGTGATGATCTTCTTACATCACACACTCTTGTTTTTTCTGGAGATATACGGCTTCCAAGAGTTCTTTGCTACCCTGTCGCGTGCAATACTCAGCACGTTGGTAACATTGCTGCTGATTATTGTAGGGCAATTGTTATTTTTCAGAACACAAAAATCAAATGGATAGTGTAGGAAAACGAAATATGCTCATTGCCATCTTTCTGTCGCTGGCAATTGTGTATATCATCCGGCTTGCTTTTTTACAGTTGTTTGATGATTCGTACCTGCGTTCTGCCCAAGACAACGTATTACAAGAACAAACCATTTACCCGGCCCGCGGATTGATCTACGACCGCAACGGAGAACTCCTGGTATACAACGATGCTATTTATGATTTGATGGTAACTCCCGATCAGGTTAAAAACCTGGATACTGTTGAGTTCTGCCGTGTGCTCGGCATCACCTACGAAGGATTTATTCAGCGTTTCGAAAGAATGAAACGCAGCAAAGGATATGCACCCTACCGTGAGCAGCTTTTTGAAAAGCAGCTCAGCATTCAAACGTATGCGGCCTTTCAGGAGAAGATGTTCGACTTTCTGGGTTTCACCACCATTGTGCGCACCGACCGTAAATATAAATTCAGTGATGCCGCTCACGTGATGGGTTATATCGGAGAGGTTACCGACCGTGATATTGAAAAAAGCAGGGAATATTACCGCATGGGGGATTTCATCGGTATCAGCGGGGTTGAAAGATCTTATGAAGAAGTATTGCGCGGGCAAAAAGGGATCTCCTATGTTTTGGTAGATTCGAAAAACAGAACTCAGGGACGTTACAAAGACGGATTGTTTGATACGGCAGCCGTTGCCGGACAAAATATTGAACTGAGTATCGATCATACCTTGCAGTCTTTAGGCGAGCAATTGCTAAAAAATAAAATCGGAAGTGTGGTAGCCATTGAACCGGCAACCGGAGAAATTCTGGCCCTGGTGGCCAGTCCAACTTACGATCCAAACTTATTTGTGGGCCGCGAGCGGGGCAACAACTATATGAAATTGTTGCGCAATCCATCCAAACCACTCTTTAACCGTCCGCTGGCAGCACCTTATCCTCCGGGTTCTATCTTTAAAGTTCTGATGGCACTAACCGGACAACAAGAGCGTGTACTCACACCTACCACAACCTATGCCTGCCACCGTGGTTATATGTTTGTGGGTTGTCATCCTCACTCCTCTCCCCTTCAACTCCGTGGAGCCATTGCAGTTTCGTGTAATGCCTATTTTTGTCAGGTATACCGCAGTGTTGTAAACAACCCCCGTTATCCTAAAGCGGAGATGGCTTATAAAAATTTCCATAAACACATGGCCAGTTTTGGTTTGGGTAAAAAGCTGGGAGTAGATTTGTATGGTGAAGGAGGAGGCTTATTGCCTACTTCAGAATATTACGATAAAATTTATGGCCGCTACCGCTGGCAGGCTACCACAACAATATCATTGGGTATCGGACAAGGAGAACTTGGTATCACTCCTTTGCAAATGGCGAACGCCACAGCAGCCGTGGCCAACCGTGGTTATTGGGTTACACCACATGTGGTTAAAACCATTGACGGCAAACCAAACCCCAATCCCGAATACCAGACTAAGCACTGGACCACCATTGACACATCTTATTTCCCAATCGTAATAGAAGGTATGCACGATGTGATTATGGCGGGAACCGCGCGCATTGCGCAAATTCCGGGAATCGAAATTTGCGGAAAAACGGGAACAGCACAAAATCCTCATGGTAAAGACCACTCCGTATTTTTCGCGTTTGCTCCCAAAGACAATCCGAAAATTGCCATTGCGGTTATTGTAGAGAATGCCGGCTTTGGAGCAACATGGGCCGCTCCAATTGCCAGCTTAATGATGGAACAATATTTAACAGGTAAATGTGATACAAGGCCTGCTCTCAAAGAGCGTATGCTTAAAGGAAACTTAGTTCATAAAAATGATACAAGCGCAGCAACAACCCAAACCATCAAACGTTGATTGGCTCACTCTTGCATTGTATTATGCATTTGTGATTACCGGTTTACTTTGTATTTACGCATCGGTGTATAAGGATACACACCCGATGATTTACGATACTGAAATGAACTATGGGAAGCAGCTCATTTGGATTGGTATTTCATCTTTCATAGGACTGCTCATTTTAATGGTAGACGAAAAGTTTTTCTACGCTTTCTCCTACCCGATTTATGCCATCACCATTTTGCTCTTATTGGCCGTACTTGCTTTTGCCACAACCGTAAAAGGTTCGAGTTCGTGGATTGAAATTGGAGGCTTCCGTATGCAGCCTGCCGAGTTTGCGAAGTTTGGAACCTCACTGGCTCTGGCAAGATACCTGGGAGGATTTAATATCAAGTTTAAGGATCGCAAGGTTCAATACATTGCCGGAGCTATGATTTTATTGCCGATGGTGATTATCCTTTTGCAAAATGAAACCGGAAGTGCGTTGGTGTTTGGCTCCTTTATATTTATGCTTTACCGTGAAGGTTTACCCGGCTATTTTTTATTTGTAGGATTTATGATGGGAGTGCTGGCCGTGTTGGCTCTGGTCTTTCCTTCGATTTATCTGGTGATTGCCATCGCCATCATAGCCGCTTTATTTACTCTGGTTATCCGCAGAAACCGCCAAAATTTACTCATTGTGGCAGGTGTAGCTTTGCTTGCAATGGCTTACGTAAGCAGTATCGGTTATGCGTTTGAAAACATTCTGCAACCGCACCAAAAATCCCGTATCAATGTGTTGCTTGGTAAAGAAGTGGATTTAAAAGGAGCCGGTTACAATGTGCAGCAATCTAAAATTGCCATTGGTTCCGGAGGCTTTTGGGGCAAGGGGTTCTTGGAAGGCACACAAAACAAGTTTCGGTTTGTGCCCGAACAAAGTACCGACTTTATCTTTTGCACCATTGGTGAAGAATATGGATTTATCGGTTCGGTAATTTTTATTATTCTTTATATGCTGCTGCTGTGGCGCATCCTGGTGATGGCCGAACGTCAGCGCCAAAAGTTTAACCGTATTTACGGGTATTGCGTGGCCTCTATTCTCTTCTTCCACTTTGCCATCAATATCGGGATGACTCTGGGCCTCCTGCCTGTTATCGGTATTCCATTACCTTTTTTCAGCTACGGAGGTTCGGCTTTGCTGAGTTTCACCATCCTCTTGTTCATCTTCATCCGACTCGACTCCAACCGTCAGAATGAGCTGAGAGGCGCATTTGATTAGAAGCCCTCTCAAAAATAGAACCTATGTCAGGTTGAGCCTGTAGAAACCCGCTTTTTTATACAGAAATAGCCTTCGACAAGCTCAGGCTGACACCTGATGATTTTTGAGATGACTTCTGGTAATATTGGTCAATAACTGATTCGGCCATTTGTAGTTACTAAGCTTTCTGAAACGAATACCGGCACCTTTATATGAAGGTGATTAATAACAGGTAATGGTGCAGTTTCGGATTATTCCAATATCTTTGCCGCTCATTTTATAAAAAAGTACTTTGATAACATTTAACGAACTGGGTTTAGACACGTCCGTTCTAAACGCCATCTCGGAGATGGGTTTTACAAACCCTACTCCAGTTCAGGAACAGTCCATTCCTGTATTTTTAGAGACCGAAAGAGACATTTTGGCCCTTGCACAAACCGGTACCGGTAAAACTGCAGCTTTTGGCTTGCCTTTGTTGCACAAAATTGATTTTAACAGCAAAACAACACAAGCCCTTATTATTTGCCCGACACGTGAATTGTGTTTGCAAATTTCGAAAGACCTTACCAATTACAGCAAATTTTTAAAAGGTGTGAACATCGCTGCTGTATACGGAGGCTCAAGCATTACCCAACAAATTGACCAATTGAGACGCGGTGCGCAAATTATTGTTGCTACACCGGGCCGCCTGATGGACTTGATGGATCGCAAAGCCGTAAAAATTCAAAACATCGGTTATGTTGTTTTGGATGAGGCTGATGAAATGCTGAACATGGGTTTCCGCGATGATATTGAACAAATATTATCAGACACTCCGGCCGAAAAACGCGTAGCCTTATTTAGCGCTACCATGCCTAAACAGGTAAAACAAATTGCCGACAGATACCTGAAAGATCCGGTAGAAATTACCGTTGGTCGCAAAAACACCGGTAACGCCAATATTACGCACGAGTATGCCGTTGTGCATGCCCGTGATAAAGTAGCCGCCCTTAAACGCGTATTGGATTATACCAGCGACCATTTTTATGGTATCGTATTCTGCCAAACCAAAAACGAAACTCAGGACATCAGCGATAAGCTGATTCGTGAAGGATACAATGCTGATTGTTTGCATGGCGATTTGAGCCAGGGACAACGCGAAAAGGTAATGAGCCGTTTCCGTCACCATGCCATCAAAATTTTGCTGGCAACAGATGTAGCTGCACGTGGTATTGACGTTAGCGGAATTACCCACGTTGTGCATTATCATTTGCCGGATGATATTGAGAACTACACACACCGTAGCGGACGTACAGCCCGTGCCGGTAAAACAGGTATCTCATTTACCCTCCTTAATATGCGCGAGCAATACCGCCTGCGTGAAATTGAGAAGCTGACGGGTATTAAATTCAACCGCATCATGATTCCTTCGGCTACCGAAGTGCGTGATAAAAAACTGATAGCCTTTACCGATACCATCAAAAACTGTGAGATCGAAGAAGGTATTTTTGACCAGACAGTATTGGATGGCCTGGAACCTTTAATGGAACTCAGCAAAGAGGAACTGGTTAAAAAGATGCTTTCGCTTGAACTTCGCAGGTTCTCGGATGAGTATTTGAACGCACCGGATCTGAATGTTCAGGAACGCTCAGCTTCATCTCCCCGCGAAAGCAGAGGCCATGAAGGTGGAGATCGCGAACCACGTGAACGCGCTTACGGATCAAACCGTGGTGCACGTTTGTTTGTGAGCATTGGCCAGAAAGATGGTTTGAATATTGGTTCATTAAAAGACTTTATTACCCATACAACCGGCATCAACAGCACTGATATTCACCGTGTAGACGTAAAAGGAGTTTACTCTTTTGTAAACGTTGAAGAAAATGTGGTTGATAAGTTGATGCAATCATTGCATGGCAGCCTTTACAACGACCGTCAGGTACGTGTTGAAGTATCGGGCAATGCAAATGATACCGGACGTACCCGCAGCTCTTCGGGAGGTGGTTACGGAGGCGGACGTGGCGGTGACCGTGGCGGACGTGGTGGTGACCGCGGTGGACGTTCATACGGTGGTTCAAGAGGCGGTGAGCGTGGTGGCGACCGTGGCGGAAGATCATACGGTGGCGGAAGCGACAGACGCAAACGCTCTTACTAAAAATCTATACAAAAGACTGCTCTCTGGCAGTCTTTTTCTTTTACCCTTTTTAGGTTTACTTTTATTCCTTAATCTTGTACCAATATTTATAAGATATATGAAAAGACTTACTATTCTTCTTGTTCTTCCTCTTTTAATGGCTGTTGGCGCTTCGGCACAAACAAAAGTGTATTCCTCGGCTTCAAGCGAAATGATTTTCTCATTTGCCAATATTACCAAAAACGGTAACGATGTTGAAAGTAAACTTCGTTGGTCACCGGTATTCAATGCCCAGGGTTTGGTAAACTATGATTTCAGCAACCGGTTCGGATTCTTTCACGGATTGGCCGTTCGAAACGTTGGTTTTATTTATGACCAAAGTGCCGATACAATGAAAAAATTCAGAACCTATAACCTGGGTATCCCATTGGGTATCAAACTCGGAAACCTTGATAATGGATTATTTATTTATGGTGGTTACGAATTTGAAGTCCCAATCGCTTACAAGGAAAAAACGTTTGTAAACGATGATAAGAAAGATAAAATTGTTGTTTGGTTTTCGAACCGCACCGAATGGTTTACCCAATCTCTTTTTGTTGGATTGAACCTCCCGGGCGGAGCCAATATCAAATTCAAATATTACATCAATCAGTTCTTTAACAAAAACTACACAGAGAATGTAAATGGAGTGCAAACAAAACCATTTGAGAATTTTAATGCCAATGTGTTTTACATCGCACTTGATTATAATGTATTTAAAGACTTAGGTGATTATGGCCGACCAAAAGCCAAACCTCAGCACAAAGAAGACCGGTACAGTTACAATTACAAATAACAAAAAATCCCGCCATCAGCGGGATTTTTTTATGCGCCAAACTGTTCGCGCCAGAGTTGGTTAAATGATTTGTCGGCAAGCTTCGGAAACTCTCTTCGATCACCCCAGGAGGATTTAAAAAATGAATTCAGCATAAACTGCTTGATAGTGCTTCCTTTATTCATGTTTTTACGGGAAAGCATTATCTTTTTCCAGCTAAACCACATTAGCTTCTCACTATTCTTTGCTAAACCTGCATTAACAGCATCCCTTCTATTGCGCAACAAATGGTTGTGCAAATCAATCTTCACCGGACAAACATCCGTACACTTACCACATAAAGTTGACGCATTACTCAAATGTTTGTAATCATCAAGACCTTTCATGTGTGGGGTAATAACTGCTCCTACCGGACCCGCATGAGGTGAGTCATAAGCAGGACCTCCGATGGTTTGAAACACCGGGCACACATTGCTGCATGCTCCACATTTTATACAGGTTAATGCCTGACGCTGGTCGGGCTGTGCCAGCAAACTGCTGCGTCCGTTATCTATCAATATCACAATAAACTCTTTGGGGCCATCCTGATCCTCATGCGCACGCGGACCTATAACGGTATTGTAGGCGGTCATCTTCTGACCGGTACCATGCGTAGCCAGCAAGGGCCACATCAAATCCAAATCATTTAGAGTAGGTAAAATCTTTTCTATTCCGGCCAATACAACGTGGGTATTCACAAAAGTGCTGCTTAAACGTGCATTCCCTTCATTTTCGGTAATAGCTACCATCCCGCTGTCTGCAATCAAAAAGTTAGCCCCGCTGATGCCTATATCAGCTGTGAGATAATCGTTTCGAACCGCATTGCGTACATCATCACTTAATTCTTCGGCTGATGCATCCAATGAGGAGCTTATAATGCCATTCAAAAGGCTGGCCACCTCCTGACGGCTTTTGTGCATAGCCGGTGTTACCGGATGATAAGGTGGCTCTTCTGCCTTATCTACGATATATTCACCTAAATCGGTTTCGATAACTTCTAGCCCCTTTTTGCGAAGATGCTTATTTAAGCCAATCTCTTCCGCCATCATTGATTTGCTCTTCACAATCTTGCGGGCATTTCGTTTCGTCAAAATCTGTTCAACTTCATATAAAGCGGTTTCGGCATCGCTTGCCCAAATAACTTTACCGCCTTTGCGCATCACTGCAGCCTCAAACTCGATAAGATACTTATCCAGATTTTCAATCACCTTCCAGCGAACATAAGCTGCACGATCGCGGGCAAGCTCCAAATGCCGATACTGTTTTTTTCCATGCACAACAGCTCCCTCATATTTATTTACAGCAAGCTGCACCTTCAACCGGGTTTCCCGGTCGAACGCATGAACTTCGGTATATGCTAAAAATTCGTCTGCCTTACGCATCTATTCAAAGTAAATACATAATGGGTCATTCTCCTAGCCCTATGTTATCAATTAACCTCACATTTCCACACCACACAGCAATTAATGCTACATAATGCCGGCTTGCCTCAAATTGACTAGCCTCTTCAAGCGTATCCGCATCCACAATTGATACATATTCTGTTGTAATCAACCCGGTTTGAGCCAATATATCCACTGCCTCATTAGTTAATATTGCCGGAGTAATGGCGGGAAACCCTCGTTTTATATGAAACAAAGATTTAGAAACAAGTACCGAATCCTCCCGTTCTTGTTTTGATAGCCTTCTGTTTCGGGAGCTCATAGCCAACCCATCTTCCTCTCTCAATGTTTCTCCTAACACTAACTTCACCGGAATATTAAATTCTTTACACATCCGGGCTATTACGGCACATTGCTGATAATCTTTTCGACCAAAAAATGCCATGTCGGGTTCTACCACTTCAAACAAACGCTTTACAATCGTGATTACTCCGTCAAAATGGCCCGGCCTGAAGGATCCTTCAAGCGAATGGGTAACGGCTCCCCAATTATATGCCTGAACGTTCAATCCTTGAGGATACATTTCGGCAGCATCAGGATGAAAAAGCACATCGCAGCCATTTTGCTCCAATAACAACATATCCTCTTCGAGGGTGCGTGGGTATTTGGCAAGGTCTTCTGCATTGTTAAATTGCGTGGGATTGACAAAGATGCTGCATACAGACAAGTCCGTTTTTGACTTGCTAAGTTGTATTAAAGAAATATGCCCCTGGTGCAAAGCTCCCATCGTAGGAACAAAGCCAATTGTTTTTCCGAGTTGCCTCTGAGCATAAAGATAAGCCCTAAATGGGGCCGTTTGAGTGAAGAGTAACAAACTAGTATACTAATTATTAGCCAGTTAGCCGTTTTTAACAAAAGAAATGGGTCGAATATTACTTAATTTCTTCACAAATACCGTAATTTTGTATGCTTTTTTTTAGCACCCGTTTATGTCAAAAAAGAAAATATTGTTCATTTCTTCGGAAATGACCCCCTTTCTACAGGTTAGCAGCGTAGGAGAATTAGCGAGAAGACTTCCTCAAGCCATTCAGGAAAAAGACAACGAAATCAGGGTATTAATGCCGCGTTTCGGATGTATCAACGAAAGAAGAAACCGGTTGCATGAAGTCGTTAGGCTATCAGGTATCAATATTACCATTGATGATAATGACAACCCTCTGACAATTAAGGTTGCCTCATTACCGGAAGCCAAAATGCAGGTTTATTTCCTCGATAACGAGGATTATTTCCACCGCAAGTTTGTGTACACTGACGAAAACAATCAGTTTTACGGGGACAATGATGAGCGTACTATCTTCTTTTGCAAGGGCGCGCTTGAAACCGTAAAAAAACTGGGATGGCAACCGGATATCATCCATTGCCATGGATGGATGACCAGCCTGATACCATTATACATGAAAACGCTGTACAAGGCCGAACCGGTATTTAAAAATGCCAAAGTAGTATACTCTGTATTTGAAAACCAGTTTGATACTAACTTAGGTAAAGAGTTTGCCCGCAAAGCAAGCCTTAACACTATCGACAACAAACAAACTTCGGGATTGAGTGATTCGAGCTGTTCGGGTTTATACATGAATGGCATTACCCATGCCGATGCGGTAGTTAAATGCAGTGATGAGATTGCTCCTGAAGTAACTTCTTTCATGAAGAAACAAAAGGGTAAAATAATGATGGATCATACAAACGGGGAAGGTTACGTTGAAGAATACATTAAACTTTATGATAGTTTGCTTCAAAGACAAAACTAAACTCCTTCTTCTTCTCCTTCTTATTGGTTCTATTACCCCTTCGTGCCACAAAAACGAAAACACGGTTGGTGATGACTTTGTAGGTGCGCTTGTAGGGTTTGACGTTAAGTCGATTGATACAACCCAAATTATTGCATATACTTCCATAGACGATTCTGTTCTCACTCGTTATACTTCCTATTATTTGATGGGAAGTATGAATGACCCTGATTTTGGAACAGCCCATTCATCTATTATCACTCAATACATGCCTCCTACCCTTTCATCAGGCTGGGATAACTCAAGTATTCATATTGATTCGATTGTTTTACAGCTTAGATATGTTGGCCCAACTTTTAAGTATGGAAATCTAAATTCAACGCAAACAATTAGAGTGTATGAGTTAGCTGAAGATATTAATGCAGACTCCAGTTATCGCTCTGATCGAAACTATCAATATGATGCAACAAAGCCTATCGGAACCTGGCAGGGTGTTTTTAATCTTGAAGATAGCATACGATATACATACGCAGGACAAGCAGTCTCTTTAGCTCCACACCTACGCATCAAATTAGACGCTCCGGAATATATCAACAAGTTTACATCGGCTAATAGCGCTGTATTTGCGAGTACCGGTGCATTTCAAGCTTATTTCAAAGGCTTAGTGATTGCACCCGATTGGTCGCCAACACCCGGACAAGGCGGTATCGCTCATATTGACCTTAAGACAGATAGCTACCTGCGCAATATGATTACTTCTGTTGTGGTGTATTATGACAGTGTTCAAAAGGTTGAATTCCCGATTTACCCTGACGACAATATCAAATACAACAAGTTTTCGCATGAGCATACAGGTACCATTCCAATCCAACCACGTATGGGTGGAGTGCACAGTGATGTTAATTATGTAAAGTCGATGGCCGGATTAAAAACCCGCATCTTATTGCCCAATATTTTCGACTATACAAAACAACAAAACATAGCCATCAATGGAGCGGAAATGATTATTCCGTTGGTTCAGGGAAGCACTTCTGATATGTACTCAGCTCCGGTTAGTATTCGTTTATTCGCATCAGATTCTCTGGGCAGAAATCAAATCATTACAGACGCTTTCTCTGGCCTCGACTATTACGGAGGTGTATACAATAGCTCGTCAAAGCAATACTCTTTTAATATTATCCGACACGTTCAAAATTTGCTCACCCAATACAAACAGCATGGGTTAAACTATAATTATGGTTTAAATTTGTTTATTCAGGCAGATAATCCGGTTTCTGCCAGCAGGGCAATTATTGACACCCGCCCCGGAAAGATTAAACTAAAACTGAGCTACACTGTTATAAAGTAAGAGATGATTATCAGGGTAAACACCACAAACGAAGTTGAGCTTGAAGGATTGTTGAGGTTGTTGCAGGCAGAAGCCCCGCATTTTCGTTTGTTGAAAAACGAAAGCATTATTGTAGCGCCAAGATATTTCTTCAAAGAACGTATTCAGCAATTTCCTCAGGTAGCCGAAATTATTGAGATTGATACGCCATACCAACTCGCCTCATCAAAATGGAAAACAGAAACTTCTTTTGAGGTAAAAGGTGTGCCTATCAGCAATCACTCATTTACGATAATGGCCGGCCCTTGCAGCGTTGAAACAGAAGAGCAAATTTTTGGAACTGCAGAATTGCTGCATAAACTCGGCATCAAATTTATCCGTGGCGGAGCATACAAACCCCGCACTTCTCCTTATTCCTTTTTAGGTCTCGGAAAAAAAGGCCTTCAATTGATGAAAGAAGCCGCCAACCAATATGATTTACGGGTTGTAACCGAAATTATGGATCTTAGTCTGTTGGATGAAGTGATGGAATACACCGACATTTTGCAGGTAGGCAGTCGCAACATGCAAAATTTTTTCATGTTGGGCGAGCTTGGCAAAACAGATAAACCTGTTTTGTTGAAGCGCGGAATGAATGCACGTGTAAATGAATGGTTGCTTGCTGCCGAATATGTGTTGAGCGGAGGCAACTCCAAGGTTATTTTATGTGAACGCGGCATTCGCAGCTTTGATCCCGGAACCCGCAATGTGATGGATGTTGGAGTGATTCCTTTATTGAAAGAATTAAGTCACCTGCCTGTGATTGCCGACCCAAGCCACGGAACCGGAGCCGCTTCACGTGTTACACCGATGGCAATGGCCTGTGTAGCAGCCGGAGCAAACGGTTTGCTGATTGAAATTCACCCACACCCACAAAATGCACTCTCTGATAGTGCACAAACCATTTCATTTGAACAGTTTACAAACCTTAAACAACAAGTGGATACTTTGCTGCTTGCTATAAATTCGGCTCAACCGCAAACACCTGTTTTGAAACCGCAAACATTGTAGTACATTTGGGCACAACGTCTATTTAACAACTTTCATCATACAACTATAAATAATCTATGTGCGGAATTGTTGCATACATTGGTCATCGCGAAGCTTACCCTATTGTCATCAAAGGATTGAAGCGTTTGGAATACCGCGGTTATGATAGTGCCGGAGTGGCTCTATTGAATGACAAAAAGGATTTTCTGATTTATAAGAAGAGTGGAAAGGTTAGTGATCTTGAAACATCCGTTGCCGCTCAAGACACGCATGCCTTAACCGGAATGGGTCATACCCGCTGGGCAACCCACGGTGCACCGAATGATGTGAATGCGCACCCGCACATGTCGCAAAACGGAGAGTTCGCAATTATTCACAACGGCATTATTGAAAACTACTCTTCACTCAAACAAGCCCTGATTGAAAGAGGTCATCAATTCAAAAGCGAAACCGATACCGAAGTATTGATTCACCTCATTGAAGAAATTGCTAAAAACAGTGCGGTGAGTTTTGAAGAAGCCGTACGCATGGCTTTAACTCAGGTTGTGGGAGCTTACGCAATTGTAATCCTTTCTAAAAAGGATCCGAATTATCTTATTGGTGCCCGAAAAGGAAGTCCGATGGTTATTGGTGTGGGAGAAGGCGAACATTTTATTGCCAGTGATGCCACTCCAATTGTGGAATACACCCGCAACGTTATTTACCTGAATGATGGAGAGATTGCCATCATTGATGGTCAGCAACTGACCGTTAAAACCATCGACAATACGATCAAAACCCCTTACATCCACGAACTCGAAATCAACCTTGAAAGCATTGAAAAAGGCGGTTTTGAGCATTTTATGATGAAAGAAATTTATGAGCAGCCCCGCTCAATCCTTGATTCATTTCGTGGACGGATTCACACCAACGAGGCAACCATTACAATGGCTGGCGTAGATAAGTTTGAAGACAAGCTCAAAAATATCAAACGCATTATTATCGTAGGATGTGGAACCAGCTGGCATGCAGGATTGGTAGGAGAATATTTGTTTGAAGATTTTGCACGCATCCCGGTTGAGGTGGAATATGCATCCGAATTCCGCTACAGAAATCCTGTATTGGATGAAACCGATTTTGTAATTGCCATCTCGCAAAGCGGGGAAACTGCCGATACTCTGGCCGCACTTGAACTGGCAAAAAATAAAGGAGCAACCGTATTTGGCATTTGTAATGTAGTGGGCTCATCTATCCCACGTATGACTGATGCAGGCGCATACACACATGCCGGACCCGAAATTGGTGTGGCATCAACCAAAGCGTTTACCGCTCAGGTAACAGCCCTCATCTTAATGGCTCTTTCAATCGCGCAAAAAAAAGGAACCCTCAGCACCCAACGTTTGCGTGAATTGCTGACCGAATTGGAAACGATTCCTGCAAAAGTTGAAAAAACGTTGGAATCAAACGACTATATCAAAGGCATTGCCGAGCAGTTTAAAGACAGTCGTAATGCATTATACTTAGGTCGGGGATATGGTTTCCCTGTTGCTTTGGAAGGAGCGCTTAAACTCAAAGAAATTTCATACATCCACGCAGAAGGATATCCTGCTGCCGAAATGAAACATGGTCCTATTGCCTTAATTGACGAGGAAATGCCGGTAGTTGTTATTGCCACACAACACAGCAACTACGAAAAAGTAATCAGCAATATTCAGGAAGTACGTGCACGTAAAGGAAAAGTGATTGCTATTGCTACCAAAGGTGATACACATATTAAGGAACACTCAGATTATGTTATTTACATTCCTCAATGCGAAGAGGCTATGTTACCTCTGCTGGCAACAATTCCATTGCAACTTCTGTCTTATCATACCGCTGTAATGCGCGGTTGCAATGTAGATCAGCCTCGAAACCTTGCAAAATCAGTTACGGTAGAATAATATTTCAAATCCGATTTAAACAAAAATGCCACCCTTCAGGAGTGGCATTTTTTGTTAACGCAAATTCGAGTTATTCAATATTGGCACTGTAAACAGCATGCATCGGAATCAGGTAATTTCCTTCGATGGTAATCCCTTGAGGTCCCATAGCCAATACTTGTGTTTGCAGTGATTTAAAACCTTCGGTTGTATGAATCACCAGCAACGTTTTAAATTTCTCATTTTTTGACAACGTCATCGCTTTATCAAGAGATAGCAAACGCACACGCTTGTCTTCATCGCGTTGGTATACATCTCCCGAAGGAAAAGAACAAGACTCTAATTCTGCTGCTGTAATCGTTTGTATGTCGCGCAAATTTAATGCTGTATCCATTTTTATCTTTTTCTCAGACTTCAATATGATCTGATGTAAATTTTGATGATTAATATGGCTTGTTTAGTACACGAAGGCACGAATTTCTTAAAAAAGAAGAAAGGCACTAAACATTGTCGAAAGTAAAAGAGGCATCATTCATAATCGTATGCTCATTCTAAATTCATTCTTTGTATCTTATATCTTTCTTCTTTTAGTGCCCTTTGCTTTGTGTACAAAAGGAGCGTCCAATATTTCCTTACAATGCTGCTTCAAATCTGCGACTTACTTCGTCCCAGTTTACTACACTCCAGAAAGCAGTGCAATAATCAGGTCTGCGGTTTTGGTAATGCAAATAGTAAGCATGTTCCCAAACATCCAGTCCCAAAACAGGCGTGCCTTTGCAATCGGTAACAACATCCATCAATGGATTATCCTGATTAGGAGTTGAACAGATTTTCAACTTACCCTCCTCAACACATAACCAGGCCCATCCCGAACCAAAACGTGTAGCTGCCGCTTTGTTAAACTCTTCTTTGAATTTATCCATTCCACCCAAGTCACTGTTAATAGCAGCCTCAAGCTTAGCCGAAGGTTTGGATGGTGTTCCGCTCATAATGCTCCAGAACAATGAGTGGTTGTAATGCCCGCCACCATTGTTGCGCACAGCAGCAGGGTATTTACTGATGTTTTTGCAAATTTCTTCAATGCTCAGTTTTTCAGCATCCGTTCCTGCAATCGCATTGTTCAAATTGGTAACATAAGCGTTGTGGTGTTTGCTGTAGTGAATTTCCATGGTACGTGCGTCAATATGTGGTTCAAGCGCATCGTAAGCATAAGGAAGTTTTGGTAATTCGAAAGCCATATTGTTAAAATATTAATGGTTGATAAATAGATGAGAGGCGAATATAAATCTAATTAAAGAATAAACGAATGGAAGACGGAGTTGTTTGACAACCCAACAAATAATCATATTGTATGGTAACAGGATTTTTGTACTTTCACTTTACGTTTTAAACACCATAACTATGACTAAAGTTTTGACCCTCCCCCTTATCATTCTGGGCTTAGTACTGTTTCTTTTTGGCTTTATTGCCGTAACAGCGCCAAACATGTCCGTTGATACGCTAATGCTTTATTTGGCGTACATGTTAATAGCTGTTGGAGGTGTTGCCGCAATTGTTGGACTCATTATTCGAAAAAGCACCAAAAGCTGGTATGTCAGCTTTATGATGGGTATCCTGCTATTCGCGGTGGGCTTCATTGTGTTTTTAAAAAACAATGAAGCCGCACATTACTACAATTTATTTATTGCCGGCTGGGCAGCGCTAATGGGAGCCTCACTGATTGTGGCCTCCTTCTTTCAAAAACAATTGCGTATTGTATTGATTGTAAACGGTATGATGTCGCTTGGGTTTGGACTGGTGATTTATTTTAACCCTTTTACCGGTACCAATACCCTCAATTTTATGGTAGGATTTTACACACTTCTGTTAAGTGTGATGTTATTATACTTGGCTTTCAAGGCTTTTCGATCCGGAAAAGCAGAAGCTAAACCTAGCGAAGTTTCTTGAAAAAAGTTTTTACCAGTTCGGCACACTCATCGGCCATAATACCGCTGATAACCTCTGTTTTGGGGTGAAGGGAGTTCCCCGCTTTTTTGTAGCCACGTTTTTCATCCGAAGCGCCATACACAACCTTCCCGATCTGGCTCCAAAACAAAGCCCCTCCGCACATTACACAAGGTTCGAGGGTTACATACAATGTGCAATCTATCAGGTATTTTGCGCCAATATAGTTGGCAGCAGCCGTAATGGCCTGCATCTCGGCATGGGCCGTAACATCGTTCAGGCGTTCGGTATGGTTATGCCCCTTCCCGATAATTTTATTTTGGGCAACAATCACAGCTCCAACGGGCACTTCGCCTGCATCAAAAGCCTTTTGGGCTTCGGCAAGTGCTTGTTTCATGAAATATTCGTGTGAAAAAAGTTCAGACATATTGTGCTGCAAGTATACAAATAAAAAAAACCCGGTTGCCCGGGTTCTTTTTCTGCTATGAAAAGAACAACTACAAACACCATAAGTAGTTGTTGTTTCCTTATTAATTTGAATTTTTCAAATTGAACTAATCAAAAATAGCCGGAGCAAAATTTATTACGTGTAGAATTTGAACTACATACCAATTAATATTCATTAAAAAATTGGGCCCTTATTTAGAATGAATGACACACCTAATGCACTATAAAATTAGATGCAGAAGCCTTACATAGCTATGCTTGGTATTAATTTTACTATTTTCGCGCTCCAATAACCAAGCACACCTGAGTCACATCAGGCACTCAACGAAATTTATTTATGCTACGTACACATACCTGCGGAGAACTCCGCATCAGTCACATCAACCAGCAAGTTACCCTGTCAGGATGGGTTCAAAAAGGACGCGATTTAGGCGGAATGACCTTTATTGACCTTCGCGACCGTTATGGCATTACCCAACTTGCTTTTAATATGGAAACCAATGCTGCATTATGCGAACAAGCCCGCAAATGCGGACGTGAGTTTGTATTGCAGGTTACCGGCAAAGTGATTGAACGCAGCAGCAAAAACAACCATCTTCCAACCGGAGAGATTGAAATTGAAGTTACTGCCCTGAACATACTTAACCAGGCCATCACACCACCATTTACCATTGAAGAAAATACTGATGGCGGTGATGATATCCGCATGAAATACCGCTACCTCGATTTGCGCAGAGCCAATGTAAGAGCAAACCTGGAGTTACGCCACAAGGTTTCACAACAAACCCGTACCTACCTCGACAGCCAATCGTTTATCGAAGTAGAAACTCCGGTATTGATTAAATCAACACCCGAAGGAGCCCGCGATTTTGTGGTTCCAAGCCGCATGAATCCGGGTGAGTTTTATGCCTTGCCTCAATCACCTCAAACCTTTAAACAATTGCTGATGGTGAGCGGGTTCGACCGTTACTACCAGATTGTAAAATGTTTTAGAGATGAGGATTTGCGTGCCGACCGTCAGCCTGAGTTTACACAGATTGACTGTGAAATGAGTTTTGTGGAGCAGGAAGATATTCTCAACATGTTTGAAGGATTGGTGAAACACCTGTTTAAACAAGTTAAAGGAATTGAGATTGACAGTTTACCTCGCATGACCTATGCCGATGCCATGAAATTTTATGGCAGCGACAAGCCTGATACCCGTTTCGATATGCGGTTTGTTGAGGTAAAGACACATAATTATGCGTCTCCACAGTCGCACCCAATCGACCTAACATCAGGCAAAAATTTCCCTGTGTTCGACAATGCCGAATTGGTAGTAGGTATCTGTGCCAAAGGATGTGCCGAGTACACCCGCAAGCAGTTGGATGAATTAACAGATTTTGTAAAACGCCCACAGATTGGTGCTACCGGGTTGGTATATGCACGTGTAAATGCCGATGGTTCGATCAAATCATCGGTTGATAAATTTTATGATGAAGCAGCCTTGAAACAATGGGCCGCAGCATTTAATGCACAGCCGGGTGATTTGATTTTGCTATTAGCCGGACAAGCCGATAAAACCCGCAAAGCGTTAAACGAACTGCGTTTGGAAATGGGAACCCGTTTGGGATTGCGTGATAAAAATACATTCTCCTGTTTATGGGTAGTTGATTTCCCTTTATTGGAATTCAATGAAGACGAAAACAGATACTTCGCCATGCACCATCCGTTTACGTCACCTAAACCCGAAGACATTCATTTGTTGAACGACTTTGCCACCTTAGGAAATGTAAGAGCCAATGCTTATGATATGGTAATTAACGGAGTAGAAGTAGGTGGCGGAAGCGTGCGCATTTTCAACAAAGAGTTGCAAGCCCGCATGTTTGAAGTTTTAGGATTTACAGATGAAGAAGCCCAGCATCAGTTTGGTTTTTTGATGAACGCCTTTGAATTTGGCGCTCCTCCTCATGCCGGTATTGCATTTGGCTTCGACAGGTTGTGTTCGTTGTTTGGTGGTGCCGATTCGATACGCGATTTTATTGCCTTCCCTAAAAACAATAGCGGCCGCGATGTGATGATTGATGCGCCAAGTACCATTGACGATAAACAACTGAATGAATTGAATATCAAATTAGATATGAAGTAGTATACTTAATTCCTTATTAGAGAAAGAAGAGCCAGGTATCCAATCTGGCTTTTTTTGTAAATATGAGAATCAAAAAATTTGACAAATACGGAATCTGATTCCGTATTTGTCAAATTTTCATATCTTTGTTTTATGATACAAAGAGATGCCACAGGTAAAATAAAACAACTTGCGAAAAAGTTTCCTGCAATAGGATTGCTGGGGCCGCGGCAATCAGGAAAAACAACTCTTGCGAAAGAGTTGTTTCCTAAGAAGCCATACATAAGCTTTGAAAATCAGGATAACGTATTGCTTGCCACCAAAGATCCGCGTGCGTTTTTAGCACGTTATAAAACCGGAGCCATCTTTGATGAAATTCAACGCGTTCCCCAATTATTATCTTATATGCAGGGTGTGATTGATGCGCAACCCAGTAAAGTAGGATTGTTTATTATAACAGGATCACAAAACTTATTGCTGCTCGAAAATGTATCCCAAACATTAGCGGGACGTATTGCTTTTATTCATCTTCTTCCGTTTAGCTATGCGGAACTGGAAAACAGTAAATATGCCAAACAAAGCTTAAATAAATTACTATTGAATGGCGGATATCCCAGGTTATATGACCGGAAGATAAATCCTACTGACTACTATCCAAACTACCTGCTCACCTATGTTGAAAGGGATGTAAGGCAAATAAAAAACATTGCTAATCTTGGGTTGTTTCAACGGTTCCTCAAAATATGTGCAACGAGAGTTGGGCAAGAGGTAAACTATACTTCCATCAGCAATGATACAGGAGTGGACCAAAAAACGGTAATCAGCTGGTTCGGAATTTTAGAAGCCAGCTTTATCGCGTTTAGGTTACAGCCATTTTACAATAATCTTGGAAAAAGGCTTACCCAAATGCCTAAGCTGTATTTTTATGATACCGGATTGTGTTGTTCTCTATTGGAACTGGAAACAGAATCTCATGTGAATACACATCCCCTCAGAGGGGCTTTGTTCGAAAATATAATCATACTTGAATTACTAAAGAAACGGTTTAATAATGGCCAGCGCAGTAATTTATTTTACTGGCGTGACAGAACAGGGAATGAAATTGATGTTTTAATTGATCAATCCTCACAGGTTATTCCCATAGAAATTAAGACTGCCACTACTTTTAATACTGATTATTTAAAAGGAATTAATTACTGGAAGAAAATAAATCCGGCTACAAAAAACTCATACCTGATTTATACAGGCAAACCTTCGGCTATTGATAATACTGACATTCTAAACTGGAAGAATATCAGTACAATTAAAAATTAGCTCCTTTTTTAAACAGAAAATATTTGACAAATACGGAATCAGATTCCGTATTTGTCAAATTATGCAAATTGAAATTCAGGTAGCGTTACAAGATTCTGCGAGTCGGATAGCTGAGAATTGTTCCCTTCATTCCCGTGAATATCTCATCAGTGGGTCGAACATAATAATAACCGCCTGATATCAACCCACCCATCGCTTGCTCTAGCCCTGAAGAGGGACAGCCTGGAAGTTGCGGGTGGTATAGTGTTTACATTCCGCTATATCTGTCCGATGATATCCACATTTTCCTGAAACTTCCGCTCTTGTTTTGCTTCGCTAATTGCTAAAATTGAATATTAAACAATTGTTGAGTTATGGCACTAAGCAGGTTTTGGTCTTATATTATTGTATGCAGCATTGTATACATCTTTTTTATGTTGGGCACCGGCCGCATGTATACCCTCACCAGCCTGGTGAATGGTAAACAAAATGACCCTACTATCATTGCGGAGATACAGGCAACCACACTGCAACAATCTGATACCGCTTTGTACGCAGCCTTGGTGGCCAATAAAACCACCGCCAGCATTACCGGTGATACAATCTATAATTTACTCGACAATGGTGTGGTGCAGGTTTGCTCCGGCAAACAACCGGCTGATGGCATTTTCCTCACCTGCAAAAATACCATTATGGAAATTTGGTTGCCTTTGATTGGTTATCTCACCTTTTTCTGCGGCTTGCTTAATTTATTGAACGACTCCAATGCCATCACCAAGCTGGCCGGTGTATTGTCTCCGTTTTTTGTGCGTGTATTTCCCGAGTTGCCCAAAGGACACTCGGCCTACGGATTTATGACCATGAACTTTGCTGCTAACTTTTTAGGATTGGACAATGCCGCCACACCTTTTGGATTGAAGGCAATGGAAAGCATGCAGGAGGTGAATCCCGAACCCGACAAGGCCAGCAATAGTCAGATTATGTTTTTGTGTTTGCATGCTGCGGGACTTACCCTCATTCCAACCTCCATCATCGGATACCGTGCAGCTCAAAATGCCAGCAACCCTGCCGATATTATGCTGCCTTGTATCATCACCTCATTTGTGGGAACACTGGCCGCCTTGCTGTTTGTAAGCATCAAACAACGCATCAATTTGCTGAACCCGATTGTTATCGGTTTTGTAACGAGCGTGAGTGCTGTTATCGGCTGTTTGTTGTTTTATGTAAACAAACTGAGCGGCCTCGAGAAGTTTCACTTCACCGGTAACCTGAGCAATGGGGTTTTGTTATTCATCATCCTTGCTATTGTGGCTTACAGTATCTGGCAGGAAAAAATATTCAAAAACAATAACACCAATATCTTCGATTCGTTTGTGCACGGTGCCAAAGATGGTTTTACAACCGGGGTTCGTGTATTGCCTTATATGGTGGCCATGCTGGTAGCGCTGAGCATTTTCCGCAATTCGGAGTTAATGGCTATCATCATGGATGGACTGGCTGCCGCGCTCAATGCCTTTGGGGTAGACCCGCAAATTATTCAGGCCATTCCGGTAGCCATTATGCGTCCGTTTAGTGCCGGAGGCTCACGCGGGTTTATGCTCGATGCCATGAAAACTTATGGCGCTGATAGTTTGGCCGGACAACTCTCCTGTTTATTCCAGGGAGCTGCCGAAACCACTTTTTATGTGATTGCCCTGTACTTCGGGTCGGTGAACGTTAAAGAAACCCGTTACACCCTGGGTATTATGTTGTTGGTGGATTTGGTTTGTGTGTTAACGGCCATCTTTGTTTGTAAGATTTATTTTTAGTTTAATTGACAGGTTATTAACAACCTGTTTGATTGACCATTAACCTTTAACACTGTTAGAATTCCCCATGCCCGCGTGAGGGATTGAAGCGGAAATCCTTTTTGCTCGGCCTTGCGGGCTGCCAAAAGATTGCAGCGCAAAGCCCGACCGCGAGGAGCGCGGGTTTTGGGGCCGGAAAGAGCGGGCACGCCCTATCAACCAATTAATTTATCAACCTTTATACAACCAAAGGTTTTTTCTGATATTTTCGCCTTTCAGATTCGCAACAAACTAAATACAGAATATATATGGCACTCGAAATCGAAGGAAAAATTATTCAAATTATGCCTGCCACCAATGGCGTGAGCAAAGCAGGTAAAGAATGGACCAAACAAGAATTTGTTATTGAAACCAAAGACCAATATCCGCGTAAAGTGATGATGAGCGTGATGGGTGATAAAGTTGCGGAATTGAAGAAATACGCAGTTGGAGCTGAAGTGAAAGCCTCTCTTAACATCGAATCACGTGAGTACAATGGCCGCTGGTATACCGATGTTCGCGCCTGGCGCATTGAAGGTAACATGGCCGGTGCAAATGCAGGAGGTTCAGACGATCCGTTCCACCCCGATAACGAACCGAGTTTCAGCTCGGATGCATCGGCAACTGACGATCTTCCGTTCTAAAAAACACTCTCATATAAAAGCGCTGAAAGGCGCTTTTATTGTTTGATACGCTTTGCATACTTTTGCCGAACAGCTATGACTAATCACGATCTTAAAATATACAATACACTTACCCGCCAAACCGAAAAGTTTGAACCCCTGCATGCAGGACATGTTGGAATGTATGTATGCGGGCCAACCGTATACAGCAATGCGCATTTGGGCAATGCCCGTACCTTCATGTCGTTTGATATCATCTTTCGTTACCTCACGCATTTGGGTTATAAGGTGAGGTATGTGCGCAATATCACCGATGCCGGGCATTTGGAAAGTGATGCTGATGAAGGCGAAGATAAAATCAGCAAAAAAGCAAAGCTCGAACAACTGGAGCCGATGGAAATTGTACAGCGTTACACGATCGACTTTCACCAGATGATGCAGTCATTTAATGCACTGCCTCCAAGCATCGAACCTACAGCTACCGGACATATCATTGAACAAATTGAAATGACCAAACAGATTATAGCCAATGGGTATGCGTATGAAGCTGGAGGGAGTATTTATTTTGATGTTGAGAAATTTTCAAAAGAACATAACTACACCATCCTTACCGGGCGTAAACTCGAAGACCTGATGAACGGCACCCGTGAATTGGGCGGGCAGGATGAAAAACGCGGACGTTTGGATTTTGCCTTATGGATCAAAGCCAAACCCGAACATTTGATGAAGTGGCCTAGTCCTTGGGGAGAAGGATTTCCTGGATGGCATCTTGAGTGCTCGGCCATGAGCTCTAAATATTTAGGCGATCAATTTGATATTCACGGTGGAGGTATGGACCTTGCTCCTACCCATCATACCAATGAAATTGCACAGAACCTTGCCTGCTCACATAAAACTCCTGCGCGTTATTGGATTCATACCAATATGCTCACGGTAAACGGACAAAAGATGAGCAAAAGTTTAGGCAATTCGTTTTTGCCGCATGAGTTGTTTACGGGCGACCATAAATTGCTCGACAAAGGATACAGCCCCATGACGGTACGCTTTTTTGTATTACAGGCACATTACCGCAGCACACTTGATTTTGGTAACGAAGCTTTGCAGGCTGCCGAAAAAGGCTTTGCCCGTTTGATGAATGCCGTGCGTGTGATGAATGAGCTCAAAACATCTTCATCATCTACTTCTAATATTCATCAGTTGCGCGAAAAAGTGTACGCAGCCATGAATGATGATTTCAATACACCTATTGCGCTCTCACATTTGTTTGAAGGCGTTCGTATCATCAACAGTGTAAACGATGGCAAGGAAACCCTTTCGGCTGACGACAAAAAAATACTGATTGACCTGTTCAACCATTTTGTGTTTGACATCTTCGGATTGAAAGAAGAGAATGCCGTGAACACTGATAAGATCGATGGGTTGATGAATATGATACTCGGGGTACGCAACGAATCGAAAGCCAAAAAAGATTTTGCAACCAGCGATTTGATTCGTGATAAACTGAAAGAAATCGGGTTTGAAATTAAGGATGGAAAAGAAGGAACAACGTATACAATTGAGAAATGAGATTTAAGAGGTGAGATTAAAGAAGAAAGAAATTCGAAGTGAAGACAAGAACGAATTGAGATTCGAGAATAAAAAGGTTCGAAACATGCAGACCATTATTTAAACCTTCCTCTTTTCGAATTTCGATATTCGGATTTCGAATTTATTCTTTCCAACATGTATCCTGATACAGAACAATATTAAATATAGACAAATGTCTTTCGGATTTCGATATTCGGATTTCGAATTTATACTTTACTGAAATGAAAAAATTATCTCTGTGCCTCTGTGCTTCTGTGGTGATCCTCTTGGCCGCATGTACCAACGATCCCAAGCCGACTAAATCACAAATCACACATCCTAAATCTGAAATCTACAAGCAGCTTTCGCCTGCATTTAATGCCGACTCTGCTTATTATTTCGTAGATAAACAGGTGAGCTTCGGACCACGTGTAACCAATAGCGAGGCCCACCAAAAATGTGGTGACTGGCTGGTGAAAGAACTGAAACAATACACCGACAATGTGATTGAACAAAAAACGGTTGTTACACATTATGACGGAAGCAAATTGCGTGTACGCAATATCATTGCCGAGATTAACCCAAAGGCAAGCAAACGCATTTTATTAAGCGCTCACTGGGATTCACGCGACAGAGCCGACAAAGACAATATAGACCAAACCAAACCTATTTTGGGCGCTAATGATGGAGCAAGTGGTGTGGGTGTATTATTAGAAATTGCGCGCATCATAAAATCACATCCAACCAATTTGGGCATTGATATCATTTTATTTGATGCGGAAGATTTAGGCAACAGCTCACAAGCAAACACCTATTGTATTGGCTCGCAATACTGGTCGGCCAACTTACATCATCCCGGCTATAAAGCCGACTTTGGCATTTTGCTGGATATGGTGGGTGCAGCCAATGCCACCTTTGGATGGGAAGCCTACTCAGCTCAAAATGCGAAACCCGTACTTGACAAGGTATGGAGAGCCGCACATAACCTAAACTATGGACGCAAATTCCAATACATTCAACTGGGTGGCATCGAAGATGACCATGTATATGTGAACCGTGCCGGTATTCCAACTATTGATATTATCCACTTTGATGCAGCAGGCAACTTCCCCGACCACCACCATACCCACCGCGATAATATGGGTATAATTGACCGCAATACACTTAAGGCTGTTGGTCAAACCTTGCTGGAAGTGCTCTATTCTGAGAAATAACCAGCCCCTCCTTCAAAAAATACTTTTACACCTAAAAATCAATTTGTTAGGTGTTTTTTATGCATTTGAATGTCGACAGTAAATTTATCTTGTTCAATTAGCTATTGAATATTTTTTTGTCGCTAAAACCTTTTAGTTGCCATTTATATGTATTTTACGTTCATTTGAATAATTAAAATATACCCTCTTATGAAAAAAGATTCTTACTTTATCCTAACATTATTGCTCGTATCTTTAACTGTAGTAAGCAATGCTCAAAGCACCACCGACCCTGATTCTGTATGTGCAGGAGCCATCGGTAAAATTTATCAGGTAACTAAAACCCCGGGTAGTACCTACCAATGGTTTGTAAATGGTGGAACCCAGGCCAGCGGTGGAAGTTCCGACTCTATCACCATCAATTGGTCGGCCACACCGGGAACAGACACCTTAAAAGTAGTAGAATACAACGCTATTGGTTGTCCGGGTGATACTATTAAACTTGCAGTTGTTCGACTGCCTCTACCCACTGTTGTATTAAGTGGAACCGATTCCATTTGCATCAACTCGGCAACAACTTCCTTTAAACTCACAATGACATTTACAGGTGTATCTCCATGGGATGTCAGCTATACAGAGAATGGAACGCCAAAATCTATTTCTACAAGTGCCAATCCATATACATTCAATTCAGGAGTGTTTAATGCTTCGGGAGTTAAAACATTTGCCATTACAAGTATTACAAGCAGATTGGGCTGTACCGGCACAAAATCAGGAAGTGCAAACGTAACCGTATTCCCAAAACCAAACACATCGGCTATTCGTCACTACTAATCGCCAGGCCCCTTGCTTCGAAAACATATCTCGATATGGATACTGTTGTTTTCGTGCAGTGCCTTGTATGCACAGATTATTGACACGGTATGTGCCGGCACTACACAAACGTATGCTGTGGATAGCAGCAAGGGGTCTACCTATGCATGGACTGTAACGGGTGGTTCTATTGTGGATGGAGATGGTACACATAAAATTGTTGTAACCTGGGCAAAACAACCGGGCTTATTTAAGATAAGTGTAACAGAGCATAACACAATCGGGTGCACAGGCCAGCCACAAAGCGGAAATATTTGGATACGCGGACCTCTGTTTACAACTAAATTTCCGGACAAGGCCTGCGTAAATGATTCCGTCACCCTTATAGCTTTGGGTGGGTATAAATACTTATGGAGCAATGGACAAACCGACAGCATCATTCGCATAAAATTAACACATGACACCCTGATGAATGTAACGATTTCAGATACTGTATGCGGATTCTCCTCTGAATCTTTTGATGCCTCCATTAAAGCATCATCCAAGCCTGTAATGTCAATTGTAACTGAAGAGAACAGTGTGCTCAAAAATCAACGTGTTAACATTTTTTATAATGGTGATATAAGAGACAAAATAAATTGGAGTATCGAAAAGTCTAATCAAAACTCCCCAACCGGACACAATATCAATGTTCAATTTATTGATACCGGAGAAGCCCTTATTAAAGTAGTTTCCATGAATGCATTAGGATGTAAAGACTCTGCATTTACAAAAATTAATGTCCTTGCAGAGCAACTATTTTTCCCGAATGCTTTCACCCCAAATGGCGATGGATTGAACGATGTGTTTAAGCCACACGGATCAGGAGTAGAACAGTATCAGCTTATCATATACAACCGATGGGGGCAAGTGATGTTTGAAACATCCGATTTTACATTAGGCTGGGACGGCACACAGAGCCAAAACCCTGTTCAATCAGATGTGTATGTTTATCAATGTGAGATGACAGGCATTTCAGGGAAACGGTATAATTATTCAGGAAACATAACAGTTGTAAGATAATGCGTAAATACATTCTGCTCTGTTATAGTATTCTCGGAATGATGCTGCAAAACCTTGCAGGCCAAACCAGCACATCATCCATTTGCTCATCTGCAGTAGGAGTTTGTTCGAGTACAAGTTACACTTTTGCCGCAAGCACAGGTGCAGGAAATGCCGCTCCCGGCCCCAATTATGGATGTGTGACTCAACCAAGAAACCCCGCTTGGTTCTTTTTGCAAATGCAAACCAACGGTAGCATAACCTTTAGCATGAGTAGCAGTCCGTCAAGAGATATTGATTATATAATATGGGGGCCATTTGCCAACCCTTTTGCTGCTTGTGCCTCCGCACTTGATGCCACCAAGATTGTAAGCTGTAGTTATTCCACTGCAACTACCGAAACAGGAACCATTCCTAATGGCGTTAACGGAGAATATTATATTCTGCTCATCACTAATTATTCAAATCAAAACACTAATATTTCCTTTACACAAACGAGTGGAACAGGAACCAGCAATTGTGACATCTTATGTAATATTACCGGACTTACCGCAACTACGAGTGCTTGCGGAACGGGAGCAAGCTTAGGTACCTATTCTGTTTCGGGAACCATTACAACATTTACACCGCCTACTAGCGGAACCTTAACCGTTAGTTCGAGCTGTGGAACGAGTGTAACCTACAATGCTCCTTTTAGTACATCGATTAATTACACACTGCCTAATACTGGAGGCGTGGGAGATACCTGTACAATTACAGCAACCTTTTCCAAAGTTTCCACTTGTAGTCGTTCCGCAGCAGTTGTTTCTCCGGTTTGCTGTACCCTTAATGCACCTTCAACAGCAACCGTTTGTGCCGGACAAACTTTATCATTAACGGCAACGGGTACTCCGGGGGGGAGTTATGTATGGAGTGGCCCCAATAGTTTTAGTGCAACTGTACAAAACCCTACGGTTACTAATATGAGCAGTGCCAAGAGCGGAGCTTATAGTGTTTATCTGACTTACGGAGGATGCACCACTCCTTCAAAACCTGTGACAGTAACGGTTAATCCTAAACCTGCATCAAAAAATATTTCACACTGGTAATACAGACATGGCCGGAAGAAAAATCTTCCGGCCATGTCTGCCACTCATGTGGCTCTTTTTATTTCATTACGAATGAATATGTGATTAATGAATCATTAGTTCTTTAACAGCCCGCTGTCCGTTTTTTTGTATCACTACAAAATATACGCCCGGCTTTAATGATTGTTGATTCATGGAAGCAAAAGGTGTAGACACTTCAATTGGCGCCATCACAATGCGTCCCGATACATCTGTTATTGAAACCATCGAACCTTCGATATCATCTCCCTCAATCCGGAAGGTGCCATTTGATGGATTCGGGAACAACACAACCCCGGCTCCGAATAAGCGACTATCAACTTCTTCAGTTGCCATTGCCCAGTTGGTGGTAAATGCATATTCGAAACGTGCTCCAAAATCAGGCTCAAACGTTTTAATAACTGTTCCGGTTGAACGTTTTAAGCGCACAAACCCTGTTCCCTGACTTGAATTAGCCCAAAACGATACACCGTCTTCACCCAAATCATCAACAACCAACTTATAACATCCAATCAAATTATAGGTAGCTGTATTGATTGTATTGGCTGTTGTAAATGATTTTTGATCTACAATATTTCCATATACATCCAACAATTTAAAACTGTTTTCTTGTGGCCTGTTATTGGTACGAAATTCTATAGTGAAATTCTGAGGCACAACATCCGGTCGTTTAAACGCAGATCCAATTTTATTGTTGAGCGTATACTGATCTGTTTGGTTATTTACCTTTGTAATTTCGGCATAAAACATATTTCCATCTGCCAGTGTTCCTCCATTCCACAATGAACCAACAGGAAGATCAATCGTATCCATTTGCATAAAGGCCAGGTTACCGTTCCATGTATATGAAAGTGCTGCATTATTATTAATCCAGTATTTAATCTCCATGCTCGTGGCAACATTGCTTCCTGTATTCTGAATAACAACTTTCGGCCCTGCACATCCCGGATTGGTACGACCGTACACAATCTTATTAGTTGGCTGCACAACATCCATTAAACGCGCATCGGTTTGGAAAATAGGTGGTCCATAAGTTACCATCTGATGAGCTACCTGATAACTGTAATCTCCGGTTGACAACAGAGGTTGTGAAGTAGTATAATCAATATTAACTGAAGCCCCCGGACTTACCATTGATGTGATATCGTGCTCAAACAATAAGGTTGCCTCTCCCGGACACCAGCCCTGACGTGCATAGATCCAGGTACCTCCCTGAGGAAAAACAGGGTTCATCGAACAAGGGCGGCTCACACTCCATACAAATTCGGGGTTACCTCCCTGCAAATTAAGCATGTGGTTAATTGGTCCGCCATTGGATTCAAACTCGCCATTGCTTCCATGACCGGTAATGGATGAGCGTACTTTGAATGTTTGTCCTGTGCTCAACAAAGGAACATCAACAGCCGGAAAGCGTTTATTACTCGTAATATCGCCAATAGGCGCAATTCCTGTACGATTGGTTCCCTGCCAAATTTGATTGAACTCAAGCACAGTACGTGGCGGTGTTCCCACAATAAACCAAAACTCAATATCATTCTGTTCCTGATTTTGCCCGCCTAAAGTCATGAGAATACGCTTATCTCCTTTTAATAAAGGTGCAAAATCACTCACATCAAAAAACCATGATTTACCTTCCATACCTAAATCAAGTCCAAGACCATAAGGCGTAACAAACGACATAATTTCGTTGTAAAACGGATAACGTTGATAATATGTAAGATTGGTTATCTCCAATTGGCCTTCTGGAGAAACAACAACTGAATCAATCAACGCACCTGTTTCGCCATTATAGATTTTAGAGGATGTTGTTGCATAGTAATTCGTATAAATGGTATCCAACTTCACAATATCATTTTTAATTGGCACAACTCCTGCCTGTGATATAATACTGTATTTATTCACTATAACAGGGTTTCTTCTTACCGAATCAGTAACCGTTACATTTGTCACTGTTTGTTGATACACACCTTTTACAAATTGAACCGTTGGGCGAAGGTTGGTTTCTGTAAATCCACGGTTTAAAGTATCTCCTCGTTCATAAGTCCATGCTAAATTGTTGCCTGTAACACTCACGGAAGTAACCTCATTGGTAATTGCCTGACCGGTTCCTTCATTCAGCGGATAATATGAAACAAGATTGGCATACATCGGATGATTGACATTTGCCGGTTGCTTCATCCATTTTGCAACTGTTGCATCAGGTAGTTCTTTGTTCCAGATTGCAAGCTCGCTGACTCTTCCCTTGTAATTATTTATTCCGTTTACCCCTGTGCCAAGAATGAGTTTAAGAATCGAAACCGGTTTGGTCATTCCTGTTGCAGAGGTCCACAGCACGCCATTCAGGAAAATTTTCATATTTCCTGTTTGCGCATTTTTGGTAAATGTCCAGTGATTCCAGCGACCACCCTGCTCTGATGCAACAGACGCTTTAAACAAACGGTCATACCCTCCAGCAAACCCACAATCGAAATAAATATTTCCATTGCTATGTGGAAGGTGAATATTCACCTGACGGTCGTTTACATTATTTGCATGCCCGTATAGAAACATTGTATTAGCCGGCATCATTGATGCATTTCCATAAGCCCAAAATGCAATTGTAATTTCATTGCTGATCGAAGCCAGATTCGATACATCCAAATTTGCATTTCCAGCATTCATCAAATCCACTGCGTAGTTATTGTTAGCAAAAAGTGCCATTGGACGTGATGAACCCGAATGTCCCATAAACACAACAGGCGTTGAGGCAACCGAATTGGTATAAGAAAACTCAACAATAATGTTATGCACTCCATCCCAGTTAAAGGGTGTTTTAAACTGGATGCGGTTATCACCGTTTACAAAATGATAGTCGCTGTTGTATACCTCTGTGTATCCTGTCAACTCAGGACTGCGCGCATCTACCGAATCGGCTGTTGTATGTTTGATTTTAACTTTCAAAAAATGAGCCCATCCTCCATTATTGGTTACGTTAAGGATGAGTGCGTTTAAATCACCCGTTGTCACCCCGGCCGTTGCAAGTTCAGCGGCAGTATACAATACCTGTGAGCGACCTGAATGTTCATCTGTTTTCAGCACATTAGCTACACTTGCAGAACCGCTGTTCACTGTAAATGGTGCTTCTTCGCTTACAGTATTATCAACAACCACATTTTGTTGTGAGTAGCGATAATAGTCATAAGGGGTCTGCGAGGTATAAGGGAATGTAGTTCCCGAAAAATTGGAAACAACATAATTAGGTTGTGATGCTACTACCTCTTCTATCTTAGTAGAATCAACGATATACGTATTGCAACTGTAATCCCACTCTCCGCAACCTTGATTTCGGTTAGAGCCGTTGGATATCAAGCCATTTTTACAGCGCATGCTGTATTTCATGATGATTTTTTCGAAGGTGAGACTTCCCGAAGGAAACCTGGCAAGTGTATCCCTGTTAGTGCTTCCATAATGAAAGGTTCTAACCTTAATGGTATCACCCGGATTTTGTGCGCTTGTTACCGATACGATTGCCAAAAGCAATGAGGTTAATACAAACACTTTTTTTAGTGAATCTGTCAACATATTAGTTTATTAAATTATGCAATCTACAATGATACAATTAATGTTCAATTTACGGGATATAAAATTCGTCATTAATTCATAAAAAAGGGAGAAAATACCGATGTGGTACTTCTCCCTTTTTTAAAATTTACATGACCGTCCGAATATTGTCAACTAAACGTCTTCTATCCTCCGCACACCCTAACCCTATCCCACATATTTGCTATGTATGACAGTGTAATTATCAAATAAACTTAGGATACTGCTGAGGATTGTACTCATGCATCATATCCAGCAATATCTCATAAATATCTTCAGCGCTTGGTTTGCTGAAATAATCGCCATCCGTACCATAAGCCGGGCGATGCGCTTTGGCAGCTATGGTAACAGGTTTTGAATCCAGATAGCGGAAGGCATCCTGCTCTTCTAATATTTGTTGCAGGATATATGCTGAGGCTCCTCCGGGAACATCTTCATCAATCACCACCAGCTTGTTGGTTTTCTTCACCGACTCAACAATCTGGTGATTGATATCAAATGGCAATAAGCTTTGCGCATCAATCAACTCACAACTGATTCCGATTTGTTGCAATTGTTTGATGGCTTCTTCGGCCACACGCAATGTACTTCCATAACTCACCACGGTAATATCATTACCTTCGATTAACGTTTCGGGAACCCCAAGCGGTGTAGTATATGAACCTAAGTTATCAGGCAATCTTTCTTTCAAACGGTATCCGTTCAAACACTCAATAATGATAGCCGGCTCATCGCTTTGCAGCATCGTATTATAGAAACCGGCAGCCTGAACCATATTGCGCGGAACCAATACATGCATTCCCCGAATCGAATTTAAAATCATTCCGATTGGAGAACCACTGTGCCAGATTCCTTCCAAACGGTGTCCGCGGGTACGCACAATCAGCGGAGCTTTTTGCCCGCCTTTGGTACGGTATTGCAGGGTTGCCAAATCATCACTCAGCGGTTGCAATCCGTATAATAAATAATCTAAATATTGTATTTCGGCAATGGGGCGCAAACCTCGAAGAGCGGCTCCTATACCCTGGCCGATAATGGTCAGCTCACGAATACCGGTATCAAATACGCGGGCTTCACCGTGTTTTTCCTGCAATCCGGCAAAACCCTGATTCACATCCCCGATTTTTCCAACGTCCTCGCCAAAGGCAAATACCCTCGGGTCGCGCCCGATGGCTAAATCAAAAAATGCCTGCATCACTTCACGTCCGTCTACCACTTTGCTGTCATCGCTAAACTCGGGTTTAACCTCAGTAACATTCAGTGCCGATTCAGCCGACTCACTAAACAAATTACTACTGTACCTTTCGGCATTAATCTGCCTGAATTGTTGTTTGAAACGAACCAATTCATTGCGCTCGGTTAATGATTGTCCGTAGGTTAAACGAAGTGCCTTGTTAACAGCCACTCCAATATCTTTGCGTATAGGTTCTGTAATTTGCTGCAAATCGGCCGCAAGTTGATTGATTTCGGCTACACCGGCAGCGGTTCCCAATTGCTCAAGCAACGCACAAACCTGTTTTACTTCGTTTTTTATTGGCGACAAATATGCTTCCCACGCAGCTTTCTTAGCATCATTCACATATTTCTTAGCTTCTGCCTCGATGGCTTCAAGTTCGGCAGCAGTTGCAATGCTGTTGTCGATGATAAACTCACGGAACTTCACCATGCAATCGTATTCCTGCTCCCAGGCTAAACGCTCTTTTGATTTATAGCGTTCGTGCGAGCCTGAGGTTGAATGCCCTTGGGGTTGTGTCAGTTCTTTCACATGCACCATTACAGGCACATGTTCTTCGCGGGCAATTTTTCCGGCTTTTTCGTAAGCAGCCACCAATTCGGGATAGCTCCAGCCATTGGCTACAATAATTTCAAAGCCTGCACCTTTATCATCGCGTTGAAATCCTTTTAAGATTTCGGAAATATTTTCTTTGGTTGTTTGATACTTAGCAGGAACCGAAATTCCAAACCCATCATCCCATACCGAAATAACCATTGGAATTTGCAATACACCGGCAGCATTGATGGCCTCGAAAAAGTGGCCTTCGCTCGAACTTGCATTTCCAATCGTACCCCAGGCTACTTCGTTTCCGTTGTCGCTAAAAGGGTTTTCACCAAGAATTTCAGCATTCTGTCGGTAATATTTACTGGCATGTGCCAATCCAACTAAGCGCAACATTTGCCCTGCGGTTGGCGAAATATCTGAAGATGAATTCTTTTGCTCTTTAAGTGCTTTCCATGTGCCATCGTCATTTAAACTCCGGGTTCCAAAATGTCCGTTCATCATCCTGCCGGCACTGGCGGGTTCTGCTTCAACATCTGTATGGGCATACAACTGTGCAAAAAACTCCTGAACCGTGTGCTGACCAATCGCCATCATAAACGTTTGATCGCGGTAATAACCACTGCGAAAATCTCCATTCTGAAATGCCTTAGCCATAGCTATTTGCGGCAATTCTTTTCCATCTCCAAAAATGCCAAACTTGGCTTTCCCGGTAAGAACCTCCTTGCGGCCTAATAAACTAGCCTGACGGCTGCGGTAGGCAATTGTATAATCCCCGAGGATATTTTGCTTAAATTCGGAATGGGTCAGTTTGGCCTGCTCTGTTCTGCTCATACGCGCTTTCGTTGATTGCTTCAAATATATAATCGTCAATGCAAATAAGATGATTTGGTCCTAATAAATTAAGAAAATTTTATTGGTCCGCTTATTGTATAATTGCGCTCCAAAGCTAAATTCGAATGTTGATTCAAAAAATGCTTTGGAACAGTTTTTGAAAAAACATTGCTCACATTTATTTTATATCATACACAAACATGAAAAAATTCATCATCACCGCTTTTGTAGCATTTTCCGGAATATTAGCTGTAAACGCTCAAACAGCACCGGCTACCGACAACCCAAATCAGGCTGACATCGTATTTGACAAAGAGACCCATGATTTTGGTATTGTTCCGCAAAATATTCCTGCTACGTATACATTTACCTTTAAAAACACAGGGAAAGAGCCTTTAATTATCACCAATGCTGCTGCTTCATGCGGTTGTACTACGCCTGAGTGGACCAAAGAACCCATTTTGCCGGGCAAAAAAGGATATATTAAAGCTACCTACAACGCTGCTACCCTGGGTACTTTTAACAAAGCGGTAAACGTATCAAGCAATGCAAAAAAAGCAAACGTAACCCTTTATATTAAAGGTGACGTTAAAACAGCATCTGAAGTTCCGGCTCAGGAAGAAAATGGTAAAAAGAACTAATTCAGACAATCATAAAACCTGTAATCTCCCAGCGGGAGGTACAGGTTTAGTTTTTTACACTTAACTTATTATACCGTATATGAAAAACGTAGTATTTGCATTTTTCTTCCTGTTTACAGGATTTTGCTCAATGGCTCAGTCAGACAACGACCCTCAGGCTGCCATTTCGTTTGAAACTGCTGAACACGACTTTGGAAAAATCAAAGAAGGAACTATGGCTAATTATGAGTTTACCTTTACCAATACCGGAAAAGCACCGTTGGTATTGAGCAATGTTCAGCCTTCATGTGGCTGTACCACTCCCGAGTGGAGCAAAGAACCCATTATGCCGGGAGCTAAAGGAGTGATTAAAGCTTCTTTTAACTCTTATGGCCGTCCGGGCTCCTTCCAAAAATATATTACCGTTAAATCAAACGCCAGCAATGGTGAGGTGTCTTTGATTATAAAAGGAACCGTTGAGCCTATTCCGGTTGAGCCTGTATCACCGGTAAGAAACCAACTCAGCGAATAAACCTACATTAAAAATTAGAAAAAAGTCTTGCCCCGGGCAGGACTTTTTTGTTTTGTAGCCTTTAATGCTATTTTTGCCCACCTTTAAAACCATCATACTATGATTATTGGAGTACCAAAAGAAATAAAAAACAACGAAAATCGCGTTGGATTGACACCTGCGGGAGTGTCGGCATTTGTAAAAGCAGGTCACAAAGTATTTGTTCAGGCAACTGCCGGATTGGGCAGCGGGTTCAGCGATGACGAATACAAAAAAGCAGGAGCAACTTTACTTAAAACCATTGCTGAGGTTTACAAAAAAGCCGAGATGATCATTAAAGTAAAAGAGCCAATCAAAGAAGAGTACAGCCTCATCCGCGAAGGTCAGTTATTGTTCACTTACTTCCACTTTGCATCGTATGAGCCGCTAACAAAAGCAATGATTAAGAGCAAAGCTGTTTGTTTGGCTTACGAAACCGTTGAGAAAAAAGACCGTTCTTTGCCTTTATTGATTCCAATGAGTGAAGTTGCCGGACGTATGAGCGTTCAGGAAGGCGCTAAATTTTTGGAGAAACCAATGGGTGGACGTGGTATCCTTTTAGGAGGTGTACCGGGTGTTAAACCGGCCGAAGTATTGGTATTGGGTGGTGGAATTGTAGGTACTCAGGCAGCTATCATGGCAGCAGGATTAGGTGCTGATGTTACCATCATGGATATTTCATTGCCACGTTTACGCGAGCTTGATAATATTTTACCTAAAAATGTAAAAACAGTTTATTCAAACGAATACAATATTCGTGAAATGATTACCCACTCTGATTTAATCGTGGGTGCGGTATTGATTCCGGGCGCTAAAGCGCCTCATTTGATTACCAAAGACATGCTGAAAACCATGCGTCCGGGTACCGTTTTGGTAGACGTTGCGGTAGATCAGGGCGGATGTTTTGAAACAACCAAAGCCACTACACACGAAAAACCAACTTATGTAATTGACAATGTAATTCACTATTGCGTTGCAAACATGCCGGGTGCAGTTCCTTATACTTCAACCCTTGCATTGACCAATGCTACCCTTCCTTACGCGCTTCAACTGGCTAACAAAGGCTGGAAAAAAGCCTGCGCTGATAACGAAGAATTGCGTTTGGGATTGAACGTTGTAAACGGTAAAGTTGTTTACAAAGGTGTGGCAGAAGCCTTCAACCTGAAATACACAGAAGTAAGCGAAATCTTAAAATAAGATCTGATTCTTACAATATTCTTAATCCGCAAAAACACCGCTCAACTGAGCGGTGTTTTTTTTATGTTTACACTATGAAAAAATGGTTGTTGATTGTGTGTTTGATTGTATCTGTTTCAGCTCATGCACAAGAGTCAAAGGAAAAACTGACCCTGTTATCGCGAGATATTGCCGGCTGGCTGGTGCAAGAAGACTATGAAAACATTACCGACTTGTATGAACCATCCTTTACTGCAAACAATAACGAAGAAAGCCTCCGGCAAACTGTAAACAATTACAAACAGCGATTGGGAAACCTGTTACAAGCAGGAGAACCTGTTCTTGAGTTTTCATCCACCAATGTCATCGTTCACACTCCTCTACTTTTTGAAAAAGGAAAATTGTCACTCATACTCAATTTTTCCATACAACATCGCATTAATGGTCTGTTCATCACCCAGTCAACAGGCATCTATGAAATGCCTGAATACGTTGCCCCACTTTCCTTTCACGAAGAGGAAATTACCTTTGGCAAAGACGGTTGGTTATTACAAGGAGTGCTCTCTTATCCTAATGATGGCAAACAACATCCCGTAGTTATTATTGTGCATGATTCGGGTCCGGTGGATAAGGATGGAGCAAAAGGCGCAACGCGCATTTATAAAGATTTAGCCTGGGGACTTGCCTCCAAAGGAATATGCGTATTCAGGTACGATAAACGAAGTTTTACGCATGGTGCCAGATTATATATGGAAAACTATCAAGGCATATCTTACACATCTAAAGATGAAACAGTGGATGATGCCATTGCCGCCTTTAACCTGATGAAACAAAGCAGCAAAGCAGACAGCACTGCTATTTTTTTGCTGGGACATGGACAAGGGGGCATGTTACTGCCAATGGTTGCCTCTTCAACCAAAGGACTAAAGGGGTTTGTTTTATTAGGGGCCAATGCCCGCAGCATACAAGATGTACTCATCAGTCAGATGGATTATTTGTATCCCGATGGAAGCCCAATGACACAGAACCAATACAACGAAAAAAAACAAATTCAGGCGCAAGCCCGGTATGCCAAGCGCAAAAAGCTGCCTTTATCAACCCCTCCGGATAACCTGCCATTTGGCGTGAGGGCCGACTACTGGAATTTTCTGAACGCATACCAACCGCTGGTTGTATTTAAAAAGCAACAAACCCCAGCCCTGGTACTACATGGGCAGCGCGATTTTCAAAGCACCGGGGCAGATTATCAATTATGGCAACAGGCGGCAGCCAAACGCAAAGCAATCACAACCTTTAAAAATTACCCGGCTCTTAACCACCTCTTTATAAGTGGAACAGGACCCTCAAAACCTGCTGAATATCAACTACCTGGACATATAGACGAAAGTGTGATTTTAGATTTGCAGAATTGGATTCAGAAGCTGCCGTAATTGCCGTTGCGGTGTTTCAAAAACCAATAATAACAGTATCTTTGCGCCCTCAACCCAACTTCGTTTATGGATAATTTTTCGTATATATCTAATGCTGATGTGAACGTGATTGACGACCTGTATCAGCAGTACCTCAAAGACAATGACTCGGTAGATTTTGGCTGGAAGAAGTTTTTTGAAGGCTTCGACATGGGTCAGCAGAAATTTAATGGCAACAGCAAAGGAGTGGCCGTTTCCGAAAATTTTATCAAAGAAGTAAACGTGCTGAACCTGATTGAAGGATACCGTACACGCGGACACTTGTTCACCAAAACCAACCCGGTACGCGAACGCAGAAAATATACACCGACTCTTGACATTCAAAATTTCGGTTTAGAACCTAAAGACTTAGACTCGGTATTTAATGCCGGTGTGGAAGTGGGAATGGGTCCTGCGAAACTGAAAGATATTATTGCGCTTCTCGAACAAACCTATTGCGGTTCGATTGGTGCCGAATACCGTTATGTGCGCGAACCTAAAGCCCTCAAGTGGTTGCAGGAAAAAATGGAAACTTCGCGCAATACACCTAAACTTTCCATTGATGCCAAACGTCATATTTTGTCGAAACTGAATCAGGCTACGGTATTCGAGAATTTTATTCATACCAAGTTTGTAGGACAAAAACGTTTTTCACTCGAAGGATTGGAAACCATGATTCCGGCTTTGGATGAAGTGCTTCAATACGGAGCTGAATTGGGCGTTGAAGAGTTTGTACTGGGAATGGCTCATCGGGGGCGTTTAAATGTACTCGCTAATATTTTAGGAAAATCTTATGAAGACATCTTCAAAGAGTTTGAAGGCAAGAGTGCCGAAGACGAAGGAATTTTTGAAGGAGATGTAAAATACCATTTAGGCTTTAGCAGCGATTTAACAACACGTTCGGGTAAGGTTGTTCACCTGAGCTTATCGCCTAACCCTTCACATTTGGAAACGGTGAATCCTGTTGTAAAAGGATTGACCCGTGCCAAGCTTGATAAAAAACACAACGGTGATATAGACAAGGTTGCTCCTATTCTGATTCATGGTGATGCATCGGTTGCTGGTCAGGGCATCATGTATGAGTTGTTGCAGATGGCCGGTTTGAAAGCTTACAACGTAGGCGGATGCATTCATATCGTAGCCAATAACCAGATTGGTTTTACCACTAACTATATTGATGCGCGAACATCAACCTATTGTACCGATGTTGCCAAAACAACGTTGTGTCCGGTGTTTCACGTAAACGCAGATGATGTTGAAGCAGTAGTATTCACCATTCGTTTGGCGATGGAATACCGTCAGGAGTTTAACACTGATGTATTTATTGACATGTTGGGTTACCGCAAATACGGACACAACGAAGGTGATGAGCCTCGTTTTACCCAGCCTTTATTGTACAAAGCCATTGGTACACACCAAAACCCACGCGAGATATACAACCAGAAATTAGCAACAGCCGGAAGCGTTGAAGCTGATTTAGCCAAAGAGATGGACAAAGATTTCCGCTCGCAGTTGCAGGAAAAACTGGAACAAGCAAAAGCTGCTGCTCCTGCCAAAGGCAAAAACTTTTTGGCTGCACGCTGGGAAGGTTTCCGCTCCAGCAAACGTGAGGATTTTGAAACCTCACCGGATACTTCTGTAAAGAAAGAATTGTTCTTGCAACTAGCCGAAAAAATAACAGGCATCCCTGAAGGATTTAAGGCTTTCAGTAAAATTGAGAAGTTGTTCAATGATCGTAAGAACATGATCAAAAACAACAACTACGATTGGGCCATGGGCGAGTTGATGGCGTATGCAACCTTGAGCAACGAAGGACATAATATGCGCATGAGCGGACAGGATTGCGAGCGCGGTACGTTCTCTCACCGTCATGCCATCATCAAACAGGAAGACAGCGAAAAAGAACATAATATTTTTGACAGCTTAGGTGCCGACAAAAAAGCGAAAGTAGAATTTTACAACTCACTCCTAAGTGAATATGCCGTGCTTGGTTTTGAATACGGATACAGTATGTTCTCTCCAAAAGACCTTACCATTTGGGAGGCTCAGTTTGGTGATTTTGCCAACGGTGCCCAAATCATCATCGACCAATATCTGGCCAGTGCCGAAACCAAATGGAAAACGTTCAGCAATCTGGTACTGATGTTGCCACACGGTTATGAAGGTCAGGGACCGGAGCATTCATCCGCACGTTTGGAGCGTTTTTTACAACTGAGTGCCAACTGGAATATGCAGGTGATGAATATTACTTCCCCTGCTAACTACTTCCATGCTTTGCGCAGACAATTGCAACGCGATTACCGCTTACCAATGGTTGTGATGACACCAAAAAGTTTGTTGCGCCATCCTTTATGTGTGAGCAAGCTGGAAGAGTTTACCAAAGGTGGATTCCGTGAAGTGATTGACGATACATACAGCGAAGCGAAAAAGGTTAAACGTGTATTGTTGTGCTCAGGTAAAATCTATTATGAATTGCTCGAGCGTCAGCAAAGCACCAACCGAAAAGATATTGCCATTGTGCGCGTTGAGCAATTGTATCCAATGCCTGAAACACAACTTGCAGCCATTTACGAAAAATACAAAGGCGCTGAAATTTGCTGGGTACAGGAAGAGCCTAAAAATATGGGAGCCTGGTTATACTTACTGCGTTGGGATAATAACCGTCATCTCAGACGTATCTCTCGCGAAAGCAGTTCAACACCTGCAACCGGTTACAGCAAGGTACATGCAGTAGAGCAACTTGCTTTGATTGATGAAGCATTTGCGTGATTGAGTAATTAAGTTTGTTGAGTAAATAAGTAATTAGGTTAATACCCAATTCATAAAAAATGCCCGCTCGGTGAGTGGGCATTTTTGTTATTGGGATGTCCTGCATTATTGGGGAGAGATAGTGGGAGTGTTAATTAGTCCGCCCTCAAAAAGTATTCAAACCCAATGAATATACACATATCG
>CAYMRD010000010.1:0-110442 GCA_964392775.1 uncultured Bifidobacteriaceae bacterium
ACTTGCATGTATTATGCCTGCCGCTAGCGTTAATCCTGAGCCAGGATCAAACTCTTCATAGTAAAAGATGTTTAATTTAGCTATCATTGGATTATTACTCAAAAATTTTACCTAGTATCACTACTAAGTGTCCGTTATTCCAAATCTTCAAAGAACTTTATATCAATACGCCCCGTTGGGCTGATATGTCGTTTTTAATTCCAACGTGATAAATCACGCTGGCACCCTTATTCTCTCGTTTAAGGGGTGGCAAAGGTAAGCGCTTTTTTATTTATGTCAAGTTTTATTTTAAAAATCTTTAAGATTTTTTCCTTCCAACTCAACCCTCTCTTCTCTTGCTATCCTTCACTTTTTAAAGAACTTTTTCTTTATTGCTTTTTATCGCACCCCTCTTTGTTTAAGGGGTGGCAAAGGTAAGCGGCTTTTTGTTATTGTCAAGTTTTATTTTAAAAATCTTAAAGACTTTTTTTCTTGACCCTAACTCCTCTTATATATTGCCTCTAAAGAACGTTTACTGTAACACTTTTTATCTGTTACCCCCTCTCTCAAGGGGATGCAAAAGTATGGCGTTTTTACATACCTGCAATAGGTGGGTGAAAGCTTTCTCATAATACCCTACACTATCAGCTACTTATTTTTAAAGGATTGACAATTGTCACTATATATAGAAGCAAAAAGAGGCTGCCCCATCTGGTGAGACAGCCTCTTTACATGCTTTTATTAATAGCGTTTATTTCGATACAATAATCTTATAAGTCATTTGTTGTTTATCTGAACTCGTAATATTTAAGAAGTAAAGGCCATTGTTCACTGTACCCAAATTCATTTCATATCTATTCACTCCAGCCACCATCTTCCAGGTATCGGCATAAACAACTCTTCCTGTAATATCCACCAGCACTATATCAGAGATTGTATTGGTATTCGCCTGAAGAGTTATTGCGGCATTTCCATTTGAAGGATTTGGATAAACACTTAGTGAACCCAGAGTCAATATTTGCTCATTAATACCTGTATTTGGTTGAGGGGGGGGAACGATAGAGTCAACATTACCGTCAGGCCAAACAATAAACAACATAAGGCTATCTCCATCATGGTTGGTCACTGAATCGGCATTATCAAAACCCGAAGCTAATACGAGACCCGCCACGCCCTGATAGGATGCCAAATTTGCAAAACCACTATATAATACAGTATCCAAAGCCGTTGCATCCGTTACCCGCATTAAAATATTATCTATCGCGGAGTGTATAGCATAGCCATGAAAATCTCCATAAGCATCATCCTTTGACAAGTATTGCACCTGATGATCTCCTTTAATGGTAGTTTTACGCAAATCGGTAGCACCATGAAAATACAGCAAATCAACATTTTTGGCAATACTGGCCTGCTTGCGTGCACCTTTGTATGTGTATAATTGAAAACCTATATTCTTTCCGTTCGGATTGGCTACATACCCCGCAGTATTCATCACGCCATTCGCGATGATATAATAATTGGTAGACGAATCGAGAGCAAGTGTTGTTGAATAGATGCTATCGGCTACACTTAAACTGTTTTTAGGAGCAATCGCTATTGAGTACGGTACATTTGCATTGAATGGCAAAAAAGAAGTAGCTGTTCGGAAGGCGAAATTATCAATGCTCTTGATTCCATTTACATAAACATCAACTGAATCCAAAGAAACATCAGCGCTATTGTGAACAATTTGCACTCCCGCTGAAAGTTTCATTAACTCAACAACAGTTCCATCACTAAAAACCACAAACATTGAAACCGGCTTTGCTTCTGCCGGATTGCCCGTTGCCGAATATACACCAGAAGTAAACAGCATTCCGGCTCGGCCACTGAATGACGTTGTATTTAACTGATAGGCTCCCCAAAAAATGGTACTATCGGCCGATGTTATTGTAACTATACTGTTTCCCGCATTTAACTGAGATGCGGGTGAAACCGATTTATAAGAAATATCGTTGGCTATTTTAGTGGAACCGGATGAGAGGAATCCATTTACATCAATTTCAGGAGCATCCGGAGTTCCGTTATAAAATGACAACTCTACTTTGCCACTTTCAGTACCTTCCTTATAATTACTTGCTGACACCAACGTAAATGACCGGTCTATTCCATCAGGATTAGCAGCATATTGAAGTGTATCAACAACTCCTGATACAAGTCCAATGTATGTTTTTCCTCCTTCTACCAAATAATTTACGGCTCTATATAATGTAACAGCAGACGAAGTGTCTACACTGTTTTTCTTAGCTATGGTTATATCATAATTTCCGGGAGGAATATTGAAGAATGTGCTTGCTTTTCGAAAAGGTAAGTCATCTATAATCTTAGTATCATTTGCCCAAACATCAACCGAATCAATTATATAATCAGGTGAATTATGAACGATTTGCATGCGGGCTGTTGCGACAAGCGCCATTGCATCTCCACCCGCTGTATCTACTGCATAAAGTCCAAACGATTGTCCATTTTGATTACCTGCCACATCCATAAATCCTGATGAAAAAACAACCAGTGACTTTTTAGCGTAAGACTGCAATGGTGCGATGTAAGTGTTAATTACATTGATGCCATTCGAATCACGCACGTCAATTGAAGTAGAAACTGACGATACAAATGTATTTGCCGAAACATCCCCGTATCTGACATTATTCAGTAACAATGTATTTGGGCGCGTATACAAATCCAACCCTGCTGCATCTGTGGTTCCATGAACAATATTCAATACCGTTTGTGCGTTGTTGGCCGGTGATAAATTGGTATTGGCCCTGAACAATAATTGCAGGTCGGTTGAACGACCATCAGGATTGGCCGCATAATTTAATGTATCATCAACCCCATTTATAATCGCAATATGAGATTGATTATTGACCAATAAAACAGCAAAACGAGCCAGCACCATGTCTCCTGAGTCAGCACTGTTTCTGTCATTCACATTAATAATGTGAGCTCCTGCCGTCAGGCTCAGTAATCCTGTAGCTCGCCTAAAGTTTACATTTTCAATTTTCGTATCATCTACATAAATATCAACGGAGTCGAGCGAAACTGCAGCTGCATTATGAATAATTTGCAAACGCGACTGAGCTGTTGCATCAGATAAACAGGCCAGAATACCTACAACAGCAGAAAGGGCTAAAAGGGTAATTTTTCGGATTTTCATTTACTAAGATAGTTTAATCGACCTAATGAATTATTTTAGTCGTAAGACAAATATAAACATACATTTGTTATTTCAAGTTTCACAGAAACCAATTTAGGCTGCATTATACATTGGATAATTCACTTCCGAATGCTAACTAAAAGTTTATCAGACCCTCTAACGTAATCAAATGACGAAACATACCTCTGAAGAATTTAACAAAGCCTTCGCATCATTGAATGCACGCCAACAGGAAGCCGTGAATCAAATTGAAGGGCCTGTATTGGTAATTGCCGGACCCGGAACCGGGAAAACACAAATTTTAGCCGCTCGAATTGCCAATATACTGAGCAGTACAGACGCACTTCCCGAAAATATACTTTGCCTCACGTATACCGATGCAGGATCGGTTGCCATGCGCAAACGCCTGTTATCCTTTATTGGCGCAACTGCTTACCGTATTCCAATTTATACTTTTCACAGTTTTTGCAATACGGTTATTCAAGATAATCTGGATTATTTTGGCGTAAGCGGATTGGATGCAGTGAGCGATTTAGAACGCATCCGATATGTGCATGAGATTATTGATGGATTCACTCAAAACCATCCGTTGAAGCGGTATACGGGTGATGTGTATTATGAAGCCGAAAAGCTATTGAGTTTATACTCGAACATGAAACGGGAGCACTGGTCGTCAGCATTTCTGGAGCAAAAAACACAAGCCTATCTTGCTGATTTACCCACCCGCGATACCTACATCTATAAAAGGAATACCAAAACCAATAAGGCAGGCGACATCAAACAAAAAGATCTGGATGCCGAGATTTTGAAAATGACAGCCTTAATTGCTGCGGCCAAAACTTTTGACGATTACCAGGAGAAACTACGTCAAAACAACAGATATGATTTTGATGATATGATTGTTTGGGTGATTAACGCCTTTAAGGATAAACCCGATTTACTCAACACCTACCGCGAAAAGTATTTGTATTTTTTGGTAGATGAGTTTCAGGATACCAATGGCTCTCAAAACGAATTGCTTGAATTGCTGGTTGATTACTGGGACAGTCCGAATGTATTTTGTGTAGGCGATGATGACCAGTCTATTTTCAGGTTTCAGGGAGCAAATGTTGAAAACGTTGCCCACTATATTCAAAAATACAAACCACATACCGTTACCTTAGAAGACAATTACCGCAGCAACCAATATATACTGGATGCAGCTAAGGTGCTGATTAGCCATAATCAAAACCGAATCAATAATAACAAAATACTATTTGCCAAAAACGAGGCTTACACTTCACATCCTGTAAAGCCTGAAATTCAGATTTACAATAACCCAATCCATGAGGTAGCTTGTATTGCACGGCAAATTCTGGATTTACAAAAACAAGGAACTCCGTTAAATGAAATAGCGGTACTGTACCGCAAGCACAAGCAAGCCGAAGATCTTATAACGTATTTGCAATACAACGGGGTTGGCATTAACACGCGCAAAAAACAGAATATCCTCGAAGAGCCGTTGGTAAAACGCATCATCAGGTTGCTCCGTTATATTGATGCCGAAATAACCAAGCCGCATACCGGGGAGGCCTATATTTATGAACTGTTGCATTACGACTTCTTCAATAACCAACCACTTGATATTGCAGCCATATCGGTTGAGGTGTATCGCAAAAACTTTAACGACAGAGTCACGTCATGGCGCGAAGAGTTAAAGAAAAGAGGAAACCCCAGGCGTGATTTATTCAGTCAACAGGAAGGAGCAAACAGTTTAGCCAAAACATCTGCTTTGCTTGAAGGGTGGATAAAAGATGCTGCCAACCTTACCATCCAACAACTCATTGAGAAGATTCTGAACGAAAGCGGAATCCTCATTCAGGCTTTAACAGGTGACGACAAAGCATGGAATATGCAGGTGCTGCATACCTTCTTTAATTTTGTGAAAGAAGAATGCTCGCGCAGTAAAAAGACAACCTTATCCAAACTTTTACAAACCATTTTGTTAATGGAGAAGGAAGGTGTAACGCTCGATCTTCAACGCATTGTTTACAGTGAAGATGGAGTGAATTTTATCACTGCCCACTCATCAAAAGGACTTGAATTTGAACATGTATTTATTATTGGAGCCACCACAAATGCCTGGGAAAAAAGCCGCCCGTTAAACCAGTACAAACTCCCTGACACCTTGTTTGATCTAGCATCGGCTGATGATGCGGAAGAAAGCAGACGTTTGTTTTATGTTGCGCTTACCCGTGCAAAAAAACAGGTGGTGGTGAGTTATGCTGAGCAAAATGAAAATGGGAAAAACTTAGAAAAAAGCCGGTTTGTGGCTGAACTGGAAGAGTACAGTGAACTTGTTCAATCTTCACTCCATGCCACAGATGATGAGTTGATACAATTTCAGCTTGCCACATATTCTGTTGAATCACAAGAAACCAAACCTGATTTGTTTGACCACGCTCTGGTAGATTCTTTACTTGAAAATTATTCGTTGAGCGTTACACATCTTAACAACTATCTTAAATGTCCAACAGCCTTTTACTTTAACAACCTGATCCGGGTACCCGCTCCGCTGAGTGCCAGCATGACTTTTGGAAGCGCTGCACATCACGCTTTGGAGATGTTGTTTAAAAACATGAACAATCATCCCGAAAAACAATTTGCAGACGTTCACCAGTTTGTGAATGATTTCAGCTGGTATATGCGCAGGCACGAAGACAGTTTTATTCCAACTGAGTTTCAAAGACGAATGGAATATGGTGTTACCATTTTAACGAACTACTACAACAAGTACATCAGCGACTGGAATAAAATTACGAGTGTGGAAAGAAGCTACCGCAATGTAGAGGTTGAAGGCGTTCCGCTTAATGGTAAACTCGATAAGCTTGAGTTTGATGGCAATATTGTAAATGTGGTTGATTACAAAACCGGCCAGTTCGAAAATGCCAGACATAAATTTGGCCCGCCTGATTTGGAACTGTATGCCGTCAAAAAAGATTCGGACGATAAAAAACTGTTTGAGTATCAATTTGGAGGAGATTACTGGCGTCAGGCTGTATTCTACAAAATACTTATGGACAATGACAAAGCCCGCAACTGGGAAATGATAAGTGCGGAATTTGACTTTGTGGAACCTGATAAAAAAACAGGAGAATACTTTAAACAGAAAGTATTGTTTTCGAGTGATGATATTCACATCGTCAAACAACAAATCCAATCAACTTATGATTCCATTAAAAGTAAATCCTTTGAAAAAGGATGTGGTAAAAAAGAGTGTGAGTGGTGCTCGTTTGTGAGCAATTATTATGCGGGTAAGCCCTTAACAATGCCCAAGAATCTAAACGCTGAAGCCTGAGGACAGTTGCTTATTCCATGAAATCCTGAAAATCCTGTTCCATCTCGATAAACAACTCCACGAAGCGCTTATAGTCAGCTCTTAACTCTATATGATCCTTTGTTATGCGATCACGAAGGTACTCAAGTGCAAACCGCGTCATCCGTTCAATTTCGTTCTCATGCTGCTTGATGTTATGCCTGAGCTCATCCATCACCTCTCGATGCCTAATGAACTGGTTTTGAAATTGCTCAATGCGCGGAGCAACCTTCTTTGAAGACGATTCTTTCGCAAAACCCAGCAACTCTTTGTCCATCATACCCAACTGTGCTTTGTAAAAGTCAAGATGTTTTAACCAGATAAAGTGTTCTTTCTCAATACTGGCTGATGTAGTCATTGTTTCCATCGAGTAGGTTTAATTTGGGATTTAAACATACAACCGTTTTTTTTAATATCCTAACTGATTATTAGAATTTTATGCAATTCTAAAGCGTTTTAAGAGCCTTGTGGCTTCAATTTAACACACTGATTAACTGAACATTACAATGTGTTCAAAATCATAAAAATGAAATCCCAAAAAAGAGTAGTTTTGCCCAAAATTTAATACTTAAACCCTTCTTTGATAATGGAATTTAGAACAGAACACGACACTATGGGCGAGGTAAAAGTACCTGCAAACAGATACTGGGGAGCCCAAACCGAACGGTCACGCAACAACTTTCGCATTGGTCCTGAGGCCAGTATGCCAAAAGAAGTGATTTATGCATTTGCCTATTTAAAAAAGGCTGCTGCCCATGCCAATTGCGATTTAGGTGTATTACCTGCCAACAAACGTGATATGATCAGCGCTGTTTGTGATGAAATTTTGGAAGGCAAACTGGATGGAGAATTCCCTCTTGTAATCTGGCAAACCGGAAGCGGAACTCAAAGCAATATGAACGCGAATGAGGTTATTGCTTACCGTGCTCATGTTATCAGCGGAGGTAAACTTACGGATGATGAAAAGATTCTTCACCCGAATGATGATGTGAACAAATCGCAATCGTCAAATGATACCTACCCGACTGCCATGCATATTGCAGCCTATAAAATGACCGTGGAAACAACTATTCCGGGTTTGTTAAAACTTAGAAATACCCTGGCTAAAAAAGCCGAGAGTTTTAAACATATCGTCAAAACAGGACGCACCCATTTTATGGATGCTACTCCGCTTACCTTGGGTCAGGAGTTTGGCGGATACGTTCAGCAAATTGACAATGGTATTCGCGCTTTGAACAATGCATTGGAGATGGTGAAAGAATTAGCCTTAGGTGGTACAGCTGTTGGAACCGGACTCAATGCACCAAAAGGATACGATGTATTGGTAGCTAAAAAAATTGCTGAATTCACAGGACATCCGTTTGTAACGGCTCCGAATAAATTTGAGGCATTGGCAGCACACGATGCAATGGTTGAATTGAGTGGCGCTTTGAAACGTGTGGCTGTTAGCATGATGAAAATTGCAAACGATATCCGCATGCTTTCGTCAGGACCACGCAGTGGAATTGGTGAGATTGTAATTCCTGATAACGAACCTGGCTCATCTATTATGCCGGGCAAAGTAAATCCAACACAACCTGAAGCCATGACAATGGTTGCTGCTCAGGTAATGGGTAATGATGTAGCCGTAACGATTGGAGGCAGCAATGGCCATTTTGAGTTGAACGTATTCAAACCATTGATTGCTGCCAACGTATTGCAAAGCGCCCGTTTAATCGGAGATGCCTGTGTAAGCTTCAACGATAAATGTGCCGAAGGTATTGAACCTAATAATGATATCATTAAACGTCATTTGGAAAACAGCCTGATGCTGGTAACAGCATTAAACCCGCATATTGGTTATGAGAAAGCCGCTAAAATTGCGAAAACTGCACATAAAGAAAATAAAACATTACGCGAAGCTGCAATTGAGCTGGGTTATTTAACCAACGAACAATTTGATGCATGGGTAAAACCGGAGAACATGGTTGGAAACCTGTAATCCAACTATTTACAACAATCTTCAAAACAGGCCATCAGATGATGGCCTGTTTTTTTGTATACTTGCGCTCTTATGGAGTTTATAGAACCTGTATGGAAAGGAATTGTAACCGGCCTGATGTTTACCATCACGTTTGGAACAGTTTTCTTTTCCCTGATTCAAACCAGTATTAAACGGGGCCTGCGGGAAGGTCTTTACATTGCCTCAGGAGTTGTATTGAGCGATGGCTTTTATATTGCAGTTGCCGTATTGGGCAGTAGTTTTCTTGTTGATGGAATAGAACAATACCAACCCGTTATTCGAACCGTTGGGTTTTCATTTTTGCTGATGCTGGGAATCCGTTCAATCATAAAAAAAGAAGCGATTCACACCGAAGAAAATCCTATACCTGAAAAAAAGGGAATCTTGTATATAATGAAGGGCATCATGCTCAACAGCGTTAATCCTATGGTACTTTTTGCCTGGTTGGGTGTGGCCACATACGTTAAAACAGTGAATCAGTTTGATTATAATCAGGTGGTATTATTTTTTGCCATTGTACTTGGCACCATGTTTAGCAGCATGTTTGGTATTTGCTACTTTGCCCGTAAACTTAAAAATGTGTTGTCGCCAAAAAATATGCACCGTTTAAACATGCTTTCCGGAATCATCTTTATTGTATTTTCAATTGTGATTATCTGGCCGGTGATTGCTGCTTTGTTTTAATTCGAAAGAATCAATTTACCCCCACACTTTGGTGCCTTCGGTACAATTGGTGCACATCGTTATCTGACTACGGTGTTTGAGTACAGCAGACCTGAAATCTTGTGATTGCCTGGCATTCCATACCGATTTAAAGTTTTGCTCAGTGACGTTTCCAAGCTTATGTGTAGCATCCTTATCGAAGCAACATGGGACAACCCATCCATCCCAGGTAATTACACTGCTGCGCCACATCTTCCAGCAATGATTTTCCAATTTATTGCGAATGGCATATCGTCCATCAGCTCCTTTTTCGTAGCGACTTAACTCGGTATTATCAGGAATAAAATCCTCGTCATTTTCATAGCCGTACACCTGTGCCGTTTTAATAGCCAATTCATCAACACCAATTTCATCGGCCAACTTTTGGATGAGTGGCAACTCGTGTTCATTGTGTTTAAATACGATAAACTGAAGTATTACATGCGGAGTAGATGATTTCAACTTCTTCTTCCATTCCAAAACCCTTTTTGTTCCGGCAATCACCTCATCCAGCTTACCTCCAATGCGGTATTTCGAATAGGTATCCTGACTTGCTCCGTCAACAGAAACAGTTAGCCGGCTCAATCCACTCTGAACGGTTTCTTTGGCAATATCATCGGTAAAATAATGACCGTTACTGCTTGTTACAACGTATATATTTTTGTTGGATGCGTACCGGACGTAATCAAGAAATTTTTTGTTCAAGAAAGGTTCCCCCTGAAAGTACAACACAAGAAACAATAAATCGGGATAAAGCTCATCAATCATTTTTTCAAACAATGACGGTTGCAGCATTCCTGTTTCCCGGGTAAAATCACGCAGCCCGCTGATGCATTGCGGACACCTTAAATTGCAACTTGTTGTAGGCTCAATCTCAATGCTCATTGGCATTCCCCAATGCACAGGTCTCCCAATCAATTTTGAGAGGTGATAACTAAGCCTCAGTTTAGTCAGGTTGAGTATCTTCTTTCCGCTTAACAGTGAAAGGAAATGAATAGCATCGGAAAGAGAAATTTTCATGTGATATGTTAGCCGAATAATAATTCTAAAAACTCTTCCAACCTTCCAACCTCAACCAAATTAATTCCATAGTTGGATTTATTCAGTTTATTGAATCTCGACAGGTAAACGGTTTTAAACCCAAGCTTTTCCGCTTCGGCAATGCGTTGTTCAATCCGGCTCACAGACCGCACCTCACCGCTTAATCCAACCTCGCCCACAAACGCAATTTTAGTGTCAACAGGCGTATTATGATAGCTTGATACGATTGATGCTACTATGCTCAAATCAATACCCGGATCTTCCACCCGGATTCCTCCGGCAATATTGACAAACACATCCTGCATACCCATTCTGAGTCCGCACTTTTTTTCAAGTATAGCCAGCAACATGTTTAACCGTTTGGTATCGTACCCGTTCGAATTGCGCTGAGGCGTTCCATACACTGCCGTGCTAACCAATGCCTGTGTTTCGATGAGCAATGGCCTCACCCCCTCAATGGTTGCCGAAATAGCCACACCACTCAAGGCTTCATCACGCTGGGAAATTAAAATCTCTGACGGATTGGAAACCTCACGCAGACCAGCACCCTGCATTTCATAAATCCCCATTTCGCTGGTACTGCCAAACCTGTTTTTAGTGGTTCGCAAAATTCTATAAACATGATGCCTGTCGCCTTCAAACTGAAGCACTGTATCAACCATGTGCTCCAACAATTTAGGACCGGCAAGCGTTCCATCTTTGGTGATATGCCCGATTAAAAACACCGGAGTTTCGGTTTCTTTGGCAAACCGGATTAAATCGGCAGCGGTTTCTTTTACCTGTGAAATACTGCCCGGAGTGGAGTCAATCAAATCACTTTGCAAAGTTTGAATCGAATCCACAATCACGATATCAGGTTGAAGTTCTTGTAAAGCCTTCCCTATTTTTTGGGTACTTACTTCTGTATACAGATAACACTCATCATTTCGAAAAGGTAATCGCTCAGCCCTCATCTTAATCTGGGTTTCGCTCTCCTCCCCACTTATATACAATACCTTTTTGCCTGTGAACTGAAGCGCAATCTGTAACATAAGCGTAGATTTTCCGATTCCGGGTTCTCCTCCAATCAAAATCACGCTGCCCGGAACAACTCCACCACCCAATACGCGTTTTAATTCCTGATCCTTAATCTCAATCCGCTCTTCTTTACTGCGTTCAACATCATTCAATAACAACGGGCGTATTACCTCCTGCCTCGCAGGTTGCTTCCACGTTTTTTTGTACTCTGCTTTCTCTTTCTGAATAACCTCTTCAATATATGTATTCCACTCTCCGCAACTCGGACATTTACCAATCCATTTGCCGGATGAGGCCCCACAATTCTTGCAAAAAAAGCTTGTTGTAACCTTAGCCATAAAACGAAGATAACCCGAATGAACGGACATAAAAAAAGCCTCCCGATAAATCGGGAGGCTTTAAGGTTTGTTACCGTTGTTTAATAGACTTTTACTGTTTGATCAGTTTTACAACCTGAGATTCGCCTCCAACTGAAATACGTAAGAAATACACTCCGGTTTCCAACGATTCACATGAAGACAATTCAACAGTATTCAATCCATTTACCACTGCTGTGGCTTGTGAACGAACCACACGTCCTTGCAAATCAAGAATCTCTATCTGTGCCTGTCCGTTGATTTGTGATGCAAACTCTGTTCTGAATTGCGATGTGAACGGATTAGGATATACAGAAGCTGAATTTGTAGCTCTGCTTTCTCTTGATACACGAACTACATCGCTGTATGTGTAAGCTCCATCGTTGTCCAATTGTTTCAATCTGTAATATGCAACAGCCGACTTCATGTTATAATCCATATAGCCGTATCTGCTTACTTTACCTGTTGTTCCATTGGCTTTTACAAATCCAATACGATCAAAGTTTCTGCCATCATAAGAACGTTCAACCACATATCCATTTGCGTTTTCTTCGGTTGCGGTTTGCCATTTCAGCTCAACATCCTCTCCACTCAATCTGCCTGCAAAACTCAACATACGAACAGGAAGCGGATTGTTGCTATTGTCTGTTCCGGTAAATACAGCCGGTAAAGTTGATGCACCCAAAGGTCCATTTGTACTCATCATACCGGTGATTCCATTTCCACTGCTTGAAGCTAACAGATCCCATGCGGTTGTGTTATAAGCGATACGAACATTGCCTGTTGCACTTACATCCCCAAACATTGCCGAATCATAACTCAGGCTCATCTGATAGGTGTATCCTGTTCCTCCACTAGGTGTTACTTCGTAGTAGCTATTGAAACGGGAACGTCCGCTGATCAGTGATGGAGCATACTCACCTGTATAATATTTAACATCTACAGATGATGGAACACTACCACCAGCTCCCCAGGCTATCGAAGCAACTGTTCTGCCGGCAAACGTATAGTTTGTAGTTCCGTTATTTGCAGGTGCTGCGCTTGGCACTGCTGATGGTGGCACAGTTGCTGTTGTAAACTCTACTGCTCCAATATCTGTTGAGCCTCCTGTAATAGTTGTTGAACGGCTTGCACCGTTGAAGTCATTGGTTACAGAAGCCATTGGCAATCCTTTTCCATTTACATACCAGCATGCTGCATTAGCGGTGTTGATTCCTAAATCACCCGATGCTGCATTTGTAAACAACGAGCCTGAGCTTACATTGCCTGATACATCCATCCAGTTTGCATTAGGTCTTGAAGCATAGAAAGAATTTACATCTGCCGCATTGTAATAGTTACCTAAAGGCATTTCAATATAGCCCGATGCATCTGACCCCACCATCATATTGTAATTGAATATGAATGGCGTAAGCTGACTGATATAAAGTGAGCCTATTGCAACATGCTTACCTGACCCGCCTGTACGGCCATTGTACAATACATTGTTAAACATATTCGAAACTGTGGCCGAGTTGGCATTTCCTACAACCATAGCATAGGTATTATTGGATCCGGTTGCAGTTCCTCCGATTGCGATACTGTTATTAGAGTAATTATGACTGGTAAATGACTGCGCTGTTGCATCCATGATACCATAGACAGAAGCCTCAGATGATGATGCTGTTGATAACGAAATCTGATTGTTACGAACAGTTTGACCAAATTGAGACGCAGCTCCTGTTGTAGTTCCGTTAATATACAATCCGTATATTTTACTTGCATCTGCACCGGCACCCTGTGCTTCTGTTTGAATATTGTATATTCTGTTACGCTCAATGGTACAGGTTCCTCCTCTAATGACAATTCCAAATGCAGAAGTTGCAGATCCCATTGTTTGTGTATTTACAATATTATGCACCGTATTGCCGCTAACTGTTACCGGAACAGTGGCCGCAGGCTGAACCCAAATACCTACCGGACTGGCTATATTTGCCATATACAGCGGTTGGGCTACCGGCACATAGTTACTTCTGATATCGTGTACGGTATTGTTGTTAAGGGTGAAGTTCATAGGTGAACCCAGGGCTCCTCCAATAACGTTGATACCTATTGTTCTGATACCCGCTGTTCCGATACGGGCCATGTAGTTACTGATATTACCAACATCATTTCCGGTAACAGTAACTGTACCTCCAACAAGCACAATACCTCCGGCATTTGTTTGGGCACCGCTTCCCTCTTTAATCGTATCATAAGGCATGGCTCCACCTCCAATGGTATTGTTCAATATATTTACCGTACCGGCTCCTACAAGAATTCCTGCAAATGAATTGTCTAAACCTGTAGGATTTGCATCAATATTAGAAATGATATTACCACTGATAGTGGTGGCATAATCGTTGCCAATTTGTGCAGGTGATGCGGCATAAGTAATACCGGTAAACTGAATAGAACCACCTGAGGCAGTATTTATTACCCTGTATGCAGCACCACTTCTGTCAGGAGCAGATCCTCCGATGCTGTTATTGGTTATCGTATGCCCCTGGCCCGATAAAATAGATATTGCCTGCGATGCACCACCTGTGTTGTTTCCTGCTTTTGCCGCTCCTGCAGAGGTTTGGTAGAATGAATTACCGGAAATTGTCCAGAAATCAGCACCCGCCATGTTTGCCGGAATATTTACACCCTGATAAATAAAATTGAAAACCTTATTATCCGAGATATTGTTGTGGCTGTTTAAGCGCGCATCTGAATAGAATGCGGTATTTGGAATACGATAAGAATCTGTTGCGAAAGCATCTTGATTACCAAGCGTATCTCTCACTTCACAATTCATAACTGCATTGTAATCATTTCCGGTTCCTCCCGGTAATGGTGCCGAAAAATAAACAGTTGCACCTGGATTAGCATTTGAGAATCCTTCAATATAGACGTAACGAATTGTATCGTGCTGAGCATCGTTTCCAAAGCGGAATGTTGCCCCATTAAGACCTTTGTTACGGAAACGCAAATACATCCCGGATCCGGCATAACGACCATCTATAAGAACATTGTCGGCACCATCAAAGTGAATAAGGCCGCTTATACCTGTGGCAGTTCCTGCTATTAGTCTTTCGGAAGCAGCATCCGGCACAATTGATACATTATAGTCACCCACCTGATTAAACTGTTTGAGGGTAATGGCACCTGTTTCTGTTGTCAGGTCGCCTGTAATTTTTAGTATAACGTTTCCGGTAAGGCCTGATTTATTGATGCTGTCAAAGGCTCCGTACTCATTTGTCAGAGAGTTGCATGCACATAAATCGCATACCTCAATAACGCCCGACAAAGCTGGCAGTACAACATAGCTGAAAGGTGTTGGCTCTGTTGTTATGAAGTATACATCAGAAGCTTCCACACCAAAAGGACCTGAGCCTACATTCGATAAAGGAGTTGCCATATCTTGTGCAACAATATAATAAGAGATAGTATCTCCAACGGCTATCACTCCGCCATCAACATTAGACGCATCAATTGTAAAGTTCCAGTCTCCACTCAATCCTGTACCCGAAACTTTAGTCCCGTTTGATGGGAAATAGGCTATGGCCGAATTCTTTTTGTAATAAATTTTTGGCGTAAAAGCTACTGTATCAACACCGGAAGGATCCGAAATAGAAGCGGTTACCGTTAAAACTCCGGTCACCGGATTATTCACAACAGGAGTAACATTAACTGTTGGAGGAATTAAATCATCCTCAATTGTAAAGTTTCCTTCATAAGCTCCGATATCAGGCGTTGCCGGGCGTGTTGTATTCAGATAATCAGTTGTGTAACCGGCTATTGGCATACCACCCGTTTCCAAAACAGTAGGCGAAACAGAATCAGGATATAAAAAGAACGGATCTGTAGGGTCGGTAGAGATGAACAATACATCTTCTGTTACCGACTGACTTTCTCTTGGATACATCCGGGCTTTAAATTGAGTAAGCGTTGAATCCCTGTTTGTTCCGTCAAAATAAATCAGATGCGTTGAGCTTGGAGTGCTTCCTGCCCACAAAAGGTTATTATTGGATTGTGCATCATGGGTAACCAATGACGGAGTTTTGCGGTGAAAGGCACTTGCTACACCTGTTCCACTCGGAGTAATATTATTGATAACAATATTATTTGCAAGGGTTAACACTTGCGAAGCATCGCAATAAATACCGGCCGAGTTTAGATTGGCCACCGTTGTTCCTGATAACGATACCGTATTATAGTAAACATTTGCCGTATAAAAGGTAGATATTACAGAAGCTACTCCTCCTATTGCAATTCCCATAACAGCAGGGTTTGCTGTTAATACAGCCGCAGTTGGTGCAAAAATATCGCTAACTATATTGTTGTAAATATTGAGTGGCGCATAATTGTGTATGGTAAATGAGCCAACAGATGCCGGTTGATTTGTTAAAATACCGGCTGCGTATCCGCCAGTTGTACCGGCATGTGTAATTCCCGATACTTTATTACGATAGATATTTATATTCTGTCCATACGTAACCGCAATACCTAACATATTTGCAAAAGTGACAGAAGTAGGCTTGCCACACAGGCGTGTTACAGTATTGTCATACACATTAATTTCCAATGGATTAGGAGTACCTGTCGATTCTACATATATGCCCGAAATACCCGATGCAAGTGTCGTAAAGCTATCAATTGAATTGTTATAAATATTAATAATGCGATTGACTGAGGTTGATGCCACGATAATTCCATAACTTGGAGAGGACTGATTACCGCCATGAGAGAGGGTGTCAATAGTATTATTGTAAATATTAAGGTTATACGCATATCCTGCTGTAATCGCAGCAAAAGTACCGGTTGCCAGGTTTCCGCTGCTAACATTATGAATATAGTTATGGTGAATATTACGGGTTTGCGTTTCGGATGTTATCCTCACCGGATTACTGATTGTCACTGCACTAAACAACGCAAACAGTCCTGTTCCTCCATTTAAACGTGTTACATTGTAAATTGAATCGTAACCGATATCCTCGGTTGCGGCAGCACCTGCAATGCGGAAAATAACCGGAGTACCTCCTGCGCTATGCTGAAACGTAAAGTCTCTGGCCACATTTCCAACAAAGCTAAGGGATGACGCTAAAGAGGCAGCTCCCCCGTTATTGAAGTCAATTCCAATAAAGGTTCCATTCGAAACACCGGTACCAAGTGTCGCCCATTTAACAGAGTTATAATTCAACACCGCATTTCCATGCGTATATTGAGTAGCAATATTTGTAAAAGAGATACTGGCCCCCTGTGCTGCCGTCAGATTAACGCTGTTATAGGATATCTCAGCGTTTGTAGGGTTAGCAATCCCGGTACTGTTGTACGAGTTGAGAATCCCTCCCATACCTGCAACACTTGCTGCAACTGCACCTCCTGCATAATTATCAATCTCATTAAAGCGTATTTTCACATTATGCTGATTCAGCACCTGAATACCGAACCCGGCTGCTGCTCCTGCAAAGTTTGTGACTGTGTTAGGCTGCAATGAGTCGCCAATCACATTTCCATTATCAAACAATGATACATCAGGTATTGTTTGGCTGGAATTGCTAAAACCTCTCATGTAAATACCTGTATTCAGGTCTGTCAGTGTATTTGACACAAAACGGTTGTTGTTATTTGCATCCTCAGCAGTAGCGAGTGGCAATAGTGCACTGTTATCATTAATGGTATACGCATCTGCGTAAATTCCTTTTGAGGCGGTATTGGTTCTTCTTAACGTTACCGTACAATTTTGAATGGTATTGTTTGAACAACCATCAAACGGAGCCTCGGCATTTAACTTCAACAATCCATACCCCCATTCCATTTGTGCTGTAGCATTATTCACGGTACTGGTATCTTCCAGGTCAATCCCGTCAATGGTCACATAATCCGTTCCTGATAATGTAAAGATTCCATCAAATGCTCCACTTCCAAAAGAAGATTTTAGCACAGGATTGGGTCCCGGGCCTCCTGTCTTTACAAAAGAAAGCGTATTGGTTGCGTTAAGGGTTGCGTTTAATGTTTTGCTTCCAAGCCTGTACCCACCTTCCTGAGCATATTCGATATAGCCGGCAGTCAGCTGAACAGTTGTAGGACCGGATATTCCGGCAGCATTCAGCCTGTCAATAACACTTTGTAAAGTAGGATAGTCAAAAGTTCCGACAGTAATGGTTGAACTCAGAGGTTCAACAACTAATACAGAACCTAAATTATTACCGGTAGGAGGCAGCGCACTGGAACTAACCGTTACGCCATTGACCAAAACTTCTAACGGATTACCGCCAACTGCAGTTGGAGCAATATCGTACACAACCCAAAAATGATTTACACCATTAATTAAATTTTGAGAGCCGTTGACATAAAATTGTCCATTGGGAGAGTTAACCGAAGAGCCGAACTGGGTAGTTGCATCAAACACCTGAGACGAAGCCGTATAATAAACCTTTGCACGCACAATATCCGAAACAAAACCTGTAAAACCTGTATTCAAATCAAACAGAGTGGCTGTTTTGCTTGCATCTGTTCCGGAAACATACACCTGAATATTTGCAATAATCTGGTTGGGGGCGCCTTTTAACGCCCCTGAGGTAGCGCTGATTACTAAATTAGAATCGTACGTCATGGCAATAGCTGATCCTTGCGACTCATACGCTCCAATATCGGGCTTAGTCCCGGAACCAGTGTAGCCCGGATAACCCTGACGTATTACACCTCTTACATCCGTTGCCAGCGAAGGTCCTTCACTGATAACCAAACCGGTGCTTTCAATGCTTGAAGCTGCCGATGAATCTACCTGAAGGTAAAAGGGGTCGGTTGGCGATGCCGGCAGCATTGTAATATTTTGGGTTAATGAAAGCGCTTCACGGGGAGCTACTCTGTTTTTAAAGCTTACCCAGGTTGAATCCTTGTTTGTGCCATCATAGCAAAACAATCTTTGTGAAGATGGTGTTCCGTTATACCACAAGTTATTTCCGGAAGCTGTATTATAATTAGCCACCGATCCTCCGCTCAACATCAGGCCACTTGAAACACCGGTTCCGGCTGCCTGATGAATGTCATTATAGAAAATATTATTATTCAGCTTCATTGTTCTGCTCACATGAGCATAAACTGTTGCGGTGTTGGTATTGGCACCCACTGTATCTGTTGCTTGTGTAAAGTAGATGGTATTGTGGCGCAGGGTGGCTGCTACCGGAGCATTGGCTGATGAATAGCCCAAATACACCCCTGCAATACTTGGTTGCAGTGTATTAGTAGATGCTGGAGCATCAAATGCACTGATCAAATTATTATCAATATAAAGAGGACACGAATAAGTTGCTCCCTGGGCAGGGTTCAAAACATAAATACCATACACTGATGACGTACCCGAACCTCTTTGAGACAGATTATATATTTTGTTGTTATGTACCTTGGTAAGATCGGCAGCAACCTTTTGCAATCCAATTCCATGAACCGCGAATGATCCGTTAGCACTTGACGTAAGATTGAAAACCTGATTTTGGTAAATGGACAAATTAGATGAGTTAGTGCCCGTATTATCATGGTAAAAACCATAAATATTACGCTCCATCACTATGTTTGAAACCGTGTTGTTGTATACATAAAAATTTATACCGTTATTAAAACCCGACTGAATTCCAAAAAATTCGAACCCTGTGCCTGTTGATGTTGATATAATACCATCAACGGTATTATTGTAAATATTGGTTGTAGTAACTCCCCCAAATCTTATTGCTGCCGCTATGCCGCTTGAAGAATTGGAAAGCGTAACACCTTGTACCGTATTCCCAAACACATTAGCCACTGCACCCGGATAACTCGGCAGCACAGGAGAATTCTGCATTAGAATTCCGACAAACGTATTACTTGCTCCTCCGGTTCTGGTGATATTGGAAATCGTATTGTTCCCTACATTGAGTGTAGTCTGAGCTATTGCCTGCAATTGAAAAATTGTTGTAGTACCTGAACCTGCAAAGGAAAAATCCTGTGCCTTATTTCCCTGGAAACTTAATACCGAACCGGGAACCGGACCTACTGTACCGCTTGACAGCACATTGATTCCAAGAGCGATACCGGGTGAGGTGGAGGGACCATTTGCAAACTTCACATCATTGTCATCCACCGTAAGATTTCCGGTATAGTTCCTGACATAAATCCCATAAGAGGAAGAGCTGGCCGATGGCAGCGTTATAATAACCGTATTATTTTTACATTCAGCATCCGGCTCTGCAAAGCCCGGATGGGTACCGTTACTACTACTCATATATATACCATACACGCCATTTCCTGGTACTGATGCACCATTCATAATATTGTTTATATAGTTACCGGAAACTTTAGGTCCATATTGATGAGACATCAATACGCCTGCCGAGGTTGTTGCCTCTGCGGATCCTCCCAGCCCCAAGCCATAAATAGAGTCATTCGTTACTTCATTTCCATAATCTCTGCGTGTATAGGGTGCAACATTATCATCCAACCCAAGTAAATAAATACCGGTAAAAGCATTCGTGATTACATTGTCCTGAAATTTGTTGTAGCTATGGCAATCGGCAAGCGTATAGCCATTCAATGAAACGAGTGTAGTAGCCGTAACTATATGATGCGCACTGTAAATTGCCCTTGATACCGGATTTAATCTCTCCAGTGTAATGGTAGCGTTTTTAATGGTATTGTACTGGCAGCCGTTGTAAGGCACTGTTGAAGCCCCATTAAGCAAAGCATAGCCAAACTCCATACGCAACAAATTTGTACTGTTAGCAGCCGTATCCTTCAGATCAATCCCGTCAATGGTTACGTAATCGCTTCCCAATAAGAAGAAAATACCATCCAGAGTAGTAGATGTACCACTATAAGCTGTAATAATGGGATTCTCTCCGGTTGTTGTTAAATCCTTTTGAATAACAATCGGATTGCCTGCCGTACCGCTTGCCGTTAACCGGATACCTCCTCCGGGAGCTACCTCGGCCCAGTCTGCTGCAACATTAACGGTAACCCCTCCGGGAGTAACTCCGTACAGGTTTAATGAATCGACCGCAACCTTAATGGAAGGGTAGTCTGTTGAGGGTACTGTAATAGTACTTGGAAGCTGAGCATAGACACTTTGCGAAAGCGCCATACCCAGCATGCACATAAATAAAAGTAAGGGTTTTGTTCTCATGTTAATAAGGTTTAAAAGTCAAAGTTATTTTCCTGAACCTATTTATTTGTAGCGATTATTCTACATGTGCGTTTTTATGAAAAAAAAGTTCTGCTCTTTCATCATACACCCCAAAATTATTTCATCAAATAATTTTATATGGCTTGGGAAGATGTCAACACACCTTCGCGCACGCGCCCGAACCAACACCACACACTTATCAATTAGAACTGTGCGCAGAACGTCCTTTAGGATTGGGGATTTTAAATGAGATTCGTATCATCAAAAACGTTCCGTATATAAAATCCCGCTATAATATCCGGTTCTCCTGATCCAATTGCATAATTACCCGCCTATTCATTACCTTTACCCTTCAACATACCAATATGCATACACAACAACGGCTGATTCTTATAGCAGACGACCATGTAATTATTCGCAGGGGGCTCAAAATGCTTCTCGACAATCATTTTAAAAGAGAACGGCTGATAGAAGCAGATAATACAAAAAGTATCTTATCCATTCTGGAATCCAAACCTGTTACCCACATGATTTTGGATATGCAACTTACCGATGCCAATATTTTAGAAATCCTTCCTCAGATAAAGGAGAAATATCCCCAGGTTCCTGTTCTTATCTTTACCATGAGTTCGGAGGATATTTACGGGGCGCGTATGATTCAGATGGGAGCAGATGGATTTTTGAGCAAACAAAGTGATGAGTCGGAAGTTGTAAAAGCGATTGACCTGTTTTTACAAGGCCGAAAATATATCAGTTCCCACCTTCAGGACATCATGAACAACCGGAAACAGCAAAAGGAGAATCCTATCTCATCGTTATCAGAAAGAGAGTTAAGCGTATTAAGCCGGTTGCTGAAAGGCGAATCTGTTAAAGAGATATCGTTTAATCTGGAACTTAAAGCCACTACAGTAGCTACCTATAAAGCCCGTATTTTTGAAAAGCTCAGCGTGAGCAATATTATTGAACTGCGCAATGTTACAGAATTATACGAGTTTCATATTTCATAAAATGAATCGCTGGCCTTTCCTCTTTCTTATTATATCTCTGTGCTTCATTCAAAAAAACCGGGCTCAGGATTATGTATATTTTCACTACAATCAAAAAAACGGATTACCCCAAAATTCTGTCAATGATTTATTTTGGGATAGTTCTAACTTCCTTTGGGTTTCAACAGAAGACGGACTCACAAGATTTGACGGACACTCTTTTTATCAGTTCAACATTAACAATACCCCCGGCATCCACTCTGACCGCTTTAGATGGATATTGAGAACCATTGACGGCACAACGGTAACCACCACTGTTGATGGAAACTTATTTGAACTTTCCCAGCATAACCCCAAGCCGTACCTAACCTCTAATCAAACATACCAGAAATACAGCGGCATTTTACCTGATAAAGAACAGCTCAAAAAGCTGATTTCAATTGATCAGGAGCATATCATTGCAAACCAGTGGCGTTATTTCCCGACCCAGTTTATTCAGATTGGCAGAAGCACCTATGTACTCGGCAATGAAGGGATTTACAAGCTGTCGGATTTAAAAAACAGTGATACGATAAAACATGACGGATCGATAACCAGGATATTCAACATAGGAGATTATGCTTATGCAACCGATGGCAACCGGATATATCACATTGATGAGCTGAATAAAAAACTTATTCCTGTTTCGTTTGCCAGTCCGGTCAGATTAACAACACCGTTTAAAATATACTACCAGCCTTTAACGAAAAAAGCATGTGTAATAATTGATCAGAAACTTTACTTATGGTCTGTTGGAAGCGCCCCCGATACCATTCATTCTGAATTTAAAATAAACCTGCACAATCAAACAATTGGCGAGGCCAGCAATGTTAGCTACAATGAGCAATCAAATATGATAGCCATCGGATCGCTGACAAACGGATTACATATTTTTAAGCCTAAATTATTTAAAACGCTCAGCCCGGATACATGGCAGCCCAAAAATGGCTATTATGCCAATATTTCACTGAATGATTCTACAGTAATTGACAGTTACGGAGATGAAATTTCCAGCTCATCCTGCCATTCATCCGGCTTTGACTTAACGAATGTAAATACCCACCTTCTTTACCTCGACAAATCTAATCGTTTGTGGAGCAGCAGAGCAGACACATTATACTATCAGACCAAAGGTCAGAAACGCCAGGGGATTAGTTTACACTACCCCGATTACATCCGCACATTTGCCGCAACGGGGGATAGCCTGCTTGTTTTAACAAACCATCACGCCTTTGTATTAAAAGGTACCAAGATCCTGTACTCCGCTCCGCTCGAATACAATGGACAACCCTTTACGTTAAAATCAATGATGTTTGCCATATTCGCTAATCAAAAATGGATCCTGGGAGGCGAAAAGGGTATTTTTGAGCTTACGCTAAACGCAAAGGCGCAACTATCTCTTATGTTCAAGTATGAGCAGGTAAGATTTTTAACGGAGATAAACGGGATGATTATGGGGGGCAGCTATGGAAATGGATGGTTCGTTATTTCAAAAGGAAAAATAATCCGGCTCCCTGTTGATGCCAGACAATATCTTAATAAAGTACACAGCATTATGTCTGATGGCAAAGACCGGTTATTTCTGAGTACAAACAATGGATTGTTCAGCACCACTATGAAGGAGCTGAACAACTATCTGAACGGACTGTCACCCTCAATGTATTTTCACTACTTTGATGATGATGAAGGTATTGAAAACACAGAGTTTAACGGAGGCTGCTATCCTCCTGCCGTTCATGTAAAAAACGGTTATTTTTCATTTGCCAATATGGCCGGATTGGTCTGGTTCAAACCCGAAATGCTCAGGCTTAAAACAGGTTCCTCCGGTAAGGTTATATATCTGGATGCGATTGAAGCTGATCTCGTGTCGATACCATATACAGATACCCTCTTTATCGATCCCCAAACAGAAAATATCAGATTAAAGTTCTCAGTCATTTACTGGAATAATCCATACAATATCCGCCTGGACTATAAACTCAAAGGGACTACCCAAAACTGGACTCCATTGGATCCCGAAAATCCTAAACTCTCATTTACGAACTTAACTTCCGGTGAATTTACCCTTGTTATTCGTTCACAAACCGGATTTAATAATAATGACATTTCATACCTGACAATCCCAATCGTTAAGAAGCCCAGATTCCATGAAACCGTATGGTTTATTGTTCTTTGTATCCTGCTTCTCTTTATCATCATTTTCGGAATAAATATGCTTTACAATAAACGATTGCTTACCCAAAACCTGCATCTCGAAAAAAGAGTCAGCGAACGCACTTCCGAATTGCAAAAAGCGAATCTGCGGCTTTCAAAATCAGAGCAGGATTTGACACAGGCAGTTAATGTCAAGAACAAACTTATATCTATTATTTCGCACGACATTGTTACCCCCCTCAAGTTTATCTCTCTGGTTTCGCGCAACTACAAAACCGATAAAAAAGACTCTAACAATTCGCAAAATGAGATTATCCGCGAAATCCATCATACTTCTCAACGTTTGCACGATAACTCATTGAATATTCTCAACTGGGTACGATACCAGAACAACTTAATAAAAGTTCACAAAACCAGCATCGCTCCTTTTGCCCTTGTTGAGGAGCTGACCGAACTGTTTAGAGAAGTAGCGGCTATGCGAAAAAACACAATAATCAATGAAGTAGAAATGGATGATATTATTGTTAATGATAAAAATATTCTGACCATTATGATTCATAATATCTTATCAAATGCAGTAAAATACACCCACAGCAGTAATATCATCATTAGCTCTGAACATAAAAAAGACGATTGTTACATCATCACAATTACAGATGACGGGAACGGCATCAGTGAAAACAACCTTAAACGTATTGAATCAATACGAAACAAGGCCAAGACAAATATCTTCGAAGACAGCGCAGAAGGCACAGGCTTAGGATACATTATTTTATTTGAACTGGCCGAACTGACAGGGGCTGATATAAAAATACAAAGCTCCGCAGATAAAGGAACCCAAATTAGTATTATCTTAAACTAAACAAAGGCTCTGAATACCGATATAAATTATTTAATTGCACCTTTATTGTGAGCAGCATCCAGCATATAAAACATCCTATAGAAGCCGAGTTGGACTTATTTGAACAACGGTTCAGAGAGGCCATGAAAAGCAATGTTCCATTGCTGGACACAATCATGACCTATATCGTTAAACGCAAGGGCAAACAAATACGCCCCATGTTTGTGTTTTATGCAGCAAAACTGTTCAGCGGCATCAATGACTCCACATATCGGGCAGCGTCACTTGTTGAGCTATTACACACTGCAACACTTGTTCATGATGATGTGGTGGATGACAGTGATGAACGCAGAGGCTTTTTCAGCATTAATGCGTTATGGAAAAATAAAATTGCCGTACTGGTGGGTGATTACCTTCTGAGTAAAGGACTATTACTCTCGGTAAAACATAAGGATTATCATTTGCTTGAAATTGTAAGTGAGGCTGTGGAGGCCATGAGCGAAGGCGAACTGTTGCAGATTGAAAAAACCCGCAGCTTAAACCTTAGCGAAGATGTTTATTTTGAGATTATCCGTAAAAAAACCGCATCCTTAATTGCCAGCTGTTGTGCCATTGGCGCTGCCAGTGCCGGAGCCGGTGAAAATGATATTAAAAACATGCGCCTGTTTGGCGAAAAAATCGGAATTGCATTTCAAATCAAGGATGATTTACTGGATTATGGTGATGATGTTATCGGGAAACCAACCGGAATAGATTTAAAGGAAAAAAAGCTGACACTGCCAATCATTTACACGCTCAACAATACCGATAAAGCAACCCGCAACCGCATCATCAATACCATTAAAAACCACAGCACTGATAAAGCAAAAATTGCCGAGGTGATTGATTATGTCAACAAACATGATGGCATTGCATATACCCGAAACACCATGTTTCGTTTTAAGCAAGAGGCAATGGATATCCTCAATCAGTTTAAAAACAAGGAAACAGCGAACCAGCTCAGCCTGCTGGTTGATTTTGTAATAGACCGCACTAAATAAACAATGACTCCGAATATTGTCCCCCGCTGCCCCCAACCCTAATGGGTGTTCCGCGCACAAGTATTTTAGAAAATGAGCGGTTGGCCCCCCTTCGAAGTTGAATCTTCCCGGCAGACCCTAAATAAATTATTGGTATTACTTAACAAGTTTCATCTCAACGCGCCTGTTAACCGAGTGTTGTTCCTCAGTACATATCACTCCGTCAGCACATTCGTTAAGCAGGTAGGTTTCACCCAAACCCCGTGTAATAATTTTTGATGCAGGTACGCCCTTTGTCAACAGGTACTGTTTAACAGACAATGCTCTTCGATTTGTAAGCTTAAGATTATACTCAAATGGCCCCCTGCTGTCTGCATGGGCAACAACAAAAACCTTATAGCCGGGATTTGCTTCCAACAGCAATGCTACCGAGTCGGCAGCCTGCATATTAGCGGCATCAATACCCGCATCATTAAACTTAAACTGAACCGGTGTGAAGGTTTTGTTTAGTAAAACTTCAGCAGGGTATACATGCTCTTTATCAGCCACAGGAAGAGCAACTGGTACTGGTGCCTTAGCCACAGTTTCCCCGCTTGCAGGATTCGAATTCGCCTTGTTGTCACTTTTATCATTTCCTGCCGTTGCGGCAACTACCACTCCACCAGCGGCAACGGCTCCTTTAGGTACCGATGTTGGTGGTGGAGCCGAAACTTCCTTTTGCGCTACAACACCTGTGGTGGCGGCCGGTGCGGCCGCAGGCGGATTAACCTGTACTACCGGTTCACCTAATTCATTACGGGGTGCAACTTCATTAAAATAATACACGAAGTCTGCTCCATCCTCATTGTCGCGGTTTGATGAAAAGTATCCCGTTCTGCCACCATCTTTCGTTATAAATGCAACATCATCACGATATGAATTAATCGGTTGACCAATATTTTTCAGTGCTGACGGAAGCAAGAATTTATTAAGCCTCGCCACAAAAATATCATATCCTCCGTATCCATTAAAACCTTTAGAAGAAAAGTAGATTAATCCATCACTACACCATGGAAAAAGCTCATTTTCCTCAGTATTGATAACCTTCCCCATATTCACAGGATCACCCCATTTTCCGGTTTCATCCTTTAGCGACTTCCATATATCAAATCCACCGAACCCTCCCGGCATATTTGAGCTAAAAAACAAAACATTACCATCCTCAGAGATAAACGGATGTACAAAGCTGTAATCTTCATCATTAAAAGCTACCGGTACCGGATTCTGAAACATCCCTCCCTCATTTGCCGCTACATAAATCTGAAAATTAGAAACACCATCACTACTAACCTTAACACCTCCAACAGATTTTGTTTTACCCCGTTTGATTTGTTGAGAATTGGCGGAGAAAAAAAGAAACATTCCGTCTTTGGATACGGATGGGGCTCCCTCATTTAAGTCAAACTGGATGAAATCCATAATTTTCAGATCCGGCATAAATTCAGTATTGCTTTCCTTACGGGCATAATCCAAATCAAATACCGGAATATCCGCCTTCCCTGCATTGGGTTTGGTTCGTTCATGGGAGTATATCAACCCGTCATCATAAAAACAATAGCCTAAAGCCTGACCACTTATATCAAGGTTGGTTGGAAAAGTTTCGTAATTCTTAATGGTATCGGCATTGCGGATTGCCCAATTTACAGAGCGGATAAAGGGCTCTGCCAAATCTGTTCCTGTTACGTCCTGGTATTTTTTGAACTGCTTCCGGGCCTCATTATACTTGCCGTTCAACTTGAGAATATTTCCATAGTCGATATAATATTCAGGCTTAACATCTCCCCCACTCGTCATAATCATCTTAAAGTATTCCTCCGACTTTCGATATTCAAACAAATACTTATAACATTGAGAAAGCTGCTCATAAAGATACAAGCGCTGTTTGGGCTTTGTAGAAATTTCAAGTGCTTCCTGATAATATTTGGCCGCCTCCCTAAAATGGAAAAATTCAAAGTACACATCACCATAGTCAATTGCAACCCTTTGTGAAAAGGACTGAATTGTCAGATGAAGGAATATAAGCAGTAATATTTTTTTCATACCTGTTTACTCATCATGTGGGTTGCTGACAAGATTTCTTCAATATATTGTCGGGTGTTTGATAATCGTGGAACTTTATGCTGACCACCTAATTTACCTGCTCGTTTTAACCATGCCTGAAATGTTCCTTTGGGTAACACTTTTACAATCGGACGGATCATGGCCATATCTTTAAACCGTTTCGCCTCGTAATCGCTGTTCACCTGTTTCAAATGTGAATCCAGTTCATCCGTAAAATGTTCAATTGATGCAGGCATTTCATCAAATTCAATTAACCATTCATGCGCACCAATCTTGTGATCTTCAAAATGTACGGGAGCAGCAGTATAATCGGTTATACTGGCGTTTAATTTTTTGCACGCTGATGAAATTGCAAAATCAGCATTTTCAATCATCAGCTCTTCGCCAAAAGCATTTATAAAATGTTTGGTTCTGCCGGTTATAATAAAACGAAACGGATTGACCGAGGTGAAACGAATGGTATCGCCAATGATATAACGCCAGAGTCCCGAATTGGTGGAAATCACTAAAGCATAATTCACATCTTTCTCAACCTCATCAAGGGTATGTGTTTTGGGATGATCTTTCCCGTATTCGCTCATCGGCATAAATTCATAAAAAATGCCATAGTCGAGCATCAATAACATATCCGATCGTTGCATGGAATCCTGAATACCCAAAAATCCTTCTGAGGCATTGTAAGTTTCCAGATAAGAAACATTTGATGATTGTATAAGTTTACTGAACCTGTTGCGGTATGGCGCAAAGCTTACACCGCCATGAATGTATAATTCCAGGTTGGGCCAGATATCGGTAAGGTTGTTTTTGCCGGTAACTTCAAGTAGCTTTTCTATAAGCACCAATGTCCATGTAGGAACCCCTGAAATATTTGTGACATCTTCATTCTGAGTTGCCGCCACCATTTTTTCAATTTTCTCGTCCCAGTTATCCATGGTGGCAATATCTAAATCAGGCGTTCGGAAATAGTGCGCCCAGAACGGCAGATTTTGCATCATTACAGCAGATACGTCTCCATAATAACTATCGGTATTTCCATTGTTAATCTGATGACTTCCGCCCATTACCAACCCTTTGCCGTCAAATATCCTGCTATCAGGCTTATTCAGATGGTAAAACAACAGAGCATCTTTTCCTCCCTGAAAATGACACTCTTCCAAACTCTCGTATGTAACCGGAATAAACTTGCTTTTTGAGCTTGTTGTGCCTGATGATTTGGCAAACCACCGCACTTCGCTTGGCCAGAGAATATTCTGTTCTCCCTTCATCATCCGGTCAATATACGGCTTCAACGATTCGTAATTTCCTACCGGAACCCTTTCTTTAAACTCATCAATACTCTTTATCGAACCATATCCGTATTTTTTCCCCCACCCTGTATCACGGGCAGTATCTACCAAATGTCGAAACAGGTCATACTGTACCTGTTGAGGGTACTGCATAAAATGTTCGATATTCGGTATCCGTTTTTTCAGATACCAGGTTACTAGTGAATTGAATATGGCCATGCAGAAATAGGCTAATTGTCTGTAAGTTTAATGCTAAACTTGGAATAAAACAATAGCCGGTTCCACTAATACATTGTGGAATAGTCTGTCAAAAAATCATAAATAAGAGCAAACGACTGATTGTAACGGCTAAATGTAACCGCATCTGCATTGTCTCCCGGGTCATGATAACAACAATATTCTCCCATCAAATAAAAGAAAAATGCCTTTACTCCTTTTTCCGAAAAATAGTAATGATCGCTGTTGGCGGCCTTTCCGCGGGAGCTTACCACCGGCAAATAGTCGTTGGTAATATTGATAAGCTGCAACTGCCTGAACTCATCAGGAAACAATGTGGCGTTTACAACCGTCATACCTTTATCTCCCGTTCCCATCAAGTCCAGATTAATGAGCATACTGATCCGGGACAGTGGAAACAATGGTTTTTCTGTATAATACAATGACCCTAACAGGCCGATTTCTTCACCGGCAAATGCAATAAACGCTACGGAATAGTCAAGAGGTTTTTCCTTAACCTTACGCATTAAATCCAACATCATAGCAACACCGCTGGCATTGTCATTTGCGCCCGGAAAAAGTGCTTCGGATCCCATCATTCCAAGATGGTCATAGTGTGCAGTAATAACAAGAAACGAATCGGGATAGCGGGTTCCTTTCACATAACCGGCCACATTGTGCATATTATAGTCGTTGATCTCCGACTCTACTGTCAACTTACATTTGAGCTGGTGACGTTTAAGCGCTCCCTTTTTTATGTATACAACCGGATAATTATCCCAATCCATTGACGCTCCCCAGGTGAGCTTATCCTGATTTGAATAAATCAAGCCTTTAGCACGGTAGCCGTTTTTAAGAATCTTTTGCTGAGCTTCAGCATTAATAAGCTGGCGGTCTTTTATACCATCCACCACCAACAGGGTTTTGTAAAATGATGTTTTTTGAAACGCCCCGAACTCGGTTGGGTTATCCAGAGTTGATGAGTCGACAAACAATATATCAAAAACGCCCATTACTTTAGGGCATCCCGGAGCAATGATAAAATCCGTTCCGGGAACAAGCGGCTCATCTTCAACAATAAACTGAACCTTATCGGGAAACGAAACCGCCTGATAGGCAAACGACTGAAAATACTCTCCGTTCCATGAAAGAAGGTTGTTTTTCTTGAACTCCTCTTTGATGAAGTTAGCAGCTTTTTGGGCCCCGTTGTTTACATACCCTCTGCCCGAAAAATCTTCGCTGCACAGCGTATTCAGGACCGAACGGGCATACTCCACATCCTGCGCAAGCAACGGGATGCTGCACACTCCAAACAACAGTATGCACAACAGGCGCGTAAACATGGAAACTGTTTTTAAGCTTGTTATAACTTAGATTTTTGAAAGCGTATAGTCGTAACGCTCCATAATCAAATTAGCCAAAAGCTTTTTGCATGCATCATCAACCATTTGTGAAGCCTGTTGCTCATCACTTGCCTCAATTTCAAGTGAGATATGTTTGCCCACACGTACATTTTGAATAGATGGCAATCCGATGTTTTTCATACTTCCGGTTACCGCTTTACCCTGAGGATCGAGCAGGGCATCATGAGGCATCACATTAATTTCAGCTTTAAACTTTGTCATTGCGTTTATTGATAAATTGAGAAACAATAGAAATTACGATATAAAGAATAATAGCAATCGGAATACCTGAATATCCGAATGCAAGCACCGATGCAACCGAAGAACCGATCAGCAAATACCTGAATTCATTTCCCTGCCAGCTAAACTGTTTAAATTTAAGCGCCAGCAAAGGAAGTTCGGCAACCAACATATAAGCCGAAAGCAAAGGGAAGAATGTCAGGAAATAGGCATTAGAGAATAATATTCCCAGACCAATCATATCATGTTCCATTACAAATGGAATACTTGCAATAAACATGGCATTTGCCGGTGTTGGAACACCAATAAAAGAATCGCTCTGGCGTGTATCAATATTAAACTTGGCAAGCCTTATTGCAGAAAAAACCGGAATAAGCAAAACGATATAACGATTGATACAAAAACCATCCATTGCAAAACACTGCTTAGACAGCATCATAAAAATCATCCCCGGAGCAACGCCAAAACTCACCATATCAGCCAAAGAATCCAGTTGTTTGCCAATTTCTGAATAGGCCTTAAGGGCTCGGGCAACAAACCCGTCAAAAAAATCAAGTACAGCTGCCACTCCTATGTAGATTGAAGCTATGGTCAAATCTCCGTTAAGAGCTGCCATTATCGACAAGCAACCACATACCAGATTGAGGGACGTAAGTGTATTTGGAATATGCTTAATCACTGTATCGCGTTTAGGCCCGCAAAGTACGCTTATATGATTTGTTAAAAAAATATTGCGGTGGTTTTTACCAACAATTCTATATTTTTGGAGATGAGGTGTTCTCTTCAAAATATTCTTTTTTGTACCCTTCTTTGTGTTCTTTGTTCCTTTACAAAAGGGCCGGAACAACAGCTCACCAACAAAATCGTATTCAAAGGTATGTTAAGCAGTTATGTTCCTTTTTCACATCTGAAAAACTCATCCATTGAAATCCGAAACAACATCTTAAACATAGTTGCCGTAGATCAAAATGGCGACATGCTTCAAATTAAAGGGGTACCTGTTTCGAAAGTGCAAAACGGCATACTGTCCCCCGCTGAATTCAGAACCATTTATATTTCCGAAAAAAATGGCATCCACCATGATGATGACGATACAAACCCTAACTCATTACTGGAAATAAAATGCAACGACAATAAACCGGGGTCCCTAATTTCAGTTGGCCTCAAAACAACCCTTATAATGAATGGAAAAGCGATTAGAGTATACGCAACCCTTTCAGGTATTCTCCCCTCCTACATTTATACCGAGCAGAATTAAGCCATGATGTGTGTCAAGAAATCAGTTGTTTTATTATTTGTGGCCTGTGCAACAACTTCAATTGCCCAACAATCCGTAAGTCCTGCTTCCGGTCCTGTTACCAACCTAAAGGTGATGGAAGAACAGTTTCGCCAGCAATTTGAACTAAACCGGGTGAAGGCCGAAAAAATTGCGCAAGAAACAGGTATCCCCTTACGCCAAAACCTTGAAAACGGACGCATTGCAGGGTTTTATGGATTCACCCCAACCGGACAAATGTTGTTTTACGAAACGCAGAATCTTGGTGCTGCAAGAACTGTTTCTACCCATAAGGTATGGCCCGGAGGAACAGCAGGTACTGCCCTTACCGGAAATGGCATGACCAACAGACTGGGGGTTTGGGATGCGGGGGCCGTATTAACCACTCATCAGGAATTTGGCGGCCGCGTGACACAGGCAGACGGGGCTACCACATTAAGCGCCCATTCAACACATGTGGCCGGAACACTGGTAGCAGCAGGTGTGGACCCTAATGCAAAAGGAATGTCATACCAGGCTCCGCTAAAAGCTTATGACTGGGACCTTGACGAAAGCGAGATGACCGCGGCTGCGGCAGCAGGTATGCTTGTTTCCAATCACTCTTATGGAACAATATGCGGATGGAGATGGAATAGCGACATATCGAAATGGGAATGGTGGGGCGATGCATCCGTAAGCCAAACCGAAGATTATAAATTTGGATTTTATGATTATCAATCGGCCGACTGGGATAACATCGCATTGAACAATCCTTTTTATCTTATTTGCAAATCAGCCGGTAACGACCGCAGTGATAATATATCAGGTGGTACATCTCATTTGGTTCGTGATCCATACAACAACTGGGTTAGCAGCAATACGGTTCGCAATCAGGATGGGGGTACAACAGGTTTCGACTGTATACTTCCCTCTTCAACATCCAAGAACATTCTGACCGTAGGGGCCATTCAAAAAATAAACAACAGCAATACCAACGATGGGTACGTAAACGCAGCAGGAGTAGTGATGAGTTCTTTCAGCGGCTGGGGACCTACAGACGATGGCCGCATTAAGCCTGACTTGGTTGGAGCAGGTGTCAGCATATACTCAACCGGGCCGGCATCAAACACCGCGTATTTAAGCGGCTACAACGGAACATCTATGGCTGCTCCTAATGTTGCAGGTTCACTTCTGTTGGTTCAACAACACTATAACAATTGCAAAGGTACTTTCATGCGAGCGTCAACACTCAAAGCTTTAGCCATTCATACCGCAGATGAAGCTGGAACAAGTGAGGGGCCTGATTACAAATTTGGCTGGGGATTGCTCAATACGGCAAAAGCTGTTCAGTTAATTTCTGATTCCAGTAACAATATGATTTTGGAGAAATCATTGAACAATGGAAGCTCGTACACGCAAGGTATCTCCAACGATGGATTAACACCTCTTAAAGTAACCATCTGCTGGACTGACCGCCCGGGAACACCTGCAAAAATTGCAGTTGACCCTACCAATTTAATGCTGGTAAACGACCTTGATATTCGTGTAACGCGAATATCAGACAATATGGTGTTTTATCCGTATGTTTTGAATCCGGCAAGTCCGGCTGATGCAGCCACTAAAGCAGATAATTTCCGTGATAATGTTGAACAGGTATACATAGCTGCTCCAGCTGCCGGTTCGTATATGATTTCGGTAACTCATAAAGCCAATTTATACAACAATCAGGCTCAACACTTTTCATTAATCATCGGAGGTATTGTTGGCAATCCTGCGGCTGCGTTTTCTGTTAATAACAAATCGGTTTGTACCGGACAAGTTGTTACGTATACTGATAATTCGGGTGGTAATCCAACCTCACGAGTTTGGACCTTCCCCGGAGGAACTCCATCAACTGCTACAACAGCTACAGTTAATGTAACCTATGCATTACAGGGAACATACTCCGCTTCCTTAAAGGTAACCAACGCTAAGGGTTCCGATTCTGTATTTCAGCAAAATGTAGTTGGGGTTGGAGGTTTGGCATTGCCTTTTCTGGAAACATTTGAACCCAACTCCCCTACGCTTACCAGCTGGACAATTGGCAATCCTGATGCAGATACCACCTGGCGACTGGCAACCATTGGCGGAAACACTCCCGGAAATACGGCATACTGTATGCCATTTTACAATACCAACAAGGATGGTAGCCGCGACCAGCTCACCTCTCCTCCTCTCAGTTTCAAAGAATCCCACAACACATCTTTATCATTCAAACACGCATACACGAATTTTTTTTCAGGAGAAACTGATTCTCTGATTGTACTCATATCCACCAACTGTGGGACTACATGGACAAGGCTTCTCGCCCTGGGTGAAAATGGAACCAATAACTTTAAAACAGCACCAACATCAATGGCTCAGTTTATCCCTGCCCACACATCAGAGTGGTGTAACACAAACTGCAATACCATAAACCTAAGTGCCTATGATGGAATGAATGATGTACGCATTCGCTTTGAGGCTTATAACACCTACAACAATAACTTGTATTTAGACAACATCAATATTACAGGAACGGCAATCCAACCTGTTGTAAAATTTGGTACACTTCAAACAACAGTTTGTGCAGGAAACCCTGTACAATTCCGTGATTCCAGTGATAATTATCCTACATCGTGGCAATGGACATTTACCGGAGCAGCCGCTGAAAATGTAACCTCACAACATCCTTTGGTTACTTATAATGTACCCGGAACATATACTGTTAAGCTTAAAGCTGCCAACAGTGGAGGTTCAGACAGCTTAACCAAAAATGCTTATATAACGGTATTGTCCTCACCAAATATTCCCAATATCACAAGCAACCGAACCGGTAAATGTATTGGTGACAGTATTCTCATATCCACCGATTCTGTTGACAATGGATACCAATGGCTGTTGAACAACAACATTATTCCGGGAGCAGCAACAAACTCTATATATGCCCTGTCGGCCGGTATATACAATGTAAGATTGTTGGGAAACAACGAATGTGACCGTAACTCAAACCCGCTCTCTATTATAGAGGGAACCAAACCCGGTCAGCCTGTTGTAACATCAAACCTAACTACAACTGCATTCTGTCAGGGAACAACCGCCATACTAACTTCAAGTGCTGCATCAGGCAATCAATGGTTAAAAAACGGAACTGCTGTAACCGGAGCCGTTAACAAAATATTCCCTGCTCAGGACTCAGGCGCATATTCTGTAATCACAATAAATTCGGGTTGCCCCAGCGACACATCAAACACGCTCTCTCTGAGCCTCAAACCCAAACCGGTTACATCAGCAATAAGTGGAGAAGCGAACCCTTTTTACAACAGTGTTCAATCCTATATGGTTGTTCCAACATCAGGTTCAAGCTATGCATGGACCGTCACAAATGGAACCCCATCCTCAACTAGCAATACAACAGGCAGTTTAGAAGTCGCATGGGGAACCCAACCTACGGGTAAAGTTGCTGTAACCGAATATGCGGATAATGGTTGTGCCAGTGATACCCAAACACTGTCGATAACCCTGACTCCCGCAACAGGAATCGCTCAGGAAAACTGGATGAATTCGGTATCTGTTTATCCGAATCCTGTCAACACACAGCTAACGGTTTCATTTGCGCAAACACTAACTCAAACAACCGAAGTACGTGTTGTAAATATTTTGGGGCAAACGCTTCAGAGTAACATCATTCAAACACCATCAGCGGGTTCTGTCCATACCATTGATATGAGCCGGTTGAACCCGGGACTGTATATTATTGAGATAGAACAACCGGGCGGCATCAAACAAGTGCGGGTGATGAAACGTTAAACAAAAAATGGGAACCGGTTAGTTCCCATTTTTGTTTTATGCCGGTTGAAGTATTTGAGCATAATGCCCGATAACCTGTTCCAGCGTTTCCAGAATTTCATCTTTGCTATTGGCCGTTACAAGCCTGCTTCTGTACTCTTTAAAATGATCGATACCTTTAAAGTACTGGCTGTAATGTCTTCTCATCTCCACAATACCAACCCAGTCGCCTTTCCATTCAAGGGATCTTAGCAAGTGGGTTTTACATACCTCTACCCTGTCAATAATGGTTGGGGCTGCTATATGCTCTCCCGTTCTGAAAAAATGTTTGATTTCATTAAAAATCCAGGGGTATCCGATAGCTGCACGCCCAATCATGATTCCATCTACACCATACCTGTTTTTATACTCGAGGGCTTTTTCGGGTGTATCAATGTCACCATTTCCAAAAACCGGAATCTTTATGCGCGGATTGTTTTTGATTTTGGCAATCAGGGCCCAGTCGGCTTCGCCTTTATACATTTGCGCGCGTGTACGGCCATGCACCGAAAGTGCCTGAATACCCACATCCTGCAAACGCTCCGCAACTTCTTCTACATTTTTGCTGTTTTCATCCCAGCCCAGACGTGTTTTTACAGTAACAGGTAATGAAGTCGATTTCACCACAGCCTCCGTTATCTTTACCATTTTGGGAAGATCTTTTAAAATTCCGGCACCGGCTCCTTTACACACTACCTTTTTTACCGGACAGCCAAAATTGATGTCCACCAAATCAGGATTGACGGCATCTACAATTTGGGCCGACAACGCCATGCTCTCTTCATCTCCTCCAAAAATCTGAATCCCCACAGGGCGCTCGTAGTCGAAAACATCAAGCTTCTGACGGCTTTTAATCGCATCACGAATCAATCCCTCACTCGAAATGAACTCCGTATACATCAAATCTGCTCCGTGCTGTTTGCACACAGCCCTGAATGGCGGATCACTTACATCCTCCATCGGAGCAAGCAATAAAGGAAATTCCCCGAGCTCTATGTTACCAATTTTTACCATTGTATATTGCGGCAAAAATACAATAAAATGTCGGAAAACGCTGCTAATCCACTCAAACGCTGGTGGTTCTTCATTTCACGCTTGTTTGTGCTGGGCGGTATGATGCTGTTTTTTTCATCATTGGCCTATATCGTTTCTGCATATTGCTGTAACTGGTTTTGGGGCGTAAACCTGATTGAACATCCTGAGTTGGTCAATAATTTCAGTTCAGACCCAATAGTGCTTAATGCCGTAAAGTTTTTGCAGGTAGCTCTTACCATAGGCATGATGATTATCCCGGCCCAATTGTTCCCTAAAGCCATTGAGCAGGATTCCAATACCTTTCTGCAACTCAAAACATCCGTAAAGCCTGTTCATTTATTGCTTGCTGTTGCCATTACCCTTGCAGCCACACCAATGGTATCATGGATGGTAGAGTTCAACAGCAAACTAACCTTTCCGGCTGCATTAGCCGAATTGGAAGCTTCTCTGAGAGCCTCCGAAGAGCTTGCTGCTCAACTGACCAATGCGTTTGTGCAGGGAACAACCCTTTCCGATTTAGGCATTAATCTGTTAGTGATTGCTGTGGTACCGGCCATAGCCGAAGAACTTTTATTTCGTGGAGCCATCCAGCAATTCATCCGAATGGTTTTTGGAAATATTCATGTTTCAGTAATTGTAACTGCCGCTATTTTCAGTGCTTTCCACGGACAGATATTTGGATTCCTCCCACGTATGGCTCTTGGTATTTTATTGGGATATTTGTTTGTATACAGCGGCAGCATCTGGCCTTCCATTCTTGCTCATTTCATCAACAATGCCATTTCTGTTTGCATCAGCCACTTTAAACTTGACGAACAAACAGCAAGCATCTTCAGCGAACAATATCATTTCAGTTTTATTTGGGTGTTGGCAAGCACAGTAATTTGTATCATTCTGGTTATCGTTTTAAATAAAACACGTTCCACTTATGTTTCTTCACTGGACACCCATTTTTAGTACCGCCAACCCATTGGAAGCCGGCATGGTAGTAAGTATGCTACAGGAGAATGGCATTGATGCCGTTGAAATGAACAAACGTGATAGCAGTTATCTGTCATTTGGAATGATAGAAGTATATTGCCCCGCAGAAAAAGCCGTTTTGGCCCTGCATCTTATTCAATCAAACCGAACCGAAAATTCATAAATATGAAAAGTAATTTTGTGCAACGTGCGCTTACCGGAAGCCTATTTGTAACTGCCGCTGCCGGTTGTACGCTATTAAGCGAATGGTCGTATTTCATCCTCATGTTTGCCATTAACTTTTTGTGTCTGCTCGAGTTTTACGAATTGGTTTTACCCGATAAAAGATGGATTGAAAAATACCTTGGCATTATTGCCGGATCTCTCATTTTTATCATGTTTGCCTCTATTTTTTCGGCTGATTTATCCCTTGCCTGGTATTACCATATCATTCCTATTTTCCTGTTGATGTTCATCATTAAACTGTTTGAAAACTCGAATAACGAATTTTCAACCCTGGCCTTTCAGGTACTGGGATTGGTGTATATCACCATGCCCTTGGTGATGCTCACCAAAATGGGATATATCAACTCATTTGAATACAGTTCGGGATTACCAATGGGATTTTTCATCTTGCTCTGGACCAGCGATACCGGAGCTTATTTAGCCGGGCGCTCATTCGGACGACATAAATTATTTGAACGTGTATCGCCTAAAAAAACATGGGAAGGCAGTATTGGCGGAGTCATTTTGGTGAGTATCGTAGCTTATGTATTATCACGATTTGAATTGTTTGATGCCGTAGATACCCTCGACTGGCTTATCATCGGATTTTTGATTGTTGTATTCGGAACCTTTGGCGATTTGTTTGAATCATTGCTCAAACGCAATCTTCACATCAAAGACTCAGGCACCATTTTACCGGGCCACGGTGGCGTGCTCGACCGTTTTGACGGTTTGTTTTTAGCTGCTCCTGCCGTATTCTTTTATTTGTTGTTTACCAATTAACCGTACATGAAACTCTTTAAAGTATACCTTATTATAGCTTTGATTGTGGGTGCGTTTGTGGGCATCTCCCGCTTTTTTTCTCCATCGTACCGTGTGCAGGAAACCATTGTGGTGAACAAACCGATTGACCAAACTTTTGCTTATATGAGCAATATGAAAAACTGGGAACAGTGGAGCTTGTGGAACAAAACACTCGACAGCACTTTGTTTATTTTTTATACGCCCAAAGCCGACTCCTTGGGAGCCCGCCAGTACCTTGCAGGTGAACTAATCGGAAAAGGATTTATTGAAATCAATCAGTATGTGGCTTCTCACTATTTAGGCTACCGCATGACGCTGCGTGAAGGAGAAATTACCGCCAATGGTGCTTTTGAATTTACTGACATCAGCGGAACACAAACCCAGATTGCATGGATTGATTCGGGCAATGTGGGAAATAACCCCATTAAACGCTACATGATTCCGTTTGTGACCAAAAGTACAGCCGAAACCTTCCGCACCGGACTGGCCCGTATCAAAACAGCTATCGAGCAATAAAAATCATTCCTAAATATCGCTGAAATTCCTTTATTAATAAGCCTTCGCTAATACTTTTAGCAGGAGTTATTTTATACATTTAGAATACTACTAAAAAGGAGGGACCTTCAGAAAATCCGCCAAAAAATGATCATCAACAGCATGTGCGATGGGCTTAGCTAAGCGTGGCGCGAGTCTCGCCATTCTGAAGTAGACAACATAGGCGAGACGCTTGGCACGCGGGGAAATGCGTTGATGTTACATTTTTCAGGATTTTCTGTCAGTCTTGATTTTTTGGTCCTTTTTTATCAAGAAAAAAGGACGAAAGAAATTAAATAGATACAACTACTGAACAGCAGATTTTTCTTGAACAAGAATCTCATATCAAAACAAAAACTGACTATCGGGATATTGTCAATTAAACTTCTTCCATCCTCCGCAGCCCCTAACCCTAAAGGGTGTTCCGCGCACAAGTCTTTTAGAAAGTGTGCGGTTGGTCCCCGCTAGGGGCAGGCGTGCGCGAGGGCAAGTTGACAATATCCCGATAGTCAGTAAACAAAAATCCCGTTACGACATTCGCAACGGGATTTTTTATATACGCTCTACTCTTATCGTTTGCTATAGTTTGGTGCTTCTTTGGTAATGGTCACATCGTGTGCGTGACTTTCTTTTGAACCCGCAGGAGTGATTTTGATAAACTTCGCTTTTTGCAGCGACTTGATATCTTTTGCTCCTACATATCCCATACCTGCACGCAATCCGCCTACAAACTGGTAAATCACTTCTTTTAATTCGCCTTTAAACGGTACAATGCCCACAATACCTTCCGGTACAAGCTTTGCAATTTCATCTTCGGCATCCTGAAAATAACGGTCTTTTGAGCCTTCTTTCATCGCCTCAATCGAACCCATTCCTCGGTATGATTTGAACTTACGTCCTTCGTATAAAATAGTTTCTCCCGGTGACTCTTCAGTTCCGGCAAACAAACTTCCGCTCATCACAGTACTTGCTCCGGCAGCTAATGCTTTCACCACATCTCCACTGTAACGAATACCACCATCGGCAATAACCGGAATACCTGTTCCTTTTAAGGCTTTAGCGGCTTCGTAAATGGCTGTTAACTGTGGAACACCAATACCTGCGATAATACGGGTGGTACAAATTGAACCGGGACCAACGCCTACTTTTACGGCATCCACACCGGCAGCAGCAAGGGCTTTTGCACCTTCACCTGTTGCAACGTTTCCGGCAATGATATCCAGAGTTGGGAACAATTTACGAAGGCGTTTGATTTCCTTCAATACAAAAGCCGAATGTCCGTGAGCCGTATCAATTGTAATTACATCCACTCCCGCTTTCACCAATGCTGCAATACGATCCTGCGTTTCGGGTGTAACCCCAACAGCCGCACCTACCAATAAACGTCCGTGTTTATCTTTACAGGCATTCGGGTTATCGCGCAGCTTTAAAATATCTTTATAGGTAATCAAACCAATCAGTTTACCTTGTTTGTTTACAACAGGCAACTTCTCGATTTTGTATTTCTGTAAAATTGATTCTGCTTTTTTAAGGTCGGTACCTTCGGGAGCTGTAATGAGATTTGTTTTCGTCATTACCTCGCTCACCTTTTTGCTCATTACCTTTTCAAAGCGCAAATCGCGGTTGGTAAGGATTCCTACCAATTTATTTTTATCATCAACAATCGGAATACCACCGATTTTATTGTCGCTCATCAGTTTCAACGCTTCCTTTAAGGTAGCATTCACCAATAACGTAACCGGATCGAGAATCATTCCACTTTCACTGCGTTTTACCTTACGCACTTCTTCAGCCTGACGCTCGATGCTCATGTTTTTGTGCAACATGCCCACTCCCCCTTGTTGCGCCATGGCAATAGCCAAACGCGACTCGGTAACCGTATCCATCGCTGCTGAAAGCATCGGGATATTGATTTTTAGATTACGGGTAAGTTGGGTGGCGGTGCTTACTTCTCGAGGAAGTACTTCTGAAAAAGCCGGGAGAAGCAATACATCATCAAACGTGAGGCCTTCTCCAAAGAATTTATTTTTATCGTTTATCATGGCAAATAATCGTTTCTATTATTTGCCGTGCGAATCTATGCTAAATGAATGAATTTAAAACAATAAACTTGCTTAACTGATAAATATCCTAGAAAGCATCTGCTGCATCTACGTTTGATGTCAATAAAAAAAGTCCAGTCTTTCGACCGGACTTGCGAACGAAAAATGGGTAGTATCTCACTACGTGTGTAAGCAGAAAAACGAATAACAGTTTACAGTTTGTTGTGATGGCATTCCTCAGAATTCTACTCAATAGATTATGAACAGGCTCTTAGGGCAGTTCAGCCCCTCCTTTACCGGTCATCCGATCGTTTACAAGATTCCCTATAAACTTAGCAAATGGCTCAAAGTTTTGCTCCACACTTGCACTTTCAAGAGCCTGCATATATTCATCACGTTTTTCGACAGGAATAACAGTCCAAGGATACCCTCCGGAAGCTAACATCACATTCATCAAAAAGCGTCCCATGCGCCCATTGCCATCCATGTAAGGGTGAATAAATACAAAAATGAAATGCCCAAGGACTACCCTTACTGAGGCTTCCTGTTCTTCTTCCAACAATTCAAAAAGTATTGGCATAGCGTCTCGCATACCTTCTACATTTAATGGCACATGCTTGGAATTACTTATGTAAACCTGATGACTCCGATATCCAGCTAAATCAGACGGCTTTAACAACCCTACTGCTACACTTGGATCAAACAGTTGCCTATACCATCTTGGGTGATCATTCCATACCCGTTTCCCGGAATTTTCACCTGTAAGAATTGCCTTTATGGAATCTTTAACTACTTGGAACGTTTGCCAATAACCTCTGGCAGCCATTGCGTCTCTTTGTTTCCTGTCTTCCGCATTTTCTTTCGCGTTCCATTTACCGGAACTTACTTTCGCGATTAATTCAGGTGTTACTTTGTAACGTTCGATGGATAGTGAGTGATAAGCGTCAAGTCAGATAGATATCATCAATATCTTTCAAAAAAGCGTCATAATCTTTAGGAAGCCCGGGAGCCTTCGGAAAATTAGCAATTACTTTCTCACGCATCTCCATCCACATCAGACGAATGCGATTTGCATAAGGGGAACGTTCGCGGGAGGATAGCTTAATATTCAACCTAAACTCAAACGGATCTTCTTCACGTATATCATAATCCGCTTGTTTGAATGTTTCTATGATTTGATCAGCAATCCTTTCTTGATGAATATTCCGAAAAGCTCCGGCCAGTCGACCAGCCAATGTAGTGTGTCCATTTTCCAATAACGCAGGCAACAATTCCGAAGCATCCCTAATTAAGGCAAGTGCTGTGCGGGCATCTATTGCATTATGAGTATAAACCGCTCCTGTACTATAAATAAGTGCAGATTGAAGATTATATATGCGAATGCCTTTATACACCTCCATTTGTTCAACGGGAGAAATATCTGTCTTTAAATTAAACAGTGATGTATTGTGTGGTAACGGTGTCGGTTTGTTATTTCCTTGCGAAGATCGCACAAGTAACTGATGTGGTACTGCCCAGTTGCCTGCATGAAGGAGCAAAGATTGATCAGCGGATAAACACCAGTTATCTCCATATTTACGCTCCAAAAACTGTGCAACAAATTCCCAATATGAGCTATACCAAGCGGTGGTTTCCCCATCTCTTTCGTCAGGATTTGTAGCAATATACCACCCCTTAGTCACTTGACGCAGAAAGCCCTTTTTTACGAGTAACTGCCTGTGTTTTGCATTCGGTATATCATTCGTATGAATGCCCACCCCCCCCTCATCCTGTACATTTTTCAGAAAGGTAAGGGCTTCTGCAAATCGTTCATTAGGTGTGGCCATAGTCTTATAATTTTTATAAATAAACCTATCTATCCTTTGCTATTCTTAGTAAACACATACGTAGAACTACTAGTAAACACAAACGTACAACTATTAGTAAACATAAGCGTGTTATTTTTAGTAAAACTAAACGTGTTACAATTAGTAAACGTATCAATATTAAGCATAATATATTAAGCAACAGCAATTTAAATCAAATTACAACGATTCACCCCAGAGGATGAAACCTGTTAATTAGCTCCCGCTGCTCATCTATCGAGGTCTGGCGATACCGCGCAGTTGAGGATATCTACTTATGTCCGGCCATAAGACGATAAGTTCTTGGTTCTACACAGGAACCAAATATTAGTACTATTAATGACAAAATTCTAATGCTATTCATTACATAAGAATCAAAAGTGATGAATGGGACACGTAGAAATTATAAAATCAATCAGAACAACCTCTCATACATTTAAAACAAAAAAGATAAGGTTCATTACGCCCTCTCATTTGTCTTTCTTCAACAACAAACCTGCTGAAAACAAATGAAATATAAAAACAGAATTCGAATAAGTGATAAATGGTACACTGCCTATTTTATTGAATTAGAAGTAAAATATGTAGTAAAATACATTTAGTAAAATTTAAACGACAAAGAGAATAATTATGGCTAAATATGTATTTAATTGCATTTATTGAAGAATAAATATATCTTTGCTAGTAGAAATAACTCATATAATGTATTTAAATACATGAAAAGTCTAGAATTAGCAGAAATAGTAAAAAGGAGAAGAGAAGAATTAGGAATAACTCAAAAAGATTTAGCAGAAATGAGCGGAATTCATTTGCGAAGTATTAGTACAATAGAAAGTGGAGATGCAAACCCAACATTAGAGATTATAAGCCAAATAGCAGATATACTGGGATTAGAAATACTATTAAAAGTTAAAGGAATAGAATAATATGAAGCGAATGGCTAATGTATATATCAACAAAGAACTAGCAGGGATCTTGACTCACGAAAATGAATATACATTTCGTTATCAAGATTTATATTATAGTGATTCTAATAAACCAGCGATTAGCTTAACTCTACCGAAATCTAAGCAGGAATATACATCACCAATTCTTTTTCCATTTTTCTTTAACATGCTCGCGGAAGGAGTAAATCGACAATTGCAAAGTAGAAGATACAGAATTGATGAAACAGATTACTTCGGCTTATTATTGGCAACAGCTCAATATGATACAATTGGGGCAATCACATTAGAGGAGATTAAAGAATGAGCACATTAGAAATAAATGTTTGTCCTGGAACGTTAAAAGAAGGTTTCAATACATATAGTCCAGCTTGTAAAAAGAGGGTCTTTAATGGTCGAGCTGTAAGCCATATTTTACCATTCCAAGCTCCTGACAAGGAAGGTGCGGATCAGGCTAAGTATCTTGAGAATAGAAAGAGGTTATCTATTTCAGGTGTTCAGGAAAAAATAACCTTATTTCTGGAAAAGAATAAATTTCGGTTCCCAGATGAAAATGAAGGAGGGCAATATATACTAAAGCCAATCCCAAGAGACTTATTACATGTAAGTCAAGTTCCTGCTAATGAGCATCTGACTATGCAAATTGCTGAGCAAGTTTTTGATATTCTAACTGCTCCAAATGCTATGATTTTTTTCAATGACTACTTACCAGCATACATTACCAAACGCTTTGATATAAAAGAGGATGGCACAAGAAGAAGAAAAGAGGATTTTGCCTCTCTAGCACAAAAAACAGAAGAAAATGCAGGAAAAAATTTTAAGTATGACTATAGCTATCTTGGGGTTGCCGAATTGATTAAGAAATATGTCCCTGCATATATCCCACAACTAGAACGTTTTTATACTCTAATTCTATTTAACTATCTTTTTAGTAATGGTGATGCTCACCTAAAGAACTTTTCACTACTTGAAACAGAGTCTAATGATTTTTTGCTGGCCCCAGCCTACGATTTAGTTTGTACCCGTATACATGTAGACGATGGGGATATGGGATTAAAAGAGGGCCTTTACGATGAAGACATTGATCATCCAAGCTATGCAAAGTATGGATTTCATGCCTATGACGATTTCTATGACTTTGGTCTAAAGATTGGGCTTAAAGAAAGTCGAATACAAAAGATTCTTTTGTCATTTTCATTGAATCAAGAAATTGTTTTGTCCTTAATCGATAGATCATTCCTTAATCCTGAATGCAAAGAGAATTATAGAAATCTGTATTTGGATAAACTTAGGCGATTCAAAATGTCAGAATCAGGAAGACTTTAATTCTATTAAATTGAAATAAGTCGTGCTCTATAACTGAGATCTCTATAAAACTTACATGTAAAAAGCATACGATTCTTTGGGTTGTTCATTTTCGCCAAGATATTTCATAATTTCACCAACACGCCTTGCACAGCCAATAGTGATAGGATATTTATTATCAAACTGTGTGTTATTCCAATTCATTTTAGTCAAACCAAGCACTTCTTTAAAGTGATGAATGGGACACGTAGAAATTATAAAATCAATCAGAACAACCTCTCATACATTTAAAACAAAAAAGATAAGGTTCATTACGCCCTCTCATTTGTCTTTCTTCAACAACAAACCTGCTGAAAACAAATGAAATATAAAAACAGAATTCGAATAAGTGATAAATGGTACACTGCCGGAAAAGTGTAGAAGGCTTTGGAAAAATTGCGAGCGAAAAATAAATAACAGTTTACAGTTTGTTGTGATGGCATTCCTCAGAATTCTACTCAATAGATTATGAACAGGCTCTAAGAACCGTCCTAATCTCGGATTATAAATTCTGAACCCATAATCTTGTTGATTTCCAGCTCCGGAAACTTCATTATCATTCTCCTTGCCATTGAACCCGAAACGGTGCAACTCCACCCACTACCGTCTTTTTGTTCCTCGTTTAATTCCACTATTCTCAAAATTTTGAATCATTAAACTGTAACATGTTATAACATTTTTGCTTTCGATTGATTCAATTTCAGTGAGAATATGTTGTAACTTATTTAGACTTTCAAGCAGGCTTTCTTCATTCCCAATAATTGAATAAGTGGCATTCATAGTATCATTTGTCACAATTATTAAATAGTTATGCCCCCCATGAGATGAACCGTCACCAAAGGAATAAATTGTATTAGGAACAGATGTATAAAACACAGATTGGATTTTGTGAGCAAAATAGGTTTTATTTCGAACCAGATCAGCATATCTATTATTGCTATCTTTAACTAAAGAATGCTCAATGATATTTCTAACATAGGCCGGTATATTCTGGGCCATTAATATGTTATTGTTGAAATTTAAAAAAGTCACAATAACTAAGCAAAAATTAATTTTAATTATTTTCATTTCATTTGTGTTATGAAAGATCATTATTTTTTTTCAACATCGTGAACTTTCGTTCCTTCTTTGTCAACACTTTGATAAAATTTCACTTCATTTTCTGTTGGCTTTTTCTCAGGATCACTTGGAGAGGGCACAACACTCCTGTTAGATTTCCCGTTGGCGCGGACGTGTCGTCCGCGCCAACGGGGATACAAGCATCTTCACAGAATTGTTCTTTCCTATTGAACTCGTCATGGATGATAAATGAGACATTCCACTTAGGGCAATTAAATATAATTTCTTCTCGCTAAAAAAAGATAAGGTTCATTACGCCCTCTCATTTGCCTTTCTCCAACAACAAACCTGCTGAAAACAAATGAAATATAAAAACAGAATTCGAATAAGTGATAAATGGTACACTGCCGACAGCTATGCTGTTGATACTTTTTACATAACAGGCATTGAAATTTTTGAGTTCCATTTTTCTAAAAACCTTTCTTAATGCATTGAGCATCACAAAGTTTACACCTCATATTTTCAGGTGATAATTAGGAACACGACTCTGGCAGAGTTGGCAGAGTTCTAAAAAAATAAGGGTTTCAACAATCTGTCAAAACCCTTTATTTTACTTGTTGCGGAGACAGGACTCGAACCTGTGACCTTTGGGTTATGAGCCCAACGAGCTACCACTGCTCCACTCCGCGATGTATCTTTTGTTTATTGAAACTTCTGATTGTCGCCAACCAAACCATAATATGTTTGTTTTTCGGGGATGCAAATATAGTGAGCTTTTAATAGAATGCAACTATTTTCTGAAATTATTGTTGTTTCTTTGCAGCTCAATTTGTTAGCATGTCACATCAGTCTGGTTTTATAAGTATCATCGGTAAACCCAATGTTGGTAAATCAACATTGATGAATGCCCTCGTAGGTGAAAAACTTTCTATTATTTCGCCAAAGGTGCAAACCACGCGCCACCGCATCATGGGTATTTTGAGTAAACCCGAATACCAACTGGTGTTTTCGGATACTCCCGGTATCATCGAGCCTAAGTACAAACTACATGGCAATATGATGCAGTTTGTAAACGAAAGCCTTGCAGATGCCGATGTTGTGATTTACCTGACCGATACCTTTACCTCGGCCGAAAAAGACGCGGAACTCATTGAGCGCATTAAGCTTATCAAAAGTCCTTTACTCATTGTGGTAAACAAAGTAGATGAATTGACCACCACCGAACAAATGATGGAACGGGTTAGCTTTTGGGAACAGCAAGTGCCAACAGCAACCGTGATTTCTATTTCGGCTCTCAACAAGTTTAACCTCGATGTTTTATTGCAAAACATTTTGAAGCATACACCTGTAGCTCCTCCTTTTTACCCTGATGATCAGCTCACCGACAAATCGGAACGTTTTATTGCTTCCGAAATGATTCGCGAAAAAATCATGATGCGCTATAAGGAAGAAATTCCATACAGCGTTCAGGTTGAAGTGGTTGAATTTAAAGAAGAAGAAAAGCTTATCCGCATAAGTGCCGAAATTTATGTAATGCGCGATTCGCAAAAAATCATCCTCATCGGTAAAGGAGGCATCGCTCTTAAACAAGTTGGGATTGCCGCACGCAGAGATATGGAAAAGTTTTTCGGTAAACAGGTATTTCTGCAAACCTTTGTAAAGGTGAAAGAAAACTGGAGAGACGATGACCGCATGCTCAAACATTTTGGATATAAAAACGACTAAGCGCAGCGATTTGCGCAACTAAAAAGAAAATACACACATGGGAAATATAGTAGCTATTGTAGGACGACCAAACGTTGGGAAATCAACCTTATTTAACCGGTTGGTTGGAAACCGTAAGGCCATTGTTGACGATTATTCGGGTGTTACCCGCGACCGTCATTACGGGCTTGCCGAATGGACAGGACGTGAGTTCACCATTATTGACACCGGAGGATTTGTAGACGGCTCGGATGACATCTTCGAATCGGCCATTAACAGTCAGGTTAAACTTGCTGTTCAGGAGGCCGATGTAATCGCATTTATGGTTGATGTTGCAGACGGCATCACGGATTTAGACAAGTCGGTTGCAAACCTGTTGCGCAAAAGCAAAAAGCCTGTAATGCTTGTGGTGAACAAAGTGGATAACAACGATAGGATCGCTTACGCCAGCGAATTTTATGGTTTAGGTTTCGATAAGCTGTTTAATATTTCATCCGCATCAGGAAGTGGAACAGGCGATTTATTGGATGAGATTGTGGCCAACTTACCGGCTCCAACCGAAGAAGATGAAAACGAAGAAGAAGCGGAATCGCTTCCTAAAATTGCCATCGTAGGACGTCCAAATGTTGGCAAATCATCACTGGTAAATGCTCTTTTGGGCGAAGAACGCAATATTGTAACCGAAGTGGCCGGAACTACCCGCGATACCATTGATACGCTTTACAACGGATTCGGACATAAATTTTTACTGATTGATACGGCCGGAATCAGACGTAAAGCCAAAGTTAAAGAAGATATCGAGTTTTACTCGGTGATGCGTTCCGTTAAAGCCATTGAAAACTGTGATGTTGCTGTTTTGGTGATTGATGCCACCGTAGGCATTGACTCTCAGGACATCAACCTTGTTCATTTAATTGAAACCAACAGCAAGGGCATGGTGGTATTGGTAAACAAATGGGATTTGGTTGAAAAAGACCATAAAACATCTGTTGAGTTCGAGAAAGTCATTCGCAAAAAACTGGAACCGTTTACCGATGTGCCTATTATTTTCACCTCGGCCATAACCAAACAGCGTATTCACAAAGCCGTTGAAATGGCTATGCTGGTAAATGAGAACCGCAAACGCAGAATCCCAACACATAAACTAAATGATGTGATGCTGGCACATATTGAGGCCTACCAGCCGCCTGCAATCAAAGGTAAATATGTAAAAATCAAGTTTGTAACCCAATTACCGGGCCGCAGTCCTAAGTTTGCATTCTTCTGTAACTTACCTCAATACATTAACGACAGCTACAAACGCTATCTTGAGAACAAACTGAGAGAAAGCTTTGATTTACATGGAGTTCCAACAACAATATTCATGCGTAAAAAATAAATATATTGCAATTCTCATGGCCTTGCATACATTTGCACCGAATTTTAACCAATAAATATTTATTACAATGAAAAAAGTATTATCAATCCTTGCTGCTGCTTCAATGTTGGCAGTAATCGCTTGCGGTCCTTCTGCTGAAGAAAAAAAGAAAGCTGACGAAAAACGTATCCAAGATTCAATCGAAGCGGCTCAACGTATGGCTGATTCATTAGCTGCTATGGAAGCTGCTATGATGCCTGCTGATTCAGCTGCTGCTGATTCAGTTGCTAACTAATCAGAAGTTGCAGAAACGCATTAATCTAAAAAAGAGTGCTTAGGCACTCTTTTTTTTACCCCTGAAATCAAAAAGAATTTGTTTTTAAAAACCGGAAGGCATACTTTTGCCGTCCTAATTAGTATAACGTATGTCACTAAGAACGTTTCAACCTTCTGTAAGAAAAAGAAGAAATAAGCACGGATTCCGTGAAAGAATGAGCACTGCATCAGGCCGTAAAGTAATTAATGCCCGCAGAGCACGTGGACGCAAGAAACTTACCGTTTCAAGCGAAAAACGCCACAAAAAATAATCAGAATAAATTTCGAAATTCGAATCCCGCAAATTCGAAAACTTAATTTTTTCGGATTTCGGATTTTTGTATTCGAATTTGTATGTATACATTTCATAAATCAGAAAGGTTATGCAGCCTCCGGCTCATTGCCCAACTGTTTGCAAAAGGAAACCCGAGCATTGTCAGGTTTCCTTTTCGTTTTACATGGGTAACAGCCAAACTTGAGCAGGCCGTACCCATTCAGGTGGTATTTGTGGTTCCCAAACGAAAGTTTCAACGCGCCAATGCCCGTAATGCCATCAAACGGCACATGAGGGAGTTGTACCGTTTAAACAAACCGGCATTGTATGAGCAGCTTCCTGCCGGCAAGCAGTTTGCACTGGCCATTTTATACAGTGGAAATACCCATCTGAGTTATACTGAACTTCAAAAATCCTTTACTGCTTTAATCAAACAACTGGCTCATGAAATGGCGAAACTGGATTAATGCTCCCTTTATCTTACTCATCAAGATATATCAGGCTATCATCTCGCCCATATTGCCCAATGCATGCAGGTATACTCCCACCTGCTCCCATTACACCGAACAGGCCATCCGAAAATATGGAATTATAAAAGGAATATGGCTTGGTGTCAGGCGGATTTCACGTTGCCACCCATGGGGCGGAAGCGGGTATGATCCTCTCCCCTAAACCGTTTATCAATTAGTACATCATTTCATTCATTTTGTATGTAACTTCGGTTTGATTATAACCGAATGTTGTTCATTATTGTATTGACATCTTATATCTATGAAAAATCTGCTGCGTAAAATAAAATGGCCGGTAGGCTTATTAACAATTACAGTTTGTGCGCTGCTGGCATTCAGTCCGGCTAATACCAACTATTTCGAAGTTTCAAAAAACCTCGACATTTTTGCCACCTTATACCGTGAGGTAAATGCATATTATGTGGATGATGTTGATGCCGGCAAACTGATGCGCAAAGCCATTGATGAAATGCTGAACTCATTAGACCCCTATACCAACTATATTTCCGAATCGGAGATTGAAGATTACCGCTTCCAGATGACCGGTCAATATGGAGGTATCGGCTCCCAAATAGGGCAGAAGGGTGATTATATTATGATTACAGACCCTTACGATGGTTACCCTGCCCAAAAAGAAGACCTCAGAGCCGGTGATCTTCTTTTGGAAGTGGATGGTCATGTAGTGAAAGGTAAAAACAGCACCGATATCAGCAAATTGCTCAAAGGACAACCCGGCACCAAAGTAAAACTCAAAATCAAAAGAGAAGGTGAAGGAGAACTCATCAAAACATTAACCCGTGAAGAAATTCATGTTAAAAATGTGCCTTATGTGGGCATGATTAACGAACATACCGGTTATATCAGGTTGCAGTCATTTACCAATGATGCAGGAAAAGAAGTCCGCGATGCCATGCTCGAACTTAAGAAAAATACCGGACTGACTTCTGTTATTCTGGATGTAAGAGGAAATCCGGGAGGATTATTGCACGAATCAGTTAACATCGTCAATGTTTTTGTTCCGCAACAAACCGAGATTGTAAGCACCAAAGGCAAAATCAAAGAATCGGATAAGACATACAAAACGCTAAACCAGCCGGTTGATACCGAAATCCCTTTAGTTGTACTAACCAATCGCTCATCAGCATCTGCCTCCGAAATTGTGTCGGGCAGTATTCAGGATTTAGACCGTGGCGTGGTAATCGGCTCCCGCACCTTTGGTAAAGGTTTGGTTCAAAACACCCGTCCGCTCAGTTATGGTACACAGGTGAAAATTACCACGGCAAAATACTATACTCCATCAGGCAGATGTATTCAGGCGCTCGACTATTCGAACCGAAATGAAGATGGCAGTGTAGGTGCTGTTCCCGATAGTTTGAAAAAAGAATTTAAAACCAAAAACGGACGCAAAGTATATGATGGTGGCGGAGTTACTCCTGATGTTGTGGTTGATCATAAAAACTATTCGAAAATCACGGAGAGCTTATTATCGAAACAACTCATGTTTGATTATGCCACCCGCTACCGGGCTACACATGCGAGCATCCCTCCTGCCAAAGAATTTCGCCTAACGGATAAAGACTTTGAAGACTTCAAACAATACATAGCCGGAAAAGAATACGACTATTCAACAGCAAGTGAAAAGGCTTTGGAGGAGTTTCGCAAAAAAGCAGAAGCCGAACAATACTTTGATGCTGTCAAAACTCAATATGAAAGTTTGAAACAAAACTTAAGTCACGACAAACAAGCTGATATTGATAAAAACAAAGCAGAGATTGTGGAACTTCTGGAAGAAGAAATTGCCCGCAGGTATTATTTCCAGAAGGCCCGTTACGAAGCCTCTTTTAAAGGAGACGAAGACATTCAGGAAGCGCTCTCATTATTTGCAGAGCCACAGCGCTACTCATCCATTTTAAAAGGAAGCACAAAAAAATAAAATAAACCATTTAAACACGATTGATGTTAGATATAGTTGATTACCTTCTCCTTTTTGCACTGGGTTCACTTGGTGCTTTTATTGCCGGACTATTGGGAGTTGGAGGAGGAATCATCTACATCCCCATTCTCGATTATTTTTTGACCAAACTTGGCCTTAGCAACGATACTTTGGTAAAAGGCATATTGGCCAACTCTTTGTTTACAATTATTTTCTCGGGTAGTGTTGCTTCTTACAAGCAATATAAAATGAAAAATTTCTACCCTAAGGAAATTCTCTATACGGCCCTTCCCGGAGTTGTATCAGCCGTTATCATGACCTACTTCATCAAAACAGGTTCGTGGTACTCCAAACAAGCATTCAACTATGTATTCGGTTCTATGCTGCTTGTTATCATCCTCCGAATGTTTCTGGCCAAACCTAAAGCTTCCGAACTGGATAAAGAACTCATCTCTCCTTACAAATATTCTCTCACCGGACTGATGACCGGAATAGTGACGGCCTTATCGGGCCTTGGGGGTGGAATTTTAATGACACCTGTTTTTACTGATGGACTTAAGCTGAGTATCAAGAAATCAAGTTCCATATCCAATGGTGTAATCCCAATTTTAGCTATCGGAATAGGTCTTTACAACTTATCATCAGTGGCTCCTCCTATCTTGCCCGGCTGGCAACAAATAGGATTTATTGTACTTCCTGTTACGCTTCCAATGATTGCTGCCACTTTTATATTTGCACCGATTGGCGTTAAAGTTGGGCAATCAACTCGTCCACAAGTTTTGCGATTCATATTCGCATCCTTTATCAGCATTGTATTCATCAAATTGATTTACCAAATGATACGTTAGTTTTAGTATCGCACAATGCCTCATATCAGGCCTTTATCTCGGTTATTTTTGCAAGAGCATGCACCCGGTATTTTCTTCCGGTTGAAATATCCTCACACATTATATATGACCGGAGTTTTTCCAGTTTCCGGAATACCTTTTTACTCCGATTGGATAGCTTAAACAAAGTATTTACAGGCAAATCGTCCAACAACATAGCCGGGCCATTTTTATTAAACTTCATCAAAGCTTTCATCAAAGCCACATCCCCACTGTGAGTATACTTGGGCGACTTCATGTGTTTAATTAATGGGGCTTGAATCTCGGCCGGAAAAACATTCATCATCACTACCGGTCTCATGCAATTCTTAAACTCTTCCTTCCATTCTTTTCCATGCGATTGATGATGGGGACCATATTTTTTATGTGCTACATGATGAGCCAACTCATGAATAAATGTAATCAGAAAATCATACGGATTAAGATTATGGTTGATGCTGATACGGTTACCCTGCCCCAAATGAGGACTGTAATCACCCAACCTGTCAGCCCTTTCAACCTCTATATGCAAATGGAGTTTATAGAGCATAATCAACTCCGCGCAATACGCTACAACCGTTTGGGGAAGGTAGGGTGATAAGGCCGCCATGAGTTTTTGCTTATGTCCAAATTGCACTTCAGACAATGGACCCAGCAATAATGAATTATGCATACTGTAAACCAATGGACCTCAAAATTGTTCTCATTTTATGGGTTAAAAATACAGCCAATTTCAAAAAATATTCCTTCTATTTTATTAACTTGCTTTCAATATAAAACATACCCACCTCATGAACTCGTTAGAAGTCATCCCTAAAGAAGAAATTCAGAATTATCATTTTGTCACATTCGATGTATTGGACAATAATGAAGACCGCGCCACCCGTATTAGCAGTTTACAACAAGCTATGGTTTTAGGAAACAATGAGCACCATAAACTTCGGATTTATTTCACTACAACAGATGGAATGAAAGTTGTTGAAACTACTGTTTGGGCCGCAACAGAAGAAGCTGTTACCCTGAAAGGCGGAGTTGTTATTCCAATCAACTGTGTCAACAAAATTAGTTTTTACTGACACAAAAACACCCCTTACGGGGCGCTTTTGTGTAATGAATCAACTATAAAAACATGGCAACTCACGTCACCGGTTTTTCTGTTTTAAAAATTGAGAACCGCTGCAGATGCAGTTTGCTCTTCCTGGTTAATAGCCAAACCCGCTAATCCGGTATCTTTTGTATCTGGCTTTTTGGTTGCATTGGTGACTACTTTTACTTTAGCCAACTCGCCCAAACCCGAGATTTCAAATTTATGCTCTTTTGCAAACATCCCCAAAGCTACCGCTTGTTTTATTCCACTTATTGTCAGATCTATTTCAAATTCATCTGAAGCGATTCCTCGGTTACTTACCGAAAAGGAAATCTTAAGATCTAAACAATAATCAAATACCATTTGAATGTTTTTGCGCTTGGCAAACAGGGTTACTTTTTCTTCCATAATTTTATTTAAAATGTTAATTATCAGGCAATTAAAAATACAACTTCTTCTCTGTAAAGGTACTCATGAAGCCTAAAATTACCGTAAAAGGGCATTGCTTGTTACCCACATTTTACACCGCCAACACACAGGCTTATTCACACCCTGCTTCCAATTGTTAATAGTATGTTTACAACCATGCGGTTATCCACACACGATTTGCCCGACAAATAACTAATAAGCTGATATACTTAACATTACCTCAAAACGGTAACATTACCCTTTTGCTCATGCTGGGAACCGTCATAACCTGTATAGGTTATGGTATATACATACACATCTGACGGGGCGTAAGCTCCGGTAAACGTTTTTCCATCCCATTTCCGGGTTTTATCCAGAGTTTGGAAGACCAACTGCCCCCATTTATTATAAAGCATTATATTATAGCTTTTTACAAAAACATCCCTAATATCCCAAAGGTCATTGATACCGTCTCCATTGGGTGTAAATGCATTGGGCACATATAATTTAGGTGGTTCAATCAATACTATCTCATTTGAGAAACTAACGGCTCCAAAATATCTGAGCATGGTTGTTTGTTGCATGGGGACCTTTTGATAGGCGGCAACCTGATAGGTAAATTCTCCCGATAATAGATCCAAGTCACTATCCTTCCGTAAAGTATCCGTAGCTGCAACCATTCTCCATTGCTTAAATTCCGGATTAAAATCGCCCCATGCTGCCAAAGTATAAGATTGAAGTCCCGTTAACCAGTAAGAATAGGAAGTCCAATTCAGATAATTATAAAATGGCTTCGATTCGCCTTTCAATAAAATGGAGCAGGCCTCATATCCGTCATATCCTATATTATCACAGGTATCCTTCATCACAACATGATAACAATAGGAGCTGTTCTGAACATCAACCTCAAAATCAGCATAAGAGGTATCCGCAATATTGCCGGTTTCATAAATCAACTGATAGTTCGATGTCCCAAAAGACTTTTTATACACGAAATATCGGGCGAAATCGTGTTCGTAGGTTTGAGACCAAAACAGTCGTATATATTTGTTATCTGCAACTGTTACGGTGATGAGTTGTTGTGTATCGGGAATAAACTTAAGTTGTTCAAATGTTCCGAGTGTATCAGAAGTTGGCCCTTCTTCTCCACAGGTATTAACCCCACGCATCAGGTAACGGTAGTTGATGATTGCATAGCTGGGAGTATGAAAATCGTGGTAACTTCTGATTGACCGGTCAAAAACAGAATCCACTTTCACAAACGGACCATCTGCAACTGCCCGGTACAATACATAGTGTGAGAAATAAGATTTAGGAACAGCGGAATCGCCCCAATAGACAATTGTTTCTTTGTTATCAACCAAGGTCATACATAATAAATCTACAGGCGTAATATCCGGCATTGGGATGGTTTGCACAATAACATCGGCAGTTGCTGTTCCATTTTTGGGACAACCATTATCTGTTGCTTTCGCTTTTAAAACCAAGCGGTATCCATCCGGTGTTGTGCAAGGCACATCCCAGCATACACGTATTACAACTTTGCTGAAGCCCTTTCGCATGGTTTCAAAAACAGGCTTGGCTTGAATGCCCGTATCTATTGAAACATTCTCCAACTCCAATAATAGGGAATCCGTTGGGTCGGTTGTTTCTACATCAAAACAAAGTGAACCGGGAACATTTACCTGCATAAAATTGCCGATAATACTTCCATTGGTACTTTTAATTACAATTTGAGGTGGGGGCTGAGGACATTCGGCAACCGTAAATTGCATTTCCAGCCTTACTTCCCCAATCTTCACTCCCGCTCTCCATTCTTCAATTTTAATGGCAATAACATGTGTTCCGGTATGAAGCGGGCTTACCGATATTTCGCCATTGGATGGGTTAATACCAAGGGATGGAACCCCAATAATTTGCTGCTGATCACTATGTCCTCCCGACCACGTAACCTGAGGATACGGACCGGCACCGGCAGTATTGCTTCTGGGTTGATTTTTGTCCAGATTCCCATTTAATGGAGTAACCATTGAATACCTAAGTTCATCTCCATCAGCATCTGTAAAATTGAAATTATAAACGGTCAGCTTCTCTTTACAAAAAAGAACATTCACGTTTGCATCAAAATCAGGTGTTGAATTAATCATCCTGGACGGTGACGGAATCTCCATATAAATGGCAATTCCTGCATCTCCCGGTTGCACAATGTTTTGAATGATACCATTTCGGCAACAACGCTGATACGAAAAATAATAACCTGCTGTATTATTAAACTGAGTTGGAGAAAGCGTGATGGTTTGAGTATATAAGGCCATCTCTGTGCAGCCTACAGGTAAATTTACATTGCAATTAGCACCAACAAATGGCTGGTTTACAGCTACTCCATAAAAACCCATCAGATAGGTTGCCTTCAATGCATGGGTTGCTTTATCAAAAACCCCAACAGTAGCCGGATTGTCAAATTCAGCCTCCCCATTCAGGCAATCTCTATATACCTTAAGTGTAAGTTGATAGTTGTTTGCCGAGAGATGTTGCAATGAAAAAACACCACCCACAATATGCGTTGCATTAACCGGGAAATAAATTCCTAAAATGGCGATCCGGATCAGAAAGATATGCAGTCTCCGCAATTGCATATTCGAAGTTAACTAAATAAAAATCAAAGTTTTTCATAATAACAGACCCTTTGCGACAGGATTCGTTGCATACAAAAACAGCCACAGAGTTGTTACTCTGCGGCTGTTTCCAGTGTTAAAGAAAAACCTTAGTTGTGGTTAGCAAACATGCTTTGTGTGGCTATCGCAGCCATATCAAGCATTTTAACTTCTCCATCCGGTCCAAACACCTCAACTTTATTGAGTTCGGGATGAATCGTTGCAAATGGTGTAACGGTTGCTCCTTTTTCCATGCTCCAGGTTTTGGTAGCAGGATTATAAGATAGTGCCGATTTCTCTCCTTTATGCTCTCCTGTTAAGGCAACAGCTTCATAACGGTTTTTGGTAACTGTCATTTGATATTGATTGCCATCTTTCGCCTTTACAATAGCAGTTTCAATATCGCCCTCATTCATGGCTAATGGGTTTGAACCTGTCCAAAATTCAAGTAAGTTGAAAATAGCGAAATCAATCGAAATGGTAAAGAAGTACACGAAACCTAAAATCCAAAACAAGAGGTTATCAATAAACTTGTTTCCGGTTGCCCCGTCATTCCATTTATAGATTTTTGAAGTAAGCCCCCAGGAGCCCATACAACCAGAGTTAAGCGTTCCGATGCCCAGCATAAGGAATGCAATAGAATAGATGCTAATTTTTTTCATATCAGTTAATTTTTGCTCCTGTAAGAAAGCAATTTCATACGAACATTCCAACGGTTACGCATTATATTTTAATGCCTGTAATTTTTTGGATACTCTTCAGAACAATATCAACGGCAACATCCAGTTCCGGAACGGTGATGGTAAGTGGCGGAGCCAAACGCAAACGATTTGACGCAAATAAAAACCAATCGGTTATAACTCCTTCTTCAATACATGCGTCTATTATTTTTTTATTGACCTCAAACGAATCAAATTCAAGCGACAACATTAACCCTTTGCCCGAAACACTTTTAATTGCCGGATGCACCAATCTTGAACGGAGATACGCCTCTTTCTGTTCAACTTCGTTTATCCAGCTATGGCTTTCCAATTCTTCAATCCCGGCCAGTGCAGCAGCACACACAACGGGGTGTCCTCCAAATGTAGTGATATGTCCGAGTATCGGATTATCGGCCAACTGCATCATTCGCTCGTTTGAGGAAATAAACGCGCCAATAGGCATACCCGCTCCCAACGCTTTTCCTAACAGTAAAATATCGGGTACAATTCCGGAATGCTCAAAAGCAAACATTTTTCCGGTACGCCCCATTCCGGTTTGAATTTCATCAAAAATGAGCAATGCTCCCGTTTCATCGCATCGTTTACGAAGAGCTTGTAAAAAGCTTGTATCTGTAGGCAAATATCCGGCCTCTCCACGCACCACTTCAATAATTACACAAGCCGTTTGTTCAGTGATAGCCGATAATTCTTCGGTTCGTCCGTTGGTTAAAAATACAATACCCGGCAATAATGGTCTGAATGCCCTTTTATATTCCTCTTCACTGTTTAAACTTAATGCTGCATGTGTACTTCCGTGATAGGCTTGTTTAAAGGCAACCACTTCTCCTCTTCCGGTAACACGTTTGGCAAGCTTCAACGCCCCATCGGTAGCTTCTGCGCCTGAGTTTACAAAATACACACTGTTAAGTGAGGCAGGTAACAAAGAGGCCAATTTCTGCGCCAGCTTTACTTGCGGGGCTTGCACAAATTCGCCATACACCATCAAATGCATGTACCGATCTACTTGTTCTTTAATAGCAGTTTTCACTCGTTCGTTTCCATGTCCCAAACTGCTCACGCTGATGCCCGAAATCAAATCCATGTACCTTTTTCCGGAGGTATCAATAAGGTATACTCCTTCGGCCTTCTCAAACTCAAGTAAGAGAGGGAACAAAGTTGTTTGAGCTTGATGTTGTAAGAAAAGTTGACGGTTACTTAAGTGCATAGCACAAACATAAAAAAAAGCCGCCATGCGGCAGCTTTAAATTTTATTGTTTGGGTTGACTTATATAGAGCCTCTTCGAAAGCTTTGATTTACTTACTAATAGTAACTTTGTTTATAAATCAGAATCCCAACACTTCGATAAACTCAGTGCGACAACAACTCCAACAACCCATCCTCTAATCTCAAATCCTAACTCTCAATTCTCAAATTCTACTTACCAACCTAAAATCCAGGCAAACATTAAAGGAGCAACAATGGTAGCATCACTCTCTACAATAAACTTAGGCGTATGAATATCGAGTTTACCCCAGGTAATTTTTTCGTTTGGAACAGCTCCTGAATACGACCCGTAAGATGTTGTTGAATCACTGATCTGGCAGAAATAACTCCAGAATGGAATATTCTCCATTTCCATATCCTGATACAACATTGGTACTACACAAATCGGAAAATCTCCGGCAATCCCTCCGCCAATCTGGAAGAATCCTACTCCTTTTCCTTCGCTGTTTTTTACGTACCAATCAGCTAACCAGGCCATGTATTCAATACCACTTTTCATGGTTGAAGCTTTGATCTCGTTTTTGATTACATAAGAAGCGAAGATATTTCCCATGGTTGAATCTTCCCATCCCGGAACCACAATAGGAATATTAAGTTGAGCTGCAGCCAACATCCATGAGTCTTTAGGATCAATCTCATAATACTGCTCAAGTTCACCGCTCAACAAAATTTTGTACATATACTCATGCGGAAAATAACGTTCACCTGCGGTGTCGGCATCTTTCCAGATTTTATGAATATGCTTTTGCAACCTGCGGAAAGCTTCTTCCTCAGGGATACAGGTATCGGTTACACGGTTGTAATGGTTTTCGAGCAAATCCCACTCATCCTGTGGCGACAAATCGCGGTAGTTAGGAACACGCTTGTAATGTGAGTGAGCAACAAGATTCATGATATCTTCTTCCAGATTTGCTCCTGTACAACTGATGATATCCACTTTACCCTGACGAATCATTTCGGCCAGCGACTTACCCAACTCCGCTGTACTCATGGCTCCTGCTAAGGTAACCATCATTTTACCGCCTTCGGTTAAGTGTGTTTCATATCCTTTGGCAGCATCCACCAATGCCGCGGCATTAAAATGCTTATAGTGTTTTTCAATAAACTGAGAGATAGGTCCTTTGGTCATGATTTGTTAAAATTTGCGCAAATATAAGCCCTCAAACCCAATTAAAAATAATTAATCACGCTTAATCTCAGAAGCCTTTCGATCCTTCAATTTATTAAGCAATTGGTGCTTAAACTCCTGCTCGATAGTAATTAAACGTGCTACCTTATAGGATGGAAGAGCCTTCTTAAACTCACTCACATATTTACGGGTAAGTTCCAACTCCTGTTGGCGAAACGTAAAGTACTCATTCATAAATTTATCCGACTCCTGATCGGCAGGTTTTGTCGTCAGGCTTTTGAAAGCTTTTGCACTTTCACGATCTTTCTCTCTCAGAGCCTTTACCTTTGCGTTGTACTCATTGTATACAGGCCAAAACACTTCCGCCTCTTTAGGAGTGAGTTCCAGTTTTTCAGTAATAAAGGCAATTTTATAAACTTCAGCCTTTGCTCTTCGCTCGCCTTCATCGTGTTGTGAACTTTGAGCTTTTGACAACACAACCATGCCTAACAGGCACATAAAAATTACACTTTTTTTCATAATGTTTCAAGTATTAAATATTCTTCTTCATCTATTTCAACTGTCATATCATTCACCGGAACCAGCTTCACCACCTCCTCAACAGGAACCTCCCGCATAGGGTCTTGCTGCAGATAACCTATAATTTCTTCCTCGTTGAGCTGAGGATAACTAACCGCTTGCTGTTGGGGTTTATATATGCTAAACAATATGCCTGCAACAAGCAATGCTGAAGCTGCAACAGAAAACTGTTTGGCATAAGTTGTCGGCCAAAGCGTTTTTATTCTGCCCTTTTGTTGGGTTGTTTTCAACAAAATATTTTGTCTTGACTGCTTAAAATATTCATCTTCAATTGGCTCTTCGCTTGTGTGTTGTTGCTGATACACCGTTTGAAAATACACAAGCACCTTCATATCATCAAAATACCCTTCAGGTACTTTAAAGCCTCCTTCTACGGGCAATTGTTTTAAGTTAAAATCAATATTTTCGTTAAACTCTTGCATGTATTTGTTTGGATGATGGAGAAATGCTGAGGTTTAATTTGTCTTTATAAATTGTTCAATCTTTTTCACTGCATGATGGTATGAAGCCTTGAGTGCGCCCACAGAAGTATCCAGCACATGGCTCATTTCTTCATACTTTAAGTTGTCGTAGTATTTCATATTAAACACCAGCCGTTGTTTATCGGGCAATGTCAGAATAGCTTCCTGCAACGTGAGTTCAAGTTTATTGCCGTCAAAATAAGAGTCGGCAGTAAGCTTACCGGCCAAATAACCGGCATCATCATCTTCTTCATTCTGCAAACTGATATGCGAACGTCTTTGCCGAATCAACAACAATGCTTCATTGGTGGCAATCCGAAAAATCCATGTATACAATTTTGATTCTCCTCGGTAAGTACCCAGTTGTGTCCATATTTTCACAAATGTATTTTGAGTCACATCATCTGCATCATCATGGCTGATTACTATTCGCCTTACCAGCCAATACACTTTCCGGTGATACTTATCCAGTATGCACTCGAAAGCCTTTGCTTTGGTGTCTTCATTTCCAAAAGCTTCTAATAATATGGTATCTTCCGATTGGCTGTCCATTTGTACAAGGATACCTATTGAGAGCAGATTGGCCTCAAAAGGTTTAATCAATCTACGAAAAATACCGGATTACCGAAAAAAGTTTGCTCCCAGTTATTTTGGCTGTATTTTCACAACCTAAAACAACTCTATGGAAATTGCACTGTTGATTATTGGAATATGTGTTGGATTTGCCATTGGCTGGTTGGTGCACAAAAGCAAACAACCTGTTGGCGATGAACAATCTGAAGGTATCATCCAACAACTCAACACAGCAAATGGACAAGTAAGTTCGCTCAGCAGCACCAACAAACATCTGTCGGATGAACGCGACCGGTTATCATCAGAGGTGAAGTTGCAACAACATCAGATATTAGAACTCAACAACCACCTCACTTCAGCCCGCAGTGCATCTGCCCACCTCGAAGAACGGCTGGCTGAGCAAAAGGGAGAACTCGAAAAACTCAACGAACGTTTTAAAACCGAATTTGAGAATCTGGCCAACCGTATCCTCGAAGAAAAAAGTCAGAAATTCACGGAGCAGAATAAACAATCCATAGATGGAATATTGACACCATTGCGCGAGCGCATCAAAGATTTTGAGGATAAGGTTCAGAAAGTATACGATACCGAAGCCGCGGAGCGAAATGTTTTGAAAGGTGAAATCAAACAACTCATGTCGCTCAATCAGGTGATGCATCAGGATGCGCAAAACCTGACCAAAGCGCTTAAAGGTGATAGCAAAATTCAGGGTAACTGGGGAGAGTTTATTCTGGAAAGCATTCTTGAAAAAAGTGGGTTGGTGAAAGACCGCGAATATCAAACACAGCAGAGTATCACTACCGAAGATGGCAAACGTTACCAGCCCGATGTCATCATCAATCTGCCCGATGGAAAATGCCTGATTGTCGATTCAAAGGTTTCATTGGTTGCGTATGAACGGCTGGTAAATGCCGAGGATGAGAACCTTCGGATGATTGCTCTCAAAGAGCATAGTGTTTCTCTCAAAAATCATATCAAAGGGTTGAGTGATAAAAATTATCAGCAATTGTATGGCATTAAAAGCCTTGATTTTGTATTGCTTTTTATTCCTATTGAACCTGCTTTTGCGGCTGCCATGCAGTTCGACAATCAACTGTTTAATGATGCCTTTGAACGCAATATTGTGATTGTAAGTCCATCCACTTTACTGGCAACCCTGCGCACCGTTGCCAATATCTGGAGACAGGAATACCAGAATAAAAATGCCATTGAGATTGCAAACAAGGCCGGAGATATGTATGATAAGTTTGTGGGCTTTGTGGATGATTTGATTGCGGTTGGAACCAAAATGCGCGACTCCCAAAAAGCATACGAAGGAGCCATGAACAAACTCAAAGATGGCAACGGAAATCTTGTTAAAAGAGCCGAAGACTTGAAAAAACTGGGAGCCAAGGCATCAAAGTCCCTTGACCAACGCTTGATTGAAAAAGCCGATCTTGATTAGTGGCATGATATATGTCAGTGAAACATCCAACAAGACTCATTGTTATCCATACAACCAAAAACAGATATTTGCACCGTGAAAAACATCATAACCTTTCTTCTCATCCTCTCGTTCACTCAGGTACTTGCTCAAGACAAAACAAACAATACCGATAAAAGCGCGGAGAAACTACTGAATACCGTTAGCAAACGATACAAGGCATTCAAAAGCATGAAGGCCGATTTTATTTATGCAGTAGAAAGCAAAGCCGACAAATCAATTGAAAAACAAAAGGGGACCCTTCTTGTGAAAGGAAACAAGTTTAAACTGGATATTGCAGGACAGGTTATCATTTGTGACAATGCCACACTTTGGACGTATACCAAAGAGGTCAATGAGGTGCAGGTAAGCAACTACAATCCTAAAGAAGGAGCCATCCGGATTGACGATATTTTCACCATGTACAACAAAGGGTTCCTCTCAAAAATTGCTGAAGAGAAAAAAGAAGGCGGAAAAGATATTGTTGTGATAGAACTCGCCCCAACCAACAAAAAGAAAAATTATTTTAAAATTAAGGTAACGATTGATAAGACCAATCAAACCATTTTGAAATCGGTTGTGTACGATAAAAGCGGGACCATACATACCTATACCATCACCAACCAGGTTCCAAACTTAAAATTGGAGGACAAAACCTTTACGTTTGATAAAGCTAATTACCCTAAGGTAGAGATTATTGATTTACGATAGGCTTTTTGAATATTCCTTTTACGTGATACGTAACAGGAGGACTCAGTTTTACTGATTGGCTTCCTGATATTTCGAAACCACTATCTGAAGTAAAAACCAATTCCTTAGCAGAAGCATACAGTTGGTTTTTCTCTTCAAATACAATCTTAATCTGAGTAATTGTTGAATCTTGTTTGTAAATCCAAACATCTTCAATGTCGGTAACTTTATCATTACGGTGGTAATGCAGAATAATCCGATTCGCTTCAACGACAGAGTCTGCTAAAAATCTTCCGGTGTAAGCAGGTTTCCTCAAATCTATTGCAGTAAAAGGTGCAAGTTCTGTTTCCCATTTCAACGAATCCAAATAAATACGATCCTTCTTCTCTCCAAAATGCATCACTTTTACTAAACCATAATGTTGCTCTTTTAACGAATCAAGTTGTGCCTCAAAAAAAGAGCGTGTATCGAACAAAATCTCACTTGAATCAGTCGTACCTGTAGAGCAACCTGTCATTAAACCTCCCAAAAATAAAACAACAAGATACTTTAACATAAAAGATTTTCTCCTGTCATCTCAGATGGTTGCGGGATATTTAAAAGTGCCAGAATCGTTGGAGCTAAATCCGCCAATCGTCCATTTTTTATTTTATGCTGAATCTCCGGTTCAACGAGCAATAGCGGAACCACGTTGGTGGTATGAGCTGTATTGGGCGTTCCGTCTTCTTCATTAATCATGTATTCTCCATTGCCATGATCTGCTGTTACCAGTAATGAATATCCCTGGGAAAGAGCCGCTTTAACGATTTTTCCAAGGCATTCATCTACTTTTTCCACGGCTTTGATTTCGGCAGATACCACGCCTGTATGTCCAACCATATCGGGATTGGCAAAGTTTACACAGATAAAATCTGCTTCTCCTTTATTAATATTATCAAGCGCATAGCCACACACTTCATCCGCGCTCATTTCCGGTTGCAAATCATACGTTGCAACCTTGGGTGAAGGTGCCATTTGACGGATTTCACCTTTAAATGGAAGCTCACGCCCTCCGGAAAAAAAGAATGTAACATGCGGATATTTTTCAGTTTCTGCAATCCTAACCTGCCTGCGGTTGTTGCGTTCAAGCACCTCACCCAGCGTCATCGACAAATCGAGATCAGGAAATACCACACCCACATTTGCAAAGGTTTTATCATACTCGGTAAGCGTTATATAGCGCAAATCAAGCTTATGTATATTTTGCTCCTGAAAATCCTGTTGCGTTAAGGCCATCGTAATCTCACGTCCTCTGTCTGTTCTGAAATTAAAACAGATGACAACATCGCCATCTTCAATCTTAGCCAAAGGCTGATTGTTGCGATCTGTTGCGATAATCGGTTTAATAAACTCATCTGTTTCACCGGACTCATATCGTTTATTAAGGCTAGCGATTACATCATTAGCATATTCGCCTTGCGCATTAACCATAGCATCATACGCCAGCTTAACCCGTTCCCATCGTTTATCACGATCCATAGCATAATAACGTCCGGTGATACTTGCCAACTTCCCGCCCGTTAATTTAAGTGTTTGTTGCAAATTACTCAAATAACCCACTCCCGATTTAGGGTCTGTATCTCTCCCATCGGTAAACGCATGAATATAAAATTCAGAAACCTGCTTTTGATGCAACAAATTACACAAGCCTTTAAGGTGCTCAACGGAAGAGTGAACCCCCCCATCACTCACAAGGCCAATCAGATGAATCTTTTTTGCACCGGACTTCGCATACTCAATAGCATCTTTGATAACTGAGTTATCAGCAACTGAGCCTTCTTTGAAAGCCTTATTAATCAAAACAAGTTGCTGGTACACTACTCTTCCGGCACCGATATTCATGTGTCCTACTTCCGAATTTCCCATCTGTCCATCAGGTAATCCAACATCTTCACCCGAAGTTTTGAGTTCGGCCTGAGGGTAATCTTTAGTCAATGCATCAAAATTGGGTTTGTGTGCCAGCGAGATTGCATTGCCAATATATGCCTTTCCTTTCCCCCAGCCATCTAAAATCAGTAGTATAACCTTATTTGTATTCATAGGGCAAAAGTAATGATTCAGAGGTTAAAAACTTTTTTAGTCTAATCAGTTGCGAACGTAACAAATTTGTTAATTTGCAATGGCATGATTTTGGCCACAAAACTAATCATCAATCAAGCTCATACAGATGAAAAAAAACTTACTTTTTGCACTTCTGATTATAGCCCTTGCTGCTAAAGCCGATACGTTTGATGATGTTGTAAGCGCCATTAAACAAGCCAGCGCTAAAGATGTATCCAAATATTTTAACTCAACCGTTGAGCTGACAGTAGTTAATACTGAAGGCGTATACAGCAAGCCACAAGCTGAGATGATTGTCAAAAATTTCTTTGCAGCCAATCCTCCAAAAGCTGTATCCATTCAGCATAAAGGATCCTCTGCTCAAGGCTCGCGATATGCGATTGCAAATTATGAAACAACTCAGGGCAAATACCGTGTATACATTTTTATGAAAGAAAGTACAGGAGGTATGCTCATTCACGAATTACGCTTCGAGAAAGAATAATGGAACATTTATTAGAACACCCATTGGTAAGCCAGCTCATCAGCATGGCATTTGCTGAAGATATTGGAGATGGCGACCATACATCATTAGCCTGTATCGATCAACAAGCTTATGGCAAGTCGATTATTGTGGCTAAGGAAGACGGTATAATTGCAGGAACTTTATTAGGATCTCATATTTTCCATAAAGTAGACCCTTCTCTCAAAGTTAAAATTTTAATCCCCGATGGAAGTCGGGTAAAACCCGGAGATATTGTACTTGAAATAGAAGGCAGCGACATCAGCATGTTGACTGCCGAAAGAACCGTTCTGAACTTTATGCAACGCCTGAGTGGTATTTCGAGTCAAACAGCTAAATATGTTGCCGAGCTAAACGGATTGCACACACAAATCCTTGACACTCGAAAAACCACTCCGGGAATGAGGCTGCTTGAAAAATGGGCTGTTATCAATGGTGGAGGATCCAACCACCGGATCGGGTTGTACGATATGATCTTAATAAAAGACAATCATAATGATTTTGCAGGGGGAATCGAACAGGCACTTAAACGTACCCGAACGTATTTAGATGAAAGAGGGCTTCAATTAAAAATTGAAATCGAAACCCGTAGCATGGACGAAGTGCGTGAAGTGCTCAGAATAGGAGGAGTGGACCGGATTATGTTAGACAACTTTAGCATTCCTATGTTAAAAGAGGCGGTTGCTCTTATTGCAGGCCAATACGAAACGGAGGCTTCAGGAGGCATCACTTTGCAAACATTGAGGAGCTATGCAGAAACCGGTGTCGACTTTATCTCATCGGGAGCATTGACTCACTCTGTAAAGAGTCTTGATTTGAGTATGCGCGTGAGTTAACAAACGATTCTTTATTGCATAAAAAAGGTAGATTCGTCAATTGAGGAATCTGCCTTTTACATTTTAAAGACTGTTACTTTTTACGGGCATCGCCTACACGGTCCATTACACAACGGAATCCGATTGTAGCTGTCGATAAATCTTCGTCCAAATATCTGCGAGTTCCCGGATGCAGGTAGTAAGCACGGTCTCTCCAAGAACCGCCTTTGTACACGCGGGCTCTGTTATCAATCAAAGATGAAACACTGTACTCATACTGTTGATCCATTTCTTGATAGGTCAACTCATCTTTGTAACCAATATTGTTTGATTTTTTGTAGTTTCTACGTTTCGCATTTTCCTCTTCTGTTACCTCACGGTAAGGGATACGTCCTAAACTATCCTTTTCAGAAACGATACCATCGGCATCAGTCACTTTTGTTTTGTAAACATTACCACGGAATGGACTTACATCTGTTGCATCCTCTGATGAAAGCGGACGGTATACATCCATTACCCACTCACTTACATTACCGGCCATGTGATACAAGCCAAAGTCATTAGGTAAAAAACTCTTCGATTTAACATTGGCAGTGTAAAAAGCTCCATCATTCAATTTACCTGCAACACCCGCAACATCACCACGTCCACGCTGATAGTTGGCATACATTAATCCGCGATTTTTTTCCGAATCATTTCTTCTCAGCGTCAAACCATCCCAGGGATAAATTCTGCGGACATCAATATTCTCATTATAATCCGGTGATGTATATCCATAAGCAGCATACTCCCACTCAGCTTCAGTTGGCAAACGGTAATCAGGTAATAATATACCGTCTTCCATTCTTATATTACGTTTGCTTCCGTTTGGAGTGTAATCCTTCAATTGTTTCTTAGCAGTAGGGCTGTATAACCCCAGAAGATATGCTTCCGTGTTAAAGTTATTATCATCTACCGATTTTTGAACATCTAAATCGATGAAGCCTTCACGGGCCAAAATCATCTCGTTTACACGATCTGTACGCCACTCGGCATAAGCCTTTGCTTGTAACCAGCTCACACCAACAACCGGATAATCACGGTAGGCCGGATGGCGCAGGTAGTACAATACATACGGTTCGTTGTAAGCCAATTTATCCCGCCATACGAGGGTATCTGGCAATGCTTTTTCATGAATAATCGGATTGCTCACATACACACGTGCCAACCAATAAAGGTACTCAGTGTAATGGAAGTTGGAAACTTCTGTTTCGTCCATATAAAAACTAGGAACCGAAACCCTGCGTTTAAAACTATTGCGATCATACATCAGATCCTGTTCTGACTGACCGATTGTGGCGGTTCCTCCCTCCACAAATACCAATCCCGGACCTGTTTCCTGATCTTTGAATTTTGCCTTTTCAAAGCCTCCCCATTTAGAGTCGTTGTATTTCCAACCGGTAGTTGCAGACTTTTTGTTGCTGCTATTACAAGCTGAAAAAACAAAAGCTTGCGCAACAGCGGCCAAAAGAATCAATTTTGAAGCGTGCTTCATATTGTTAGCTAAAGTTTAATTTTTCAAATATAACGTAATTTATTTCAGATTATTCCAAACTTTCTTACTAAAGTTCGGGACATTTCATCACTCTGGCTGCTTTCCTGCCTGATTTCTGCTGAGGCTTAATCTCAAATGCCATCGACAATTCATGTGATCCCTTGGTTGCAGTACGTGCTCCTGACACTGTTAAATCATAACTGTATCCAACCCTGAATTTTGAGAAGTTTAATCCTAACATGAAGATTAAAGCATCTGCATTGTTAGAAGTTTGTCTAAGCCACATACCTGTTGTAAGAGATTGTTTCTTAACATAAAACCCCAAGTTCAACTGATTAAAATTACGCTGTTGCATATACAATATATTTGGAGAAATCGTTACGCGTTGTTCCTCATATCTGGATTCCTTTATTGTAATGTTAGTTCCTGCGTGAAAGGTATATCTTCTGGGGAGTTTAAATATCTCATCAGAACTGCCCGGATTATAAAAAGACTGATTAGGTTCCGTCAAATTATGTACCGCAAACCCGCCATAAAGCTTACTGCTATATATCAGCACACCACTCGATACATTTAACAAGCCGATTTGTTGTACACCAACCTGCTCATTGGTGGGAAGTATAAAGCCGTATTGATCGTCAATCTGATCTCCAAACCTGAACTTGCTGAAATCGTAGCTTCTCTGGTAATAGGAACCTTGTATGGCTGCTCTTAATGTAATTTTTCTGGAAAGAGGTGTGGTATATGCATATATTCCACTCAATGTTGTTGTGGTAAGAAAGCCATCACCCGACACATCCATAGTTGCCATCGTTCCGATTCCTCCACTCAATGCGTTCACATGGGCATCAAACGAAGCTCCGGCCGTTTTATAATTTCGTTGCAAGCCCGTATACTGATCCCTGCCTATAATAACAAAGCGCATATTTCCAGATGCTCCGGCTAAGGCAGGATTGGTATACAGAGGATTTGCATAAAACTGCGAAAACTGCGGATCTTGAGCCCTCAAAACAAAAGGTATCAAAACACCTAGCAAATACACGAATGGTCTTTTTTTCATTGCTAATGGCATGATACGAATATAAACAACTTTTTCTAAAACTCAGGACATCGTATATTTCGAACTGTTTTCTTTGGCGAACGTTTTTTCAGCTCGATTCCAAGCGAGAACTCATAAGACTGTTTTGCACCATACCAAACGTTGGAAAGTGTGGCATCGTATGAAAAGCCCAGTTTAATTTTTTGTGTACGTATGCCAACAAGAACAATAAAGGCATCGGAAGTGGTTTTGGCTTGCCGGAAATACCCCCCAAGAACAAGAGGCCCCGTGTTATAGTACATCCCCAAGTTTAACTGAGCTGTTGCTCCCTGCTGCATGTATAAAATATTCGGATAAAAATTAGATGCCTTTTTAGGATCACGGTGCTGACGGTGAGGAATCACAAGCCCTCCATGTCCTGTAAAACGCATTGGAACCCTGCTATCAGTTGTTCCATAAAAGCCCTGTGCCGGTGTATTTAAATTGTGAATTGCGAAGCCTGCATAAAACTGATTGGAATACAATATGGTTCCTGCAGAAAAGTTTGGATAAAACACCGAATTGGCAATAGGGGTTTCTCCTGTATTTCTAACAAATCCTTGCCCTTGTACAATTTGATCATAAAAGGTTAACTTGCTAAAATCAATGGTTTTTTGAACCATTGCAGCCTGAATCCCTGCCCGCATTGTAATTGTTCTGCTGATATTAATCTGATATGCATACACCAAATTAACAGCATTGGTTTTTAAAGTACCAACACCAGCCTCATCTGCTGTAACCATAACCCCAAAACCACCGTTAATTGCATCAAAATGCTCGTCATAAGATGCAGAGAATGTGCGAAAAGTACCTGAGATACTTGGCCACTGACTTCGATAGTTCAGATTGACACGCCCTACGGTTGAACTACCGGCAAAAGCCGGATTTGTATATAAAGGATTGGCATAGTACTGCGAAAACTGTGGGTCTTGAGCCCAAGCTTCGCCTACTCCGAGTACTATGGTTAATATATATACAAAGATGCTGCGTATAGCAGCAAGGTTCAATTTCATTTTCTTTCTTTAGCTTTGTAGGGGTTTAGCAGTTTCCCTTGAGCAGTTTCTTCATCACAGGCCTTGTGAGTAATGTCAAATAATTGTTGTTGATAAACGAACAATTAATTTGTTTTGTTTTCGTTTAAAATAGCGTTACATTCATAACTACACAAAGTTTCAATTATAAGCATTTTATTTTTTGATATGCAACAACAATTTCGAATAAAATACCTGTATCCCATCAAAGTATTGCTATTGTTGATTTTTTTTCTGCAATATTTCAGTGTAAAATCCGCTGAAATCAATCAAAAAATAACAATCAACTGGTCTGTAGAATCCAACTACACTCTGAAAAACGTAAAATATCTGAATTTCAATACATTTAATACTGCACATTTCAACTGGAGCGCATATAAAGGTCTTCCCTTTTATTCTACATCATTTCCAGCCCAAAATCCCTCCCAAATAAAAGTCACTATAGAACAACCTGTATACAGAGAGATTACGGAGATTCAAAACCAAGAGCTCCTTCCCAATGAAGTAAAGATTGAACATTCAGTAGGTTTTGAACGAAAACACGGAAAAATTCTAATCGAGATTCTTCCGCTTCGAAAAAATATACAATCAGGTAAAATTGAACAACTCGTTTCATTTACCATCAAAGTCCAATACGAAGATGAACCTGTAAAAACTTCAACGTTAAATAAAAGTTCGTATGTGGCGAGTTCAGTATTGAGTAGTGGGAAATGGCTAAAGATTGGCCTTACGGCAACCGGGGTATATAGCATTACCGCAAAAACACTTAAAGATGCGGGCATTGATCCTGCAACTATTGACCCCAGAACAATTAAAATATATGGCTATGGGGCAGGCATGCTGCCTCAGAAAAACGCAGCGCCACGCTTTGATGATTTACCGGAAAATGCAATCCTTGTTGCTGGCGAAACAGATGGCAGTTTTGATGAAAATGACCAAATTCTTTTTTATGGGAGAGCACAAAGAGATCAATGGGCATTAAGTTCGGGAAAATACAGCCATGTTACAAACATATACTCGGATATTACCTACTATTTGCTGACCTACGGAGGGATTCAGGGTAAAAGAATTCAGCAGGCAGCTTCATTGCCCGCATTTAATAAACAGTCGGAAGAATTTGATCATCTACTTTTACATGAATTAGAGGCCGTAAACCTCATCAAGTCGGGCAGGCTATGGCTTGGTGAAGAGTTTGGAAAAACATTCAACTATGCATTCGGGGTTAATTTAGGAAACATCAATCCCGCAAAACCTGTAATTCTTTCTTCATCTGTTGCTGCAAGAAGCTTTAATACCAGTTCATTCAGTGTTTCGGTCAATGGCAACCTGGTACTGACTCAAAACGTAAACCCGATAATTGCCAATTTTGAAGCGGCATATGCCAGCTCAACTTACAATAGCACAAACCTATCCTTAGGCTCCGGCAATGTCAACATTGCTTATCAATACAACACCAGTGTTCCGGGCTCAAGTGGCTGGTTGGATTTTTTTGAGTTTCAATCCAGAAATTTTTTAACTCAGAACACTCCACAACTTAGCTTCAGAGATGCTCAAAGCGTTGGCCCAGGAAACATCACGGAGTTTGCCATTACAACCAATAACAACCTGACTGTTTGGGATGTAACACAGCCAACCACTATTATACAGGCAAATGTAATAATGGGTAATGGCAAAGCTAAATTCTCATCTCAAACAGATACATTAAGAGAGTTTATTTCATTTAATGGTCAACAATTTCTTTCACCAATCTCTATTGCGGAAATAAGCAATCAAAACCTGCATGCATTGAGTCCGGCAGATTTAATCATTATATGCCATTCTTCATTTTTAAATGAAGCACAAACGCTCGCAAACCTGCATCGAACCAAATCATCTCTTAGAGTAAACATCGCAACAACAGACCAAATATACAATGAGTTCGCCTCCGGGAATCCTGATTTGACAGCCATTCGGGATTTTATCCGAATGTTCTACAAGCGTGCTTCAAGCGTTGGTGATATGCCTAAATACATTACACTTTTTGGAAGAGCCTCATACGATTATAAAAACCGTTTAGCCAACAACACAAACTTTGTTCCCACATTTGAAAGCACAGAATCATTTGACCCGGTAAGCACCTACAACTCGGATGACTATCTTGGCCTGTTAGATGACAATGAAGGAAACTGGGACAGCAATACCGATGTAAAAGAACTTCTGGATGTGGCAATAGGCAGATTACCTGCACAAAACAATGCACAGGCAAACGATATGCTGAACAAAATTATTAACTATGTTAACCACCCAACATGGGGCGACTGGAAAACAAAACTTGTGTTTGTGGCCGATGATGAGGATGGAAATATCCATCAAAATCAGGCGAACACTTTAGCCAATAATGCCATCAGTCAGTCCCCCGATTACAATATTCGCAAAATATTTATCGATGCGTATAAAGAAGAGAATACCTCAGGTGGTGCACGAAACCCAAACGCTCAGGCAGAAATTGTAAGAGCTGTTGAGCAAGGTGCTATGCTGATTAATTACACCGGGCATGGAGGTGAAATAGGCTGGGCATCTGAACAGATTCTGACAACAGATAATATTCAAAAATGGACAAATGAAAACCGTCTCCCATTATTTGTAACAGCCACTTGTGAATTCAGTCGCTTTGACGACCCGGCCAGAACATCCGCGGGTGAAATGGTATTGCTTAATCCGAATGGAGGAGGAATCGCCTTATTTACCACTGTTCGATTGGTGAACTCGGGATCTAATTTCGCTCTTAATACCTTTTTATTTAATCATATAGGACTAGACTCTGCCTCGGCAGGCAATCGCCTGCGTTTGGGTGAGATTATGAGGTTAACCAAGAACGATTACAACTGGAACGACAAAAATGAGCGTAACTTTACTCTATTAGGAGACCCTGCTATCTTTCTAGCCTACCCTGCGCATAAAGTTGTTACCACTCAGATTAACCAAGTACCTGTAAATGCGATTCCTGATACACTCAAGGCATTTGCAAAAGTTACGATAAGCGGCAAAATAACTGATATTCACAACAACAGTCTTACTTCCTTCAATGGAGCGGTATACCCAACTGTTTACGACAAGATGACCACCTATCAAACGATTGTCAATAATCCTCCGGCCAGCTCCCCCATGTCTTTTACCATGCAAAACAATGTAATATACAGAGGTAAAGCATCTGTGACAAATGGGAATTTCAGTTTTACATTTATTGTTCCTAAAGACATTGCTTATGAAGTTGGACTTGGTAAGCTTAGCTATACCGCAGATAATGGACAAGTGGATGCAATCGGTAATTATCAAAATGTAATGGTTGGAAAGACTGCTGACTCTATCCCTCCGGACGGCACCGGACCGGAAATAAAAATATATCTGAATGACGAAAAGTTTGTTTACGGAGGCATTACCAATGCAAACCCGACTTTATTAATTAAATTACATGATGCCAATGGCATTAACATTACCGGACGAGGTGTTGGACGGGATATTTCGATGGTTTTGAACAATGATGCGAATAAAACAGTTGTGTTAAACGATTATTATCAGGCAAAACTGGATAGCTATCAGGATGGAGAAATACGGTTTCCGATGAAGGACCTTCCTCTTGGTAAAAATACGCTCAAAACAAGGGCTTTCGACATTTACAACAATCCATCTGATGCTATGCTTGAGTTTGTTGTTTCCGGGTCGGAAGAACTTGCACTGCAACATATCTTAAATTACCCTAATCCGTTTACTACATTTACCACCTTCCATTTCGATCATAATAAAGCCGGAGAACCCATCACCGTTCAGGTGCAGATTTATACAATTAGCGGCAAGCTGATTAAAACCCTCCAAACAGATGCAGTAACAACCGGAAACCACTTCGATCAACTGAGTTGGGACGGACGAGATGATTATGGAGATGCAATTGGCAAAGGAGTATATATATACAAAGTAAAAGTTCTGTCATCAACCGGAAAAACTGCAGAAGACTTCCAAAAACTGGTGATACTGAATTAATTTTCTAATCTCAACAATAGGGTTATTTTTGCCCGCTTACACACACGGAATCATTTGAACGAAATGAAGTTTTTAACAAGAGTAGTATTAGCAGCGGGTATTACAACCATTGCTACTGATACAGAAGCACAGATTACAACAGGACAATTAGACGGACGTCAAAATACAATCACAACTGCTGTTCCCTTTTTGATGATTTCTCCCGATGCCCGGGCAGGTGCCATGGGAGATGCCGGAGTGGCAACTCCTAATGACATGAATTCCATTCACTGGAACTCGGCCAAACTCGCTTTTCTGGAAAAAAAGGGGGGGATGTCTGTTTCATACACTCCCTGGCTTCGTCAACTTGTTCCCGATGTTTCGCTTTCCTATCTTTCGATGTACGGAAAACTAAATGACCGGTCAACATTGGCTGGTTCACTAAGATATTTTGCTTTAGGCCAGATTAACTTTACGGATGTGGCAAACAACCCTCTTGGAACTTATAACCCAAGTGAGTTAGCTGTAGATTTGGCGTATACACAAAAACTTTCAAATGAATTTTCGGTGGGTGTTGCCTTTCGTTATATCTACTCCAACCTTGCCGGAGGTGCAAACCTAAGTCAGAGCCCAATTAAACCCGGCCAATCATTTGCCGGTGATATTACCGCATATTACCATAATAAAACACGGGTTAAAGGATATAAGGTTAACTATGCGTTTGGTGGAGCCATTACCAATATTGGCAATAAGATTACCTACACAGATGCTCAAAGTGCTAACTTCATTCCAATCAATTTGCGAATAGGTCCTTATGGCGAAATTGAAATTGACAAGTACAATACTTTAGCCTTAACTGTCGACTTTAATAAATTGCTTGTTCCAACTCCACCTGTATATGCTTATGATGAGAACGGCAAGCTTATGTTTGACCCCGCCACCGGAGAGCCTATTATTTTAAGCGGAAAAGACAATAATGTTCCGCTTGTTCAAGGTATGATTCAATCCTTTAGTGATGCTCCGGGAGGATGGAAAGAAGAACTGCATGAGATTAATATAGCAACAGGTTTGGAGTATTGGTATGATAAACAGTTTGCATTGCGCGCAGGTTACTTCTACGAACATCCTACTAAAGGAAATCGAAAATACATGACAATGGGAGCCGGTATACGGTACAATGTGTTTGGACTGGATGTTGCTTACCTCGTTTCATTCCAACAACGCAACCCACTTGATAATACCCTGAGGTTTACGCTTTCTTTTGATTTTGATGCTTTCAAAAAACAGAAAGAAGGCGACTCTCAACCAACTGATATTTTCCCTGCACCATCTAACTAAACAATATGAGGATAGGTTTTGGTTTTGATGTTCATCAATTAAGCGAAGGTTACGACTTATGGCTTGGCGGGATTAAAATTCCGCATACAAAAGGAGCCGTTGGACACTCTGATGCAGACGTATTGTTACATGCCATCTGTGACGCAATTTTAGGAGCTCTTGCACTAGGCGATATCGGCAAACATTTCCCGGATACTGATATGGCTTACAAAGGAGCAGACAGCAAACTCTTGTTGGCTCACGTTATAAAACTTATGGATGAAAAAGGATATAGAGTTGGCAATATTGACGCTACCCTTTGCCTTGAGCAACCAAAGATTATGCCTTATGTTGAGCAAATGCGCGAAACCATAGCAGCTATCTGCAATGTTACTATTGATGATATCTCCGTTAAAGCTACTACAAATGAAAAGATGGGATATGTAGGGCGATTAGAAGGTATAAATGCCTATGCGGTTACGCTTTTGGTTAAGAAATAAGTTCTACCAACTGTTCCAGTTTCATTCCCCTTGAGCCTTTCATAAACACATTCATTCCGGTTAATGGATGCTGCTTAATATATGCAACCACATCTGCTGTTGACTTAAACTGACGCATACCCGGATGAGCCGGTTGCCTGCTAAACTCCTCTCCTACCAACCAAACCTCTTCCAATTTGAGAGCCGAACAAAACTGAATCATATTGGCGTGTTCCTGAGCGGCAAAAGCTCCCATCTCAAACATATCGCCAATAATGGCAATTTTATTCCCGAATGACATGGCGGCAAAATTGCGCAATGAAGCTTCCATACTGCTTGGGTTTGCATTGTATGCGTCAAGGTAAATGGTGTTATCATTTTTTTTAATGACCTGAGAACGGTTATTCTGCGGTGTATAGGATTCTATTCCAACTTTAATATGGTCATCGCTTAATCCTAAGTGTTTCGCAATACACACGGCAGCCATGATATTATCAAAATTATAGTCTCCGCTTAATACACTTGTTATACTATTCGAAGACTGTTGTTGCTTGTATTGATAGCTAAATATTATCTCCGGTCGCAATGCCGAAGCCACACCTTCACAATCTGCAAATGCTTTTCTCTCGTCATCATTACCCGCATAGGTAATTTTGGATTGCAGGCGGGAAGCCATTCGAACCAGCCACTCATCATTTGCATTTACAAATGCTAAACCTTCATGCTTTAACAAATAGTAGTACAATTCACTGTTTGATTGTGCCACCCCTTCAATGCTTCCAAATCCTTCCAGATGGTCTTTTCCATTATTGGTTATAAGCCCCATATCAGGAGCAGCTATTTCACAGAGTTGGGCATTCTCCCCAATATGGTTGGCTCCCATTTCAATTACAGCAATTTCATGCGAATCATTCAGTTGCAGAAGTGTAAGAGGCAGACCAATATGATTGTTAAAATTCCCGGGAGTAGCCAATACATTAAACCCTTGTTTTAAAACAGAGGTTATCAGCTCCTTTGTTGTTGTTTTACCATTGGACCCAACAATTGCAATTACTTTACAGGATAGTTGCCTGCGATGGTAAGCAGCCAGTTGCTGCAAGGTTGACAATACATTATCAACCAAAATACAGCGACTGTCTGTAGCGTATTCGGCTTCATCAACAACGGCATATACTGCACCTTTATTTAAGGCTTCAACCGCAAATGTATTGGCATTAAAATTCGGCCCCTTTAATGCAAAAAAAATGGAACCCGGTATAATCTTACGGGTATCCGTGCTGATTACAGGATTCGATTTATAACGTGCGTACAACTGCGTATAATCCATTTTATGCATTCATTAAGTATTGCTTGCAAAATATTCCCGTATCTTTACAATAACAAACAATCCGTCAACATGAGAATAATTGTTGTTCTGCTATTCCTCCTAACAAACCTTGCAGCTCATGCTCAGCAATTTCGGTTTTATTATTCCGATGCTCCAAAATTTGTACGAAATTCCGACACATTACGATTCCCATTTACAGGAGGCGTAAATGCGCCTCAGTTTTCGAATATTGATTTGGACAATGATGGCCGCAAAGATTTATTTGTATTTGACCGGTCGACCAGTAAAGTTTTGTGCTTTCTGAACAAACCTCAGGGAATGCAATATGCTCCTCAATATGAAACAGCTTTCCCTTTCATGGCGGCCTGGGCTTTGCTGCGAGATTACAATGGAGATGGAAAAGAAGATATTTTTACCGAAACAATTGACAATCAAAACTACCAGGTTTATCCCGGACAACAGGTTTATCCAAATGGATTGCGAATTTTTAAAAACCAAGGAGGTGCAATTCCTTCCTTTAAGGCTATTAATAATCAGGTAAAAGATACCGGCAGAAATGGGATGGGTTTCCCATCCCCCCGACCGGATGTTATGCTCCCTCCAATTGCCGTTAGCATCAACAATATTGACATCCCTGCAATTGAGGATATGGACGGAGACGGAGATGTTGACATTCTGTGCTTTCAGGGTTCAGATTTAAGCCCGCAGTATCTGGAAAACTACAAGATCAACGAATACAATTTGCAATACCCGGAAGATAGTACCCGATTTATTTTACGGGATCTATGCTGGGGCGGTATACAGTTTGATGTCACATCGGACAAAAACAGATTTAATATTCACTATAGCAGAGATGAACTCTGGTCCTGCTATTACCGGCTTTACGAGAATAAAAAAATGCAACATGCGGGAACAACTTCGTTGTTGTTGGATATGAATGGAGATGGGGTGAAAGATTTCATTTATGGAGACGTTAGTTTTAACAACCTTATTATACTGTACAACGGAAGGAACCAAAACCCTTTAGGATATGATTCGATTGTTAGCCAGGACAGCATATTTCCAAAGAACACAACGCCCTTTAATTTTATCAACTGGCCGGCCAGTTACTTTGTAAATATTGATGACGACAGCACAAATGAATTGATTATTTCAACCAACAACCCTATTGGTGTAAAAAACACTAACAATGTTTGGGTATATGAAAACACCGGAACCAATGCAAAACCGGTATTTGATTATCAGGGTAACAACTTCTTCATGTTTGATCAAACTATTGATTTGGGAGCGAGAACGGTTCCGCTTTTAATGGACGTTGACAACGATGGCAAACGGGATTTATTGGTTGCCACCAGTGGTAATTACGAGCAAACTCAGAACCTATACGATCAGTTGTTTTACTTCCGCAATATTGGTTTGGATACTGCTCCGGTTTACCAACTCATCGACTCCAATTTTTTAGGGCTTACAAATGATACACCTATTCTTGAAATGCATCCTGCAATCGGAGACTTAAATGGAGATGGCAAACCTGATATGGTAATCGGAAACTCGAATGGAAGAATACTCTATTATATTAATTCGGGATCAGGTCAAAACAACAACTTCACACTTCAAACCCGTACCTTAGGAGATATTGATGTTGGGAACAACTCGGCTCCACACCTATTCGACTTAAACAAGGATGGCAAACTGGATTTGGTGATTGGAAACAAAGGAGGCATCATTCAATATTATAAAAATATTGGCTCTTCAACTGTTCCTGATTTCAATTCAACTCCCGATATCGACACCCTTGGAGGCATTGTAACACGCGAGAAATATTTGAGCAGTGGTGGCTATGATCAAATGGAACCCAGCGGCTATGCCGTTCCATTTATAGCAGATATGGATGGTGTAGACAGCACAATTGAAATGCTTGTGGGAACCAATAGTGGTAAAATTTTTCTCTACACGATGGTAAATGACCAGAGTATTCCTTTTATCCTACACGACAGCTTGTTTTCATATAACAACTTATCTACGCCCTTAAATATCCGCTTTGGAATCCGGTCGGTTCCGTTTGTTGCAAATATGAATGGAGATGACAAGCCTGATATGCTTATCGGGAATATGGGTGGCGGACTTAACTTTTATTCATCGTCATTAGCCGACAGCAGCTGGAATGGTATAGCTGAAACAACTTTCAACAAGAGCATAAATCTATATCCGAATCCGGCAAGCAACCTTCTTACAATCGACACCTATTCATTGAAAGAGGACATGACATACCAAATCATAAACACACTCGGACAAACTCTGCAAAGCGGATTTATCAACCACTTTTACAGTTCAGTTACGATTCCGGTTCACTCACTTAATGATGGCATGTATTTTATCGAGCTTAAAGGCAGCAAACAAACTTTGGTATCCCGGTTTCTTGTCCGTAAATAAAAAAGGCTTAGCTGCATGTTGCAACTAAGCCCTTTCCGTTTATATTTTACATCTACTGTTTATTGGCCTTATCTATTCGTTGCTTAAGTCCCTTCAAATCTTTCGCAACACATTTACAATCTTCAATTCCTCCCGATACATAATGTATCACTTCGCTATTTGCTGCTGAAACAAAAATTTTATCACAGTATTTTTCATTCCGCACATTAAACATATACACCACTTCCGGATCCTGCTCTAAAATTGCTTTGTATATTTCATCCCGGTCCTCCTCCTCTACCTCATTTCCATATATTGCACTTGCATCTTCCTTGCCTTTCATTGATAACATGCCTGTTTCAACAAGCAACTTCTTATTGGCAACCGTTTGCAAGTCGCATGGGTAATTGCCCATCATATATGACGGAGATATTTCTTTATCTCCTTTAGCCTGAATTGCATAGTCAAAATAGTTGTTTAACATCTGAACTGATCTGACAAGTTCTGGGTACCAATCCTGGGTATCAATTACATTACTGCAAAATCCGTTTGCTATAATCTCAACAAACTTGGCGCGTTTACGGTATTTTGTGGTAATGATTAATCCATTAAAATCATCTTCTGAAGAACCTAGCTTAGCCTTTGTTTTCGGTGATTTTTTGCTTTTGGCAAACATCAAAAAAGCATACTCAGGTTTGTTGTACGCCTTCATCATTGTGTCATTCACAAACTCAAAACCGCTGTTAAACGTCCAGAAACGCTCAACAGCAGCTTTTATGGAAGCATTGTAGCTACTATCTGCATATAACACAACAATGAGGCGCGAATCTTTAAACTTTTCGACATCAGCTTTTTTAATATGCGTGTAACCGAACTGGGCCAACGCAGGAAAAAACATCCCCAATAACATAACCGCACTAAGCAGAAATTTCTTTTTCATATTGTTTAGATTATGGCGCCAAGTTAGTGAAATGACAACATTAAAAACAACTAAAGCCGAATGTTCGTCCGGCTTGGGGTATGGTGTTTGGCTGAGCCTTGTTTATCCGTTTACCGTATTTTCCAGTCCATAGAGCTGCCCATAAGTTTTGAGCATTTCACGCAATTGTCTGCGGGCAACAAAAATGCGCGTTTTAACCGTTCCAATCGGAATATTCAAAATCGTTGCTATTTCATGGTATTTGAATCCGCTGTAATTCATTGTAAAAGGCTTCTTCAGATTCATCGGTAATTTATCAACAGCACATTCAATATCGCGCATTACAAATCTTTGATCGCCCAAATTTTTTTCCGAATGGCTCATCGAGTCGAGATAATATTCATTATCCGTTTGATCAATAAACGTATTACGCTTCACCGTCCTTCTGTAATTATTGATGAAGGTGTTTTTCATAATGGTATACAACCAACCTTTAAGGTTTGTTCCATCAATAAACTTATCCTTATATATGAGAGCCTTAAGCATCGTATCCTGAATAAGATCATTTGTATCTTCGGTATTCCGGGTGAGTTGGTAGGCATAATTCCGCATGGATTGCGCCTCTTTGGCAACCACCCGTTTGAATTCTATCGCTGTCATGGTGTTTAACTTTTATATAGTTTTCTTATACAAATTTAAACACGATTTATATCTGAATTCCAAATGCTTCGGTCAAAATGTTTAACGGGGCTTCAAATTCGACAATAACACACTAACTAACAGTTATTTAATAAAAATAAAAGTGATAAACATCAATCTGTCAGCCAAACAATATTACTGTCGGTCTTTGCAAACAACAATCCGGTCAAAGAATCGGCATTGTATATTATTTGTTAAATAAAACTAAACATATATTAAACATGTTAATCATGTATCAAATAAAAGTTAGGACAAACCTGTACCTAGATGCTACCTTTGCACAACCTAGTTTCAACTAAATGGAGATATCCGTATCACGTAAAAGTCACTTCAATGCCGCGCACCGTTTGCATGTTTCCCATTGGAGTGATGAGAAAAACAAAACTGTATTCGGCACCTGCAACAACCCCAATTACCATGGTCACAATTATGAATTGATTGTTACCGTTACCGGGCAACTGGATGAAGAAACCGGTTTTTTAATCGATACTAAAATTCTGAGTGATATTATTGCTCATGAAATAGAAGAGCGTTTTGACCACCGCAATCTGAATTTAGATACAGAAGAATTTAAACAACTAAACCCAACAGCCGAAAACATTGCAATTGTCATTTGGCGATTGATTAGCAAAAGGCTCGACAAACACTTAAAACTGAACATCAAACTATATGAAACAGAAAGAAATTTTGTTGAATACAGCGGAAACTGAACTGAGTCACGAGGAGCTGGGTGATGGACATCATTCTGTTTCATTGGAAACCCCTTTACGAGTAGATGCTTTTGAACTGGATGACCATATTAAAATAGAGCTCATCGAAAAACATTTCCGTGAGATTATGCTCATTTTAGGACTGGACATGACAGATGATAGTCTAAAGGGAACGCCTCACCGTGTTGCCAAGATGTATGTTCATGAAATTTTCTCGGGCCTAAACCCCAAAAACGCACCGAAAGCCAAGCTGTTCCAAAACAAATACCAGTACAAAAACATGCTGGTGGAGAAACAAATCAGTTTTCACAGTACCTGCGAACACCATTTTGTTCCCATCATTGGGAAAGCCCATGTAGCTTATATTCCCAATGGGCGTGTGGTTGGATTATCAAAGCTGAACCGTATTGTTCGGTATTTTGCGCAACGCCCGCAAGTGCAGGAACGTATGACCATTCAGATAGCCAATATGCTGAAGGAAGTGTTGAATACAGAAGACGTTGCCGTTATTATTGAAGCTGACCACCTTTGTGTTGCCTCACGCGGGGTAAAAGATGTAACCAGCAATACCATTACAGCCGAGTATTGCGGCCAGTTTACAAACAATAAAATCCGCAAGGAATTTTTGAGATACGTGTCGATGAATAATATGAAATAATTGAACTGGTGCTCTGAAACAAAAAGGGCTTGCAATCGCAAGCCCTTTTTGTTTCAATTTGCAGGAATAGAATCCAGCGGAAACACAATTTCGGTAAGCCACCTGGCTGTATCTTTCTCCATACCCGGATCGGTCACATAAATTTCCATCGGAGCTCCGGTGCTTGCTTTTCCTTTTTGTTTAATATATTCATAGGCCGCAATATAGACAGGTTCTATATTGTCATATCCCCCGTAGTATTTAAGAACCAGGGCCTTGTATGAACTTGTTTGATGATACGCTACCTGCCCGTGATTGCTTCCTGCTGAAGCCACCGGAATGGCAGCTTCCACTTCTACCTTCTTCGGTCCGTACTGATAATAAATGGTTACAGGTGCGCCAACCGGCTTAATTTGTTGTGACGACAAAACTTGTGAAATCTGTCCATACCATTTAGCAAAGGTATTTCCGGTAAGTTCGGCATGAGTCACAACCGAGCGAACACCGGCCAACAACATCGGTTGAATTATTCTTTCTTCAACCTCAAAACCAGCTACTCTGTCCGCTACAGGAGTCGCTTCACTGAGTTCTTTGATTTTAGCCAGTCCTTTTTCAAAATCCGGCCCCATCCAGCTATCCATTTTAAGGTTGAAGTATTTGGAAGGAACGATAAAATACCAGGGCATTCCCTCCCCGCTGCAATCAAGCATCCAGGTTACTTTTGTTCCGCCCTCCACTGCCTCAAATGTGTAAACCACTTTAGAACTTCCCATTTTCTCAAATACTAAATCAAGCGCTATACTTTTATCCTGCACAAGATCAGTCATGGTCATTTTTCCGCTTCCTGCCTCAGGTACTTTACTCGACCATAAAAACCACGAACCCTTTTGGCCAACCGTGCTGCTGTATTCTTTGTGCATAGCCGTATCAAGCTGATTCCAAGGCGACCATCCATCCCATGCTCTGAAATCACTAATCAAGGCATACGGTATATTGGGTTTGGTATCCACCACCACCGAACGTTCAACATGAAACGATGAAGGCAGAAAAAAAGAGAGCAAAACCAGCAGGAATAACAATCCGGCCAGCACCAGTACGAAGGAACGTAATATTCTTATCATAACTAACGTATTTTGTATCGTAAAAGTAGTGATAAAAAAGCGAGTTTAAAAAATAGCCTATCTTTGCCCGATGGTTTTTAAATCAAAATACAGTTCAATATTACTTACGGCTTTGTTAACGGCACTGGGGATTATGCTCTTTATACGAGCCGACAGGACCTACGATGATAAGATGGCAAGCGAATTTGAGCAATACTATCGCATTTACAGCCTGTCGATTCCTGATAAACTGGTATTTGCAGGAGAGGGTGTTCCATTGGGCAATTTTGACGTAAAGGAACGTTACGACCGTGAACTGCTTACCAATGTATACTGGCAATCGCAAACAATACTCCTGCTCAAACGGGCCAACCGTTTTTTTCCAACCATTGAGCGTATCCTGAAAAAGAATGGTATACCGGATGACTTCAAGTATTTAGCGGTGGCCGAAAGTGGTTTGCAAAATGTAAGCTCTCCGGCCGGAGCTGTGGGTTACTGGCAGTTCCTTGATAAAACCGGTAAAATGTACGGGCTGGAAGTGAATGAAGAAGTAGATGAACGGTACCACCTCGAAAAATCGACAGAGGCTGCTTGTAAATATTTTAAGGAAGCCTATTCTGCGTTTGGCAACTGGGCTCTGGTGGCGGCCTCTTACAATATGGGTATTGAGGGTGTCAAAAAACAACTGCAACAACAGCGGGTCAATAGCTATTATGATTTATACCTGAATACAGAAACATCAAGGTATGTATTCCGTACACTGGCGTTTAAACAAATCATGGAAAATCCTGCCTTATTTGGATTTAAGCTCAACCGAAAACATTTGTATGATGAAGTGGCAACGATCAAAGTAAAAGTTTCACAAACCATTCCGGATCTGACACTGCTTGCCACACAAAACGGAGCCAACTACAAACTGTTGAAGTTGATGAACCCATGGTTGCGCAAGCCTAATCTTACCGTTGCTGCCGGCAAGACCTATTATATCGCATTGCCCAAAGACAATGTGAAACAAACCGACTTAATGAAGGAATTGTTGAACGATACCATTCCATTTGAGAAAACACATTTCGATAGTATTCCTTAACTATTTATAAATTGACTATCCATTTATAGTCAACAATATTTAACCGCAAAGTTATCGGCTTGGCGCAGGTATTTTTTACCACAAATTTCCTACGAAGCACTACCCTACCCCCGCTTGCGCCAAACCTCTGTTGGCAGATGCCCTTCTTCCGTTCGTTAGTCGTCTGTCGGGTGTGGTGCGTTGGCTTTGGTGTCCATTTTTATCTTAGTCGTTTTCTTCGTAGTAATACGAATAGTCTATTCCTTTCATAAACATTTCACGGTCATTTATTTTTGTGGTGAGCGCATTTTTCAAAAATATTTTTAGGACACTACTTTTTGTTGGGCTTAGCATCATTGCGTTCATATAATCTCGTTTGCTTATCTTACTCCAATCCACACATTTTCTCAGGCGTTTTTTCAATATCAAGTCCAACCATATTCGGGAGCTTCTGCCATTGCCTTCCATAAACGGGTGAGCAATATTCATTTCTACATATTTGTTTACAATTTCGTCAAAGGTAGTTTCGGGCATTTCTTCTATTTGCTTTAAGGTTTCGCCCAAAAAGCGGGATACGGCAAATTGAAAACCGCCTTTTGAAATGTTTTTTTGTCTGATTTGTCCTGCAAAATCGTACAAACCGCCAAACAGATAAGCGTGAATTTGTTGCAACCCTTTGGTTGTGCCTACTTCAATTTGGTCAAGCAAATTACCTTCAAAAAGTGTGTACGCCTTTTTCTTGCTTTGCCCGTCAAGACTGTTGTCGCTGTATAAAAACCAATCCAAAAATTTCATTGCCCTATTGTTAGGGAAATGTTTTGCCAATTCAATAACTCCATTGCTATCCAATGTGTCGGTCTTATACTTTTTACCGTCTGCCGCCAAAAGTTTCAGTTGGTTAGTGGTACTAACCAACTCGTTGTTTTCTTTTTTGAGTTTTGTTTTCAGGTATTTCCAATAGTTGCGGATTTTGGTGTAATCGCTTTCTTCGTTTAAAGTACCAACGATATCCAATACCGAAAACCACCATTTAGCGTTTGCTTCGTCCCAAACGGCTCGCACTTCACGGTCTTTAAAAAAACGTATGGATATTTTTGCATTACTCATATTTTTATTTGCTCTTAAACATTTCACTTAACGTATATCCGCAAGCTTACCTAAATGCATGGCTTTGTGTATTCTTTGAGCCTTTGTGACTTTGTGGCGAGAACTCTTTGCCACTAAGCCACCAGAACACTAAGTATCACCAAGTTTAAATACTACCGGTACGCTTGCGGATATACATATTTCACTTATTAAATAATCAATTAACAAAACTGCATCAACTGCTAATGCTGCAATGGCTGATTTGTATTTCTTGCCTTCCAGTTGTGCGTTTATTTCTTGTAAGTTTCGTTATCGTCCAAGAATTTTAAAAACATTAGGGCTGCTGCCAACGTTCCCGCGCCTGCCGCAGGTGGCGATTGCGATGGTTAATTTGTCAGGCTAATATATACAAAATACGTAAACGAAAAACTCCAACTTAACGAGTTAGCGCCACTTGCGGCAGACGCGTGTTATGCGTTCGCTTTATTATGTCCACAAGGCAGGCTATACTTTTTGTTTCTTGCCTTTTTTGTTTTTTTTACCTCTCAATGTAACGATGATGTTTTTGTCAACATTAACATTAGTTCGTTTTTCAAATTCCCAAACTGGTGGTCGGCTTATAACCATTTTTGAATCGGTCACTGTCACTAAGTCCCATACTTGTCGGCCAATGTCTTTACTGATCAAGAAACTGTCTTTTGCAAAAACACTATAAGTAGAATCGAATATTATATGTAAAATTTTTGCAGAGTCGTCTAACCGAAAGGTCCCCTTCTTTGCGGTAAAGCCAAAGCCATCTTTTTTCTTCCAGAAATGAAATGCGGAAAAGTCGCCACTGTCTCTAAAACTCCACACTATAAGTGGGTTAGTTTCTTGCCAGACATGATTACAGATTTGCTCTCTTACTGGTTGTATTTGAGCACATAAGGAAATGGAAATAAGGCAACTAAAAAATAGGGTAATTGTTCGCATATAAATACTTTTCGTAAGCGCTATAGTTTTTCTCTAGGTGTCAAATGTTCAATGGAATCAAAGTGACGCATAACTCATTTATATAAGTTATTTTCTTCAATATACGCACTCACCATATCCGGCACTAAATACCGAATGGATTTTCCGGCCTGAATCATTTCGCGGATATAGGTTGATGAAATATTGAGCAAAGGCACTTCAAATATTTTAATGCGTTTATGATTGGCCAGTATGGGATTTTCATGAAACCCTACTCTGCGGTATACATATATTTTGTGATGGGCTAATATGTCTGCATAGTTTTTCCATAAGTGAAACGACTGCAGATTGTCGCCACCAATAATCGGACAAAACTCATACATCGGATATTTATCTCTGAGATGGGCCAGTGTATTAACAGTGTAAGACGGGCGTTCCAAATCAAACTCCACATCACAAGCTTCAAATCTGCTATCGTTTCCAATGGCCAGTTGAAGCATGTGCAGGCGAAGTTTCTCATCGAGCAACTCTCCGTTTACTTTAAAAGGGTTTTGGGGCGAAACCACAAACCATATTTTATCGAACCCTGCAAACTGAACAAAATAGTTTGCAATGAGCAGGTGGCCGGTATGTACCGGATTAAAGGAGCCAAAAAAGAGGCCTACTTTCATGGTGCGGCTAAAAATTGACTGACCAGTTTTTCCGCACTTTTAAGCGCGGCCGCCAAATCATCATTAATCAATACATGTTCAAACTTGCTTTCAAACACGAGTTCATGAACAGCTTTGCCCACACGTATTCTCAGGGTTTCTTCCGTTTCGGTGGAGCGGAACCTCAGGCGTTGTTCCAACACTTCAATGCTTGGTGGTTTTACAAAAATCGCCAAAGCCTTATCACCAAAATATTCCTTGATATTCAATCCACCCACCACATCCACATCAAACATCACCGTTTTACCCAATGACCAAATCCGCTCTACTTCTGATTTAAGGGTTCCGTAAAAGTTTCCTCCGTATACTTCTTCATGTTCCAAAAAATCACCTGCGGCAATTTTTTGTTTAAACTCCTCATGACTCAGAAAATAATAATCTTTACCGTGTACTTCTCCTTCGCGTTGTTTGCGGGTACAAGCGCTTACCGAAAACGACAGGCGCTCATCAACCGACAATAGATGTTTTACAATGGTGGTTTTACCCGACCCTGATGGTGCACAAAAAATAATGGCTTTATTCATTGATGGATGGTTTTATGGGTTTATGGTTTTGTGGTTTTACGTAAAGCCACAAAGCCATATTCCATATTCCTAAATAATATTATTGAGTTGCTCCTTAATTTTTTCAAGTTCATCTTTCATCTCCACCACACGTTGCTGGATTACAAAGTGATTGGCTTTGGAACCAAGTGTATTGATTTCACGACCCATTTCCTGAGCAATGAACCCCAGTTTTTTTCCGGCTGATTTTGAACCCATCGTTTCGATGAAATAAAGGCAATGTTGATGAAGACGTTTTTTCTCTTCGGTTACATCCAGCTTCTCCATATAATAAATCAGCTCCTGTTCGAAACGGTTTTTATCCAACGCATCTTCTTTGAGTTGGGTGATTTCCGATTCGATGCGTGAACGGATGGTGGCCATACGTTCCGGATCCAAAGCATCTACTTCTTTCAGCAACCGTTGAATGGCCTGAGTAAGTCGTGTAATCTCGACTGCCAGCATCTCCCCTTCTTTCATTCTGAATTTTTCAAATTCAATAAAAGCTTTGTTCACGGTATCCATCAACACTTTCATATCCTCTTCCGAACTTTCGTCTTCAACCGTTTGAAACAAGTTGGGCATGGCAAACAATCCTGCTGCCAGCATATTGGGGTCAATACCTCCCTGACGGCAGGCATCACTCAACTCATTAAGATAATACGATGCAACATCTTTATTGATAGGCATCACTTTATCTTCGGCACGTTTAAACTGAACATTCACGTTTACCTGACAACTGCCCCGTTCAATCATGCGCGAAAGTTCCCTCCTTACTTCAAGGTCTTTGCTTTGCCATACCTTGGGCATGCGCAGGTTAATCTCTAAAAATTTATTATTGAGAGCTTTAAACTCTACTTTAATTTGATAACGGGCTGTTTCTGTTTCAGCCTGACCGTAGCCGGTCATTGATCTTAGCATATTGGATAAACTTTGGGCAAAAGTAAGACAATTTAAAGATTATCAAACGGGCCTACTCAGGAGAGGATACCACTGTTTGCAGTTGTTTGGTTTTCGCCCCACCAGATACACCCCGGCAAATATGATAAAGATATACATCAGCTTTTGAAGTGTGAGTTCATCTTTCCCCGTAAGAATAGCTATCAGAGCGGCCAAAACCGGTTGTAAATAAATATAACTGCCTACCAGCGATGAGCTGGCTTTTTGCAGAGCATAGGCATTAAGCACATAAGTAACAAAGGTTGAACCAATGGTTACAAAAGCTACAAAGGCCCATATCTGCGGAGTAAAACCGGCAAACTGAATATCGGCAAACTCTGCGGCAGCAAATGGAAAGACCACAAACCACCCAAACACAAAACCCCACATGGTAACGGTAAGCGGATGATATTTAATCATCAGCGACTTTGCATACACCAGATAAAATGCATAAATCATGGCATTGAGAGCCACCATTACATCACCCCAAACCGTTTCCGAACTGAAATTGAAACGTGTTCCTCCCATCAGCAACAAAGCACCAATAGCAGCCACCACGATACCAATTACCTTGACAGAAGTAATTCGCTCCTTTAAATACAACGCGGCAAACACCACCACAAAAATGGGCGTATTGAGCATGAGCACCGCACCATTGATGGGAGTTGTAATTGACAGTCCTTTAAAAAACAGCAGCATATTAAAAGCAACACCAAATAAGGCACTTAAACCCAGTTGTAAAAAATCCTTGCGTCCAGTAATCCGCTTTTTAACAAAAACCGAATGGAAGATAAAGATGCACACTGCTGCAACGGTAACTCTCATTAATATGAAAGCAAAGGGTTTTACATATACCGGCATTACCTCCTTGGCAATGGTAAACGTAGCTCCGTAAATCAGCGATACGGTAAAAAGAGCAAGGTGTACTTTCCAGGATGATCTCATGCTTGGTTCATCAACTCTTTATAGTGTTGTTTTTCTTCGGCCACAAAATTAAAGGCTCTCGACTCTTTGATGAAACGAATGGTAAGCATCACAGCCGAAAACGTAAGTCCAAGGCTTAATCCAAACCAGATACCATACAAGGTCAAATCAAAATATTTGGCCAATATCCAACCAATGGGAATACCAATTACCCAATAAGCAATAATGGTGATAACAGTTGGCATACGTGTATCGGCAATCCCTCTGAGCACACCTAAACTTACACACTGAATACCATCACTCAACTGAAACAAAGCCGCAATCAATAATAAGTTGGAAGCCATACCGCCTACATACACATCCTGAATGTAAAGGGAAACAAAAAAGTGATTGAATACCGCAAACAACAATGCGGTAACACCCATAAACAAAACACTCATGATTAATGCCGCTCTTCCCGAACGCATCAGATCCTCTTTGTGCTTACGCCCCCAGGCATCGCCAACGGCAATACTTCCACCTGCCGAAATTCCGGTAGCCACCATATATGTAACCGAAGCCAAATTGATTGCAATTTGATGAGCCGCCAGTTGTTCCTTTCCAAACCAACCGATCATAATAGCAGCCGAAGCAAAGGCTCCTACTTCAAAAAAATACTGCATACCCGATGGTAATCCCACTTTAAAAATCTGCTTGAAGAACTTAAAACCTTCGGTTGTTTCTTTAACATGCAGCCACTGTTTATAAATGGGATTGTACAATACATACACAATCATGGCAATGGCCATCAATACACGGGTGATGGATGTTGCATACCCTGCTCCATCAAGACCCAATGCCGGAAAACCCCATTTACCGTAAATCAGAATCCAGTTCCACCAAACGTTAAACAATAATCCGGCAATGGTAATCACAGCCGAAGGTTTGGTGATGGACAACCCATCACTGAATTGCTTAACTGCCATAAACAGCAGCATAAACACTGTTCCTGCATTTAAGATATGCAGGTAACTTTTGGTCAATGCCGTAACGGCAGGTTCCTGTCCAAACCAGTGAAGGTTTAATGTAAGTACATATAAGACAACACCAATACATACACTCAGGAGCAAAGAAGCCCGGAGCCCCTGACGAAACAACAACGCTGTATCATTTACATGGGTAGCACCTTTGGCTTTGGCAACTAAAGGCGAGATGGCCGTTAAGGTTCCGATACCCAGAATGGTGATGAGAAAATACACGGAATTGGCCAAGCCGGCAGCTGCCAGATTTGTGGCATCAATCTGCCCGATCATGACAATATCAGCCACCCCCATCAATACAATCCCTATCTGCCCGATAATAATTGGATAACTCAGCTTAGCGACCTTCTTAAAATACGGTTTATACAAACCGATAAAATGTTGCATATCAAAAAATGAGCGGCAAAGATAGCAGAATACACTCCGCAGCCAAACATGTTTTGACCATCATAGCAGGCGATGAAGCCTGACGCAAACAATATCTGTTTGATCAGCAGTTTGCACATCCGGCCATTTTCAGTAATTTTATCGGCTTGAAAAAACAACCTGACACCTTGCCAAGAAGTAAAAATATCACAGTCGGTTTCAGCAATGTGAAACTTGCAGACCATACGGTGATGGAGCATATACATGAACTTGCCGGAAAGTACAGCGAAACCGGTAAAACATTTAAAGTGATCAGGCTCGACAAGCACAAACCGTTATCAGCACATCCCGTGGCAACCCGTAAAAACATGAGCATGCATTCATTCAGATCATCATGAGAAATTACTTTTTGACTTTTGCAGCCATTGCATGCAGCATGCAGTTGTTTGCCCAAACCAAACCCTATCGTGAATTAAAGATGAGCTTAAATGATGACGGGTCACATTATATCAAAGCTACATTTACTGCACAAGTTTGGATGCGTTACAATGAAAGCAATCCGGGAACAACAGTTAATGGATTTGACAAACCACAAACCTATGATATCGGACTGAGAAGGGTTCGTTCGCAGATTTATGGAAAAATAACCGACAAGGTATTCTTCTATACTCAGATTGGGATCAATAATTTCGACTATAACTCGGCACGCAAACCCGGCATCTTTTTTCATGATGTGGTAACCGAATATTATGTAACACCAAGAGCATTGCAAATTGGTGCCGGCTTAACTGCATGGACCGGATTTTTAAGATACTCGGCACCATCGGTAGCCAGTATTCTGAGCTATGACGCGCCTTTATATCAACAATCCACCAATGATATAAATGACCAGTTTCTGCGCAAGTTCAGCATTTATGCCAAAGGAAAACTGGGCAAAATGGATTACCGTTTTATTATCGCCAACCCTATGCTGGTTGACCCAACGATTACAACGGTTAAACCCATCAGCGTAAACTCCGATTTCTCATACAAACCGCCTCAACTGCAAAGCAGCGGATATGTGATGTATCAGTTTTGGGATGAAGAAAGTAACCTCATTCCGTATATGGCCGGAAACTACCTTGGCAAAAAAAATGTATTCAATATTGGAGCCGGGTTCCAGTATCAGCCCGATGCCATGTGGCATTATGGAAGCGCCACAATCAAAGATACCATCATGCAGAATATGCTCAATTATGGTGTGGATGTATTCCTGGATCATCCTGTTGGTGATAAAGGATCAGCAATTACTGCTTATGCCGCAGCCTCGTACAGCGACTATGGCAAAAATTATGTGCGCAACAACGGAGCCATGAACCCGGCACCCGGCACCGGAACATCTTTTAACGGAGGTGGCAGTGCCTTTCCAATGGTGGGAACCGGCACCACATACTTCGGACAAGTTGGCTACCTCTTACCCAAATCATTTTTGGGTGATAAAAACGGACAACTTCAACCTTATGCAGATCTGACATTGTCGCAATTTGACCGGCTGCATGACAATGTGGTGATGTGGGATGCCGGTGTAAACTGGTTGATCGAAGGACACAGGTCTAAGTTCACGTTAAACTATCAAAACCGGCCGGTATTCACCAATAACGATTTAAAAGAATCAACCCGGAAGGGAATGGTTATCTTACAATTTCAGATTGCCATTTAAAAATGAAGCCCCATAACAGCAGTGTTCACAGCGAAAGAACGCAGCACCCGCTGTGTAAAATCGTTGCGTTCGCTACAGTTAAGTATTAAATAGATTTAACATTAAGATCATTTAAAATGCCCGACCCTAAAATCGGGTATTTTTGTTATTAACCATCAATACCCTAGTTTTACATTGTGAATGACAGCATCTCTATTCTCCTTGTAGAAGACGATCCCAAACTGGGTAAAACCATCCAATCAGAGTTGAATGCAAACGGCTTTACAACTGATTTGGCTTTTGATGGGAAAGTAGCCGAATCTCTTTTCTACAAAAACGAGTACCGGCTCATATTGCTTGACATCAACCTGCCTCATAAAAACGGATGGGAACTTTGCAAAGAATTCAGGGGGGCGAATCCTGCCATTCCCATTATTATGCTCACGGCTTTAGGCGAAATTCAGGATAAAATGGATGCTTTTAATGCCGGTGCTGACGATTATCTGGTAAAACCCTTTCATTTATCTGAACTCCTTGCCCGCATCAAAGTTTTTATGAAACGCATGCAAACCAAAGAACTGATGGATGAGGTTTTGAGAGTAGGTGATTTAGAAATTAACCTAAGCAATAAAGCAGTGAGCCGTGATGGAAAAGACATCAACCTTACCGCCAAAGAATTTAAACTTTTGGAGTTGCTGATGCGCAACAAAGGACGGGTTATTTCGAAGGCCGTTATTGCCGAAAAAATATGGAATATCAATTTTGATACCGGCACCAATACCATTGAAGTATATATCAGTTTTTTGCGCAATAAAATTGACAAGCCCTTTTCTTCAGCACTTATCCAAACCAAACCCGGGTTTGGCTATTTTATTAAGGAGTCATGAATTTTAAAATAAGGTCGGCCCTTTTGTTTTCGGCCCTTATGGCCTTTATTTTACTGGCGAGCTATATCGTCATTTATGCGTTGTATGCCAATTTCAAGAAAGATGAATTTTTCTTACGACTGGAACAAAAAGCCTGGACAACTTACAAGCTGCTGATTGATATCAAAGAAATCGATCACAATCTGCTACAGGTTATCGACAAAAATTCAATCAATGCGTTGTATGACGAAAAGGTTCTGATATTCGACAAAAACCACAACCTTATATACAGCAGTATTGATGACCATGCCATTACCTACAACAAAGAACTGTTGGATGAAATTGAATCTGAAAAACTGGTTAAATACTCGGATGCCGACCGTGAGGTTGTGGGGATATTCATTCAATCGGGAGCCAACAAAGGTATTGCAATCGCTTCGGCCAATGACAAGTTTGGGAAAATAAAGCTCCAAAAACTGCTCTATATTCTTATTTTCTCGTATCTGGCAGCCTTGCTCGCATCGGCATTTATCTCCTACTTTTACGTAAAGCAGGCCTTTGCTCCGATTGACATCCTCAACAAACAGATTACACGCATTCGTCAGAACCGTTTGAACGAACGGGTTCCTGTAACCGAATCTCAGGATGAGCTAAACCAGCTCGCCATCAATTTTAATAAGATGCTGGAGCGCATTGAAGCAGCGTTTTATGTGCAAAAAAGTTTTATTCAACATGCTTCCCATGAATTGCGTACCCCGCTGGCAAACCTTATTACCAGTTGCGAAGCTGCCTTAAACCGAAACCTCACAATTGAAGAATACCGGTCTTTAATTAAATCCCTCAATGAGGAACACCATAATCTGGTTGAACTTACAAATGCCTTACTTCTTTTATCAAAATACGAAAGTGCAACCGAAGAGCTTTTGCAAGACAAAATAAGAGGAGATGAGCTCTTGTTTCAAACCATTGAAGAAGTACAAGCCCTGTTCCCTAAACATATTATCCACTTCAACTTTGATAAGCCACCCACCGATGAATCGGAATTAACCATTAGCGGAAATGAAGTTTTGCTCAAAACGGCACTGGGAAACCTGATGCGCAATGCCTGCAAGTATGCCGACAATAAGCAGATCTCTATACGCTTATTATCTCCTCCTCAATCCATCTGTTTCGAATTTTCCAATCAGGGTCCAACATTGTATGAAGATGAAATTGAGATGATGAGCCAACCTTTTTTCAGGGGCCGGAATGCCGAAAATCAAACAGGATATGGACTGGGATTATCGATCACCAAACGTATTGTTGATTTACACCGTGGTTCATTGTTATATAGCAAAGAATCACAGTTAAACCACTTCACCATCGAAATCCCAAGAAATATTTAAGCCAATTTTAATCCCTAATTTAACTCAGGATTAAGCTAATGGCGGCAACTTGCAAGCCGACTTACAGGTTATGCGCAACTTTATTTTCATCATTCTTTCTCTATTGTATTCTGTGTCAAAGGCTCAGGATACGCTTTCATTATCGCTTCAACAAACAGACAGCATCTTTCTAACCAACAATTTAAGTTTACTTGCTTCAAAGTATAAAATTGATGGATCGAAGGCCTTGATACAACAGGCAAAACTATGGGATAACCCAACCCTGAGTACAGAATGGAACCTCTACAATCCTCAAAAGGACAAGTTTTTTGATGTAGGCAAATCGGGGCAAAAAATTGTAGGCATCGATCAGGTTATCAGCATTGCCGGTAAACGTAACAAACGTGTGGCCTTAGCAAGATCCAATGCCCAATACACCGAATTTGAATTTTATGAGTTGATGAGAACCCTCAAAACAGAGGTGCACAGCAATTACTATACAATCTATTTTAACAGTCTTACTGTTCAGAAATATAACAGACAACTGTCAACTTTATCTGAAATCATTAATGCTTTACAAACACAAGCCGACAAAGGGAATATCCCTCTTAAAGAGGTACTTCGCCTCAAGGCCTTGTACTACCATCTTAACAATGAGCGAACAGACCTTATGTCGGACTTACTGGATGCTCAACAACAATTGGGAACCTTACTTCAGCTTTCAGCTCTTATTCAATGTACACCAACCGAACGTGAGCTTAATAAATACTCTACCGACAGTTTAAGTTTAAAGCCTTTATTGGCAAAAGCCATTGAAAACCGTCCGGATTTGAAGATGGCACAAAACTTAAGTCAACAGGCACAACTCAACTATTCATTTCAAAAAAGATCAGCCTACCCCGACTTGCATTTAGGTGCAACCTACGATCAGGCCGGTAGTTATATCAACAACTATACGGGAATTACATTCGGGATGGATTTGCCGGTGTGGAACCGCAATCAGGGCAATATCAAATTTGCAAAAGCTGTAACCAAACAATACGAAGCCGAATTGCAAAACAAAACCATCGCGGTAAACAATGAGGTTCAAACAACCTATCAAAAACTGCTTCAAATAGAACTGGAATATAAAAAGGTGGATGTTGACTTCGGTAAAAATTTCGAATTGCTGAACGAAGGATTTGTACAGAATTTCCAAAAACGCAATATCTCCATGATTGAGTTTACGGATTTTATTGAAGCCTACAACAACAGCATACAACAACTCAACAAGTTAAAAGAAAAGAGAATTCAAACATATGAAGAACTTAATTATGTTATCGGTGAAGAACTATTCCATTAATATATTTCTTGCATCAGTCTTTGCATTATCAATACTGGTTTCCTGCAACCATCAGAACCTCGTTATTGAAGAAAAAACCGCCTTTTCGCTGAGTGATACCATGATGAAACGCATTAGTATTTACGAAGCAAAGCTGGAACCTGTTCAATTGAAACTCCGGCTGGTGGGAAGAATTATGGCGGATGAAAACCGGTTGGTGGAAGTTTTTCCGCTGGTGGGTGGTAATGTGAGCGAAGTAAATGTTGAGCTGGGTGATCATGTTCAAAAAGGAGATGTGCTGGCCGTAATCAAAAGTGGTGAGGTTGCCGACTTTGAACGCCAATTAACGGATGCCCGCAGTGATTTGCTAGTGGCTCAAAAAAATCTTCAGGTTGCCGAAGACTTATACAGCAGCAAACTGGCTTCCGAAAAAGATGTATTGGCAGCCCGCAATGAAGTAAACAAAACAGAAGCCGAGTTGTCTCGCATCAATGAGGTTATCAGTATTTACGGCATCAATAAAAAATCGGAATACCAGGCCAAAGCTCCTATCAGTGGTTTTATCATTGAGAAAAACATAAACAGGGATATGCAGCTGCGTTCCGACAAATCGGATAATATTTTCACCATTGCCGATATCAATGATGTTTGGGTAAATGCAAGTGTGTATGAATCCGACATCTCAAAGATCCGGGAAAACATGGAGGCTGAGGTAAAAACCATCAGTTATCCTGATAGTACCTTTAATGGCAAAGTGGATAAAATCTATAATATTCTGGATCCTCAAACCAAAACGATGAAGGTTAGAATCAAGCTGGGCAATGCAAGCTATATACTCAAACCGGAGATGAATGCTGTAATCACGCTCAAATACCAGGACAACAATACCAAGATTGCCGTACCATCCGCAGCGGTTATATTTGACAACAGCAAAAATTTCGTGATGGTATTTCACGACAAACACAATATCGAAACCCGTGAGGTAACGATCTACAGACAGGCTGGCGAAACAACCTATATCGAAACCGGACTCAAAGACGGAGAAAAAATAATCAGCAAAAATCAGTTGCTGATTTATGATGCGCTCAACGACTAAACATATTCCCGGATTAAGAGTTCATACTAGATTTTAAGACCATGACTAAATTTATCAGATCTGTTGTTGGATTTTCATTGAAGAACAAATTCTTCACATTCTTCATGGTAGCTATCCTAATTGTATCGGGTATAGTGTCATACCTCAATACTCCGATTGAAGCCTTTCCGGATGTTACCAATACCCAGATCATTATTGTTACCGAATGGAACGGAAGAAGCGCTGAAGAGATCGAACGTTTTGTAACCATACCGATTGAAATCAGCATGAACAGCGTTCAGCGCAAAACCAATGTGCGCAGCATTACAATGTTTGGTCTGTCGGTCATCAAAATTATTTTTGAAGATGATGTAGAAGACTTTTTTGCGCGCCAGCAAGTCAACAACCAACTTCGTAACGTACAATTACCGGATGGTGTAGAACCCGATGTTCAGCCACCTTACGGACCTACCGGTGAAATCTTCAGGTATGTTTTAAAAAGCCCTACAAAAGATACCCGTGAATTGCTCACGCTTCAAAACTGGGTCATCGATCGTCAGCTGCGTTCGGTTGCAGGTGTAGCAGATGTAGTGGCTTTTGGCGGACGGGAGAAAATTTATGAGATTCAGGTAAACCCTGTTCACCTGCACAAATACGGACTCACTCCTTTAGATGTTTACAATGCTGTTGCCAAAAGCAATATTAATGTGGGTGGTGATGTGATTGAAAAAAACGGACAAGCTTATGTGGTTCGGGGCATTGGCTTATTGGATAAGATTGAAGACATCGAAAACATCATCGTTGAGAACCTCAATGGAACTCCTGTACTGGTTCGAAATCTTGCCAATGTACGCGAAAGTGATGCTCCACGCGTGGGACAGGTTGGACTCGACAGTTCCGATGATGTGGTTGAAGGAATTATTGTGATGCGCAAGGGCGAAAACCCAAGTGAAGTACTCGAAAGAGTGAAAGCCAAGATTGCTGATCTCAATAGCAGGATTCTTCCTTCGGATGTAAAAATGGAAACATTTTACGACCGTGATAACCTGATGAGCTTTACCACCAAAACAGTTATGCATAACCTGTTGGAAGGTATCATTCTGGTAACGGTGATTGTATTTTTATTTATGGCTGATTGGCGTACAACAGTGATTGTATCCATCATCATTCCACTCTCACTTTTATTTGCCTTCTTCTGCCTGCGTTTAAAGGGCATGAGCGCCAACCTGCTTTCATTAGGAGCTATCGACTTCGGGATTATTATTGATGGGGCAGTGGTAATGGTGGAAGGAATTTTTGTGGCGTTGGATATGGTCTCCCATAAAATCGGAATGGAAAAATTCAACCGCTTATCTAAACTCGGGTTGATTAAAAAAACCGGAGGCGAATTAGGCAAGGCGGTATTTTTCTCCAAGCTGATTATCATCACCGCGTTGTTACCTATTTTTGCATTCCAAAAAGTTGAAGGCAAAATGTTTTCGCCTCTTGCCTTTACCTTAGGATTCGCCTTATTGGGTGCCTTGTTATTTACCCTTACCCTTGTGCCGGTATTAGCCTCCATCTTGCTTAAAAAAGATGTAAAAGAAAAACACAATCCATTCATTGAGTTTATTCAAAAATATACCATGAAAGGATTTGACCTGAGCTATCGCAACAAACGAAAAGGGTTGCTCATCACATCAGTCATTCTGCTGTTAAGCATGTTTTCCACTCAGTTCATGGGAACAGAATTTTTGCCTCAGTTAAACGAAGGCGCTTTATGGGTTGAAGCCAAGATGCCGATGAGCATGTCGTTGAATGAATCGGTTAAAATGGTTCACACTCTTCGCTCTAAAATTGGCGAATTTCCTGAGGTGAACAGCGTTTTATCACAAACCGGAAGATCCAATGACGGGACAGATCCAAGCGGATTTTATTATGTGCAGATGCAGGTGAATCTTAAACCTAAAGACGACTGGGAACGGAAAATTACAACAGATCAGCTGATTGAGGAAATGGATAAACAGTTGAAACAATACCAGGGAATCAACTACAACTATTCTCAACCTATTATCGACAATGTTGCTGAGGCTGTGGCCGGAATGAATGCAAACAATGCCGTAAAAATTTACGGTGAAGATCTGGAAACCCTCAATGAATTAGCCAATAAGGTAATTGAACAAATTGCTCCTGTGGAAGGTATTAAGGATGCCGGTATATTAAGAAATATCGGTCAGCCCGAAATGCAAATTATATTGAGCGACCAAAAGATGGCCTTGTATGGTATTACGGTGAGCGATGCCCAAGCTGTGATTGAGATGGCCATTGGAGGTAAAACTGCTAATATAAAATATGAAGGTGAACGTAAATTTGATATCCGAATTCGCTATCCAGAAGAGTACAGAAAAACGGAAGAAGATATTCGCCAATTGATGGTTCCGAATTTAACCGGACAAAAAATTCCGTTGAGTGAAATTGCCACCATCCGTTTATTAACCGGACCTGCCTTTGTATATAGAGACAATAATAACCGCTTTATCGGTGTAAAATTTTCGGTACGTGAACGCGACTTAGGAAGCACCATTGCCGAGGCACAGCAAAAAGTTGAAGATCATGTCAAACTACCAAATGGATACAGCATTACATGGACCGGTGAATTTGAAAATCAGGTTCGCGCCACCAAACGTTTAGCGCAGGTTGTTCCTATTTCACTCATCACCATTTTCATTATTTTATTTATCATGTTTGGTAATGTGATTGACTCAATGCTTGTATTGGTGAATGTACCCTTCGCTATCATCGGAGGTATTTGGGCATTGCAGATTACGGGCATTAATTTTGGCATCTCCGCTGGTGTTGGATTCATTGCCTTGTTTGGTATTTGTGTGCAGAATGGTGTAATCCTTATTCAGGTATTTAGGAACAATCTCCACGCTGGACTTACACTCGATGAAGCGATACGAAGCGGTGTTCTATCGCGTATCAGGCCGGTAATCATGACAGCCATGATGGCGGCCATCGGGCTCCTGCCAGCAGCTATTTCGACCGGAATTGGTAGTGAAACGCAAAAGCCGCTGGCCGTTGTAATTATTGGTGGACTGATTACAGCCACCATACTCATTTTATTGATATTTCCGGTTGTGGTAAAAGGCATTTACCGTAAGTGGCGCGTTGCTTAAGCAGTACTTTACCTTTACCAGCCCTTAACACAACTGTAAAAATCATGTAATCTTTATGATTGCAATCATAAAGCAATGGGCTCAACTGGTGGAATCTTTGTGTAACAAATTTTACCAGTTATGAGAAAAGTATTTATCCTGCTATCCGCAACAGCTCTTTTATATGCCTGCGGAGGCAGTTCCCAAAGCAACAGCACTCAGGAGCAAAGTGCGGGATCAAGCGTATCCGAACCTTCTTCAACAACCTACGACCCTAATCGTGGTGAAGGAAAATTCACAGCCGAAAATGTAACCCTTGGAGCTCAGCTCGATGCTGCTATGGCAAAAAAAGGCGAAGAAGTACAAGGTGTCAAATGTTCGTCCTGCCATCGCCTTACCGATGAAAAACTGGTTGGGCCCGGATGGAAAGGTGTAACCGAAAGACGCACCCCCGAATGGATTATGAATTTCATCACCAATCCTGATCCGATGATTGACAAAGACCCTGCCGTGCAAGCTCAGCTTGAGATGTGTCTGGTGCGGATGCCGAATCAGGGGCTCACGGATGATGAAGCCCGGGATATTTTGGAGTTCATGCGCAAAAATGATGGTGTTCAATAATTATTCAACAAGCCTAACAATCCAATTATGAAAAAGTCACTTTTAATAGCAGGGGCAACCTTTGTTGTTGCTTCAACGTTGATTTCGTGCAAACCTAAAAATGCAGGTAGTGCCGTAAGCGGTGATGCTGCTCAAAAAACGTATGTAGCTCCGGGAAAATACGATGAGTATTACAATTTTGTTTCCGGAGGTTTCAGTGGTCAGATGTCTGTTTACGGATTACCGAGCGGCCGTTTGCTCAGAGTGATTCCGGTATTTTCTGTCGACCCTGAAAAAGGATGGGGATACAGCGAAGAAACCAAACCGATGCTGATGACCTCTCATGGTTTTGTGCCGTGGGATGATTTGCACCATCCCGAGATGTCGCAAACCAACGGAGAGATTAATGGTAAATGGGTATTTGCCAATGCCAATAATACCCCGCGTCTGGCCCGTATCGATTTAAAAACCTTCCGCACGGCCGAAATCCTTGAACTGCCAAACAGTGGCGGTAACCACAGCTCTCCTTACGGAACCGAAAACAGTGAATACATTGTTGCCGGTACCCGTTTCAGTGTGCCCGAAGATGGTTCAGGCGATGTACCTATCAATACCTACAAAAAAAATTACAAAGGACATATCAGTTTTGTGAGCATCGACAAAGAAAGCGGTGCGATGAAAATTGCCTTCCAGCTCAAAACTCCGGGTGTCAATTTTGACCTTGCCCGTTGCGGAAAGGATAAATCACACGGATGGTTCTTCTTTAGCTGCTACAATACCGAACAAGCCAATACCTTGCTGGAAGTAAACGCTTCGCAAAAAGATAAAGATTTTATCATGGCCGTTAACTGGAAAAAAGCCGAAGAGTATATCAAACAAGGCAAAGGAGTAAAAAAATCGGTTAAGTACGCACATAACGTATACAACGAGGAAACCCATTCGGCTACTTCAACCATGGAAAAAGAAGTGCTGGTACTTGATGTTTCCGAACTGAAAGATATCTGTTATTTTATTCCATGTCCTAAATCACCACATGGTTGCGATGTAGACCCTACCGGTGAGTATATTGTAGGCAGCGGAAAACTGGCTGCCGTTATTCCGGTATTCAGCTTCGACAAAATTCAAAAAGCCATTGCCGAAAAAGCTTATGATGGCGATTACCAAGGTATTCCTGTTATTAAATACGAAGCCGCCCTGTATGGTGAAGTAAAAAAACCGGGCTTAGGTCCATTGCATACCGAGTTTGATGCCAAAGGAAACGCATACACTTCTTTCTTCGTATCATCGGAAGTTGTGAAATGGAACGTGAAAGATTTGACTGTACTCGATCGTGTACCTACCTTTTACTCTGTTGGACACTTATGTGTTCCGGGTGGCAATACCCGCAAACCTTATGGAAAATATATGATCGCTTACAACAAAATTACCAAAGACCGTTATTTACCAACCGGACCGGAGTTATCACAAAGCGCGCAGCTGTATGATATCAGCGGTGACAAAATGCAACTGATTTTAGACTTCCCGACTATTGGCGAGCCGCATTACGCACAAGCCGCACCAGCCGACCTGATCCGCAACAACGGACAAATTAAAATTTATAAAATAGATGACAATAAACATCCGTATGCGGCTAAAGGTGAAAAAGAATCCAAAGTGATCCGCAGCGGCAATACCGTACACGTATATATGACAGCCATCCGCTCCCATTTCGCACCTGATAATATTGAAGGAATCCGTATGGGTGATGAGGTGTACTTCCACGTAACCAATCTTGAACAGGATTGGGATGTGCCGCACGGATTTGGGATCAAAGGAGCCAACAATGCCGAACTGCTGATTATGCCGGGCGAAACAACCACGCTTAAATGGGTACCCGACAGAACAGGAACTTTCCCGATGTATTGTACCGACTTCTGTAGCGCGCTTCACCAGGAAATGTCGGGCTATATCCGTGTGTCGCCTGCCGGAAGCAAAGTTCCGCTCAGCTTTAGTGTTGGAACAAACATTGCAGCCGAAGCTTCTAAATAAATTCATCACCAAAGGGAACAGCCTGATACGTTTCGTATCCTGTTCCCTTTTTTAGTATTCACGTATGAAAATTTCAATTCCCTCCAGAATACTTGCGGCTGCAGGTGCCATTGCGCTGACCGTTTCCCTTTTTGTACCCTTGTGGCGCATTGAACTTGATGCTCCCCAATATCCCGAAGGGCTGGCTTTACTGATTTACCCTGATGCCATCAAAGGTGATGTGGATATTATCAATGGACTGAACCATTATATTGGTATGCAAACCCTGCATGCCGAAAAATTCATTGAATTCACCATCCTTAAATATATCATCGGATTTTATGCCCTGCTTTCGCTGAGCATTGCTCTTGTGGCCAACAAAAAGCTGCTCAATTGGGCCTTTGGCGCTTTTGTATTGTTTGGCGTTGTAGCCATGGTCGATTTCTGGAGATGGGAATACAACTACGGCCATAACCTCGACCCGAATGCCGCTATCCAGGTTCCGGGCATGTCGTACCAGCCGCCACTGATAGGATTTAAGCAACTGCTCAACTTTGGCGCCTATTCTATTCCTGATATAGGCGGTTGTTTATTTATAGCCTGCGGTGCTTTTTTACTGATTGCCGTTGCTATCGAAAACAACTGGCTATCGAAATTCAAAAACAGGTCAGCCAAAATAATCGTGCTTGCATTGGCATTCTCATCAATTACAGCCTGCACCCAACAAAAAAAACCTGTTGCCATTAAGCTCAACAAGGATGAATGTTCTCATTGCAAAATGACCTTAACGGATGCTCTTTTTGCGGCTGAAATCATTACTAAAAAAAACCGCCTTTATACGTTTGATGATATTGCCTGCCTAAGAGGTTATTTAAAAGAAAACAGCTCGGCCGAAGCACCCTCCATCTGGATCAGCGATTACCAAAATGCCGGGCAATTTGTAAACGTTGAAGAGGCATTTTTTGTTAAATCGCCCGAAATACGCAGCCCCATGGGAGGTCATACCATCGCCTTTTCCAGCGCTGATATTGCAAAAGAATTCGCTCTTAAATACAATACACAAGTTTATACCTGGTCCCAATTGCAACCTTAATGTACCGCATCTCTGTTTTGTTCTTTTTGTGCTGTAATCTGGTTACCCATCTGTATGCCGGGTCAAAGCATGTAGGCCAAACCTGGCCCTTTCAGAGCATCCGGGCGGCCATTACTGCTGCACATGCCGGTGATACCATTTATGTTCATAAAGGTTTGTACCGGGAAGGCAATCTCGTAATCGACAAACCCCTGTATGTAATCGGCATCGACAAACCCGTGCTGGACGGAGAAAAAAAACACGAGGTGGTTTCAATCAAATCCGACCGGGTTGTTTTTAAAGGATTTTGCGTACAGCGGTCGGGCATTGCAACACTCGATGATCCGGGTGGAATCAAGGTATACAACAGCAGCTATGTTTCCATTCTCGACAATGAACTCAGCGACAATTTTTTTGGTATCTATATTCAATATGGAAGGCATTGTATTGTTCGCAACAACCAAATAACCGCTTTTGGAACCGATGAGCAAGCCATCGGCAATGGTATACATTGCTGGAAAAGCGACAGCCTGCAAATTGTGGGCAATACCATTAAAGGCCACCGTGACGGCATTTATTTTGAGTTCGTCACCCAGTCATTAATCTGGAGAAATACCTCCTGCCAGAATATACGCTACGGATTGCATTTTATGTTCTCCAATAACGACAGCTATATCACCAATATATTCAGTAACAACGGAGCCGGAGTAGCCGTAATGTTCAGCAATAATGTGAACATGTTCAACAACCATTTTACCCAAAACTGGGGCGATGCAGCTTATGGACTGCTCCTGAAAGAAATATCGGATTGCACGATGCAGGGCAATACCTTTACCGGAAACACCACTGCCATTTATATGGAAGGAACCAACCGTGCCCACATATCGGCCTGTACCTTTTCGAACAACGGATGGGGCATGAAAATACAGGCCAGTTGTATGGACAATACCATCACCCGCAACAATTTTTCGGGTAATACCTTTGATGTAAGCACCAACGGAAGTCTGGTGCTCAATACCTTCAGCCACAATTACTGGGATAAGTACAGCGGATACGACTTAGATAAAAACCATATCGGGGATGTGCCTTATCACCCCCTGAGTTTATTTTCGGTGATTGTTGAAAAAAACAATCCCGTAATGATACTGTATCAAAGCCTTTTTGCTTTATTGCTTGACCAATCGGAGAGAATGCTGCCCAGCCTGACCCCTGAGAATTTTGTGGATGAATCACCCCTGATGAAACGTATTCAATTATGATTGAGCTGCAACACATACACAAAACATTTGGTAAACTTACCGCACTGAACGATATCAGTCTGACCCTTAACAAAGGTGAATGTATTGCGCTGGTAGGCCCCAATGGCTGCGGCAAAACCACACTCATCAAATCCATTCTGGGAATGGTGGTTCCTGCCAAAGGGGATATTCTGCTCAAAGGTAAATCCATCAGGAATGATGTGAACTACAAACACCATATAGGCTATATGCCACAAATAGGACGCTATCCCGAGCAGATGAGCATTGGACATATATTTGAAATGATTCTCGAACTACGCGCTTCGACCCAGCCACTCGACCGCGAATTGTATGAGGCCTACGAACTCGATAAAATTATTGATAAAAAGATGAGAACCCTGTCGGGTGGTACCACCCAAAAAGTGAGTGCCGCGCTCGCCTTTTTATTCAACCCCGATATATTGATTTTAGATGAACCCACAGCCGGTCTCGATCCGCTTGCATCCGAAATTCTGAAAGAAAAAATCAGCAAAGAAAAAGCCAACGGCAAGCTGATTCTGATAACTTCTCACCTGCTGAGCGAGCTGGACGGACTGGCAACACAACTTATTTTTATGCAGGATGGCTGCTTAAAATTACACCAGAATATTGACGACCTGAAACTGGCCACCCATACTCACACCCTATCGAAGGCCATTACTCAACTTCTCAAAAATCAAGTACATGCTTAGAATGATCCGACTGGTTGCACTTGATGTGTTGAAAAACAGAACCATCATTTTTTACACGCTGTTACTGGCCGGACTCAGCTGGAGCGTGTTTGCGCTCGAAGACAATCCCACCAAAGGAACACTCACCCTGCTCAACCTGATGTTGCTGACCGTACCCTTGGTGAGCATTATTTTCTCAACCATTTATATTTACAATTCGGCCGAGTTTATCGACTTGCTGGTGAGCCAGCCTATATCCCGTAAAACAATCTGGATAAGCCTTTACACAGGAGCCATGAGTGCGCTTGTTCTTTCTTTTTTAGCCGGTGCGGGTATTCCCCTGCTTTTGTATCTTCCCCTCACTCAGGCTTTATTCATCATCGGAACGGGCATTGGCATCACCCTCACCTTTGCGGCCATGGGATTTCTGGCATCGGTTTGGGTGAGAGATAAAGCCAAAGGCATTGGACTGTCTATTATGTTGTGGTTGTATTTTGCTTTATTATTTGATGGCATTATTCTGCTGCTGCTGTTTCAGCTTTCCGATTATCCCATCGAACATGCAATGGTATTTGTAACCATGCTCAGCCCCATTGACCTTGCCCGTATTTTAGTGCTCCTGCAACTGGATGTATCGGCATTACTGGGATATACCGGTGCTATCTTCCGTAATTTTCTGGGCACCGCATTGGGTACCACCGTTGCCATTATTACCCTGCTGCTATGGGCCGTTATCCCATTTGTAGTTTCCCTTGTTAAATTCAACAAACGCGATTTATAGAATAACTATTATGAACAAACTCATCAACGACATCCAGCAGAAATATGAAGCTTTAGGCGAAAATCCGGAAACCTATTTAAAAGGACTGCTGCAAGCCAAGCCAATCAATTACTGGGACTATGTAGAAGTAGACACTCTATTGTCGCTGCAAAAACCACGTACCAACTATAAGGATGAAGAAATTTTCATCATGTACCATCAGGTAACCGAACTGTTTTTAAAACTGATGCTGCACGAGATTAAACAGGTTGCCGCGGCTCCGCAATTAACGGAGGCTTTTATGCTGGATAAATTTACCCGCATCATCCGCTACACCGAAATGCTCATCGGCTCATTCGATATTATGAAGGATGGAATGAACTATGACGATTACAATACCTTCAGGGCAACGCTTGCTCCGGCCAGCGGATTTCAAAGCGCGCAGTTCCGGTTCATCGAAATTTATTGCACGCCTGTAAAAAATCTTATCAATGAAGCGGGTATCAAACGTCTACCGGCAAACCCAACGATTGAAGATTATTTTGAGCATATATACTGGAAAGATGCAGGCATGAACCGCAGCACCGGAAAAAAAACATTAACCCTGCGGTTGTTCGAAGAAAAATACCTCGACAGTTTTATCCGTTTGACCAAAGAGGTTGAAGGCAAAACCATTGCCGACCGCATCAGTGAAATCAAAAATCCATCTGCTCAACTTTCCGATCTGCTCAAAAAGTTCGACCACCTGTACAATGTTGAATGGCCTTTGGTTCATTTGAATACCGCCAAACATTACCTCGACAGCAAAAATGAGAACCAGCAGGCAACAGGTGGTTCTGAATGGAAAAAATACCTGCATCCGCAATTTCAGCAACGTAAATTTTTCCCGCTGATGTGGAGTGATACCGAAAAAACAAACTGGGGACAATAATACCTAATGGCAATGCCATGAAAAAGAAACGTGATATTCAAACTTCAGAAGATATTCAGAAGCTTGTAGATGATTTTTACAAAAAGATCATGCAGGATGATTTGCTGAAAGAATTTTTCAGCAAGACTAAATGGGAAAACCATTTACCCATTATGTATACCTTTTGGGAGAATATCGCTTTCTATTCGGGCGGGTATTCAGGGAATCCGATATCCCTGCACCGGCATATCCATCATCTCCATCCGCTTACACCTGCGCATTTTGAGCGCTGGATAATGCTCTTTTTTGAAACGGTGGATGCATACTTTGAAGGGCCTGTTGCCAACACGGTCAAACAACGGGCCCAAAGCATTGCGGATATACTCAGCGCAAATATGATGTGATAATAACTGAACATAAAAAATGTTCCCCTCAGATTTCGGGGGGATTACCGCAGAAAAAGATTCGTATTAT
>CAYMRD010000011.1:0-106844 GCA_964392775.1 uncultured Bifidobacteriaceae bacterium
AAATAAGAACCCAAGGAAATGTATTTCGTAAAAAACTGCTGAAACAATAATGTAATACCATTTTGATTTATTAAACAACCAACTTCTAAAAAGGTGGTTGTTTAATAAATCTTGGGAATGCCTTTCAGATACCTAAACATTTTCGATCCGGAGTGTTGTTGGAAGAGGCGAGAACCAAACTTGGTATGACACAAGAATAACTTGTTGACAAATGCGGAACAAATAAATCCTACATTTCACGCATAGAAAATAATTCTTCAGACATCAGACTCTCAATACTTATGAAAAGTATTCAACAAGGACTTGGCAGACACTTAAAATGGACTTTTGAACTATGAACTACTCCTTGTAAATATCTTTGAGTTCCACCGATTTGGTGTCTTTCTTTTTCATTCTCAGGTTCAGCAGTTCAACACCTATCGAAAATGCCATGGCAAAATACACATATCCTTTTGGCACTTCGTATCCAAGCGCCTGCGCTCCCAGCAACACTCCAATCATCAGCAAAAAGGCCAAAGCCAGCAATTTTACACTCGGATGTTTGTCGATGAATTTGGCAATGGCAGCCGAGAAGAACAACATGATGACCATTGAAATAACCACAGCCAATATCATAATCGGCAGGTCTTTAGCCAAACCCACCGCAGTGATAATCGAGTCGAATGAGAATACGATATCAATCAGGATTACCTGAAACACTACATTCCAAAATGTTGGTTTAACACGGGCCTTAGCCTCGGGCTCATTGGCTTCCAGCAGCTCAAATATTTCGAGTGTACTTTTATAAATAAGGAAAAGTCCTCCTGCCATCAGAATAATACTTCTCCAGCTAATGGGTACATTAAAGAAGGTTGCAATCGGATGCACCATGTCGTGAACAATATGACTGATAAAACTCAAGAGCACGATTCTGATAAATAAAGCCAGAAACAAGCCCAGACGTCTTGCTTTATTTTGATTGCGACCCTCAAGCCGCGAGGTAACCAGTGAAATGAAAATAACATTGTCAATTCCAAGCACAATTTCCATCACCGTAAGGGTAATAAGAGATAACCATGCTTCTGGTTGCAGAAATAGTTGGAACATGCTTTAGGTAAAGTTTGGGTGCAAATATAGAAGTTTAAGAGGATATTATTTCAAGCGCTGATTCACATGGTTTTGATAAAGTTGTACAACGGCTTCCCACTCATCGGGATGATACCAATGTTCAGGGGCTTCTTTTTTAAACCACGTGAGCTGGCGTTTGGCAAAGTTGCGGGTATGTTGTTTGATGAGGTTGATGGCTGTGGGCAGGTCGTGTTTGCCATCCAGGTATTCAAACAGTTCAGTATAGCCAACGGTTTGCAAAGCGTATTCATTGCGTAATGTTTGCACGCTTTTTACTTCATCCAGTAAACCTTGCTCCATCATTATGTCCACACGTTTGTTGATGTGCTCGTACAATTGTTCGCGCGGTAAATTGAGTACCACATTGATGGTTGTAAAATGGCGGGGTTGTTTGCTGAATCTGGGTACAAATCCTTGCTGACAGGCTTGGGCCACTTCAATGGCCCGCATTACCCGTTGAGGATTTTGAATTTCTGTTTTGCTGTAACGCTCAGGATCCATGTATTGGAGTTTTGCTTGCAAGGCAGTCAATCCTTCCTGTTCAAACAATGTATTTAATTCCGCTCTCAGGGTTTCATCGGCTCCCGGCATATCATCCAGCCCTTCAATCAGCGCTTTTACATATAAGCCTGACCCGCCCACAGCAACCACCACATCATGTGTAACAAATAATTCATTGAGTTTGGCGATGGCTTCGCGCTCAAAATCTCCGGCACTGTAAGTTTGGGTAATAGGTAAATGCCCGATAAAATGATGCGGAACTTCGGCCAACTCTTCGGTTGAAGGTTTGGCCGTTCCGATGCTGATTTCTTTGTAAAACTGCCTTGAGTCGGCTGAGATAATTTCGGTATTCAAAGCCTTAGCCACACGAATAGCCAAGGCTGTTTTGCCTACAGCCGTGGGACCTAAAATGCATAAAAGAGTTTTGTCTGATGCCATTACTCAAACCGGGTATCCATGCCGTCAAAGGTACCACTGCTCATCAACAAAACATTCTCTTTGCCTGTGTAATGTGCATCCAGATACTTCCGCAGCTCGTTTTTGTCGCTGAACACCTTTACACCTTCACCAAAATTTTGTGCAACCTCGGCTTCATCCAGCATGGGCATCTTTTTCATTTCCAACGCATGTTTACTGAACAACACTGCTTTTACATCGGCCTGTTGCATGCTGTTGCTGTACTGAGGTAAAAAGGATTTGTTCAGGCTGCTGAATGTATGCAGCTCATAAGCGGCAATCAGTTTACGTTCGGGATACAAACTCTTAACTGCTTCAACCGTTGCTTTTAGTTTTGAAGGTGCATGAGCAAAGTCGCGGTACACGATGGAAGTATCAGTATGGCTGATTGTTTCGAGTCGTTTGGCAGTACCTTTAAAATGCTGAATGGCTTCCCAGAATTGTGTTTCAGATATTCCTGCTTCGATACAGGCAAACTTGGCGGCCATCATATTTTGGAGGTTGTGTTTGCCAAATACCCGGAGCGCTATTTCGGCCCCATTGATAGTAACATACGTGATTCCGTTTCTGATTTCGTTTTGTGGCGTAATATAGGGGATGAGTCGCGAAGCAACGGGTGTGTTTTCGCAAACGCGGGCCACCTCAGCATCTTCTTTGCAGTAAATCAACGCACCACCGGCAGGAAGTTCTTTGATAAAAGTTTCGAACTGCTCTACATAATTTTCATAGGTAGGAAACACATTGATATGATCCCATGCAATACCGGTGATGATGCCTACATCTGCTTTGTATATATGAAACTTAGGCCGGGGGTCGAGGGCTGAGTTGAGGTATTCATCACCTTCAAATACGGCAATCGTACTGTTTTCGCTGATGCCCACCATGGTATCGAATCCGTCAATCAAACTGCCCACAAGGTAATCGAAGTTGAAGTTGTGGTATTTAAGCACAAACAAAATCATGGCGGTGGTGCTGGTTTTGCCATGGCTGCCACCAATTACAATACGCTTTTTATTTTTGCTTTGCTCGTACATATACTCAGGGAAGGAGTATATCTTCAATCCAAGCTCCTGAGCTTTTATCAATTCAGGATTTTCTTTGCGCGCATGCATTCCCAATACGATTGCATCAATGCCGGGTGTGATATTGTGTACGTCCCAGCCAATGGATGAAGGCAATAAACCTGCTGAGGCCAAACGCGATTTGGCAGGCTCATAAATCTCATCATCCGAACCCGTAACAGTAAAGCCTTTATGGTGCAGATCCAGAGCAAGGTTGTGCATTACAGCTCCTCCGATTGATATAAAATGTACGCGCATAGTTTAGTTGTAAAGAATGGTTGCAAGGTAGGAGTGGTTCGGTTTTGGGTAAGCATCATTTTATAAACAATTAAACAGGTATGTATTTTAAACTGAAACGGGTATTATTGAACATGCGAAGTGCTTCAAAACTATACTTGGCTATTGTATTAGCAGTGTCAATAGCAGTATCATCATGCCAGCCGGATGATGAACCTTTTGTTGAGGAAACTGTGCCTCAACCTGCTGCCTATACGTTTACCGCAAAACTGGGCGGGAGTAACTGGAGCGGTGTGCAGAATTTGAGTCTGTTAGTTAAAAACAGTTCGGGGGCACCTTCCAAGGAAATGCGAATCAGTGCAAATTCATCTGACGGAAAGCTGTTAACGCTCATACTGGCCGACCATTCAACAGGTGTTGGGGGAGATGGTATTGCCGTAAAAACGTATTCGTTGCAGGCCAACGGAAGCGGGGATGCTACATTTTTGCATGTGAACACCAATACCAATAAAACATATATCGGAGCTTACGGAACAGTAACCATTACCCAAAGTGATGATGCCAATAAAAAATTAACCGGAACGTTTTCATGTACCTTGTATCAGGGGCCGGGTGATACCCTCAAAGTTACCAATGGAATCATTACCAATTTACCCTACGATATAACCGAACAATAATATGAGAACTGCATTGATTGCCGGAGCAAGCGGTATGGTTGGCAAGGCCTGTTTATACGAATTGTTAGAGTCAGAGGCGTACAGCAGGGTAACTGCTTTGGTTCGCAAGCCCATTCCTCTTAAACATCATAAGCTGCACCAGTTGGTTGTTGATTTTGATAATCTTTCGGCTTTCAGCGAAGAGCTGTTTGCCAACGATGTGTACTGTTGCTTGGGCACAACCATCAAAGCAGCAGGTTCTCAGGAGAATTTTAAAAAGGTGGATTATGAATATCCGCTGGAGCTTGCCCGTATCACCAAACAAAATGGGGCGGATACTTTTTTATTCATCAGCAGTATGGGGGCCAATGCGCAATCCTCCATTTTTTACAGCAGGGTAAAAGGGGAGGTGGAGCAGGCAATTGAAGCTGTCGGGTTTTTATCCTTCATGGTATTCCGACCTTCTTTATTGCTGGGCAATCGAGCCGAGTTTCGGTTGGGTGAGCAAATTGCCAAAATAATTGTGCGGGCTACAGGTTGGATGTTTGTGGGGCCTCTCAAAAAATACAAAGCCATCCCTGCATCAATTGTAGCTAAGGCGATGCTACATGCTGCTGGCATTGCCAATCAAAAAGGTAAGAAGGTTTATTTTAATGATGCCTTGTTTAAACTTGCCGAAACGTATTCTAAGAAATTATAAAAAAGCGACCAGTCAGGTATGAGCGGAAGAGAAATCTTCCGCTTTTTTGCCGTGCTTTATACTTTATAAAGTATGTTTCTTAGTTTGTCAGTAACAACTTGCTTTGGAACACCGTTCCACCGTTGCTTATTTTTACAAAGTACATTCCGCGCTGCTTGTCGGTCATGTCAAGTTTGATATGTTGTGAGGCATCTGTGCGCGTGTTTTCATCAAACACGATCTTACCGGCAATATCAAATACGGTTACCTGAGCTTCTTTCAACTGATCGGGCATTATTATGGTTACAATTCCCTGTGTTGGGTTCGGACTGAGTTCAATGTAGCGTGCCAGATTTTGCACATCAGTTAACCCTACTACTCCCTCAGGAATTGCAAATGAAGCAACACCATCGGTTACAGAGTTGGATGAACCCTGATTTGCACCATATCCCAATCCTCTGCGCGCAAATGTGTTCCACAGCAAATCGTGGTTTGCTCCGCCATAACGAATGCTGTCTGCTTTGATAATAGCATCACGGGCATCAACAAACCCGGGACGGCACGGTTGCAGTTTCAGTCCGTCAATCACCAGCTGAATCGCCATATTGTTCCCACCGGTTCCATTATACACATCGGCATCAAAACCATGTTTTTGCACCATATTCCAAAACATATCCCATAACATGGTACACCAAACTGTTCCCACATAATGAACCCCCTTGTTGTTTCTGATATAGTTATAAGTCATAGGATTCACCTTCATTGAGGTAGAATATCTGTAATCTCTGATACCCAAAGCAGTAGGTGATTGGTTGTTTACAAAGGTGGCCATGCCTCTTGCATAGGTTCCGCTGTCACCGGGTTTAGCGGTAAGTGCCAATGCAAAGAAGTCACTCCAGCCCTCTCCGCCTTGTTCTGCATTTGAAAGGCAGTTGGAATTGGCCGGACCACCTGTTAAGCGGGTAGAAATTCCATGACCATATTCATGGACGATTACTCCGTTATCAAAATCGCTGTCATAGGCTTTAACTGTCGGTAACCCTTTGATGGTTGCCACAACAGTATCACCGTTGCTCATAGCTGATCTGATTTTTGCTCCATCGGTTGAGCCTACCACTACAGATGGGATAATGATGTTTGAATTGAATCCGGTTAGAGCGGAGGTTGATGTTGATGTATTAATTACAATCACGGCTATGGCTCCCGCATTTTGAGCATTCAATACCTTTTGAGTATTCGTACAGGTACCACCTCTTTGAATCAATGCGATATTTCCGGCCAGCTCTGATGCATTAATCAGGGGATTACAACCCAGCGTATCGGCTGTCGAAGAATCTCTTACCCAAACAACTCTTGCCGTAATATCCGGAAAACGTTTGGAACCAAAGTTAGACAGGGTTACAGTATAGCTTCCATTTGATACAGGCGAATTGGTTATTACCATTTTAGGTGTGGTAACCGGAGTAACAGGCCATAAATACATCTGCATTCTTCCGCTTTGGCCATCTGCGGGAGTGCTGAAATTAGCGTTGCTTGTACCATTGCCATCCTGAGCCTCTGCCAGCACCTGATCGTTGGCTAATCCTCCTTTACCGTAATTATTTCGTTGAAAATTACCCGATGTTTCGTTAAATCCGTACTGGTAAAAAATATCATGAATGGTATTGTTCCAGTAAAACAAATTGGTAATAGATGCATCCAAATATGAATTGGGGTTCATCCAGGTGCTGTCTATCGGAAAATCAAACACCATGCTGTCACCTCCATTCGGACTGTATCCGTTTATATTATTACCGGCCAGAGTATCTTCTTTGGCAAAAACATTATTGCCTCGTGTGGTTTTGTACTCGGCACCTGCAACACCATCCGTATCATGCCAGCCATAAGGCGATGCTGTCGCGTTCTCCTGTCCGCTTACCATTGCCCGGACTCCATGATTCGGGCTTTCAACAGGGAGTGGGAACACATTGTAAACAGGTGCATTTGCTTTTTTTGCATGTGTGTGATTCAATGCCGAGGAAACCAATGATTCGCTCATCATAGTAGCTGTAGATGCATCATGATTAAATGACTGCGGTGATACGGAACAGTGGGTTGTCCAGTTGTTCTTTTCAAGCACTTCTCCGTTTAATGCATTCACACGAACATTCCACCAGTCGTTGGTTGTTTTGTTATATACTTCCACGTTGTACGAAAGCTTCAAACCTTCTTCCGTGTTTACATAAAACAGCTTCGCTTTAACAGGTTCGGGCGACACATTGGCATCCATAAATGCCACCTGGTTGTGCTGCATTGGAACATCACCCTTGTTCAATACAGGCTGGAGATTCATTTCCACTTCATTTCCTGCTGATGTTAACGCTGCCGAAACGCCAATTGACGGTACCATTGTGTTAATCTTAGAAAGTGCATCGGGCACAAAAGCATTCTGGATACTGATAAGATTACCGGCTTTGTTAATATGCATGGATGAGTTTGCATTAAAAATTTCAATCCCATTTACAACCTGACGCAGGTATATATGTGTTACACCAATATGCTGATCGGTATATTGATCGGTAATAATTATATCCTGAATATCGGAAGAGGAGAGATTAAACTCTTGTGCTTTTTGCGCATACCACTCCTTAACTGCTGAAACGGTGTATTGTGCATACGCTGCAGACACTGTTAGAAACACTATTGCCAATAATGTTATTTTCTTCATTTTATTATTTTTCAAAGTTTGTGGCAACTACGTGTTTATGCCGACATAAAAAAGAAAAGTCCGAATGGTTTCATAAAACCAATCAGACTCTTCAAGAAACAAATTTATTTAACTAAAAAAATTCAACTGAAAGATTCAGGTGAATATTCCGGTACAAAGAGTATTGATTGGCTGCATTGTGGAGTACGTCAGCAGCTCCTTGCTTAAAGGATAAACCCATGTTCGAAAGGGCATACGACAATTGTTCCAGTTTATCGGCAGTGGTTTGGATGGTAAAACGCAACACATCTCCCGGTATATGCGTAATATCAATTACCTTACCGATGCTGTTTGTTGCAGCCTGTTCTACTGCACTGATTAAATCGCTTCCCTGCGAAGCCGAAAGCGCCTCAATGGATAGTTTTACGGTTTCTGTCATGATTCTTAATATTAAAAGGTAAAACAATTACACCCTTCAAGGTGCCAAACTTATTGCAATCCAAAAGATAATACAGAATATGTTGTGGGTTGCAACATGCAAGATAGGCTTTTTTGTCCAAAAAATATTAATAAACGTTAAATCAGGATTAAGAAACTCATATTAACGATTGAACATAATCCTTTTTCCCCAGGCCGATTCGTTAAACAATCCGTTTTCATACACTATGTTGCCATTTACCAATGTATGGGTAATCACCGAATGAAAAGTTTGTCCTTCAAAAGGGCTCCATTTGCACTTATAGAGAATATTATCTTTTGAAACGGCATAGCTCTTGTTCAAATCAACCAAAACCAAATCGGCATAAAACCCTTCACGGATAAATCCTCTGCGATCAATCTCAAACATCTCAGCTACATTGTGTGCCATCTTCTGCACAATCATCTCCAATGAGATTTTACCCTGATGGTAAAATTCCAGCATCGCATTGATTGAATGTTGTACCAGCGGGCCCCCCGAAGGAGCTTTCAGATAAGTTTGTTCCTTCTCTTCAATGGTATGCGGGGCATGATCGGTTGCTATCACGTCAATTCGACCATCCAAAACAGCCTGCATAACGGCATCTCTGTCGGATGCTAATTTTACAGCCGGATTCCATTTGATATAGTTGCCCTTTGTTACATAATCTTCGTTACTAAACCAAAGGTGATGAAGGCAAGCTTCAGCCGTAATGCGCTTTTGCGATAAGGGTATATCGTTTCTGAATAAATTTAATTCTTCGGCTGAGCTAATATGTAGAATATGTAAGCGTGTATTGTGCTTTTTCGCCAATTCAACAGCATACGAAGATGATTTGTAACAGGCCTCACGGCTTCTGATTAAATGATGACGGGTGGCATCCATGTTTTCGCCAAATTCCTGCTTAAAGGTTTCTGTATTGGCTTTAATCATCGGATCATCTTCACAATGCGCGGCAATTAAGGTTTTAACTTTACTGAAAATTTGCTCAAGCACCTGATGGTTATCCACCAGCATATCACCTGTTGACGAACCCATAAATACTTTTACCCCACATACTTTACGTTCATCCACTTTTAGCAACTCCTCTAAGTTATGATTGGTAGTTCCCATAAAAAAGGAATAGTTGGCCAGCGAGCATTCTGCTGCACGGTTGTACTTTTGTTCCAGCAAATCAATAGTGGTAGCGGCAGGCGATGTATTGGGCATTTCCATATAACTGGTTACGCCTCCGGCAACGGCAGCTTTCGCTTCTGTATAAATTTCGCCTTTGTGTGTCAGTCCCGGCTCTCTAAAGTGAACCTGATCATCAATTGCACCGGGCATCAAATGCAATCCTGTAGCATCAATAACCCGGTCAGCAGGCATAGCAATACCGTTGGTGTCAATTTTTTCAATGATGCCATTTTTAATCAGCACATCTGCATGGTATATTCTTCCTTCGTTTACAAGCTTTGCATTGCGTATCAGTATTGTTTTCATATTATTTCCGGGGATTAGGAGTCATTTTCTCAACAACCATTAAATAGCTATTGGGTTTTATCTTAAAATCTTTCTCATCAAAATAATTCAGGTCAATGAGCTGCCACTTCTGTGATGGTACCACGGTTTCGTAAAGTCCTTTTGTAACGGTAATTTTTACAGGCATATCAAATCCCGAAACCGCGTTTTTCCATCTGTAACTCATCACCAGCCGGCCATCCTCCTGCGCTTCAATCTTGTACTCAAACACCGGTAATGAGGCTGTGTAAAGATACTGCTTAAAAAACAAACCGAGATTCCGTTGTGTGTTTCGATTGAAAAAATCAATCACAGTCCGGGTATCAATATTTTTTTTTTCAAACGTAGCAGCAAATGAACGCAGCGTATTAAACCACAGCGTATCATTATCAATTACGTTCCGCAAAGTGTGCAACATCCAGCTTCCTTTATAGTAAATATCATTATCAGTCCTGCCATGAAAATAAACATTATAAGGTCCCACAACCGGAAGCTTATTTGAAATACCAGGGTATTGGGATTGCAGGTAAGCTTCGGCCTGATTGCGTCCATCTTTATACTCAACATATAAAGCCTCGCTGTATGTGGTAAATGATTCATGAATCCACATATCACCGGGGTCGGAAGCTGTTACACTGTTGCCAAACCATTCATGTCCGCTTTCATGAACAATGATAAAATCAAATCCCCATTTATTGTTTTGATAGTTATTTCCATATCCAACACAGCTCTGGTGTTCCATTCCCCAGTAAGGCGTTTCTACGAGCTTATATCCATCTTCTGAAAAAGGATAGTTTCCAAAATACTGATTGAATGCATCAAGCATTGTACTAACTTGTTTAAAGTGCGCTTCGGCTTTTAGCTTATTCTTGTTTAAAACATAATAGTTGAGCGGAATTGAAACAGCGCCATTGTACACATCGGAAAGATGAACATAATCAGCAATATTAACAGAGATATTATAGTTGTTGATCGGATTGCGAACCTGCCAGTGAAATTCCTTGAATCCATTATCGACAAGCTTCTCGCCAATCAGTTTTCCATTTGAAACACCTACAAGACCTTGTGGTACCTGCAATCTCACATCAACACTGTCCGCTTCATCGCTCCAATGGTCTTTACAGGGTAACCAACAACTGGCACCCAAACCCTCGCAAGCCAGTCCTATCCATGATTTTCCCGCATCATCCTTGCTCCACACAAATCCACCATCCCAAGGAGCTTTTTTTGCCACTATAGGTTTTCCTGAAGCATATACGGAGATCTCAGCCCATTCACCTTTATGTATCTTTTCAGGGAAATAAACATAAACGGTATTAACCTTCCGCTTATAAGAAAGCGTATGATTGTTAAACACAATACTGTCGAGATGCATTTGCTCAAACAAATCGAGTTGTATTTGCCGGCAATCGCGCACAACAAGAAACTGCAATCGGTTATTGACTGTAATGGATTGGGTTTCGGGGAACACCCGTACTGAAATCTCCTGATACCGAACGTCAAAACAGGTCCGTTCAGGAGTCAGCCTGCCATGCAGGTAATCAGCTTTTGTAAATGAATACTGGGCTTTGAGTGAATAGCAGCACAAAAACAGTAGAATACAAATGGGGCCAAACAACCTTATGATGCGCATTTTACTCGTGATTTGTGTCGAATAATTATTCGCCAAATGTAACTGAAAAACCGGTAAAATGCGTCAACACATAATGAATCATTATAACTCCCGGCAGTCACTAAGAATAAACAAAAGTGTCCCACAGGCAGACATGGCCGGAAGATTTTTCTTTCGACTTTTTTGTTTGGGGTAACACTACGTATTGAAACAAGATTCCGTTTTCTTATTTCCAGGCGTTGGCATTCTGAATGCTCGATTGCTCGGTTTTAAACTCCGAAGTAAAGTGGAACTGAATATCCGGGTAATTGTCCTGAGTCATTTTGAGCGCCCATAAACTATCAGCTAAAAACACCGGGCGACCTTCTTTATCGTGCGCAATATTGTGACGTTTGATAGTTGTAAATTTATCGAGTGCTTGTTTGTTCTCAGATGTATACCAACACGCTTTTTCGTAGCTCAGCGGGCGGAATGCACACGAAGCTCCATACTCGGCCTGTAAACGGAACTGGATCACTTCAAACTGGAGATCTCCAACCGTGCCAATGATCTTAACATTACCGGGTTGTTGGGTAAACAACTGCGCTACCCCTTCATCGGTCAACTGCTCAATACCTTTTTCAAGCTGCTTGGTTTTCATCGGGTCCTTGTTCACCAGTTCCTTAAAGATTTCAGGCGAGAAACTGGGGATTCCTTTGAATTGAATATTTTCACCTTCGGTTAACGTATCACCAATCTTAAAGTTTCCGGTATCATACAATCCCACAACATCACCCGGGAAGGCTTCATCCACAACACTTTTTTCGTTGGCCATAAAGCTGGTGGGTGAGGAGAACCTCAGTTTTTTATCGAGGCGGGTATGCTGGTAAAATTTGTTACGTTCAAACTTACCCGACACGATGCGGCAAAACGCAATACGGTCGCGGTGATTAGGGTCGAGGTTAGCGTGTATCTTAAATATAAACCCTGAGAAGTTTTTCTCGGTAGGTAATACCTCACGCTCTTCGGTAAAGCGGGAGCGGGGCTCAGGCGCGATTTTTACGAACGTATCCAGCAACTCTCTGACTCCAAAATTATTGATGGCACTGCCAAAAAACACAGGAGCCAGATAGCCTTCTAAGTATAGTTCGTTGTTAAACGGTTCGTACACACCTTCAATCAGCTCGGCATCTTCACGTAATTTATTGGCGGCTTTTTCGCCAATATTGGCATCCAGCACCGCATCATTCAAATCTTTAACCTCAACTACATCACTTGATATTTTGCTACGGTTAGGAGCAAACAACTCCAGCTGTTTATCATAGAGGTTGTATACGCCCTGAAACGTAGATCCTACGCCAATCGGCCAGGTCATCGGGCGGGTATGGATGTTCAGTTCTTTTTCAATTTCTTCGAGCAAATCATAAGGATCCTGTCCTTCACGGTCCAGTTTATTGATGAACACAATCACCGGAGTATTGCGCATGCGGCATACTTCCATCAGTTTGCGGGTTTGTTCCTCTACACCTTTTACGCAGTCTACCACCAAAATAACACTGTCCACAGCTGTTAGCGTGCGGTAGGTATCTTCGGCAAAATCCTTGTGACCGGGTGTATCCAGAATATTTACCTTGTATCCGTTGTACTCAAATCCCATTACGGAAGTAGCCACCGAGATTCCACGCTGCTTTTCAATCTCCATAAAATCGGAGGTTGCGCTTTTACGCACCTTATTGCTTTTTACCGCTCCGGCCGACTGAATCGCTCCTCCAAACAGGAGCAGCTTTTCGGTGAGGGTGGTTTTTCCCGCATCCGGGTGACTGATAATACCAAAGGTTCTGCGTTTACGTAATAGTTCTTCCTGACTCATACTAGAATAAAAAGTGTGCGAAGATAAGGGAAGAAATTTGGAAATGAGAAAGAACTGTATCTGCTATTTTACGAGGATAATTACCCTGAATAGTCTAATCTTACCCTTCAACAACCATTGCCATGAAAGCTCCCGAATACGAATTACCCGAATCCATTGATGCTGCGGAAGCAGATTATTTGTATGTGGATTCATCGGCCATAACGGGAGCAGGGTTGGGCTTGTTTACTGCCATAGCCATTTATCCCAACGAAATTATTTCACTGTTTAAAGGAGAGATACTCACCCAGGAGGAAGCCAACCACAGGGCCGAACGCCATCAGGATGATTATTTTATCAGTTTATTGGATGGAACGATTATGGATTCACAGTATGTGGACTGTTTTGCCAAATATGCCAATGATGCTGGGGCTTTTGGTCAAACCATCCTAAAGAACAATGCCACCATCACCATCAACGAAGAAGGGGATGTGTGTTTGGTAGCATCAACCGATATTGCTGCCGGTGAAGAGGTATATGCGGGATACGGCCATCGGTATTGGAAGAATAAAATTCAAAAAAAGTTATAGTATAGTAAATTGCATTTACAAAGGCAGGTGCGGGTCGATTAATAAACTAAAATCATTTAAAATGAAAACAAGACTACTTATTGCAGTATTCGTAATTTCAGGAATCGCAACTGCACAAAATATATGGATTCAAAAAGCACCAATGGGAGCTGCTACACGTCTGGGAGCTGCGGGGTTCTCCATTGGAACCAAAGGATATGTTGGTACGGGATATAATAATCCGTTAGATACAATTCTAAATGATTTTTGGGAGTGGAATTCCGCTACAAATGTTTGGACACAGAAAGCAAATTTTGGGGGAGGTTATCGTGGTTGGACTATTGGGACGTCTAGTGGAGCAAAAGGTTATATGGGATTTGGTGGTGATTTAGCAAGGAATTATGGTGATTTTTGGGAATATGATACAACCTTGGACAGTTGGATAGAACTTGCTCCTATAGCAGGAGTATTCGGTGCTGAGGTATGTTTTTCTATAGGTTCAAAAGTATACGTGCTTGGAAGAGCACATGCCTTTTGGGAATTCGACCGTAACATTAATGATTGGACTGAAAAAGCGAGCTATCCCGGTTGCGGGCAATATTCTCAAGTGGGGTTTTCAATAGGTAATAAAGGATATGTTGGAACGGGTGGAACAGGTTCTACTACAACGACTTTTTGTAATGACTTTTGGGAATATGATCCTGCATCAGATAACTGGACTCAGAAGGCAGATTTTGGTGGACTTCCGAGGTTTTCAGCTGTCGGGTTTTCGATAGGGGCGAGGGGATATATAGGGACAGGCTCCGCAGGTCAGGGCGCTGGTAGTAATTTGTACAAAGACTTTTGGGCCTATAATCCAGCAAGTGATGTATGGACGCGAAAAGCAAATTTTGGAGGGACAGCAAGATCAATAGCTGTAGGTTTTGTAATTGGAGGAAAAGGTTATATCGGAATGGGATGGGATGCTTCTTTAGCAAGAAACCGTAACGATTTATGGGAGTATACACCCGATACCATTACAAATACAGGGTTTGAAGAGATTGCTGTTGAAAATGCGATTTCAGTTTATCCCAATCCGTTTTCAAATGAGACAACTTTGTATGCAGACATTGTACTCAAAGACGCAACACTGACTCTATACAATACTTTAGGGTTACAGGTAAAACAAATCAAAAATATCTCAGGACAATCCATTCAATTGCAGCGGGATAATTTACCGGCAGGATTGTATTTCATTCGTTTAACACAAGACAATAAAGTGTTTACAACAGACAAAGGTTTGTTCGTGATAGACAAATAATTTCAGCAAAGTATAATGAGTCGCGTTAGCGGTTTTGTTACACATGCTTTGTATGGATTTAATTCTTTCTGTGGTTAGTAATCCATAGGCTGTTCAGCAAAGCCGATAGATAACTTTTGTTTCCCGGTTTTCAACCTTTAATTTGCGGCCTCTAAAATTTATTCATGCAATACGATATCGTAATTATAGGCGGAGGCATTGTGGGACTGGCAAGCGCTTACAACCTGCTCAAACAAAACCCGGATTTAAAAGTAGTGGTTCTTGAAAAAGAACAAACATTGGCAGCTCATCAAACAGGGCATAACAGTGGTGTGATTCACTCGGGGTTGTATTACAAGCCGGGTAGTTTAAAAGCTATCAACTGTATCACAGGATACAGGATGCTGATTGATTTTTGTGACGAGAATAAGATTTCATACGACTTATGCGGCAAGCTGGTGGTGGCTACCGAAGACTGGGAATTACCCCTGCTCGAGAATTTATACCAGCGCGGTTTGGAAAATGGGTTGACCGATATTCATTATGTTGAAGCGGATGAAATCAAATCGTTTGAGCCACACTTAGAAGGTGGCTTGCGAGCCATTCATGTGCCTTATACCGGTATCATTGATTATACTGAGGTTTGTTACAAGATGGCGGAGTGGGTAGAAAAATGGGGAGGTAAAGTATGTACAGGCAGCAAGGTGACGGATATTGAAGAGTACACCAACTTTACCGTGGTGAAAACCGATGCAATGGCTTATGAAACAAAGATGATTGTGAACTGTGCCGGATTGTATTGCGATAAGGTTGCTCAAATGGCGGGTGAGAAAGTTGATACCCGCATCATCCCGTTCCGAGGAGAGTATTATATGCTCAAACCCGGAAAACGCAGTCTGGTGAAGAACCTGATTTACCCGGTTCCCGATCCTGATTTCCCTTTTTTAGGTGTTCACTTTACCCGCATGATTGATGGGGGTGTGGAGGCCGGACCGAATGCGGTATTGGCTTTCAGACGCGAAGGATACCAAAAAACAGATGTGCATGCCGGTGAGTTGTTTGAAAGTTTAGCATGGCCCGGATTTCAGAAGGTGGCTGCAAAATACTGGAAAACAGGGATGGGCGAGTTTTACCGTTCGTTCAGCAAAACAGCGTTTACCAATGCATTGCGAAAATTTATTCCCGAAATAGAGGAGGATGATCTGATACCGGCTGAAGCCGGTGTACGTGCGCAGGCCTGCGACCGTACCGGAGGTTTGCTCGATGACTTTAAAATTATTGAAAAACCTCATGCCATTCATATTCTCAATGCGCCTTCACCAGCGGCTACTTCGAGTTTGTCTATCGGACATACCATCGCGCAAATGGTTGCAAAACATCTATAACCTATGATGATTACCGAAGCCAATATTCGCGTTCGTTATGGGGAAACCGATCAGATGGGAGTAGTATACCATGGTAACTACGCATTGTATTTTGAGGAAGCCCGAACCGATGCTTTGCGCAAAATCGGTATCACCTATAAAAGTTTGGAAGATGAAGGCGTGATGATGCCGGTGGTGAATTTGAATATTGATTATAAACGTCCGGCAAAATACGATGACCTCTTAACCATACGAACCACGCTGGCCGAATTGCCAACCGTGAAGATTGTGTTAACGTATGAAGTGTTCAACGAAGAATCGGTATTGCTGGCTACGGGCAGTTCAACCCTTGTGTTTGTAGATATGAAAACAAACAGGCCAACCCGTTGTCCGGAGCATTTGTTTCAAAAATTCAGCGCTTATTTTAATGCGTAAACCCGAAGAAATTGTACAAAGTGTAAAACCTAAAAATCTGCTAGGACTGTTTTTACGAAGCAGGTTTGCCAAGGGTGTTATTGGCTTTTTGCAACGCAAACAATTTCCGGGATACAAAGAGATATCCTGGTATTCGGTATTCGAGTTTTTTATACGCTGGGTGGATACAAGGGATATTCACCTGCGTACCTCGGCTTTGTCGTTTACCTTTTTCTTGTCACTGTTTCCAACGGCTATCTTTTTCTTTACGCTGATTGCCTATCTGCCCCTGCACCAATCGCCTGATGAAATCCTGTTTTTTCTGGAAGGTATCATTCCCAACAACGCTTTTAAAAATGTCAAATCAACATTGGTTGATATTTTAAAGCACCAGCGCAGCGGTTTGTTGTCGGTTGGATTTTTGCTGGCCATTTATTTTAGTACCAATGGTTTTCATTCATTGATGAATACCCTGAACCGCTACGGCAAGGAGAAAGAAACCCGCAGCTTTTGGAAACAACGGGTGATTGCCATCATTCTGTCGGTTATTGTTACGGTGGCCATTTTGGTTTCGGTGGTATTGGTTACCGGAGGCAACTGGATTATCAACTGGCTCGATCATACCAAATATTTTCCGAGCAAGGCAACACCCGTTTTGTTGTTTGTGTTAAACAACGGTATGGTTGTGTGTATCATTCTTACCATCATTTCCTGCATCTATTATTTCGCTCCAAGCAAAAACAGTAAATGGACTTTTTTTACCCCGGGTTCCATATTTGCCTGTGCGGTTACATTGCTCACCACGTATTTGTTTTCGTTGTATGTAAATGTGTTTAATGCTTACAATAAAATATATGGTTCCATTGGTGCTTTGATTGTAATCATGCTGCTCATCTATATCAATACCTATATTTTGTTGTTGGGGTACGAGTTGAATGTAGTGGTTGAAAAGGCGTTGGTGGAAATACGAAAGGGCAGGAGCATCAAGCGCAACACGGTGATAGATTTGCGTAAAGAAGCCCGCCAGGAAGATTAGAGAATATGATTTCTCTCAGTGTGCAAAACCAATCTTGTTTTAATTTTGTACTCTCTTTTGCAAGCAATTTTAAACTGATTACCGGGAAGATGTCAACCTGCCCCTAGCGGGGACCAACCGCACACTTTCTAAAAGACTTGTGCGCGAAACTCCCTTTAGAGGGGGACAATATCCCGATAATCATTAATTTTAATTTCATCATAACCATCAATATGAAAGTAAGAGTAGGAGGCGTCCCCGAGCATTTTAACCTTGCCTGGCATCTGGCCATTGAGCAAAACAAATTCAGCGAAAAAGGAATAAAGATTGACTGGAAAGATGTACCGGGAGGCACAGGCGCCATGTGTAAAGCGTTGCGTGATGCTGAACTGGATATTGCCATAGCTCTCACCGAAGGTGTGGTGAGTGATATCATGGCCGGAAACCCCAGTCGTATTGTTCAGTTTTATGTGAACTCACCGCTTATCTGGGGCATTTTTGTGAATGCCCAATCCGGTATTCAGCATACAAATGAGATGGCCGGTAAAAAGTATGCTATCAGCAGGTATAAATCGGGTTCGCATCTGATGGCTTATGTACATGCCAAACAAACAGGACTTACGCTTTCGGATGAAGACTTTAAAGTGGTTGGGAATTTGGATGGAGCCCGTGAAGCATTGAACAAGGATGAAGCACAGTTGTTTATGTGGGAAAAATTTACCACCAAACCTTATGTTGATTCGGGTGAGTTTCGCAAAATAGGCGAGTGTCGCACTCCGTGGCCATGCTTTGTGATTGCGGTGCGTCAGGATTTTATTGAACATCATGAGTCGGTACTGACGGATATTCTATCCACTATCAACCTCTCTTGTCTGGTGCTTAAAAATAACAGCGAAGCACCTGCTTTAGTTGCCCAGCGTTATGGTATTAAACCCGAAGATGCCATGGAATGGTTTAAGGAATTGGAGTATGCCTGTCATCCCGAAATCAATGAGCAACACATGCGTGGAATTCTTCATGAACTAAAAGAATTGCATATTATTGACCAGATTCCCACTTTAACCGATATTTGTTACGAGAAAAATTTGGAACTGACAGCATAGACTTTTATCCCGATATGAAATACGTAAAAAAAGAAGGACAAGGAACATTGTTTAGGTATAAATGGCTTGAGGTATTTACCAAAACCAATCCACTTATTCATGTAATCACTTATGGGACGGCAGCCGGGATTTTTTTGTACCTGAACGAACAGGATGTTAAAACAACAGTTTTGTTGTTTGTTGCAGGGGGCTTTATCTGGACTTTGGTTGAATATATCATGCACCGTTTTTTGTTTCATATCAAGGAAAGTAATTTTCAATATGTGATTCATGGTGTGCACCACGAATACCCGCGTGATAAGGAAAGACTGATGATGCCTCCGGTTCCGGGAACTTTACTGGTGCTTATCTTTTATGGTATCTGGTATGTATTGCTGCGCGATTTCACTCCGGCCTTTATGTGTGGATTTGTAATCGGTTATATGATGTATACCTTTATCCATTATATGGTGCATGCTTACAAGCCGGTAAAGCCCATTAAGTTTTTTTGGGCGCATCACCACAAGCACCATAATCCCATGTATGAAAACAAAGCATTCGGTGTTTCAACCGATTTGTGGGACCGGGTGTTTGGAACCATGCCGAAGTGACGCCATTTATGGCGTCTTTTTTATATAATAACGATTACTCAACCGTAATCGGAACCGTAACCATGGTTTGGTCCCAGTGCAAAACCATATTCAAATGTGTGGAATCAACAGTATTTAACTCCAGATGGAACTGTTCGGCTAAAGGAGCATCATTAGAGGCGGCTACAGTGGTTTTAACCACATCCATTTCGGGCTCAGGTGCAGGCATACCCCAACGGTCGAAATCGGAGTTGAGTACAATTTGCCACGAGTCTTTATCCGGGTATGCATATAAACTGTATTTACCCGCTTTCAGGGGTTGGTCGTTTATAATCAGGTTTTTGGTGGTGCTAAAAAGTGTGGCCTCGTTGGCACCTACACGCCAGTATTTTCCATAAGGTTGCAACGCTCCCGATTCTTCCGTACCAAAAATCAATCGTCCTTTTTTGTACGGCTGACAATAATTTACGGAGATATCGGCACCGCTTAAGCTAATGGTTACAACCGCAGCCGGACTATGGCTTTTGGTATAGTATCTCAACCACGTAAGCAATGCGATAAGTGCAATAAGCGTAAGTCCGATGGTAATAAGTACTTTCTTTTTCATATACTATGATTTAGAGGTTTTAAGATACGCAACTGCAATTTATTCAATCTGAGTCTTATTCAAAGCATTTGTTTCAAATTTTCGAAAGCTGCTTTTTTATCTTGCGGGCGCTCGAAGCAAGAGCCGGAGAGGTATGCAACAAGGCATCGTCAACGGTAAGCATCAACTCATGCTTTAACTCCGGGAACTGGACAACAATCTCCCCCATAACCTGCATCGAAAAGGCTCTGATGGCACCGGCTTCATGAGGATTACGTAGAAAAAGACAACATTGGTCGAATACTTCACCTAATATTTCTTCTTCGGGCAAGTGTTCGCGCCAGATGCGCAGAATATTCCGCTTCACCGCATCGTGAACAGTAGGTTTAGATAGTGTTAAGAGAAGTTGGTGCTGGTAAGGTTTCATCCACTGAGGATGGTCGATGGCTATATAGGAAAAAGGCCACGAGGCCCGCTGGGCAAGTTCAACATCATTTGATTGTACATAGGATACCAGTTCCGCAAATGAGGCAATATCATCCCCCACAAAAGCAATGATGCGATCCTTTTGTTTCTTGCTGTGTTCCTCCATCAAGAGGTTTTTAAGGTTCATCGAACAAATATAATCAGCGGTGAAAAGAAACAGAGGAAGTATAAATCAAATATATTCGCGGACATATTTTAGAAACCATGACAGCTAAACACACTATAGACGCTCAATCACTGACAGAACGTTTTTGTCGCTATGTACAAATTGATACACAGGCCGACCCCAACTCACCTACCTGCCCAAGCACCGAAAAACAAAAGGACTTAGGCCGTTTATTGGTAAAGGAATTATTGGAACTGGGTATCAGCGATGCGCATTTGGATGAGAACGGATATGTGTATGCAACCATTCCGGCTACTACCGATAAGAAGGTTCCTGTTATTTGTTTTTGCTCGCACATGGATACGTCACCTGATTGTACCGGAACGAATGTGAAGCCCATCATGCACCGCAATTATCAGGGTGGAAATATTGTATTACCTGCCGATACAAAGATTGTGTTGAAACCGGAAGAGCATCCTGATTTGAAAACCCAAACCGGGAATGATATTATAACGGCTGACGGAACAACCTTGCTTGGAGCGGATAACAAGTCAGGGGTTGCCGAGATTATGGAAGCTGCACGTTATCTGGTGCAACATCCCGAAGTAAAGCATGGAACCATTCGTATTTTGTTTACACCTGATGAAGAAATCGGAAGAGGCGTGGATAAGGTTAATATGAAAAAGCTGGCTGCCGATTTTGGCTATACCATGGACGGTGAAACGGCCGGGCATCTGGAGGATGAAACCTTTAGTGCCGATGGTGTTACGATTGCCATTGATGGCGTTCCTGTCCATCCGGGATTTGCCAAAAATAAAATGGAAAGCGCTATCAAAATCGCGTCTGATATTGTTGCTGCTTTGCCTAAAGATTCCCTGTCGCCCGAAACCACCGAAAACAAAGAGCCTTTTATGCATCCCACCTCCATTTCAGGCACTCTGGATAAAGCTGAACTTAAATTCATTATTCGTGCTTTTGATACGCAAATCCTTGTGGATATTGAGAATCAGTTGAAAGGAATTACGGAGCAGGTAATGAAAGGATATCCAAACAGTACCTTTACGTTTACAGTTCAGGAGCAATACCGGAACATGAAACTGGTTTTGGATGAGCATCCTCAGGTGAGTGAATACGCACTCGAAGCCATTGCCCGTACCGGACTTAAAGCCGAACGCACCAGTATCAGAGGCGGAACGGATGGAAGCCGTCTTTCATTTATGGGATTGCCATGCCCGAATATTTTTGCCGGAGAACACGCCTTTCACGGAAAATACGAATGGACTTCGGTTCAGGATATGGCCAAAGCAACTGAAACCATTATTCATTTGGTTGAAATCTGGGAAGAAAAAAGCTGAACCGTAAAGTGGTTGAAGCGAGTTTGCGCTACCATAACACATCAGCATAAGCAGGTGTTTTATCAAATATAGCTTTGGCAAACGGGCAGAGAGGAGTTATTTTAAAGCCTTTTTCACGGGCAAAGGCTATGGCTGCTTCGAGCAATTGTTTGCCCGCACCTTTTCCTTTTAAAAGATCCGACACTTCGGTATGGTCGATGATAAAACGATTGTTGCCAGCCCAAACATAGGTCATTTCGGCTACGCGCCTGTTTTCAAGCTCAATGTAAAAGGCTCCTTTTTGACCGTTGTCTTTGTGTTGTACGTTCATTTTTTTTGAGTAAAAGTATAAAATATTTCGATAGGGGCTATATCTTCTGTATAATACCGGAAGCATATCTGTAACAGCCCGATTACATTGGACTAAACAGCTATTGCACCGGCATTATACCATTGTTATAAAAATGGTATTGGTATTACATGCATCATTAGAATTTGGTTGAAGCAATAAACAAGAGTAAATTGTGTGACTTGAATGAAAAGTAAATTATCCATTGATACGGTATTTGTTTCGGCCAAGGGAAAGGTATTACTGGCTCTTTTAACGGTAGTGCTTGCCGTATCATTGTCGTGGGTAATCATACATACCGTTTTTAAAGAAACGCAGCAGGCTGTGGTTAAGTTAACGACACCCAATAAGCGCCTCGCGTTGATTGACAACTTATATTACTCTATTCATCAGTTAAATCAGTTTCAGTACAATGAAGTTGGGAGTAAATCCAAACAATCCATTACTGATTTGTCGAAAGTGTTCAATCATATTCAGGGGCAGCTTGATTCGCTGGCATTGTATACTCAGGACAACAGCAGTTCGATAGCCGGAATTGATTCCTTAAAACGGTTGATTCAACACCACAAAATTGTGTATGTCCGTTACCTTAAACTTAAAACGAATGTTGTAAAAAATAATCAGTTTAAACGGAATATTGATCTGCTCACCAGATTACTTTTGGCCAATTCTCAAAAATCCGATACAAATGTTGTTACATCCAGCAGTAAAACCATAACCATATTAGAATCGGTACCTGTCGAAAATCAATCATCCAAAACTCAAATGGGTATTTTGTTTGATAAAATATTTGGCAAGAAGAAGGGCAAACAAGACCCTCAAAAAACGGTAATAGAGGAAAGTAATACCAAAATTGATACAATCTCCCGTTCTCAGCAGGATAGTATCCAGAGGGTAATAATGAAGCAGCTTTCAGAATGGACTACCGAGCAACAGAGGCGTACCTATCAGTTTGTCAATAAGGAGAAACTGCTGCTTGAGTCGGGCAATCAACTGCTGGCAAGCATTTATGTTATATTATCTGAAATCAAACAATCGGAGGCTCACGCCATTTATACAGAAAGTAAACAGGCCGCCAGTACACTACAGCATGGGGTGTTCAGGTTCAATGTTATTATGGTCGTTTTTTTTATCATCATCGGAGTGCTTTCATTGCTTATTTTGTTTGATATAACGCGCAGCAATACTTACCGTAAAGAACTGCAAATTGCTAAAGATGATGCAGAGCAGGCTGCTGTTGCCAAACAACGGTTTCTGGCCAATATGAGCCATGAGATTCGTAACCCGTTACAGGCGATAATCGGTTTTACGGAGCAGAGTAAACAGCATACCAATACAGATGAAAATATTGAAGCCATTTATCAGTCATCATTACACTTAATGCAAGTGGTAAATGAGGTTCTTGATTACAGCCGTATTGCATCAGGCAAGGTGTCCATCACACATGCTCCTTTTGATTTGTTTCATTTAATAACGGAACTGGAGCAGGCGTTTAAAGTGTCGGGCAAGGATAAAAACTTTGTATTTACGGTTTCACACAATGTAGCACCCGGTACTTATTATACAGGAGATGTATTCCGGTTAAAACAAATATTGTATAACCTGTTGGGCAATGCATTTAAGTTTACCGAAAAGGGTGAAGTACAATTGCAAATTGATATTGAGCCGGGAGAAGACGGTAATAACCAGATTGCGTTTATTGTTACAGATACCGGCATAGGAATGAATGAGCAACAGTTGGAAAAAGTCTTTAATGAGTTTGAACAGGGAACAGGTGATATAGCAAACCATTACGGGGGAACCGGGTTGGGGCTTACCATTACCAAAGAGCTGGTTCAGGCAATGAACGGAGTGCTGGATGTTAAAAGTGAGTTGAATAAGGGTTCTGTATTCAGAGTGTTGTTTCAGTTACCTGAATCCGAATCGGGAGAAGCGGATAGTATACCGGTGGTAACAGCAGGAGAGAAGCTTTCTTTTGAGAAAGTATGGGTTACGGATGATGACGCGTTTATCCGAAAAGTGTGTGAAGGCATTTTTGAAAAACATGGGATTGAGCATCGTGTTTTCTCATCGGCAGCCGAATTGCTTGCAACACATCCCGAGAAAAAAATGCCGTTGTTTTTGGTTGATATCAGGATGAAGGATATGAATGGAGTGGAGTTGTGCAAAGAAATCAGGCAACGTTCCCCAAATGCAATAGTAGTAGCTGTAACAGCACAAGCTTTGCCTGAAGAGCAACAGTATATTTTAGATAGCGGGTTTGATGATATTTTAACCAAGCCCTTTACGGAATCTGATTTACTAAGAAAAATCAGCAGGTTTAACGAAGTAGCATACGACTTAACAACACTCAGGCAATTCTCAATGAATGATGATGCTTTGGTTGCTGAAAATATCCAATCCTTTATTGATGAGACACGACAGGATATAGCTGATTTGAAAGCATACTTGCGGCAACCGGATAAAACGGCCTGCTATGAAGTGTTACACAGGGTTGCGGGCCGCCTGGGGTTGGCAGGCGCGGAAAAACTGGGAAGAACATGTAGAATATTGGAGGTTGAATTGGATAAGGCTGATTCTTTTGAACCGTTTACGATACGGATTAATAACGTAATCAAAGAACTGAATATATTATTGTTTCAACTGCAAAACGAAACTTAAAGATTGTACTTCTCCATTTTATTGTACAGGGTTTTGCGGTCAATATTCAATAAACGTGCGGCTTTTGTTTTATTGTATTTAACGGCAGTCAATGTTTTTTCAATAAGTTTTTTCTCAGTTAATTCCTGAATGGCTTTGAGGTTGGTATCATTAGCTGTTGCTGTATGAACAGGCTCCGAAAGTATATCTTTCATTTCCATTGGAAGCACATCAACTTCGATGATTTCCGTTTTGGATAATAAAACCGATCGTCTTATTACATTCTTCAGTTCGCGCAAATTACCCGGCCAATCATAAGCTTCAAATATGGCCGATACCTCCGGAGAAATTCCTAGTATATTTTTGGATAATTCAGCATTTGCCTGCTCAATAAAATGCTTAATAAACAGATGGAGATCATCCAGCCGTTCGCGCAGGGAGGGGGTGGATATTGAAAATTCATTGAGTCGATGGAATAAATCTTCCCGGAATGTTCCGGCCCTGACACTGTTTTGCAGGTCGTTGTTGGTGGCAACAATCAGTCTCACATCCGTTTTGACGGAATCAAGGCTGCCCACAGGCTGAATGATTTTTTCCTGTAATGCCCTTAATAACTTCACCTGGGTTTCGTAGCTTAAGTTTCCTATTTCATCTAAAAAAAGAGTTCCTCCGTTGGCAAATTCAAATTGTCCTTTCTTGGCTTGAACAGCTCCTGTAAAAGCGCCTTTTGCATGACCGAAAAGCTCACTTGATGCCAGTTCGTTCGATAAGGCTCCGCAGTCGATGGCAACAAAAGGTTTGGATGCCCTGCTGCTCAATGCATGAATGGTTTTGGCAACATACTCTTTACCCGTTCCGCTTTCACCCTGAATAATAACCGCCATGTTAGTCGGGGCAACCAGTTCTATATATTCATGAAGCTTTTGGGCTGTGCTGCTTTCCCCGTGTACTTGTTTAATGGAGGTACGCTGAGGTGTCATTTCCTCTTTGGGGTTAAGAGCTTCGGCAATAACCATCAGCATCTCATCCGGATTAACCGGCTTGGTGATATAGTCGAATGCTCCATTTTGCATACTGCGAACGGCTGTCCTGATATCATGAAATCCCGTCATGATGATAAAAGGAGTTGCAATACCTTTGTTTCGCAGGTGCTTTAACAGATCCAATCCGTTTCCGTCAGGTAACCTGTAATCAGAAATAACAATATCGGCACTGTTTTCTGCCAGCAGAGCAAGTCCGTTTTTGTATGTTCCCGAAGTTTGAACAGTAAACCCCTGTCTGGATAAAAAGGATGATAACATGTTGGCAAAGGCCATATCATCTTCTATAATAAGAATGGACTTCTTCATGTAAAATGGGTTAACTGTTTCAGGTTTATATGTGCAGGTAAACTGTTTCGAATATAACAAAAAAGCCGGGGATAAATCCCCAGCCTTTTTAACCTATGAAACTTATGAAGCCTTCAGTAATTAATCTACTTTTTTACCTTCTTTATCTAATTTTACAACAACAGATTTCTCTTCTTGTTTTAATTCAATTTCGTAGTACTCTGAGTTTTCAGATTTTACTAAACTGGCTTGAGAAAAGTTCCAACCTTTGTATTCATCAGCTTCTAAGGCTTTACGAACAGTTTCAGGTAGTTCTTCAGGTTTCACAGGTGTTTTGTCGGAGGTTAACGTGGTACTTGTTGAAATGGCAGTTTCAGTCACTGTTGCAGATGTTTGCGCTTCAGCGGCAATAGCTCCGAATAAAAATGGTGCTAATGTAATGATGATCATTTTTTTCATGTTGTTATGATTTGGTTTGACCACCTTATACCAATCTCTTTGCCAATATGGATTTTAAAATGTAAAGTGCAATAATACAGCGATATAGTATTTGAATTCTGTGCCAAACACTTACAGATATGTGTATGTTTTACCCAAAATGTAGAGATAATTATGGGTGAATACTCCACAAACTTCATGATAAAGACAAAAACTTAGATTCCTAAAATGATGACAGTTTGTATAAATGAATGCTTTTATTGTCGAGTCAGAAGCACGTTAGGATAGAATTTTTGGGAATGACAGAAGTATTTTTCATAAAACAGGTTTTCAGTATATTAAAAGAACCCGGTGCCATCAATCCCTCAAGGCTAAACACTATCTTCGCGGCCATGAATTATTTGTCGGTTGAAGCACTCACCAAAAACTATGGAGAGAAGGTACTGTTTAAGAACATCAGTTTTGGATTGAGTCAGGGTGAAAAAGTTGCATTGATAGCTAACAATGGGGTTGGGAAATCAACCCTGCTCAAAATACTCGGAGGAAAAGATACCCCGGATTCCGGTAAGGTTTCGATGCGCCACGGTATACGCGTTGGTTTTCTGGATCAGGAGCCGGATTTTGGAATGCATGAAACCATTCAGGACCTGATTAACGGAGCCAATTCAACTTTGTTATCTGCTATTCGCGAATACGAAGATGCGGTGCATGCACAAGCCGATGATTACAACGATGAAACCCATAAACGTTTTGAGCGTGCCAGCAACCGAATGGATGAGCTGCAAGCCTGGGATTATGAACGCAGACTGACAACCATTCTTTCAAAGTTTACCATCACCGACCTTACGCAATACATAGATTCGTTGAGTGGTGGACAGAAAAAACGTTTGGCGTTAGCGCTTGTGCTGCTTGATAATCCCGAGCTGATTATTTTGGATGAGCCTACCAATCATCTGGATTTGGATATGATTGAGTGGTTGGAAGAATACCTGTCGCAAAGCACGATTACACTTTTAATGGTTACCCACGACCGTTATTTTTTAGACAGGGTATGCAACAAAATTTTAGAATTGCATGAGGGCAAGATGTACCGCCATGAAGGTAACTACTCTTACTTTTTAGAGAAACGTGATGAGCGGGAGGAGATTTATGATATAGAAGCAGGCAAAGCCAAACAGCTCATGAAAAAGGAGCTGGAATGGATGCGCAGAATGCCTAAGGCCCGCGGTACCAAATCAAAATCGAGGATTGATGCTTTTTATGATATTGAAGCCAAAGCCAACAGCCGCAAAAAACGTCAGGAGCTGAAGCTCGAAGTGCGCATGAGCCGTATCGGAGGGAATATTCTGGAACTTAAAAAAGTTCGCAAAGCGTATGGCGAAAAGGTGATTCTGGATGGGTTTGATTACTCTTTTAAAAAGGGTGAACGGATTGGCATCATTGGTTCAAACGGAGTGGGAAAATCCACCTTTCTAAACCTCATTACCCAGCAGGAACAACCCGATGGAGGAGCTATCAGGGTGGGTGATACCATTGTGTACGGATATTATTCTCAGTCAGGAATCCAACTCAAGGAAGACAAACGTGTGATTGAGGTGGTGAAGGATATTGCCGATGTGATTATTTTGGGTGATGGCAGTTCGTTGCCGGCTTCACAGTTTCTGACCCACTTTTTGTTCCCGCCCGAAATGCAGTATACATACGTTTCGAAGTTGAGCGGGGGAGAACGCAGGCGTTTGTTTTTGCTTACGGTGCTGATGAAAAATCCAAACTTCCTGATTTTGGATGAGCCGACCAACGATTTGGATTTATTGACCTTAACCAAACTTGAAGATTTTTTACAGGGATTTGGAGGTTGTTTGATTGTGGTGAGCCACGACCGTTATTTTATGGATAAGCTGGTGGATCACTTGTTTATTTTTGAAGGAAACGGACAGGTGCGTGATTACAACGGAACGTACAGTGAATACCGGGAAGAAGAGGATGAAAAAGAATTATTGGCCGAAGAACAACGCAAGGCTGACCGTCAGCCGAAAGCGGTAGAAGTAAAACCTGCGCAGGTTGAAGCCAAAAAGAAGATGAGTTATAAGGAGAAGATGGAATATGAGCAGTTGGAAACAGAGATAGCCAATCTGGAAACCGAAAAATCGGAACTGGAAAAACAATTATCGGATACATCATTACATCATGAAGAAATTATAAAGATGGCAGCACGGTTTGAGCAAGTGAAAAACCAGATTGACGAGAAGTCGCTGCGCTGGCTGGAGCTTGGGGAGATGGCGGTGTAATTGATACTGAACTATCGGGATATTGTCAACTTGCCCTCGCGCATCCCTGCCCTTGGCGGGCACCAACCGCACCTTTCTAAAAGACCTGTGCGCGGAACTCCCTTTTAGGGATGGTGGGAGTTGACAATATCCCGATAATCATTTAATTGATTCTGTAAACCAGTCCCGCTAGGGACGATATACCGGTAGACCAAAGCCATACGGATAGTTTTAAAATCCCTTTAGGGATGATACATTATTCTTACACAGTTGACGGAATAAAAAACGGCCCCGTAGGGGCCGTATCTTTATAGTCTTTTAAAACAATCCGTTGAGTTCCGTTTCAATTTTATTGATTACAAATCCCAAATCTTCAGGTTTGTCGGCAAAGTTCAGGTTGTCTACATCAATAATCAGTAAACGGTGTTTATAGGTTGATATCCATGCCTCATACCGTTCGTTCAATCTGCGGAGGTAATCCAAACGAATTGAGTCTTCGTATTCGCGGCCACGTTTCTGAATTTGGTTTACAAGCGTTGGAATCGAAGCTCGTAAATACACCAGCAAATCTGGTGGTTTAATGGTGCTGATCAAGGAATCAAACATTTTTTGGTAGGTTTCAAAATCGCGTGTACTCAACAATCCCATGGAGTGAAGGTTGGGGGCAAAGATGTTTGCATCTTCGTAAATGGTACGATCCTGTACAATGTTCTTTTTTCCTTTTTGCATCTGCACCAATGAGTTGTAGCGGCTGTTCAGAAAGTAAATCTGAAGGTTGAAAGCCCAACGCTGCATGTCCTCATAAAAGTCGCTGATGTATGGGTTGTCTTCCACATCCTCGTAGTGAGGCTCGTACTTGTAGTGGCGGGCCAATAAAGTAGTGAGTGTTGTTTTTCCAGATCCTATGTTTCCGGCTATCGCTAAATGCATACCAATTTGTGTTCTTAAGTAAGCTACAAGTTTATACTATTGTCCTTAATTTCCTACGGTTGTGGAAATGTTTTAACCAGTGGAGGGTTAACCACATCATGTATCAGGTTTTTTGTGTTTAATTCGCCTTCATATCAATTACACCAAGCTATGACAGCATTTCGCATAGAACATGATTTTTTGGGTGAGAAACAAATCCCTGATTATGCATATTACGGGGTTCAAACCGCCCGTGCCCTCGAAAACTTCAATATCACAGGTATTCCGCAATCTACGGAACCATTGATGATTGAAGCAATGGCTTATGTTAAAAAAGCCGCAGCTTTAGCAAATAAAGATTGTGGTGTACTGAGTGAATCGGTTGCTGATGCCATTAGCAAAGCATGTGATAAGTTGATTGCAGGAGAGCACCGTGACCAGTTTCCAACGGATATGATTCAGGGAGGAGCCGGAACTTCGGTGAACATGAATGCCAATGAGGTGATTGCCAATTTGGGGTTGGAGATCATGGGGCTTCAAAAAGGCGACTACGATCAGTTGCATCCCAATAACCATGTCAATTGTTCGCAATCCACCAACGATGCATATCCAACGGCTTTCCGTCTGGCTTTGTTTAAAAAGATGGAAGGCTTGATTCAGGCAATGACGGTTTTGCGTGATGCATTCGGACGCAAAGGAGAGGAGTTTAAAAGTGTGATTAAGATGGGGCGTACCCAATTGCAGGATGCTGTTCCGATGACGTTGGGTGCCGAGTTTCATGGATTTGCCACCACCATCACCGAAGATATTCACCGCCTGTGCGAGGCGCAAAAATTGATTCTGGAAATCAACATGGGGGCCACAGCCATTGGTACTTCCATCAACGCTCCTGATGGTTATCCTGAGTTGGTGACTCGCTACCTTGCTGAACTCAGCGGGGTTCCGGTTGTGTTGTCGGAAGATTTAATTGAGGCGACTTCTGATACGGGAGCCTATGTACAGATTTCGGGGGTGATGAAGCGTTGTGCCGTTAAATTGTCAAAAATCTGCAACGACCTGCGTTTATTATCATCCGGGCCACGTGCAGGGTTTAATGAAATTAATTTACCCAAACTGCAACCGGGTTCATCCATCATGCCGGGTAAAGTAAATCCCGTGATACCTGAGGTTGTGAATCAAACAGCTTATTATGTGATTGGTGCCGATGTAACCATTACTATGGCTGCCGAAGCCGGGCAGTTACAGCTCAATGTAATGGAGCCTGTTATTGCTTTCAGTTTATTTACGTCTTTATCGTACCTCGGGAATGCCTGTTATGCCCTGCAATCAAAATGTGTTGATGGCATCACCGCTAATGAAGAAAACTGCCGCAATATGGTGATGAACAGTATTGGTATTGTAACAGCTCTCAACCCGATTTTAGGATATGAAGCCTGTTCGGGTATTGCCAAAGAAGCCTTGCAAACCGGGAAGTCGGTACACCAGATAACTGTTGTGGAGCAAAAACTTATCACTCAGGAAAAATGGGATGAGATTTACAATATCGAGAACCTTATTCATCCGAAATTTATATTGTAGTCGATAGTCCATAGACCACAGTCCATCGAATGTGTTTCTATGGACTGTGGTCTAATAACTATGGACTGGCATTAGTGCTTGGCGTCTTTCTTACAACACCCATCAAGGTTCTCGTAAGCTTTGTCATCAGCAGGCATTTCATCTGCATCGTATCCTGTTTTGGTTACTGCCAGCTTAATTTTGGCAGGTGAAGTTTTCTTAGGGTCGTATACCACAGTTAGAATTTTAGTGTCTACATCCAAGTTTGATTCTTTTACACCTTTTTCGTAAGCCATTGCTTTTTCAAGGGTTTCCTTGCACATATCGCATACAGCCGAGGTTTTAATTTGGATGGTTTGAATACCGTTTTTTGTTGAATCCTGTTGTTGTGCCTTAGCCGCAAAACCGAGGGTAAGGATGGATAGGGTGATGATGATGTTTTTCATTGTTGGTGTTGGTTAATTATGTTGAATATGTTAATTGTGTTAATTATGGATAAATGTTTCGACAGGTCCGCGATATGTCAGGCTGAGTTTACCGAAGCCATTTAATGAAAATGATTATTCTAAAACGCTTCGGCAAGCTCAGCGTGACGGACGTTTTTAAATCACAAATCGTACATCACAAATCACAAATTTATTTGATGCTCATCCTGAATCCTACATAAAACACCCTGCCCATTACGGGACCCCATATCATAGAGGCATCAAAGTAGTTTCCGAAAGGATTAGCCGGGTCGATGATTTGTTTTTGTTGTATAAAGTTAAAAATATTTTCAGCACCGGCATATACTTCAAAACGTTTAAATGCACGGGTTACTTGTGTATTCACTGTATAGTAGGGTTTCGAGTATCCATCCATCTGCAAATCCGTAGGGTTGGTGCTGGTATTCGGAATACGGTTTTGTCCAAACCATTTAACCGTAGCATCAAATTTCCACTTGTCGAAATGCGTGGCATACGCAATATTAAACAGGATACGGTCTTTGGTGATTAACGGTTTTTGCAGCATCGTGCCATTGTAGTTGGTGCGAACGTCCTGCCATTTGTAAGCCAAACGTACTTCCAAATGCTTAACAGGTTCGTAGTTCAGCTCAGTTTGAAAACTGTTTGAATACGATTGTCCTTTGAGGTTGTACAAATGTACTTCCTGAGTGTTTTGGTCGAGGTCGGTTACAATCTGGTTTTCAAAATCGGTACGGAAAAAGTCCACCACCAACGCAGCGTTTTTGTGTGCGACCTTAAATTTATGAGTTAAGGAAATGCCGTAGTTCCAGGCTACTTCAGGTTTAAAGGCTTCCTCAACCACAACCCTGCGGTTGCTGGCCATCAAAAAAGGTTGCTCCACAAATATATTGGCTACGCGCATTCCTCTTCCTCCCGAAAAACGCAAAACGGATGTTTGAGAAAGATTCACTTTTAAATGCGCACGCGGGTTAAAAAAGGTTCCGTACAAATTGTGGAAGTCGGTACGCGCACCAACTAACAGTGAAAGTTTATTGAGCACTTCATAATTGTACTCGGCAAAAAGTCCCGGAACCGACTCCGTACGTGTAAATGCCGAATCGTTCGTGTTTACGGTGTATCGTTCATTAAAATTATCCAACAAATAGGAGGCACCCATTTTAATTTTATGGTCGCTGGTATTAATAATGGTTTGATAATACAGATTGGCATTGAGGGTTTGCTCTTTGCCATTGTATGATTTAAAACCATAGAATGCATCGTGTTCATACGTCCTTGCATTCATCAGCAGGTTTACACTTTTGTACGGGCGGCCCACAAAGCCAAAGGCGGTTTTCGTATAGGCCTCAAGATGTTTGGTTTGAATGCCTACACCATACACTTGTTTCGCATCGTTTTCGGCCCGGTTGCTATACGCCATTTGCCCACCCGTTCGGTTGTCGTAATTGGCAATCACCCCAAATGAGGCCATGATTTTACCTTGTTTTTCGTACTTCCATTTGTTAATCGCTCCCAATTGGTAGCCTGTGGCCACATCTATAAATCCATCATTGTTAAAATCGTTTTTATTGGCAACGGTACTGGCATGGGTGAGCAATACGGTGCTCCATTCTTTGTTGAATTTATGACCCAAATGAATATTGGTTTCATACCGGCCCCAGTCACCTGTGTACAGGTTTACATGCAGGCGGTCGGTTTTTTCGGGCTTCAATAGTTCGATATTGATTTGTCCCGAAATGCTTTCGTACCCATTCACCACCGATCCAACACCTTTGGTGATATCAATGCTATGCGCCCATGTGCCCGGAATATGCGAGAACCCAAAATTGGTAGAAAGACCACGAATACCGCCCTGTTGTTCAACGAGCGTTTGGGTATACGCTCCATCAAGTCCCAGCATTTTAATTTGTTTGGTTCCCGATAATGCATCGTTGTAGGTAACATCAACGGTGGCATTGGTTTCAAAACTTTCGCTCAAATTGCAACATGCAGCTTTGGTAAGCTCCTTGGTACTCAGGGTTTGCCTGTTCATGGGGTCAATGGTTGAAAAGGCCAAAGCCTCTTTGGTTTCGGTAATTTGAACCTCGTTTAGGGTTGCCGAAGGGTTTAATTTGATATGCAACTCTGTTTGGTTGTTAAACCTAATCGAGTCGCTTATATACCCAATATAACTCACCACCAACACCGCGGGTGTTTGGGATGGATAGGCAATTTCAAAAACACCTTTTGCATCGGCAACCGTTCCCTGCTGAGTGTTTTTCCAAACAAGCGTAGCACCTTGCAACGCCTCTTTGGTAGTGGCATCGGTTACGGTTCCTTTAATGGTTTGTGAGAAGGCATAGATGCCGGGCCACAAACAGCCCAATAATATGATTCCGATTTGTTTCATCTTGTGATTGAAATGAAAAATAAACAAACAGGCCGAACGCAAACAGCGTCAGCCAATCAACAAGGAAACGGAAATCAAATACGGAACACCTGAATCATACTTAGCCGTGGTTGCTTTCGCTCAGGAAAACTGCGGTCTTGTGTCAGGTTATTGTTGGTTGATAGTGATAATTGAAGAGGAGCAAAAAACCATTCGACCGAAGGAATCCAGTGGCCGGTTGTAAGTTGAGGTTCGTATACGGTAGGGCAACCATCAAGTTTGAGAACTGATTGATTGAAATCGCAGCAGGGTGATTTTTCCGTTACCGGACAAGGTTTGCAACAGTCGTCTTCTTTTTCCTCACATTGGGCAGGGGTAAGAGATACCGATGTATGTCCGTCTTCGGTACAGATCATTTTGTATACAGGAATCCCTGCCTGAATGGCCATAAGCCAAACGGCTATGAGAAGGGGAACAAACCTGTTGGTCAAAACTTTCATAATGCAAAGATAAGCTTCCATTGGTTAATTTTTACTTAATTGAATAGATGATTTTTGTACACGAAGGCCCCAAATTTTGTTAAAAGAAGAAAGGCACGAAGTGTTGTCGTCTGGTATTTTGTATTCATTCGTGTTCTTTCATGTTTCTTCTTTTAGTGGCCCCTTCGTGTACAAAAAAGGAAGCCATTAAATATCATTTTATCATTACCTAATTGTTCCATACTTTCGCTTTATGCAAAAAATTCGCAATTACATCAACGGAGCGTTGGTTGAACCTGTTTCAGGTGCATATATTGACAATTATAATCCTTCAACAGGCGCAGTGTATTCGCTGTGCCCGGATAGTGACGAGCGTGATATTGAAATGGCTTATCAGGCCGCACAGGCTGCTTTTGAAAGTTGGAGTATAACACCCAATGCGCAACGCAGCAAGGTGATGTTGCGCATTGCCGAACTCATTGAACAAAGATTGGACGCTTTTGCCGAAGCCGAAACCATCGATCAGGGAAAGCCATTGTGGTTGTCTAAAAATGGTGAAATCCCCCGTGCTATCAGTAATATTCATTTTTTTGGAACGGCTATCGAGCATTTTTCGAGCGAAGCGCATCCGATGGCCGATTTTGCCATTAACTATACCACCCGCACACCCATTGGTGTGGTGGGGTGTATTTCGCCATGGAATTTACCTTTGTATTTATTTACATGGAAAATAGCTCCGGCCATTGCTGCCGGAAATTGTGTGGTGGCCAAACCATCTGAAATTACTCCAATGACAGCCTATCTGTTGAGTGAGGTTTGTATTGAAGCGGGTTTGCCCAAAGGAGTATTGAATATTGTACACGGCCTTGGACCTAAAGTCGGAAGTGCCATGACAGTGCATCCGGGTATTAAAGCCATTTCGTTTACAGGTGGTACCAAAACCGGAGCGGAGATTGCGCGGGTGGCGGCTCCGATGTTTAAAAAATTATCATTGGAACTAGGCGGAAAAAATCCGAATATCATTTTTGCGGATTGTGACTTTGATAAGATGCTGACCGAAACAGTACGCTCTTCGTTCTTGAACCAAGGTGAGATTTGCCTTTGTGGTTCACGCATTTTTGTAGAGCGCCCGGTATACGAAAAATTCAAAAAAGCTTTTGTTGAGAAGGTTAAAACCGAACTGGTGGTGGGTGATCCGATGGCCTCAGCAACTAAAACCGGAGCGATTGTAAGCAAGATGCATTTTGAAAAAGTATTGAGTTATATCGAGCTGGCCAAAGAGGAAGGAGGAACCATTTTATGTGGTGGCCACGCTGTAAAACCCGAAGGCGCTTGTGCCAGCGGATGGTTTATTGCGCCAACGGTTATTGAAGGATTAGCTTATGATTGCCGAACCAATCAGGAAGAAATATTCGGGCCGGTGGTAACCATTACGCCTTTTGATACCGAAGAAGAAGCATTGATGATGGCCAACTCAACCGAATATGGTTTGGCCAGTATAGTATGGACAGAAAACTTAACACGTGCCCATAAAATGGCGGCTCAAATCAAGGCCGGTATTGTATGGATAAACTGCTGGTTGCTGCGCGATTTGCGTACTCCGTTTGGTGGTGTAAAAAGCAGTGGAGTTGGACGTGAAGGTGGTTTGGAAGCCTTGCGCTTTTTTACCGAACCCAAAAATGTTTGCATCAAACTTTAGGTTGTAGGTAAATCTGCGGCTCTCGTTTAAATGGCCATGCTATTGCATTTAAGCAAGATTCAATGCTATCTTTACGTAAGCAATTGAAGAGTTATGAATGCCGAGTACTACAACGAAGTTTTTCAGCGGGAGTTGCAACAATTACACCGCGAAGTGAATGCGTATGAAGTGGAAGAGTGGCTTTGGACGAAGTTGCCGGGAATACGCAATGCCGGAGGTAATTTGTGTTTACATCTAATCGGTAATCTCAATCATTTTATTGGTGCTGCGCTGGGTAAAACAGGCTATGTGCGCAACCGTGAAGCAGAGTTTGCAACAACAGGGTTAACCAAACATGAGTTACTGGTATTGTTACATGAAACGCAGGCCATGATTCAAATGATACTTCCTAAGTTAAATGAAACTGATTTGAATAAAGAGTTTCCGTTTGATTTTTCAGGCAAGCACAGTACCCGTTGGTATCTGAATCAGTTTGTGCTGCATTTTAATTACCACCTTGGGCAATTGAACTACCACAGACGCATCACTCATGCCCGTCCGGCAGTAAGTGAATAATACAGGTCGATAAGTTTTTGTTTTTCCAGTTCCCAGTTAAAGGTGGATTCTGCTACAGATACTCCATTTGATGCATATTGGTCGAGGTCGGCATTGCCAAAAAACAGTTCCTGTAAAACGTTTGCTATGGCTATTTCGTCAGTAAGATCAACATACCGGCCTATTGAACAGGTGTCGATTACCTCTTTGTAAATATGGTGATTACAGGAGAGAATCGGAAGTCCGGCAGCCATGTATTCAAAAAACTTACGTTCATGCGATACCAATACTTTTTCGGGTTGGTTCTTCAGGCATAATCCTACTTTACACGTTTTCGAAATAAGGTACCCTTTGTCGGAACTCATGTATCCGTAAAAATGTAACTGATGTTTGATTGCCTGATAATATTCTGTTTTGCTCAATACATCCTCAATATAGCTTCCGGTGTATCCTACGCAATGGAAGTTGATAATAAGACCTTTTTGTTGGAGTATATAAAGAGCATTCACAACAGGTATCAGGTCGTAATAGTAATCAAACACGGTTCCCATGTAAAACAGATTAGCTTCCGGCAACTCTTTACGCTGTGTGTTCCGGTAAGGTGTAAACTGGGAAAAAGTGGCAAAATTTTGAACAATTACTGACCGTTTATACGTTGTAAATTTTTGAGCAAATTCAGGTCGGGCAATCACTAACACAATCGACATGGTATGTGAGGCTATCCATTCCAGTATCTTGAATAAAAAGGCCAGAATCCATCTTAAATAAGAGTGGATCCAGGGTTTATGCATAATGTCTTCGTATGTGTTCTCGTGAATATCGTAAATAACCTTTTTGCCCTTTAACCGCAATAATGCAGCAAACGGAATCAGTTCGGCATCGTGAATATGGTAGATGTCGGCATGCTGTTTCCATGCCAGTACAAAAACTTTCCATGTGGTGAAAAACAAGCGGTGTACGCGGCTCTGGGGTTTAGGGATGCCGATAATATTAACCCCGTTTTTGTACTCACTTTTATTGCCGATGCCTATATAGGTAACATCAAAATGTTCGGCCAGCGAAACACATTCGCGGTGAAATACCCGTGTATCGGTTGTTGTATGTACACTTGCAAAATGACAAACCTTGTATCGTTTAGATGCGTTCATCGGATAGTTTTAGTAATTGATTACACAGGTATTCCCATGTAAATTTTAATTTTTCAACCTTGAGGTTTTCAATAAAGGTGGCCTCAGGCTGTTCTGTGTAATAACGAACAATGGCATCAGCAACGTCTCTTACGTCCACATTTACTACATAACCTACTTTGCCGTCAGGAACCAGTTCGGCCAAACCGCCCACATTTGTTACAATCATAGGTTTGTTGTAGTAGTAGGCAATTTGTGTAACACCACTCTGGGTGGCGTTGAGGTAAGTTTGAATCACCCCATCTGCCGCGCAGAAATAGTTGGATACTTCACTGTTGGGAATAAAGTCGTTGCTCAATATCACCCGGTCGCTTAAGCCCAAACGTTCAATCTGCTCAAGATAGGGTTGGGCATCTTCATAAAACTCACCGGCAACCAATAGTTTGATGTTGAGGTTGCGAATGCGTTCATCGGCAAAGGCATCAAGCAATAAATGCAATCCTTTGTATTTGCGGATGAAACCAAAGAAGAGCAGTACCTTTTCATCGCTGCCAATTCCAAGTATTTTCCGGGCTTCTGTTTTGCTTGTCGCTTCGCCAAACATATCATACATCGGGTGGACCACATAAGTAGCCGGGTTGTGCTGATTGAGGTGTTTTAATTGGTCTAATACGGAATGCGACATGGTGAGAAACCCATCGCAGACCGATAAAAAATAGCGGGTAAACGGAGTGTCGAAAAACTTCCGCTCGTGCGGAATAATATTGTCGGTAATGGCAAGTATACGGGTATGCTTGTTTGATTTGATGATACGGGCAATGCTTCCCAATGCGGGAGCCATAAAACTTAACCAGTATCGGAAAATCACGATATCGTATTTTTCGTTGGCAATCTTTCGTCCAACCTTTATCCAGTTCAATGGATTCACCGAATTGATTTCGGTCAGAATGGTCAGGTCAGAAGGAGCAGGGTCGGTTGAGTATTGCGTTTTACCCGGAAATAAAAATGAAGGGTATTGCAGAGAAAAGCTCAGAATATGGCAAGTATGCCCCATCGCATTAAACTCCCTTGCCAACCGTTCGTTGTACGTAGCCAGTCCGCCACGCAGGGGGTAAGCCGGACCCACAATCAGTATCTTACTCAAACCCTATTTTTTGTTTAATGCCGTAATAGTTACGGTCGGATGAATTGCGTGAAATCATTTCACCTAAAAAGCCTGCTAAAAACAATTGTACTCCGATAATAATCGCCACTAATGCCAAAAAGAACAAAGGTTGGTCGGTTATATTGCGTTGCACCACATCAAGATAGACATTGTATATTTTTTCGCCAATGAGGTAGATGGTGATGAAGAACCCGAGGAAGAAGGAGAGAGTACCAAGCACTCCAAAAAAGTGCATTGGTTTTTTGCTGAACTTGCTGACAAAAAAGATGGTGAGCAAATCCAGAAATCCATTTATAAAACGCTCCAGTCCAAACTTGGTGGTTCCGTATTTACGTTCGCGGTGCGCTACTTCTTTTTCAGTTATTTTTCGGAAACCTGCCCATTTTGCTATTACCGGAATATAACGGTGCATCTCGTTGTACACCTCTATGTTTTTAGTCACCTCGCTGCGGTAGCTTTTGAGTCCGCAGTTAAAATCGTGAAGGTTATTGATACCACTCATTTTGCGGGTAGCCCAGTTGAACAGCTTGGTTGGAATGGTTTTACTCAGTGGATCGTAGCGTTTCTTTTTCCATCCGCTTACAATATCATAGCCATCTTCAACAATCATTCGGTACAGCTCCGGAATTTCATCGGGAGAGTCTTGCAAATCTGCATCCATGGTAATCACCACGTTTCCGGTGCAATCAGCAAAACCAACATTTAAGGCTGCTGATTTGCCATAGTTTCTGCGGAAACGAATGCCTTTTACGCGGCTGTTTGCCTCGCGCAATTTGCAGATAACGGCCCACGATTGGTCGGTGCTTCCGTCATCAATCATTAAAATTTCGTACGAGAACTTGTTTTCATTCATCACCCGTTCAATCCACTGCACCAATTCGGGCAGCGATTCTTCTTCATTGATTAACGGTATGAGAACAGATATATCGGGTTGGGTCATTGAGCTTAATTATTGTCGAAATCAGGAACTTTTTTAGTGAAGACAGATGCAATGAGAGCGTATATAAAAAACCAGAACAAACTACCCAACATGCCAAATATCGTAATCATAGCCGGGGTCGACATCTTTTTGGCCATCCCCATAGCCTCATCAATTTTCTCTTCACTCATGCCTTTGTTGTACATTTCCTGCGCTTGCATTTCCATTACTTTATCCATAAAATCAGGATTGATATACTTGAAAAAGATAAACGTATAAACGCTTACAACAAAAGCGGCAGGTAAGGCTATGGTCATCATAAAGCCCAATGATTTGTTGTAGGTAATGCTTCCTCCAAGCTCTTCATCACGTCTTTTTATGGTGCCGTGAAAAAGGATGTAAATTGAAACCACAGCTACTAACAGAAGCTGTACAATGCCTAACAGGCTCATCTTGTCTCCTCCCATCGTATCCGGATTAATCATAAAAAATACCAGATTGATGATAATGTGCGAGAATGAAAGAATCAGTCCGTAACGCATTGCCGTAGGCCAGGGTGAATGTGTTTCCATGTCGGATTTATTTATTGTTCCAAATAAAACAATTTTATCCGTTATAACGGAATGAAAGGTTTCATATTTTTGCATACATGAACAAGGTTACCCTTTTCGATCAGATGAACCGTGTTGTAGAGGCTCCATTGCCCCCTAAACGAATTGTAAGCCTTGTGCCTTCGCAAACCGAATTGTTGTATGACTTGGGGCTTGATGCTGAAGTGGTTGGACAAACCCTGTTTTGCATTCATCCACCCGCTCAGCATCAACATAAACCCAGGGTTGGGGGAACCAAGAACTTTCATATTGATAAAATAAAAGATTTGCAGCCCGACCTTATTATTGGAAACAAAGAAGAGAATGATAAGGCCGGAATTGAGCAGTTGGAGCAACTGTTTCCGGTTTGGATGAGTGATATTAGTAACCTTGCCGATGCGTTGGATATGATTCAAAGGGTCGGGAATCTGGTTCACAAACAACAAGAAGCTCAATGTTTAGTTGATCAGATTCGCAACTCATTTGAGGAGCTTCAATGTTTTGCCGTACCCAAACGAACAGCCTATTTAATTTGGCGTAAACCCTGGATGGCTGCCGGACAAGGAACATTCATTGATGATATGCTAAACAGATTGGGCTTGGAAAATGTGTTTGGCAAGATGGATAGCCGTTACCCTGAAATCACTGATATTGCATTGCGAGAAGCTCAACCTGAATGTATTTTGCTTTCATCCGAACCTTATCCATTCAGGGAAAAACATATAGCCGAACTGCAGGCTGTTTGTCCGCAAACCAAAATTCTGCTTGTGGATGGCGAATTATTCAGTTGGTATGGAAGCCGCTTATTGCACAGTGTGGCTTATTTTCAAAAACTCATCAAAGAGGTTGATAACGAAAAGAATACTTTTGCCGGGTGAACAATATATCAACCTTTAATGTCTGGGCTGCGTATCTGGCGGTGGCCTTTTTCTGGGGAACCACCTTTTTAGCCATCCGTATTGGCGTACAATCCATGCCTCCGTTTTTAATGGCGGGGTTTAGGCATTTTGCAGCCGGGTTACTCATTTGGGGATATTTTATGATGCGTGGATACCAACGTCCAACCCTGCAGCAATTAAAGGTGAGTGTAATCAACGGAATTTTGTTGCTGGTACTGGGAAATGGATTGGTATCGTGGGCCGAGATGTATATCAACAGCGGATTAACAGCACTCATTTGCGCTTTATCGCCTTTGGCAATTATTGGTGCAAATGCCCTGATGGGAAACAAGGAAAAAATAACGGTAGCGGTTGTGGTGGGCATAGTAATGTGTTTGGTGGCGCAGGTTTTGATTTTTAAGAACAACCTGCACGAACTGGCCGATCCACATTATATTCAGGGTATTGTGTTTTTATTGATAGCCATTATTTCATGGGCATTTGGTTCCATGTTCATCAAAAACAATCCAACAGGGTTGCATCCATTGTATGGGGCGAGTTTTCAGATGTTGAGTGCCGGAGCCATTTTGTTGGTTGTTGGTTCGGTGTTGGGTGAATGGCAGACATTTAGTGTTACCCAAGATGGGCTGGCCAGTATTGTGTATTTGATTGTGGCGGGATCGCTCGTTGGGTATGGCAGTTATATGTATATTTTAAAGCACCTGCCGGCAGCCATTGTATCAACGTATGCGTATGTAAATACGTTGGTGGCAGTTGTATTGGGTTGGCTGTGGCTGGATGAGGTTGTTGATGGATGGGTATGGACAGCTGCAGTGCTTACCATTGCAGGTGTGTATTTGGTGAATAAAAGTTTTCAAAAAATGGCAGCAGCCAAGGTGTAAAAAAAGCCGATTGAGATTTCAACCGGCTTTTGAAAAAGGGTAGGAGTGATGTTATTCAATAACGAGCTTACCGTTTATTCCAGATTGGGTTTTGTAGATATAAATCCCTTTAGGCAAAACAGAAACGTCAATAGTGTTTAATCCTGAATGGATTTGATTTGTTAATACGTTTTGTCCCATCAAATTGTAAAATGCGATTGTTTCGGTTGTAAACTCAGGTGTTGCCTCTATTGTGATTATAGAAGTGGCCGGGTTTGGATAAACAGCCAACCGGGTGGTTTGGGATGTTTGGTTTTGAATGCCGGTATACGTGATGAAGTCGCTATATACTTCTTTTATCTGATTGATATAATAACCGGAGTCCTGGTTAAACCATTGGTTTATTCGCTGCACCATAGCTCCGTCATTGTTATAGGTGATTAAATTTTTGTTGCCACTGCTTTTTGTCCAGTTTGTACCATCCCAATCTTCACTGTAATATTCTGTTTCATTGTTATGGCTGTCATACGTGTATACCACACGACTCTCTAGAACATATAGGGAGTCTGCCCATCTGTAAAGATCTATCTTCGACAGCAGACTCAACTCCAAATCGTTCGACCATTGATGCCACTGAATATTGCTATACCGCTCAGATTGTACAAATTGAAGGATTTCTTCATCCCAATACATTATTTCTACTTCTGTAGGTTCTCCGTTATTGTTGTAAGTAAAATACATCCGGGAGTCGTTTTGGTAAGTGGTGTCGGAAACCCAATATTCGCTTGTTAATTGTGAAAGCTGGTTTTGGTTATTATAAACATTTGTATTTCTGGTTGCGTCTAAAATTTCCCAAATGCCATTGTTGTATTGCGAGGACATGTAAGATGTTGAATTTCCATTTACATCATACGTGTTAGTGCGTAAAAACGCAGAATCCCAAGTTTCAGTTTGGCCGTTAAAGATTAGAGAGAGGTGTTGAATCTCATGTCCTTTGGCATCATAGGAATATTTGTTCTTATTATACGTTGTATTCTCTTCGATCAGTCGACCATGTGAATCGTAAACATTGTGGCTGGTATCCGTATGTTCTGTCCAATCATTTATACCACTGCTCCACCAATTACGAAGGGTCAATTGAGGAAGGTATTGGGTAGTGGTTTTAGTGAATCCAATACTTGGCTGATGTTTAACCTTTGCAAAGGGTTTAGGTCTTGCGGAGGTTTGCTGCAAACCAAGTCCGAGTAAAGATAATAGTAGAATTTTTGTTTTCATATTGTATGTGATTAAATTAGGTAGTGAAATATACAGTTAAATAATGGTGATGTTGTAATATAGTGTTAATAATTCATTCAATGTATATCCGCAAGTGTTCCCAAATGCATATTTGGCACGGCTTTGTGGCGAGAGATCTTTGCCACTAAGCCAAAGGGGCTCAAAGTATCACTAAGTTTAAATTCTACTGGTAAGCTTGCAGATATACACTTCATTTTATCCATTTAATTTGTGGAAATTTTCTCTCAACACACTTTTACAACATATAAAATAACAAAATCACCTGGATTGAGTCAGGAGGTATAAACAATAAAATCCTGTACATTTGCAGCTTAAATAATTTCAATCATCAGGGCTATTTACCCTGTAATGTTTTGACCAATGAGTAAAAAAGGAAGAATTCTGGTTGCCATGAGTGGCGGCCTGGACAGTACGGTTACAGCCGTTATGTTAGCCGAAGAGGGCTACGAAGTAGTAGGGATCACCATGAAAACATGGGACTATGCCACAGCAGGCGGGAGCAAAAAGGAAACCGGTTGCTGCAGTCTGGATTCCATCAATGATGCCCGAACCATTGCCGTTAAACACGGTATTCACCACATGATTTTAGATATCCGCGAAGAGTTTGGCGATTTTGTAATCAACAACTTTGTGGATGAGTATATCGCAGGCCGAACCCCCAATCCTTGTGTATTGTGCAATACGCATATCAAATGGGAGGCTTTGCTCAAACGTGCCAACCAGCTCGATTGTGAGTTTATTGCCACCGGGCATTATGCGCAGGTGCGTAACGAAAACAACCGTTATGTGGTTTCAAAAGGATTGGATGAAAACAAAGACCAGTCGTATGTTTTATGGGGATTGAGCCAGTCGAGTCTTGAGCGTACCCGGTTCCCGTTAGGTGGTTTCCGCAAAACGGATATTCGCCAGATGGCTATTGATATGGGCTATGAAGAACTGGCTAAAAAAAGTGAGAGTTACGAAATATGCTTTGTGCCCGATAATGATTACCGTGGTTTCTTAAAACGCAGGGTTGAAGGACTGGAAGCGCAGGTAGAAGGCGGAGAGTTTGTAACCCGCGAAGGGAAAGTATTGGGCAAACACCGCGGATATCCGTTTTATACCGTTGGGCAACGTAAAGGGTTGGAAATTGCCGTTGGTGAACCTTTGTTCGTTTTAGAGATTCAGCCCGAAACCAATAAGGTTGTATTGGGTCGTGAGCATGAGCTGAAACGCAAAGGGATGTGGGTACGCGGACTGAATATGGGTAAATATGAATACCTTAATGAGCCGCTGGAAGCCCTGACCAAGGTGCGCTACAAGGATGCAGGTACCACTTCAATGATTGAACAGGAAGACAACCGCATGAAGGTGATCTTTAATGATGATGTGAAAGCCATTGCGCCCGGACAATCAGCTGTGTTTTATGAAGGCAATGATGTTGTGGGTGGAGGATGGATTGAAAAGGCGTTTGATGTTGTTTAATACCAATAGACTGAAGACTGAAGACTGAAGACTAAAGACTAAAGACTGAAGACTAAAGATAGGTTGCTGTCTGCAATTTTGAATGATTGGAATACGCAAAGAAAGATTCACGCAGAGCTGCAAAGGCGCGAGAGTATAGAGACGCAGGTAGGAAAGGGACTTTGGTTGATAATAAATGTTATGTATTAGTAAAGTGTTGTTTTTTAGCAATCAGTCCGGTCGAGTAGCAATTGCTGAGGATTTGTAGAGCATTGCGTATCGAGACCAAACACTTCTCGATACGGCTTGCAGCCTACTCGAAGTGACTACCAACAACATTACATTAATACATAACCATAATAAATTGTCATGACTATATTTTTATAATAGAAGTGAATCTGTGATAATCAGTGGCTAATACTGCCTGCCGGATATGTTTTGAGTATTGATTCCTTGCTCTGTTATCCTCACACAATTTGAAGTTTCACCAATCGTTATATATTCGTTTTATTAAAACACTTGTGCGATATACATATTATTTGTTTCTGCTGACTGCGGTTATGGCTGTTGCCTGCAGCAAACCCGCAGCCGATACTACACCCGTTGATTTAGGGTACAATTATTATCCGCTGGCAACAGGCGACACACGGGTGTATCATGTCGATTCGATTGTGTACGATAACAATTCGGGCTTTACCACCATTGATACTTTTACCTATTTTTACAAGGAAACAGTTGGTGAAATTTTTACCGATTTGGCCGGCAAACAAAACCGGATGATTCACCGCTATTTCCGTTGGAGCGATACCTTGCCGTGGACGGAAGCCAATACCTCAACGGCTCTTATCAATGAGTTGCAGGTTCAGCGGGTAGATGAGAATACAAGATTTGTAAAGCTGGTGTTTCCGCCCGAAAAAGCGAAAATATGGAATGGCAATATGTTTAATGCTCTTCCTCCTGAAAACTGGCAAATTACCGCGTTGGATGAACAAGTAAAAGTAGGAAGTATAACCTACCCGCAAACCATGCAGGTGGTACAGAAAAACGAAATCAATTTTATTGAAGAAATTGTGCGCTACGAAAGGTATGCCCGAAACATTGGAATGGTTTACCTGTTGTCGGATTCAATCAATACACAGGTGGAAGGTTCAAGAGGGTATAGATATCGTTTAACTTTGCTTTCGTTCACTCCACATTCATGAGAAATCTGCTATGGGTTTGGCTGATGTTTCCGCTGATTGCTCCGGCTCAGCAGGTGTATTGGGTTACTTTTTCGCATAAAGATTCAACGTTCAGCATAAATGAACCACATCGTTTTTTATCGGAACGCGCCATTCAACGCAGAAGTAAAATGGGAATTTCTCTGTCATCAGTGGACCTGCCTGTTGCCCCTCAGTTTCTTGAAACCCTTCAAACAAATGGGTTTAAGATTGCCGGAAAAAGTAAATGGTTGAATGGCGCAGCCGTTGTTGCACGAAATAAAGAAGCGCTCAAAAGCTTTCCATTCATCCAATCTGTTTTACTTTTGGGTTCATACAAAGCTCCCCGGAATACGAAGATGCAGGATGCTGTTCAGTCTGATACCGGCAGCAGGTTTGGGAAAATAGGAACAAACGATTCGAGTGGGTATGGGGTGAGCTATAAACAACTTCAACAAATTAATCTTCCGGTTTACCATAAAAACTTTTCAGGTGAAGGCGTTTGGATTGCGGTATTGGATGCGGGTTTTTACAAGGCTCGTCAACATCCGGCATTTCAATCCTTGTTTCAATCGGGACGTGTATTGGCCACCCACGATTTTGTAACAGGCGATAGCAATGTGTTTAATGATGATGATCATGGACTGGCTGTCCTGTCATGCCTGGCTGCCAATCAACAAGGCGTATACAAAGGTTCGGCACCCGATGCCGGTTATATCTTATTGCGTTGTGAAGATGCAGATTCGGAGATGCCCATTGAAGAGGTGTTTTGGGCCGAAGCAGCCGAGTTTGCCGATAGTATGGGCGTTGATCTGATCAACTCATCGTTGGGTTATAATGAGTTTGACGAGCCGTGGCTAAACCATACCCGAAAAGAACTTAACGGACATTCAACACTCATATCCCAAGCCGCTTCTATTGCCGTATCAACAGGAATGACGGTAGTGAACAGTGCAGGTAATGAAGGGGATGGAGACTGGAGGTATATCGCAGTTCCGGCTGACGTATCATCGGTTATTACGGTTGGAGGTGTTGATGCAAAAGGTCATTATGTGGCCTTTAGCTCGGTTGGTACGGGGGCCAAAAAAGACATTAAACCCGATGTGGTAGCATTGGCCGATAATGTATGGGTGGCCTCTCCATCCGGCTCATATTATCAGGGTGATGGAACCTCCTATGCAGGGCCGATAATGTCCGGAGCAGTAGCTTGTTTAATGCAGCAATATCCGAATACAACACCCGGTAAACTACAGCTTGCTTTGCACCAAAGCGGCAATCAATATTATAAATCCGATCAATATGTGGGTTATGGCATTCCGGATATGGTGCTGGCTTCGGGCATACTTGGAGCCGGTTTATTAACTACAGATACCCTGATGGATGTTCGCAGGCTGAAAGACCGGAAATTGCATATCCTGTTTGTGTCCGGTACAGAACAAAAGCTGAATATAACAGTGAGCAAACCGGATGGAACGGTACTGTTGACGGAATCGGCTGCCGTGAAAAAGGGAGCCAACCGGTTGCCTTTGCACAAATCGCGGAAGTTAGCCTCTGGAAATTATAAGGTAATTTGTAAAAGTAGTTTAACTTTGAGTCAGGAAGTTGATATCATGTTGCCATGAAAACTGTCGAAAAGCTTGAGTACTGGTTTGAAGAAGAATTGCCGGGATTGTTGTCAAAGCTCAAACCCGAAACACCACCCGAATGGGGGAGCATGAATGCCACTCAAATGCTGGATCATTTAAGTGAGGTGTTTAACCTGGCGATGGTCGAATACATTCTTCCTGTCGAAACAATTTCGGAGAAAGCCGGTAAATACAAAACGGTTGGGTTGTTGAGCGACCGTCCGATGCCCAAAGGATTTAACAATCCCATCTTAAAACTATTGATTAAAACTACGGAGCCGGCTTTTGATGAAGCACGTACCCGTTTAACCGAACGGTACTACGCTTTTAAAAACTATTTTGCCACGCATCCCGGAGCAGAAACGCCTCATAATATGTTTGGATACCTCAATTATCATGAGTGGTTATGGTTTCACTACAAACATTTTCTGCACCATCTGGCACAGTTTGGTTTAGTGCCGTATCACGAGAAAATCGAACTAAAGTAGAGCAGTTAAATCTTTAGTGCCAACAGGGCGTTTCACCGTAAAGGCTTCGGCATATTTTGCTCCGATGGGTCTTCCAAATTCACGTGCGCGGGCTTCTAAAAAGTCAAAAAAATCTTTTGTTGAAATCGGTGATTCAGGCTCGGTTGATTCGGGATTGTAGAACTGTGACGAATATGCTTTGATGCATTCTATTTTCTGCTCAAAATAAGGTGTGATATCCACTATGATATCCGGTTTGGTATGGTAATCCTGAATATAATGGTAGATGGCTTTGGGGCGCCATTCTGTTTGGTCTTTACCTTTGTGAATGGTTTCGATCCGTCTCAACCCCGATAAAAAACAGGCATCATGCACCAATGAAGCCGCACGGCCATGGTCGATATGGCGGTCGAATTCAGAGTTACACAATACAATTTCGGGTTGGTATTTGCGTACCATCTCAATGATTTGCAATTGGTGGTGTTCGTTGTTTTCAAAAAAGCCATCGCGCATTCTCAGGTTCTCACGTACACTGATACCCATAATCTCGGATGAACGGGTAGCTTCACGGTCGCGCAAATCAGCACTTCCACGGGTGCCCAGTTCGCCACGGGTCAAATCAACAATGCCCACTTTTTTGCCTAAGGCAAGGTGAGCCAAAACGGTTCCGCAGGCGGCAAGTTCAATATCATCAGGGTGTGCAGCAAAAGCAAGAATATCCAATTTCATGGCGCGAATATAGGGTTAATCAACCTTATTGTTGGATAATCACCTTGTCTGAAACCGGCCAAGCCGTGCACAACAATACTCTTCCGCTGTTCACTTCACGGTCGGTAAGCACTTCATTGCGTTGCATATTTACTTTTCCGTCCACAAGGTTGGCCGAACAGGTAGAGCAAATACCTGTTTGGCAACTGTAAGGGTAATCAATCTTCTGTTCCTGTATCGCATTTAAAATGGTTTGGTTGGATGCTACTTGCAGGTGGTGTGTTTGTCCATTGGCCAATCGTACCTCCACCTTACAATTTTTGATTATGATTGGTGTTTCGTGGTGCAGCGTGCCATCATCTTCATCCGCTTCATCTTCGTGCGGAACAAAGGTTTCTTTAAAGAGTTGGTTTTCGGCAAAGCCAAGGGTGAGCAATACAATGCGGCACATCAGCATATAATCGGCCGGACCGCACATATAACAAAACGTGTGAGGTGTAACCGGTGCATATTGGGTAGCCAGCTCTTCAAGCATATCGCGGTTGAGGCGGGCCTTTAATAAGTTTTTGCTGTCGCTCCACAGGTAAATGATGCGCAACCGTTCGGGATAGTTGGTTCGCCACCTTTCCAGCTCATCATAAAACAAAGTATGTTCTTTGCCGTGATTGCTGTATACAAGCGTAATAGTTGTATTGGATTCAACTGTAAGAGCCGATTTAAGAATGGAGAAGACAGGAGTGATGCCGGTTCCGGCTGCCAGTAATAGTAAATTATTGTGTTGATTGGCTGAGGTTGAATAGGTGAATACTCCTGATGGTTGAAGCACCGTCAATGAATCACCAACTTTGATTTGGTCATGTAAATACCTTGACACTTCACCATTGTCAATGCGTTTGACCGAAATAGCCAAAGGCTCATTAAGTATGGGAGCATTGTGCAACGAATAAGCCCTGCGCACCAGGCGGGAGCCGAAACGCAATTCGATGGAGATAAATTGTCCCGGTATCTGATGAAACCCGGCAGGTTTGCTCAGCTCAAATGTTTTAACATCATTGGGCTGGTTGATGATTCGGATAACAGTTGCGGTATATTGCTTCATGCAGGGCGCAACATACAAAAACCTAAGATTGTTGTCCGAGTTTTTTTATGCCTTTCGTCCTTTTTTCTTGATGCTTCGACCTAGCTCAGCATAAATTTCAAATGACAAAAAAATCAATCCCGGCTATCGGGATTACAGCAACTCTTCAATGGCTTTGCAAACTCTGTCGGAGGTAGGTTTGGTAAACGGGAAGAAATAATCAACTACTTCGCCTTTACGGTTAATGAGGTATTTGTGGAAGTTCCAGCGGGGAGTGCTGTTGAGTTTCCCATTGAGTTTTTTGCTGGCTAAAAACTGAAACAGGGGATGTGCATTTGCACCTTTGATGGTCACTTTTTCAAAAACAGGAAAGGTGGTTCGGAACTGCGACTCGCAAAATTCTTCCAATTCTTTTCCTGTGAGGGGTTCCTGCTTACCAAAATCGTTTGAGGGGAACGCCAATACCGAAAACCCCTGGTCGCGGTAGGTACGGTACAAGGTTTCCAATTGGGCATATTGAGGTGTAAATCCACATTCGGAAGCAGTGTTCACAATCAGCAAAACCTTATCTTTAAAGGTGCTGATGGGAACTGTCTGGCCTTCAATGTGAATAGCTTCGAACGAATAGATATTGGGTACTTTTTTCATGATTGTATATCCTGCAAACATTCTGAAAATCAAATGGTTTTAAAATGAGAATTGTCACCCGGAATTCAGTTTTTTATTACAGATTTGCAGCCATGGAAATGTTCGTTATTTATCCGGTGTTTTTGGGTATGTCGGTAGCCGTGGCAGAGCTTGCCCGGCAACGCGGGTATTCAGGTCGCTGGTGGTTTTTGATCTCCACATTATTGCCCATAATATCCATCTTTATCTTGTTTATGCTGAAGAAAAAAGAACGTAAACCGGGCAAAACACCGAAATGGGCTGAACAACGCCCGGTGAATGATACGGTGATTTACAGGAAATAAGGAGAATCGCCACAGATTTAGCAAAGATTAATGAGGTATGGCGTACAGTTACGTTCCTGTATTCATTACTGTAACCCCAGCTAATCCCACAGGGATTGTATGTTGGTAAGAGGCTGCGTCTGCAACGTCCTGCTAACCCCGTAGGGGTTGTATATCGGTAAACAGATGACCATACTCCCGGCCGGCCCCGTAGGGGCCGCACATCGGTGGCATTGATTTTTATTGCACATTGTTTGTTTTAAACGTTATGCCCGCGTGAGCGATTGCAGCGGAAATCCTTTTGCGTTGGGCTTGCAGGTAAGGAGCAAAAGATTTGAGCGAAAAGCGCGACCCTGCAAGGATGTGCCACTACTTTGCCTTTTGATTAACCGAAATGCTGCTGCACATCCTTGCAGGGACACGCCCACTCTTAACTGTTGGTACTCTAAAAGCACTCGATATGAGGTTTTTAAATTTGCTTTCGGGTAGAGCTTCTCCCGAAATAATTCCTACATTTGCACCGTGATAAAATGGTGGAAATTAACAGGCGCGGTTTTGGTTTTATACGCCCTTGTTGCGGGGTTATTGCTTCCCGTTCCTGATTTAGCAATTTTACAGCAGAGCATCCGTAATTTATTTTACCATGTACCGATGTGGTTTGGGATGATTCTGTTATTGCTGGCCTCTATGGTGTATTCCATCAAACACCTCTCCTCGGGCAACCGTGAGTTTGATTTGAAAGCCAGCATCTATGCACATACCGCCATTGTATTTGGGTTGATGGGTATTGTTACCGGCATGGTTTGGGCTAAAAATACCTGGGGGGCTTACTGGACCAACGACCCTAAACTCAACGGAGCAGCTATTGGCTTGTTGATGTATATGGCCTACTCGGTATTGCGCAACAGTATTGAAGACGAAGAAAAACGTGCCCGTGTTTCGGCTGTATACAATGTATTTTGTTTCCCGGTTTTTGTGGTCCTGATTTTTATACTGCCACGCCTTACCGATTCGTTGCATCCGGGCAATGGCGGGAATCCGGGGTTTAACTCTTATGATTTGGACAGCCGTTTACGTATGGTATTTTATCCTGCCGTTTTGGGTTGGGCCCTGATGGGATTTTGGCTGGCCGATTTGCGCATCCGCCTTCGTAAACTTGAACTTAAAAAAGAAGAAGCTTAAATATGAAGAATATAACCTTAATGCTGTTGCAGCAGGTACATACCGCCCAAATGGCTGATGCAGCCCCATCGAACAAAATTGAAGTAGTGGTTGCCGTGATTGCGGTATTGTTTGTTGGGATTGTGGGTTACCTTATTGCAGTAGACCGCAGATTAAAAAAACTCGAAAAATAAAAACCGTGGCCATCGGCCATTTGTTCATTTAAATACATGAAAAAGTCATCAATCATTATTATTGTTTTAATTGCCGTTGCCATTGGAGCCATTGTGAGTTCGTATGGTGATGCCAGTACGTATGAAACCTTTTCGGTAGCAGCCGAGCACCCGGGACGAGAATACCATATTGTGGGAACACTGGATAAAACCCGGGAGAAACATTATGATCCGCATGTGGATGCCAATCTGTTTACGTTTTACCTGACCGATGAAAGAGGTGAAACCCATAAAGTGATTTACCGCGCCCCCGAACCTCAGGACTTTGAACGCTCGGAGAAAATTGTGATCATTGGAAAGATGGAAGGCGAAACCTTCGAAGCTTCAAAGATTCTATTGAAATGCCCAAGCAAATACACCGATAACCAACAGGTGCATAGCTAAAGGCTTAAACCCATTTACATGAACGAAATTGTTTTTGAAGGCGAGCATTTGCTGGCCGGAAATTTAGGCCATCTGGCTGTTGTTGTTTCATTTGGAACGGCTATACTTTCAACCTTAGCATACTTCTTTGCGGTACGCAACCAGCAAGACAAAAGCTGGGAAAAGCTGGCCAACAGTGCTTTTTACGTGCATACGTTTGCCGTACTTAGCATTGTGGGGATTCTGTTTTACATCATTCACCAGCATTTATTCGAGTACCATTATGCGTGGCAGCACTCTTCGCGCGAGTTGCCGGTGCAGTATATGATTTCGTGTTTTTGGGAAGGTCAGGAGGGAAGCTTCCTGCTCTGGATTTTTTGGCAGATGGTGATTGGCAATATCTTATTGCGCACCGCAGGCAACTGGAAAAATCCGGTGATGGCTGTGGTGATGCTTTCGCAAATAGCTTTAACATCAATGTTGATTGGTGTCAAAATTTTCGGATACAAATTGGGAAGCAGTCCGTTTGAGTTGCTGCGCACGGCTATGGGCAATGCACCTTTGTTTAAACGTCCTGATTACCTCTCAAAAATTACCGATGGCAACGGACTCAATCCATTGCTGCAAAACTACTGGATGGTGATTCACCCGCCTACGTTATTTTTCGGATTTGCCACAACCATTGTGCCTTTTGCGTTTGTAATTGCGGCATTGTGGAAACGCGATTATACCGGCTGGATGAAACAAGCTTTGCCCTGGGCTTTGGTGAGTGTAATGGTATTGGGAACGGGAATTATCATGGGTGGTTTTTGGGCTTATGAGAGTTTGAGCTTTGGTGGTTACTGGGCATGGGATCCGGTTGAAAATGCATCCTTGATTCCTTGGTTGATTTTGATAGCCGGCATGCACGTATTGCTGATTTATAAACATACAGGCAACTCACTGGCAGTAGCCATGATATTATTGCTATCAACCTTTGTATTGGTATTGTACGCTACCTTCCTTACCCGCAGCGGTATTTTGGGGAACTCATCGGTGCACTCGTTTACCGATTTGGGTATGAGTGGTCAACTACTGGTGTTTTTATTTTCTTTTATTATTCTCTCCATTGCGATGCTGGTTTGGCGCTGGAAAGAGTTGCCAACATCAGCCAAAGACGAAGAGATTTATACCCGCGAATTCTGGATGTTTATCGGAAGTCTGGTATTGGTGATTTCGGCTTTCCAGATTGTATTGACCACCTCGATTCCGGTATTTAATAAAGTGCTTGGAACCAATTTGGCACCTCCTTCGGATGTGATCACGCATTACAATAAATGGCAAATGCCAATGGCTATCATTATTGCTTTGCTTACGGCTGCCGGACATATCATGAAGTATAAGAAGAACACGGCTGATGCCATTCGTAAGATTGGTATCTGGGCTGCTGTTTCGATGGTGCTTGCTATTGTACTTATGTTTGTGTTTAAGCTTACCAACTGGTTTTACCTTGGATTGTTATTCGCAGCCATATTTGCCATCATAGGCAATGCAAGTTTGCTCAAGCCTTTATTTACGGGAAAAGCGCAATTGGCCGGAGCTTCGGTAGCGCATATTGGTTTTGGTATTTTATTGATTGGGGTATTGGTTTCATCGGCCAATAAAAAAGTGATCTCCATCAACCAAAGCGGGGAACAACTGAACCCTGAATTTGACAATCAGGCCAATATGGAGCATGTATTTCTCGAGAAGGGAAAAGCCCTCCGCATGGGCGATTACGAGATTGAATACAAACGTGATACTGTTGAGTGGGTGAATAATTATTATCAGGTTCACTACAAAAAGATCAATCCGCAAACCAACGAAGTGGAGTATGAGTTTGATTTATATCCGAACGCGCAGATCAACCCTAAGATGGGATTGGTAGCCAATCCCGATACCAAACATTATATCTCACATGACGTATTTACTTATGTAAGTTCTGTGCCTAAAGAAAAAAGTGCCGGCAAGTATATCAACGAAAAAACGGTTGAAATGAAAGTGGGTGATACGGTTGTAACCAATAACGGATATGCTGTATTGAAGGTGATTGACTCCAACGTAAAAGATGGCAAGGTTGATATGAGCAATATGCAATTGCTGATTTCGGCAACACTCGAAGTGCATACCCTCGATAATGTATATGAAGCCACGCCAATGTACGGGATTCAGCAAAGTCAGGTTGCGCAGTTCGAATCGGTATTGGATGAAGCACGTTTGCGTTTCCGTTTTACAGGCGTGAATCCATCCACCGGAACCATTACCATTGTGGTGGATGAAAAGGATACTTCGGGTGATTTTATCATCATGAAAGCCATTCAGTTCCCGTGGATCAATCTGGTATGGGGTGGAACCATTATTATGGTGATTGGATTTATGCTGGCCATTGCCAAAAGGTTGATGGATGTGAAAAGAAGCATTGTGAAAAGTTAAACCGCAGCCTACACAGCGTTACACAACGACAAAGATTCTGCTTCGCAGATGTCGGTGACGGAGCCAACCGCAAAAAGGAAAGGCACAAGAACACAAGGTTTACGCAACGAAACACTGCGGTTAAAATATTGTTGACTCCAAACGGATAGTCATTTAAACTGCCATTCGGAGATGAACACACTGGCCATCGGTTCTTTCCAAACGATGGTGGCTGTTTTTCCTTTGGCAATATAAAGAGGTTTATCTTCTGTCCAGTCGGTTTTCCCGATTTCGAAGGCCGATACCATTACCCAGACATCTTTTTTGAGGTTGTTGGTAATGGATAATGTTACGGATGTATGCATCACGCCACTGGCTTGTTGCGATAAATCAACAACAAAGTTGGGTTTGTGTATACTGTCGGCTTCAATACTGCGAATAGCCACAAGTTGTTTATTGCTGATAGTGGCTTCTAAAAACAATTGTTCACCTGTGTACAACTGCAATACATTATTGGCTCCTATATATGGAGTAGAGTCGAGATCCTGACCATAATAGTGTGAACTGTCAATATACATGGCTTGCATATAAGCTTCACGGTAGGGTTTGTATACCTGAGAAAATCCCTGCACAGAGGTGGTACAAAGCAGGAGGAAAAATAAACAGCGGTGTATTTTCATGAGTTAGTGAAGCACTGAAGTTAATCCCCAAATGGCCAAGACAATAAGAACATACACCAAAATCGAATACGGATTTGCAAAGTTAATCGTCCACCCTAAGTTTTTGATTCGTTTGGGTGGAAAGATACGCTTGTCATTTTTGTTGAAGTAAAAAATACCCCATTTCCAGTTTGAAGGGTCTTGATGGTTATCACTCATATTAAAATCAAATATAGGGTTAAAACTGAAACACCAGTCCAACATTGATACCCCATTTACGTACATCCACATTGTCACGGTAGGTTAAACGGTGCAACACACCTACGGTCACAAAACGTAAAATATTTTCAACACCATAACCAACCTCAATATATGGTTCTTTCTTAAACTGGTTGACAGGAGAGAACAAACGTCCCTGCTCATCCACAGGTGAAAATAAGTCGAGGTTTTGTTGTGAAAGACTGCCGTAAGCACCTTTAACGAGTGCAAAATTTCTAAGTTTCCATTTGTTTAGAATGGGTACCCTGTTAAACAATAATCCTTCAAAATGTTGGGTATACCTAAACGAGTAATATTCATCCGAAGCAAACTCATACAGGTTCATCAAACTCATGTTTTGTTCGTTGTACAAAACGGTAGAGTTTCCGCGGGGCACATCCAGCAACGGATAGGGTAATGCACCGAAAATTTTTCCGGTGGTGATGCTCCAGTCGGCTGTTCCTAAGATACCGGTATTCATGTGGTGTTCGAGGTTTACCTGTATTTTATTAAATCCGAAGTCGCCATTTAAAACACCTTTAAACGCCTGCGAATACAATAAAGTAATGGCAGGATAAGGAGAACGCTGCATCCGGATACGGTCGGCACCACGTTGAACCCAAATTTCCTTAAAGGCAAAACGAGCTTCAATGGTAGCCGAGGTATAGGTAAAATTGCTGCGGGCATTATCGGGCGAAGCCGGTTTGGTTGGGTCGGGTTTATACGCAAACACAAATGTGCCTAAAGGTTGATAATACGTGTTTTGTGCAGTGGCACGAAACGTCCAATTGCGTTTGGGTTGTGTTAGAAACGAAAGTCGATAGTCGACAGCATGATTGAGCCGGGCTTGTGGCGACAAAAAACTCAGGGTCGTAAACAGGTTGCTCATCGTGGTGCTGTGCAACTGGGTAGAGTTAGGGTCGTTGATGCCCATAATTTCATAATCATCTTTGAATTGAACACCAATGGTCGTCCATTTTTTATGGTTCAATACCCTGTCAATCCCAGCGCCATATTTCCATTTCTCATCATAAAATCCGTATGCCACATAGGAGCGGATAAACCAGTTTTTTGAAAATTGATTATTGGTTCTAAACCCAACACGTACCCGCCAGTGTTCAACCTGATTGTATCCTGCAAGCAAAATATTCGGGCCGAGGTCAAGCTTTCCGGCACGGTAATATCCTTCGGCAAATATCTGTATAACCTCAAGGTAAGTCTTCACCACGGGCACATTTTTCACCGAATCAATCATGTTAATCATTTGTTTTTCGGTTACCGAAAAAGGTTCTGTTCTTACTTCATTCCAATACACACTGTCATGGTCGAGCATGTCGGGAGCTCTTTCTACCACGGCATCAAAAAACGATACGGGTTTTGGCGAATTGATAGTAAAGTTGTTATTAGACCGGTACATCTTAGCCACAAATCCACTGGCATCTTCCCCGGGTTGTGCCAGGTCGAGTATCAACCGAGTTTTAGATACCGCCCAAATACCATTGCCAACAGGTACCATCTCCTGCTGTATTTTGAGGCGGTCTAAAAAGTTGATATTGGCCGAAGGAGCCAGCTCAAGGTCCAACCGTTTTAGTGCATAGGAGGAATCAGCTATCCAAATCGTTCCTAAAAAACCAAGATCTTCTTCACGCCTGAGGTTAAGTTTTATTTTGTAACATTTTGTTCCCTCAATCTCAACCGAATCGGTGAGGGTATAGATATAAAAACTGCTTCCGCCATCGGCAATGGGCGATAAAAAATCTTTATTCAGAAAACGTACCCAGTTTTGGTTGAAGTTAAAATCGAGCAGGGTTGGCCCGATAATATCCAGCACATAACTGCCTTGCTCAGCCAAAAATCCATTGATATCACTGGCTTTGATGACTTCTTTGGTTAAAAAAGGATTGTTCTTCCGGTAAAAACGAGAATAGGTTTCACTCACAAAAATGGGCAGGATGTATTTGCCTTCATCGTTTTTAATTTGATTGGCGGTATCAAATAAACTTTTGATTGGTTTAAATACTTGTCTGTTTTTCATCTTCTCCGAAATATTGTCCATCGAAGCATCAAACTTGGTGTATGCATCAAATTCAATATCGGTAAGGTTTTGCGGGCTGTTTCGGTATTTGTGCTCTGCCGCTCTTTTGATGATGCGCAAAGCAGGATTTTCTCCGGCTATAATCACAACCTCATCCATTACCCTGTTATCAGGCTCCAGTTCCACGTTTAAGATTTGTGTTTCACCTGCCTTAATATGCCGTGTAATGGGTCTGTACCCGATATAGCTGAATACAATACTGTCGGCAGGTGTATTGGTTTTAAGCTGATAGTTTCCCTCAAAATCACTGGTGGTTCCGATTTGTGTTCCTTTAAAGTGGATGCTCACAAATGGTAAGGATTCGGGTTTGCCTTTTTCGGTAATCCGTCCACGGATAATAGTTGTTTGTGCGTTTGCAGTTGTAATGCAAACACAGCACAAAATACCGATCAGCAGAAGCCATTTGAACATAGCAGGGTTATTCACGAAGCAACCGCAAAATGCCGGAAAAAAATAAAAAAACAAACCCGGCAACAAGTGTGTGGTATAAGATTGATAAGTTTGCGCCATGAGATTTGACAAACACATATTTATTTGTGCCAACCAAAAGGCAGAAGGGAAGGCTTGTTGCGGCCATGATCAGGGACTTCATTTAGTGGAACGATTCAGAGAGGTACTTGCCGAAAAAGGCTTAAAAGGAAAAGTGAGAGCGCAACGTTCGGGTTGTTTGGATGCCTGCACCAAAGGTCCCGCTTTGGTTATCTATCCCGAAGGAACCTATTATGGTAATGTGCAATTGACGGATGTGGAACGTATTGTCGACCAGCATATCATTGGCAATTCCATACTAGAAGAGTTGGAGCTGAAATACTAAATGGTTTGTGATGTGTGAATTAGGATTTGTGATGTTTGATTTGGGAAAAACAGACGACACCATTTCGTGTCTTTCTTCCTCATTAAAATTTGTGGCCTTCGTGTACAAGTCTAATACTCTTTTTTTTGTACACGGACACTAAAAGGAAGAAAGATGAAAGACTACGAATAAAGTTCTAATTGACAGACGACCATGCTTCGTGCCTTTCTTCCTCATTAAAATTTGTGGCCTTCGTGTACAAGATCATCATTAACATCCTCCACAATTCCCAAACTACATAATCAACAAATACGTATTTTGCGGCATGTTTACGGCACACCTCAAGAGCATCATCAGCAGCCTTCCCGACAGTCCCGGTGTTTATAAATACTACGACAGCGAAGGGGTATTGATGTATATCGGTAAAGCCAAAAAACTTAAAAAGCGTGTCTCATCCTATTTTACCAAATCACACGACAGCCGAAAAACGGCCGTGATGGTAAGCAAGATTGCCGATATTCAATTCACACTGGTAGATTCGGAGATTGATGCCTTGCTGCTCGAAAATTCGCTTATCAAAACCTTTCAGCCCAGATTTAATATCAGCTTAAAGGACGATAAAACCTATCCATGGATCTGCATCAAAAAGGAACGGTTTCCACGCATTTTTTCTACCCGGCAGTATATCAAGGATGGTTCAGAGTATTTTGGTCCCTATGCATCGGGAAGCATGAAACATACCATATTGGATACGATTAGAGGATTGTATCCAACCCGGAATTGCAACCTGCATTTATCTCAATCCAATATTGAAGAAGGAAAGTTTAAGGCTTGCCTCGAATACCAGATTGGCAATTGCAAAGCACCCTGCATTGGAGTACAGTCGGAAGAAGACTACAATGCCTCCATCAAAGAAATCAAGAGCATTCTGAAAGGCAATACCGGAGTAGTGCAACAACAGCTTAAACAGAACATGCAGGAAGCAGCAGCAGAATTGCGTTTTGAAGCAGCAGCACAGTACAAAAGGAAACTCGATATACTGGCTAATTACCAAAGCAAATCAACTATTGTAACTTCCATTCCCAATGATGTGGATGTATTTAGTATAGTGAGTGATGATAAGTTTGCGTTCGTAAATTTCTTAAAAGTATCAAACGGAATGGTGATTCAAACCCAAACCTTTGAACTCAAAAAGAAACTGGAAGAAACCAAGGAAGAACTGCTGGAGTTTGCCATTGGTGAAGTGCGCGAACAATACAAAAGTGTTTCGAGAGAGGTGATCATTCCGTTTCCTCTGGAGCTGGAGGACGAGCGCATAACCTTTACCATTCCTAAGGCAGGAGATAAAAAACAACTGCTCGATCTTTCGTACAAAAACGCGATATATTATAAGAAAGAGAAATTATCGCAGTATGAAAAACTCAACCCGGACCTGAAAGTAGAGCGGGTACTTACCCAAATGCAACAAGATCTCCGACTCAAAACTCTACCACGCCATATCGAGTGTTTTGATAACTCCAATATACAGGGAAACTTCCCGGTGTCGGCTATGGTGGTATTTAAAAATGCCAAACCCAGCAAAAAGGATTACCGTCACTTTAATGTACAAACGGTTGTTGGTCCCGATGATTTTGCTACCATGCGTGAGGTTATATTCAGACGGTACCGCAGGGTGCTGGATGAACAAGAATCATTGCCTGATTTAATTATTGTAGACGGAGGGAAGGGACAACTGAGTTCTGCCATTGAGAGTTTAAAAGCTCTGGATTTATACGGCAAAGTTCCAATTTTGGGCATTGCCAAGCGATTGGAAGAACTGTATTACCCCGAAGATGAATTGCCTTTGTATATTGATAAGAAATCAGAAACCCTCAAAATTATTCAGCAACTTAGGGACGAGGCTCACCGGTTTGGAATTACCCATCACCGCAACCGTAGAAGTAAAGGAACTATCAAATCAGAATTGAGCGAAATCAAAGGTATTGGGCAGGAAACACAAAAAATCTTGCTGAGCGAGCTGAAATCGGTTAAGCGCATTCGTGAATCTACTTTCGAATTATTGGCTGATATCATTGGACCTGCAAAGGCTAAACTGGTTTGGGGACATTTTCATCAAAGCTAATGTTGGCTATTTGTAACCTTTTAATTAAGTTTGGAAAAACTATCAGTTATTTTTTAACCCTAAAACAATCTTACACATGAAAAAACTATTACTAAGTTTATTATCTATCATTTCTCTATCGGCATTTGCCCAAAAGGACTTAAGCATTACATTATTGGAGCCTCTCGATAGTGCTGAAATTAATTCACTAAGACCATTTGACGTTGCCCTCTCTGTTAAAAATGCAGGCACAGATACCATTTTGGCAACGGATTCTTTTATTGTTATTTTGGGTATAGGTGGCAACGTAATAACCGCAGCGATGTATGGGGCGGAAATAATTCCCGGAGACTCTATTCTCCAAGGAGGAGCATTAACCATAACTCTTCCGTCAGATCTTGGCTGGGCACCTTTTTTTGCTGCCGTAAGTTTTAAAGATACTGTAGCCAATGTTGACCCAAATCTTGGTAATAACATCGACTTTAGTATAGTGAATTTGCGTGTATTCCCTACAGGTTTAGCGCAACTTCAAGCTTTGGCAAATTCCGTTACTGCTTATCCAAATCCTGCCAATACAGAGTTTACCCTTACAATGGATGCGTCAAACGCAACAGTTGAAATTATGGATATAACCGGCAGGTCAATTGAAAGTGCCGCTGTTACCATGGGTGAGGCTCGTTTGAATGTAAGCAGCTACAACAATGGCGTGTACTTCTATAACGTTCGCAATGAAGCGGGATCGATGGTGAAATCAGGTAAGTTTACCGTAAGTCACTAAAATTATTTTTCTTTTAATAAAAGGCTGGAACACACAATTGTTCCGGCCTTTTTTATGGAATGCTCAAAAATAATTTTCACAAAAAGTTTTACATGTAAAAAGTATTTCTATCTTTGCCACCCTCAATAACAAATGGTTTTGTAGCTCAATTGGATAGAGCATCTCACTACGGATGAGAAGGTTTGGGGTTCGAATCCCTACAAGACCACTAACCGCGAGCTTTGCCTCGCGGTTTTTTTATGCTAAAAATCATGTAGCAATTGGCACACTGGCTAAATCTTTATGCTACTTTCGGTGTTTATAACTATTCAAGAATCACTTTTGGCTAATTACTATTTTTACAGCCTTAATATTGGAATTTATGTCAAATACTCCCGAAAAAATTGAATGTTTAATCATTGGCAGCGGACCTGCCGGTTATACTGCTGCGATTTATGCTGCCAGAGCTGATATGAAACCTGTAGTTTATGCGGGTATGCAACCCGGTGGTCAGTTGACCATCACCACTGATGTGGAAAATTATCCGGGTTATCCTGATGGAATCATGGGTCCTGAAATGATGGAAAACTTCCGCAAACAAGCCGAACGCTTGGGTGCTGATATTCGTTACGGGATGGTTACAAAGGTTGATTTTACAGGAAAACCACCCTATAAAGTTATTGTGGATGAAAAACAGGAAATCCTTGCCGAAACAGTAATCATTTCAACCGGAGCATCGGCTAAATGGTTGGGTATACCTTCCGAAGAAAAACTGAATGGATATGGTGTTTCAGCTTGTGCTGTATGTGACGGATTTTTCTTCCGCGGTAAAGATGTAGCCATTGTTGGAGCTGGTGATACCGCTTGTGAAGAGGCCAGCTACCTTGCCAAAATATGTAACAAAGTATACATGATTGTACGCAGAGATGAGTTCCGCGCCAGCAAAGCCATGCAGCACCGTGTGATGAATACACCCAATATTGAGGTGTTGTTTAACAGTGAAACAGATGAGATTTTAGGTGAAACCAAAGTGGAAGGAGCCCGAATCAAAAACAATCAAACCGGAGATGCCAAAGAAATCAGCATTCAGGGATTTTTTGTGGCAATTGGTCACCAGCCGAATACCGAAATTTTCAAACCATATATTACTATGGATGAAACCGGTTATATCATTACCCAGCCTGATTCTTCAAAAACCAATGTAGAGGGCGTGTTTGCCTGTGGCGATGCGCAGGATAAAATTTACCGTCAGGCTGTTACAGCTGCAGGAAGCGGATGTATGGCAGCCTTGGATGCCGAACGTTACCTGTCGGCTAAACACCATGCCGCGGCTCATTAATTAAAAATAAATGACTATCGGGATATTGCCCCCCTGCCCCCTGCCCCTGGCGGGGACTAGCCGCACACTTTCTAAAAGACTTTAGGGTTAGGGGGCAGGGGGCAATATTCCGATGGTCAGTAAAAATAAATCTATGAAATATATTTTGGTATGGGTTGCTCTGGCAGCAGCCCAAATAAGTATCGCACAACGTAACTGTTGTTCTGTTAACAATGTAACCATGAACAATGCTGCATTGGCCATGAATGATGCCTTTGTGCAAGCCCATGCCGAACCTAAAGCCTTTACCCTCGAAAATCCTAAAGGGGAGATGGTGGAGTTTGCTACAACTGATGGTAAAATGGCTAAGGCTTACTTGATTAAGCCGGCCCGCAAAAGCAAAAAATACCTGTTTGTGTTTCACGAATGGTGGGGATTGAATGACTATATCAAAAAAGAAGCAGAGCAATATGCGGCCGATTTAAAAGATGTAAATGTACTGGCTATTGATTTGTACGATGGACAGGCTGCTACAACCCGGGAAGATGCAGCAAAACTCATGGGTGCAATGACGGATGCCCGGGCACGGGCGATTGTGAACGGAGCCTTGACCTTTGCCGGAAAAAAAGCAATGGTAGCCACAACAGGTTGGTGTATGGGCGGAGCCTGGAGCTTGCAAACAGCTATTGAAGGACAGCAAAAAGTGGTAGGATGTGTGATGTATTACGGGTTTCCGGAGATGAATGTAGAAAAGCTAAAACTGTTGCAAACAGATATTCTCGGTATTTTTGCCGAGAAAGATGCTTTCATCAATGTTGAAACAGTAAAGGAGTTTGAAGGAAAAGTGAAAGAAGCAGGGAAAAGCATTACAGTATACAACTATGTTGCAGTTCATGCTTTTGCCAATCCGAGCAATCCTGATTATAATGCACAGGCAACGAAAGAAGCTTATGACAACAAGGTGCTTCCGTATTTAAAAGCCCGTCTTAAAGTAAAATAAAAATGTTGAACTGGAATCGTCTTACATCTATTGATGAGCTTGAAAAAATACATTCAGACTCGGCAGAGCAGCCTGTTGTGATTTTTAAACACAGTACACGTTGTTCGATTAGTTCGGCAGCGTTGGCCCGGTTTGAACGCTTCTGGGGTGATACTCCGGCAATCAAACCGTATTATCTCGATTTACTGGCGCACCGTGATGTGTCCAATGCCATTGCTGCAAAGTATGGCATTGAGCATCAGTCACCTCAGGCCTTGTTGATTCAAAAAGGTGTTTGTGTATACAATGCTTCGCACATGTCAATTGATGTTGATGATTTGAAAGCAGCGGTTACAGCATAAATCTAAATCGTCTGTATACCAATCAGACGATTTGGGTCTATTTCTTCACAGCCTGTTGAAATCAGGCTAATCTTGTCAGAACCCCTATGGACTATTTTCGCCTATTATGTTAGAACTGACGTCTACTGCTTATTTATTATTGGGATTTTTAGCCGTGGTAATGCTTATACAAGTGTATTACCATTTGGGTATTCTTGGTAAATTCGCTTTTTACAAACCTCAACCCTCAGCCAAAAGGGAAGAAGAGCCTGTATCGGTGATTATCGCAGCTCGCAATGAATACGAAAACCTTCAGCGTTATTTACCTTTTATTCTCAATCAGGATTACCCTGAATATGAAGTGGTGGTTGTAAACCATTGCTCATGGGATATGAGTCAGCAATACCTTGAAGAATTGCAACAGGAATACAAACACCTGAAAGTATCGCAACTGATTGAGCAGGAAAAATATCCTACCGGAAAAAAGTTTGCCCTAACCATTGGTATCAAAGCAGCAAAGTATGATACTTTATTATTTACGGACGCTGATTGCGAGCCGGCATCCAATCAATGGATTCGCCAGATGCAAAGCAGGTTTACAGGCAATAAGGAAATCGTATTGGGGCATTCACCCTTTTATACCAAACCGGGATTGGTTAATCTGTATGCACGTTTTGAAACGTTTATGACAGCCATTTTTTATTTTGCATTTGCCTTAACAGGTAATGCTTTTATGGGTGTGGGACGGAACTTAGCTTATAGAAAGGATATTTTCTTTCGCCATAAAGGATTTGCAAGTCACCAGCATATAATGAGCGGTGATGATGATTTGTTTGTAAATGAAGCAGCCACTCCTTACAATGTGGCAATCGAGATTTCGCCTGAAAGCTTTGTGTGGAGTGAGGCTAAAGAAACATTTGAGAAATGGTCGCGCCAAAAAGCACGTCACATGACAACGGGTAAACACTACAAAGGCAAGCACCAACGTGCTTTGGGTATTTATTACGCTACGTTGTTTTTGTTTTATGGATTGTTGACAGCAAGCTTAATCGTTGCAATAGCCGCGTGGCCTTTGGTGCTTGGTATCTGGTTCATTCGTTTTGTGTCGCAATTTGTGGTGTATTATCAATCAGCAGCTAAGCTTCAATGCAAGTCGATGCTGTGGGGATTGCCTTTGTTGGATATTCTTTTCACGTTCTACATGCTTGTTTTTGGAACCAAAGGTTTGTTCACCAAAAACCCTAAAGTTTGGTAATACAAACTATCTTCGATGAAAAATAAACGACATGTTGTAAAAGAGTGTTGAGAGAAAATTGCCACAAATTAAATGGATAAAATGAAGTGTATATCTGCAAGCTTACCAGTAGAATTTAAACTTAGTGATACTTTGAGCCTTCGTGGCTTAGTGGCAAAGAACTCTCGCCACAAAGCCGTGCCAAATATACATTTGGGAACACTTGCGGATATACATTGAATGAATCATCAACACTATCATTACAACATCACCAAAATAAACAATGGATATTCTGCTCAAGTACTTTCCCGATTTAACCGGAAAGCAACAGCAACAATTTGAAGCTGCTTTTAACACATACAAAGAGTGGAACGAAAAAATCAATGTTGTATCACGTAAAGACATTGATTCGTTATTCGAAAAACATATTCTCCACTCGCTGGCCATAGCCAAATTTGTTCAGTTTCGCCCCGATACTCATGTGCTGGATATTGGCACGGGAGGCGGATTTCCGGGTATTCCGTTGAGTATTATGTTTCCCGAAACAAACTTTACACTTTGCGATTCAATCGCTAAAAAAATCAAAGTTGCCGAAACGGTTTCCGAAACCATCGGGTTGATGAATACTGATTTTGTGATTGGCAGGGTAGAGCAGCTCAAAGAAAGTTTCGACTTTATTGTGAGCCGTGCCGTTGCTCCCTGTGAGCAGCTATACCGCTGGACACAGCATTATATCAACGAAGAAAACAATAACCCTAAGTTTAATGGTTACTTGTTACTTAAAGGAGGTGATTTAAAAGAAGAGATTAAAGCCCTGCGCCAAATCAATAAAAAATTGATTGTTGAAGAGTTTGCTTTGAGCCAGTGGTTTGAAGAAGAATTTTTTGAAACAAAAAAGCTGGTGTATATCTATTAAACAAAAACAGCAAGTAACGAATAGTACTTGCTGTTTTTACTTAAAAGATTTTGCAGTTAGTTTTTAATAAACTTATTGGCATACGATTGTTTTCCATCAGTTACCACAACAAAATACACGCCTGATTGTAAGTGAGCTATACTAACAGATTCGTGTGCATTTCCGCTCAATAATCTTCTACCCGTAATATCCATAATTTGATAGGTGGCAGCTGGGGTTAGGCCACTTACTTGCAACGCAATACTTTGGGTTGCAGGATTAGGATATACAACAAGTGATTGGTGTTGTGCTGGTGCAGTTGTTTTTATCCCCGTGGTCAAATCAAGGCAACTCGGGAATGATTGATTTGCATACCAGTTGCGAATCTTGTCAATATCGGTATCCAGTTTATTGAATGAACCGGTAGCACCTCCTGAGGTAGTTCTCGAATACACAATAGCATATTCAATGGTATGTTTGTCGCCAGAAAGCACTTGACCCGGTACACTCAAGGTTGATAACATTCGTCTATCACCCGGAGTATTTCCTGAACTTCTTTCCGTCCAATCTGCTCGTCCGGCTAAGTCATTATTACCCGGGAACATAAAACTGGCTGTGTCAACTCCACCTTTTCCATCTCCACCATATGTAAGAAAGGTTCCATCTTTCCATTTGCTATTTAAATATCCCCAATAATGTTCAGGCCTTGATGGATTACCTTTGACTGAAAAATCGTTGTTGTAATACATAAAACCACTCATGTTATTGGTATTTGAGTGGTTATCTAGAATAGCAATCCCAACAGCAGGGGGATTGGCTCCATATCCCTGCATTCCTTCATCATCATCATCTCCATTATACCCAATTGCATAGTTTTTACTGGGGTTACATTCAATATAATCATCATTAAAATTTCCTAAATCAATATCTGTCCATATTCCATATTTTACCGTGTCGTATGTCTGATTGGTGCGGTTGTAAATATCGTATTGGTAAAAGGTTGTATAGTTTAAGGCAGTATTGCTATCGTTGTCTTGTATGTCATCACAGGTATACCCATAAGCCGAAGCATGAACCTCAAACTTTAAAGGAAGCCCTGTCGTTTCAGAATGAATACCTCCATTATCATTAAAAATCCAAAACAACATTTGATCGCCTTTAATTTTAGGATAATCGCCATTCATAGGATTGTATTTGCCATCGCTATTAACATCCACAAAAGGGGCAAGCTTACTGGCATAACCATTTGCAGAGTCTCCATGAGCAGGCCAACTCATTAAGTTTTCAGGTACGGTATAGGTTCCGTCAGTAACTTTCCCGTCTGCAAATTTTGTTTTAAATTCTTCAATAGTTTGTCTGTTTATTCTCCATATACGATCAAACTTTTGTTGGGTAGCGGCATCGGTTGAGGCAGTTCCTATGGTTAAAGGTCCGGGGAAATAATCATTCCCGCTCTGGCGATAGGTTTGCGCAGCTACATGGAGTTCATTATTGGTAACGCCCCCCATCCACAAGGCGGAGGCAAATATTGCCCGTTTGCAGCTCCCTTTGGGTACTTCATAGCCTCCATTCTGTAAATCCCAAAACATATCCCCTCTGTTGAGAACAGGCGTACTTACCTTATTAATATTGAGGTAGCTCATCGTTGGGACTTCGTCCACATCCGAATAGTTATTCAAATCAATCATAAATAAACTATCTCCCCCCGCATAACCATTTCTGGAACACCACTGGAGCTGATTGGCAGAGGTAACAGCGCAGAATATACCATCCAGAGGAAAATTCGAATGCGATGGGTTTTTGTATGTGGTAGTCTTGTTTGCCTCCAGTTCTATGAATTGTATTTTACTTATATTTGAGCTCGTGAAATTTGAAGGAACAACAGGGTGAGTTCCTTTTATTCCAAACCCGTACACGTTATTCCGAAATCCATTGCTGCCACAATAGTTGGTATATGCCTGAGCTGTACTAATCGTATTGCCTTGTACCGTATACACGCCTCCATAAATGTCGGAACCGGTCATTGTAGTGTCTGTGCCAATCCAGATTGCACCATTGGCTGTTTGTTCAATGGTATTTATTTTATCTGTTTTTAAACCGGAGTTTGTTTTGTTAAAAGTGCTCCATGTTCCATTTGACAGTTTAGATACTCCTTTGTCCGTTCCTATCCATACCTGACCGTTTTTATCAGCTAAAATAGTATTCACTTTATTATCAGCTATTGAATGAGAAGCCACGGTATAGCTCGTCCAAGTGCTTCCATCCAATTTAGAAACCCCATTGTTGGTTGCTACCCAAACAGTATTGTCGAAAACGGAAACATCGTAAACCGAATCGCTTACAATACCTGAGTTACTTTGATTAAAGATGGTCCATGTATCACCCTCCTTTTTCACCAGACCGCTCAGGGTTCCTATCCACACTACTGAGCCTTTAATTTCTAAAGAAGTAAGAGAGTTGGTAGGTAAACTTGAGTTGTTCTTATTCCAGGTTGTCCATGTGGTTCCATCATATTTAGCCAAACCAATTGCAGAAGTCGTAAAGTTGATTCCCAGCTTACGGGTTCCAAAAGCAATCCAGGTATTGTTCTGGTCGTCAATTTTTAGGTCCGTTTTAATGCGCTTGTCTAATGTTGTTCCGGTTGGTAATGCAACAGACGAGTAAGGACTTTGTGCCCCAATCTGTGATGTAACCACAGCTAGTCCAATCAATAGTAAAAGATGTTGTTTCATAATAATTAAGCGTTTAATCGTAATTATAAAAGTATGTGTAATATCGGTTAAAGTCAAGATGTATATGTATCTCTAATTAAGAAACCTTTAGTATATTGTACATTCGAACACTATGCTGAGAAACTTCCTTATCAGTCTTTTGCTTCTATGTTTGGGCGTCCCTGCGTACGCCCAGCAAGGAGTACGTGGTGTTGTAACCAATGCCAAACAGCAACCTGTTGGGTTCGTAACCATTTACTGCAAGGAGCAAAACAAAAGCACCAACAGCAATGCCGATGGTTCGTATGAACTCAAACTTCCATCCGGTACTCATCATATCTATTTTCAATCGGTTGGGTATAAAACAAATATTATTGAAGTAACCATAACAGATGGGTATGTTAAAGTTCCAATCATATTGGAGGAAGTTGCTTATCAATTAAAGGAAGTGAACGTACAAAGTGGTGGAACCAATCCTGCTGTATGGATTATGCGTAAAGCCATTGCGGCTGCTCCTTATTACAAACGGCAAGTGCTCATGTATCAAACAAGAGTATATGTGAAAGGAAGCGGGAAGCTGGATGAAATACCTTTTTTGTTTGAGAAAATGCTTAAAAAAGATGGTATCGAAGAAGGCCGAACATTCTTAATCGAAAGCATCAATGAGTTAAGTTTTAGTCAGCCGAATACGTATAAAGAAAAAGCCATCTCTATCAAAAGTTCGTTACCTGTAGATGGCGCTCCGCAACCCATGAGCATGCTTCGGGGAAGTTTGTACAATACATCTTCAACCGAGTTGATATCGCCCTTATCGCCTCAGGCTTTTTCAGTGTACAATTTTAAGCTGATAGGAAGTTATTACGAAGAAGGCCGCGAAATCAACAGGATTCAGGTAATTCCCAAACGTAAAGGACAGGATGTTTTGGAAGGAACCATTTACATCATTGAAGGACTATGGTGTATTCACAGTACCGATTTGAAAAATACGGGAGGAGGATTTGATACCCGCATCGTTACATCTTTCCGGCCTGTGGCGGGAATGGATTTTGTGTGGATGCCCGTAACATACGATATCAGTGTTCATGGCGGATTCCTTGGTTTTAAAGGTTCATTCCGGTATCTGGCATCTGCCGGAAATTATCAAATAAACCTCAATCCCAATCTCGACCACAAATGGGTGCAAAACCAAACCAAAGAGCAAATTACCGTGATTCCCGTTGTGAAAGAGGAAGAAGAAAAAAACAAACCTCAGGTGGTGAAACCGAAAACCAAACGGCAACAGGAAATTGACCAGCTATTGGCCAAAGAAGAACTGAGCAAAATGGAAATGCTCAGGCTGGCCAATAAAATGAAACTGGAAGCCGAGGAGGAGCAACTTAAAAATCCGGAGATTCGGCAAGATTCATCCACGATGGAAATTGATAGTCTGGCAACTAAACGCGACAGCAGCTTTTGGAACGAGAATCGTCCGGTAGCCTTAATGGAAAGTGAAGCAGTAAGCTATAAACATGCCGACTCGGTTACACTCAAACAAACAAAAGGTTCAATCTCCCGCCACCGCCATGATTCGGGATTTTATTGGCTGGATATTTTTACCGGCAAAGAAGGAACCTTCAATAAAGGAAAAAATCAATTTGCATGGAGTGGACTGGCAGGAGAGGGTTCGGAGATATTTGTAAATACGGTTGATGGTTGGGGCGCAGCGGTGAGTTGGAGCATCGGGAGTAAAAAAGCCGACTCAAAAGAATGGTTGTTTACCAACCGCATTCGCATTCCGTTTGAACGAGCGGCTGTCAATACAACAGGAAGGCTGGAGTATGCTTATGCACCACAAAAGCTTGGCAAGATTGCCATTGAAGGTGGTTCGTATGTGAGTGATTTTAATGCCACAGGCGGACCTTCACCTTTCGTAAGCAATATTATGTTGTTATTCGACAGACGGAATTTGCTTAAACTTTACCAGCAGGATTTTGTAAAGATTGAACACGATATTGAAATCACCAACGGATTGTTGTGGGAGGTTGATTTAGGCTGGTATAACCGGTATCAGTTGTGGAATATCAACAGGTTCGCTGCTCAGGAAACACCGGATGGAAAGATTACTCCAAACACACCTGTTGCAGGATATGTAATGCCTACACATCAGGCATTGCACCTCTCCAATGTATTTACGTATACGCCTTACCAACGATACAGAATAAAGCAGGGGCAAAAAAGATACGCACCGGGTAAATGGCCAACCTTTAAACTATCTACACACAACGGTATTCCATCTCTGTTGCAAAGTGATGTTGATTACATGAGCATGTCATTCGGCCTCACCGAAAAAATAAAACCCTTGCACTGGGTATCTGTCAAGCTTTCGGTCAATCACCAATGGTTTGTATACAACCGTTCATCATACTTCCCTGATTATTTACAAGCAGTAGGTAACAGATCACCGGTGTTTACGGGAGAACCCTTAACGGTGTTCCGTCAACTGGATTATTATCAATTCTCAAATACTTCTCGCTTAACATCATTCCATTCGGCATTTGATTTTAAACGGTTGCTCATTAAACGATTGCCGTTGGTGAACATGACGGATATCCACGAAGAAGTATTTTACAACCTGCTGGTTCCTCCGGGTTCGTTGGTGTATCAGGAGTTTGGTTACGGCTTAACAGAATTGTTTGGCTTTGCCAGAGTAGATGTATTTGCCGGTTTCAGAGGTTCCCAATACAATAACTGGGGTGTACGAGCCATCTTAAACCTGAACGGATTTAAGTAACGGTTAACGCATAAAAAACCATTTCACCAGTTCTTTATAATTTGCTTTTTTGCCATACATCAAAATACCAACACGGTAAATGCGGGAGGCAACCCATACGGTGAAGGTAAATCCGAGTACCATCAAAACCATTGACAATGCAAGTTCCCAGCCATCAACACCAAACGGAATACGCACCATCATGGCTATAGGCGATGTAAATGGAACGATGGATAACCAAAAGGCAAGGGGGCCGTGCGGGTTTGAAATGATGGCGCTTTGAGCCAATACCAGCGACAACACAAGCGGCATGGTAACGGGCAGCATAAATTGTTGAGTGTCGGTTTCCGAATCAACAGCAGAACCAATTGCGGCAAACAATGCACCGTAAAACAAATAACCCGACACAAAATAAAATACAAACACCATCAGCAGATAGGCATAATCAAACGAACCAAGAGCCTGCAATATTTGGCCAATCTCTCCGGTATTAGCCAATTCGGGCGCACTCGAAATCGCATCCCTGCTCATCATTATTCCGCCTGACCCGGTGAATATTAAAATCAGCAATACCCAAATGCAAAACTGTGTAAGACCAACTAAAGCAATCCCGATAATCTTACCCATCATCAATTCAAAAGGAGATAAGGAAGATATAATGACCTCAACAATACGGTTTGTTTTTTCTTCGATAACACCCCGCATCACCTGCACTCCATACATAAAAATAAAGAGATAAATAATCAATGCGCTGATATATCCAATCACTGAACTGGCTTGAGTACTGCTGCTTTCCGCACCGGTTTCGGTAACGGTGGAGGTTGAAATAGTAACCGATTGATGAATGATGTCTTCGAGTGCTTTATTGTTCAGTCCAAGTTTTTCGAGACCGGCTTGTTTCTTAATCGAAGCCAGTTGGTCTTCAATTGCATTCATGAGCGTAATACTGGGCTGATTAACCGCCAGCAATGAAACATTGGACAAAGAAGTGTCGGGGATAATCAATACGGCATCGGTATTGGTGGTGGCAAAAAACGTTGTTGTGTAACCATCTTTAGGTTGTGTTCCCTGAATAAAATCGAGGTGCCCGGTTGATTGCAGTTTATCGGCAATTATCCCTGATGCATCTTCAACATAAATTGTTTTGAGCGAATTGCCAATATCGCGGTTCACCGCAAAATAAATGATGATACCATAAAACAAAGAAAGCAGCAAAGGAGCCACCAGCGTCATAATAACAAAGGAGCGTTTGCGCACGCGGGTCAGGTATTCCCGCTGAATCACCAGAATGATTTTTTGCATAGCCAAATCAAATATATACAAAAAAGCACCACCCGCAGGCAGTGCTTTTTGTTATTCTGTAATTCCTTTTTCAATAAATTCTCTGACTTGTTCAATCGACAATCGTTTGGCGATAATCTTTTTGTCTTTACCCAACAGATACACAACCGGAGTGCTGTATACATCAAAGTGCCGCCTGAAATTTGATTCATGGTTAGGGTCATGAACATTGGTCCACGGGAGTTTGTTTTCGCGTATATAATCTTTCCATGTTTTAGGTTCAGTGGTTAAGCTCAAAGCAAATACGTCTATTTTATTAGCAGCTTTAGTTTTTACACTTTTGTTTTGTTCGTTATAGAGTTCGAGTAGTTTTGGCATTTCCTCTTTACATCTTCCGCATGTAGCATCCCAAAATATAACCACTGTGTAATCACCTTTAAGGTTGTAAAGCGACTGATAAACATCGGCACTATCAGGCAGGTTGATGTTCTGAGCTTTTTTACCCAACAGGTTATAGCTTAAGATGTCGGCACGGTCAGTAATTTTGTAACGCAGGGCATCATCCACCCAATAGGTAGCCTTTTTATCGGCATAATATTTTTGTGCCATGTGTACAAACACAGCATCCATTCCCATGTATTGCGAGGTTTCGTAATAATTGGTAATCCAGAAAATACACCATTTCGAAATTTCTTTAGACGCTTTCGCTTTATTAATCACAAAATCGGCAGCCTTGTTAATCGAATCCGGAATTTGCAGTGTCACCTTCAATATATAGTTCTGCAAACGAGGATGAAAAATAGGAGTGCGCACAATGCGGTCATCCGTAAAGTCGAAGTTGTCGAAATAATGTTCGCGGTAATAATTATACTGAAACATCGAGTCGATGATGGTTCCATCAGGATGTGTAGGCGCATCCGGAACTTGTATTTCAATCATCATCTTAAATATTTTAGCGATGAGCAGGTTCGGATTTTCATTCACCACTTTTTTGCGGTAGTCCATCACACTTTGCTCAATTTTTCTAATCTGTTCAGCCTTCATACGAACCGCAACCGTATCACCTTTGGCTTTTAACTCCTTCATCTCTTTCTCAAGTTCATACGCTTTTTGTCCGGCATCATTGGCTATTTTGGAATAGGCAAAGAATGCCGTATTCTCGGCAGATCCTTTTACAACCATGTGGTTTACATAAGCAGTAGTATCGGTTTCAAGTGAAAATACCTGCTCGGTTACAACAAAATCAAATAACAGGTTTTTGCTTTGATTGGCAATCAGGTAAATACCACCTTCTAAAACGCTGTCACGCTTAAATATTGCTTTACCGGAGGCATCTGTCATGGCGCTGTCGCGTATGTATTGTTTGTCTCCGTAATAGTAGCCCAACAATAATTTTTGATTGGGCATGTCCTTAATTTTGATGGTTATCTGGTAACCGTCTTTGGCTAAAATAGTAAAGGATGTAAATAGCAGGAGTGTGGCAATGTAGAGCCTGATTTTATTCATGTGTATGAAATATTGAGCCGGTGAAAATACTGAATAATAGCAGATGCAAAAATAACGGCTAAATGGATTAATAAAATTTTAAGTAAACATGACAGGTGTCATAACTAAATAACCTGAAAATAAACATTTTTGATAGACCAAACCTATAAATAATAAAACACATGGAAAACAGGATGTACCTTACGGATTTACACGAAGAAAGAAGAAACTGGCTGAATATTCTTCAATTTACGATTGATGAGATAGAGAGTATGAAGAACCGTTTGGCTGAGATTGTGGCCGCCAATACCAAAACAGAAATTACTGCTCAGGTTGAACATTTTCAAAACCAGTTTATTTTGCAACGTGATGTTTTAGATGTATTGCGCCATGATATCAATGAAACAGAAATGATGATGGCAAAACAAATTGAGGCCAATCCTGTGGCTACTGAGCGCAAAACAGCTCCCGATCATGCTCCGTTGCGTGAACGTATGGATACTTTTGAGCGCCTGTTCAATGAATTAAAGCAGGAATTCAATACCTTCGCAGCCAAAACGCTGTAAGTTTGGAACCGCAATACCCGCACGATTTTATACAACAAATTCGGACCCTCATGGGAGAGGCGTCCGAATTTTTTTTAGCATCCATCCAACAGCCTCCTGCAACATCTGTGCGGCTTAATCCTTACAAACCGGGTGCGAATTTTGTAAATGCAGCAACAGTTCTCTGGTGTAATCAGGGGTTTACGCTGGCCGAACGTCCTGAGTTTATTTTTGACCCGCTGATTCATGCCGGAGCGTATTATGTGCAGGAAAGCTCATCCATGTTTCTGGATTATGTGTTTAGAAACTTGCCTCACAACAATCAGCAACCCCGCAAAGTGCTTGATTTATGTGCCGCTCCGGGAGGTAAAAGCACACTCATAAGCAGTTGTTTGCGGCCCGGAGATTTGCTGGTGAGCAATGAGATTATCCGTACACGTGCTGCTGTTTTGGAGGAGAATCTCATGAAATGGGGACAGCCCAATACCATAGTGACTCAAAACGACCCTAAGGATTTTGCTCCTCTTAAACATTTCTTTGATGTGGTAGTGGTAGATGCTCCCTGTTCGGGTGAAGGGCTTTTTAGAAGAGATAAAAACGCAATGAACGAATGGAGCCTTTCCAGTGTGGCTCTGTGTGAAGCCCGCCAACAAAGGATTGTTGCCGATATTATTGACTGTTTGAAACCGGGAGGTTTCATGATATACTCAACCTGCACCTATAACCTCAACGAAAACGAACACAATGTGAGGTGGATGAAACAGGAGTTTGGTTTGTTGGATGTAAATATTCCGATTCCGAATGATTGGCCTGTTGTTTCTTCGTTAACAGAAGATGTGGTGGCGTATCGTTTTTTACCACACAAGGTAAGTGGCGAAGGGTTGTTTATGGCTTGTTTGCAAAAACCGGAAGGAGAGATTACTGAACACCGCTTCAGACCTGTACAAAGCAAAAATAAAATAAGCGCAACGCAAGTTGATAGTTTGAAACGTTGGGTGAACGAAGCGGAACAGTTTTCATGGTTCGATTTAGGCTCCGAAATTTTAGGTATTCCAGCTCAACATGTACAATCATTTTCGGTTTTATCAAAACACCTGTACCTCAAAAATGCAGGTATCAATATGGGCAGTTTTGCAGGTTCCGATTTAATTCCTTCACATCATCTGGCATTGAGCAGTTGTTTGTCGCAATCGGTGCAACGCATTGAATTAACTAAAGAAGATGCCATTCGTTACCTGAGAAAAGATGTCTTACAGGTATCATCCAACTTAAAAGGATGGACAGCTCTCACGTACCAAAACCTGCCATTGGGCTGGGCCAAATTACTCCCGAACCGATTAAACAATTATCTTCCTGCCAATCTCCGTATTCTTAAAGAATACAAATATTCATAACTGTATGTCTACACTTACCAAATACCACAAACAACGATTGTTTCCCAATTTGATGGATGCCGTGCTCAACTGTACCCGTCAGATATTTTTTGAGAAACGGTATGCCGATAAAGCCATTGAACGGATGCTGCAAAGCAATCCTAAATGGGGAGCCCGCGATAGAGCCTTTATTGCCGAATACACGTATGATATGGTTCGCTGGTGGCGGTTATTGGCATATATAGCCGGTGTGCCCGAAACGGAAACCGGAACACGTATGCACCAGTTGTTTGCTGCTTTATGGGTGTGGAATGGCAACGACTTACCCGATTGGGATGTGTTCAGAGGATTCGACAAAGTTAAAATGCTGAAACGTTTTGATGATGCCCAACATATTAGAACCATTCGCGAATCCATTCCTGATTGGCTGGATGCCCTTGGTGAGCGTGAGTTAGGAGATGCGTGGGATGCTGAAATAAAAGCCATGAACGAGCAGGCTCCGTTAATTGTAAGAGCCAACCGTTTAAAAACAAGCAAGGCCAAATTGCTTTCGCGCATGGAGCAGGAAGGCATTGAAGTATCGGAAGTGGCCGGGGTTCCCGATGCGATTGAAATTCACAAACGCATTAATTTGTTTACCACTCCTTTTATCAAAGAAGGATGGATAGAAGTGCAGGATGCAGCCTCACAACTGGTGGCCGGGTATGTAGATGTAAAACCCGGAATGCGGGTGATTGATGCCTGTGCCGGTGCCGGAGGAAAATCGTTGCATCTGGCTGCATTGATGGAAAACAAAGGGCGTATCATCTCTATGGATGTAGAATCCTTTAAACTCGAAGAACTCAAACGCAGGGCACGCAGGGCAGGAGCGGGAATCATCGAAACACGTGTGATTGAATCGGCTAAAACCATTAAACGTTTACAGGAAACAGCCGATAGGGTATTGCTGGATGTACCTTGCAGCGGCTTGGGTGTATTGCGCAGAAACCCTGATGCCAAGTGGAAACTGGGCCTCGATTTTATTGTTTCAGTTCGCAAAACACAGCAGGATATTTTGAACCAGTATTCGCAAATGCTGAAACCCGGAGGTAAATTGGTGTATGCTACTTGCAGTATTTTGCCGAGTGAAGATGAACATCAGGTAGAGCAGTTTTTAGCTGCTCATCCCGAATATACACTGGAAGAACAATACCGTGTATCGGTTGCCGAAACAGGGTTTGACGGATTTTTTATGGCCCGCCTGAGCAAAAAAGGTTAGCGGATTAATCGCGGTATTGTCCTCCGCACCCTCTAATCCAAAATGGAGTTCCGCACACAGTTCTAATTGACAGGCGTAGGCATGCGGCTGGCCCCCTTTCAGGGGCAGGGATGAGCGGGGGGAGCTGACAAAAACGGTTAAGCTTCGCTTGTATGCGGTTCTCCGGGGTTATTGATCCAAGCCGTTAACAATTTGTATCCAATAGAAAGCACAATGGCTCCGGTAAACAAACCAATAAAGCCCGACATCATAAACCCTCCGATAACCCCTAAGAAGATTACAAGCATGGGAACGGGAGCGCCTTTACCCAATAAAATGGGTTTTAAAATATTATCGGAGGTAAGCACCACCGCAAAATAAATGCTCCATAAAGTGGCAGTCATCGTATCGCCCTGCATAAAAAGGTAAATGGCGGACGGAATCAGAACCAACGCAGGACCCACCTGTACAATGGATAAAATCAGGCACGCTAAAATCCAAATGCCGGCATGTGGAATATGGGAAAGGTATAATCCGAATCCGGCAAGGATGGATTGTATAACGGCAACACCCAACACCCCTTTTACCACATTGCGGATAGTAGCTGTTATCAATTTCACAAACTCCTCTCCGCGGTCGTCAATGAACTTATTCAGAATGGTATGGGCGGCCTGCTCGGTACCTCCTGTTGCCAGTAATACTCCGGCAATAATGATGGATAACAATACCTGAAGAATACCCAGTCCGGTGCCTACAATGGCATTTAACACATTACGGGAAACATTGGTGATTTCCGACTGGTATTGCTGAACAAACACTTCTGTATTTTCGGTAAGCAAGGTGAGTATATCATACAGTTTTTTGCCAATAACAGGCCAGTCTTTAACCGATTCTTTGGGACCATAAATGGTCAGAGTGCCATTGTCAATTTGCTCTTTAAAGAATGTAGCACTATCGGTAAGTGAGCTTACAAACATTGAAACCGGAATAATTAAAACAGCCAGCATAAAAAGTGTAAGCAGTACGGCTGTCAGGGTTTGTTTATTGCCCAAACGTTTTTGGAGCATCATCTGAAGCGGGTATACAGCCACGGCAATAATGATTCCCCACAAAACGGGTTGGATAAAAGGAGATAAGATCTGGAAACACCAATATAAAATAAGGATGAGTAAGGCCAGACGGAGAAAAATTTCAATGGCCTGAGTGGTGGGTTTGTTGGATGGAGTAGTCATGCTGATAGGATTTAGATTATCGAAAATAGGGATTCACCATTAAATCCAATGGAGAAATAAGTAACACCTGTGGAAATGATGCAGGTTCGTTCCTATCGAATAAAATGATACTTTTGCCACGCTAAATAATTGCATGCATGCTCAATCATAAAAAAGTAGTAGTGGTAATGCCGGCCTATAATGCCGCTCTCACCCTTAACAAAACATATAAAGAGATTCCTTTTGATATTGTGGATGAGGTGATTTTGGTGGACGATGCAGGAAAAGACAATACGGCCGAGGTGGCACGCAATCTTGGTATTCAGCATGTAATCAGGCACGAACGCAACAAAGGATACGGAGGCAACCAAAAAACCTGCTACAACAAAGCGCGTGAGATTGGAGCCGATATTGTTATCATGCTGCACCCGGATTATCAGTACACACCCAAGCTGATAACGGCTATGGCCAGCATTATAGCCAACGATTTATACCCTGTTGTGTTTGGCTCTCGTATTTTGGGAATGGGAGCCCTCAAAGGAGGTATGCCCATGTATAAGTTCATTTTTAACAGATGCCTCACCTTATTCCAGAATATTATGATGCATCAGAAACTTTCTGAGTACCATACCGGTTACAGAGCTTTTAGCAGAGAGGTTTTGGAAAAAGTGAATTATGAATTATGTTCGGATGATTTTGTATTCGATAATCAGATGATTGCTCAGATATTTTATGCAGGTTTCGAAATAGGAGAGGTTACTTGTCCAACCAAGTATTTTCCGGAGGCTTCATCCATTAATTTCAAACGAAGCAGTATTTATGGGTTAGGTGTATTGCAAACTTCCATTATTTACCGCCTCCAAAAATGGGGTCTGGGGTCGTTTAAAATCTTTGGTTCGTAAAATGAAGAAATTCAATGCCTTGTTTCTGTTATCCTTATTCCTGCTGGTAATTGCCTTTCCGGGATACGGTCGCAGTGTGCAAAGCAGTTCCGGAAGCTGTAAGGAGCAATTTTCCGAAACATCCACATCCCTTGATCAATTACTCAAACGTTGCCTGCAAACGGGAATTAACCTCATGGAAGAAGAACGGGTCAACGAAGAAGGGGATGATTCATCTTCCTCAGCTCTTTGTTTTATATTAGACAGACAGGCTTCGCTCTTAGAGTTTAAAGCAGATATACTGAGCTATTTTACCAATCATTCCTTTAGTTTATTAGAGATTACACTGATGGGTAACTACCCGCCTCCCGATTGTATTTGATTGTCTTTTTGTTTTTTAGGCTATCTTAGATAAAGGTAGTTGTATTTATTAAGTGACTGTGGGGAAGATGTCAATTTACCCCTGAAAGAGAACCAACCGCACACCTTCTAAAAAACTTGTACGAGGAATTCCCTTTGGGGTCGGGTGGGGCGGAGGATAAAAGAAGTTTACCTGAAACAGTTTTCATTATATAGCACATCAATCATACATGAGAGACGAAGTTAATATACAGTCTGTATCGACAAAGTATTTAAGATATGACCTTCCGGCAGGTATAGCCGTGTTTTTTGTGGCGGTTCCACTCTGTTTAGGAATTGCCCACGCCTCGGGAGCCCCTCTTATTTCGGGTTTAATTACCGGAATTATCGGAGGTGTCATTACCGGGCTTATCAGCAACTCACAGCTAAGTGTAAGCGGGCCGGCCGCAGGTTTAACAGCCATTGCCATTGCCGGAATCGCAAGCCTGGGTTCTTTTGAAGCTTTTTTACTGGCTACCGTTATTGCCGGACTTATACAAATTGTTCTGGGGTCTTTAAAAGCCGGCTTCATAGCCACCTATATTCCCAATACCATAATCAAGGGAATGTTATCAGCCATCGGATTAATCCTTATTATTAAACAGTTTCCCCATCTGATAGGATACGATATTGAGGCCATGGGGGTACAGGAATTTAATGACACCATTCAGGATATGAATGTGCAGCATGCTCCGGGGTCCAATTCGTTTACCATCTTTTTAGAAGGTTTCAACAACTTACATTCCGGAGTTTTGGTTATTGGATTGGCGAGCGTGTTTTTTCTGGTGATCTGGGACAAATTTTTCCAACACCGCTTCAAAACCTTACCGGGTTCGTTGCTGGTGGTTTTATTAGGCGTTGCCATTAATTATATCGTTGAACACTGGCTGTTTAATATGCCTTTAGGAGCTGATCATTTTGTGAATATTCCTAAAATCGACAATATTTCGGAGTTTATGTATATCAGCACGTTTCCCGATTGGAAATCACTGGCCAATTACTCCGTGTATACTACGGCCTTTACCATTGCGGTGGTTGCATCCATCGAAACCTTGTTATCGGTAGAGGCGGTTGATAAACTGGATCCGATGAAACGAAGCACTCCGGCCAATCGAGAACTCGTGGCGCAGGGGATTGGAAATACGCTTGCCGGATTATTCGGAGGATTGCCTATGACAGCCGTTATTGTTCGGGGTTCGGTGAACGTTTCGGCAGGAGCGCACACCAAACTGTCAGCCATATTGCATGGTACATTTATTTTGGTAGCCGTTATTTTTCTGTCATCGCTGATGAACATGATTCCGTTAGCCAGTCTGGCAGCCGTATTGATTTACACCGGATATAAATTGCTGGCTCCTCAGTTGCTGGTGGAGCAATACCGCAAAGGATTGGGTCAGTTTGTTCCGTTCATTGTTACCGTTGTAGCGATTGTGTTTACGGATCTGCTTATCGGAGTAGGGTTGGGTATAACCATATCCTTGTTTTTTATTGTCAAAGAAGACTATAAAGGCACAGTGCTGAAAGTAAGCGATATGGGCAGACGTAAACGGATTGTATTAGGTGAAAATATCACCTTCCTGCACAGGCCTAAATTCGTCAAAATATTAAGTCAGATACCCGAAGGGAGTATCCTCGAAATTGACGGATCCCGAAACCATTTTATCGATAAAGACATCCTTGAACTTATTACCAGCTTTAAAGAAAAAGCAGCTCAACAAAATATTGAACTCATTATCGGAGGACTAAAACAAATGCAAAACGAAGATTTAAAAGAAAGCATGCGCAAATCATACGAGCGCTTATTTGAAAATAACGAAAAGTGGATCGCTAACCGCCAAAAAGAAGATCCTGAATACTTTAATAAATTGTCGGTGGGGCAAACACCACAGTATTTATTCATTGGATGCTCGGACAGCCGGGTTCCGGCAAATGAGATTACCGGAACAGATGCCGGTGACATGTTTGTACACCGCAATATTGCCAATATGGTTGTCAATACTGATATCAACATGTTGTCGGTGGTACAATATTCGGTTGAAGTATTAAATGTAAAACACATCATTGTTTGTGGTCATTATGGTTGTGGTGGAGTGAAAGAAGCCATGCATCACCGCTCAAACGGTATTATTGATAAATGGTTGCGAAACATCAAAGATGTGATGCGTTTGCACAAAGCCGAACTGGATCATATACATGATGATGATCAACGCTACCGCAGATTGATTGAGTTGAATGTAAAAGAGCAGGTAGTAAACCTGATGAAAATATCATTCATTCAAAAAAACAGGGCCCAATACGGGTTTCCCGAAGTACACGGCTGGGTGTATGACATCAGCAACGGAAAACTTATTGACATGAAGGTTGATATTGAAAAAGAGTTCCCTGAGTACAATGATTTGTACAAGATTGACACCGAAGAAAATTCTATTTAACGGGTTCCCGTTTCCAAAAAATAAAACCGCCTTTGCGACCGATTTCAAGGACTCCATAGTCTTTGACTTCGGTCTCTCCGGTAATCTTAGAAACAAAATAAGCCGGCTTGTCGGTATTGCCAAACAGTAACCAGTTTCTGTCATTGTATTCAGGATGAGTATGAGGCTGGGTTTGAGCATAAAAATACTGCGCATAACTTTTCATGCCCAGGGTTTCTACATAACAATCCTTGCCTTGTAAACTTTCATAAAACTCAATAGCGGGCCGTTGTGTATAAGCTTCAATTTTGGGTACAACCCATGCCAGATATGCCGGTAAAGCAATCATAATACCTGCCAGCAAACCAACCACACCTTTCATGGTTTCTCCTTTTGCCTGCAATACCAGTGTTCTAATCAATAATCCGAGGAGAAGAATACCAATAGTCCATTCAAATCCGTTCCACCCGGCACTCACCGAAAGGCAAGCCACAGCAAAATCATCTTTTATGTACGGAATCAACAGGTGTTTATAATGTCCAATCAGGGGTAAAGCAGCCATTGCTGCACTCATTGCGATGCCAATAATACCCATCAATCCAAGCAGCCATTTAGGAACCTGTTTTTCCTTTAGCAATAATTGGTCAACACCAAAGGCTGCCATAAACGTGAGGGGCATCCAGCATAAGGAACTGTAGTGAACAATTTTGGTGGTAACAGCCGAAAACAATATCAAAACCACCCAAAACAGGGTATTCATCCAGCGTTTTAAGATGATTTCTTCGGGGTTAACTGTTTTGGAAAGAAACCCCTGAATGCTGAAAACAGAAGCAGGGAAAGCTCCAAACAATAACACTACCGGATGGTAATACCAGGGCTGGCCGTGACCTGCGACAGGGTTTTTAAACAAGTCGATTTGGTAAACGATAAAATCTTTGAGCACTCCAAATCCATTTTGACTGACTTCAACGGCTACCCATAAACTTGAAACGCCAAGAATAATGAGTACACATAATACCACCTGATACCAGTTAAAGAAAAACTCAAACCGGTTGCGTATCCAAAATACCAACACACATAAGGCTGCCACCAGTAAGGCTACGGGGCCTTTGGTGAGAACCGCCAATCCCAGGCTTAACCCGATGAGGGCAAAACGTTTGGTGCGGTTTTCTTTTTCCTGTTTGAGAGAAGCCTGACTAAGCTGCCAGATTGCATAAAAAATAAAGAGATTGAACCAGGGGTCGATAATGCCGCTTTTAAAATACAATGCAGGGGTGAATGAGCCGGCCATAAACAATACCCAAAGCCAGGCAAAGCGGGTATTTACCTTTGTTTTACCAATATGAAAAAGTAAACAAAGCGACAAAATACCACAAACAGCATTGGGGAAACGGGCAGCAAATTCATTGATGCCAAAGGCTTTCATGCTCAGGGCCTGAAGCCAGAAGAACAGAGGTGGTTTTTCCCAGAAAGGCTGAAAATTGATTTGTACCCTGAAGTATTCGCCCGAAACCAGCATCTCACGTGCCGATTCGGCAAAATTGATTTCGTCCCAATCAAACAAATGAACAGCGCCCAAAAAAGGTATAAACAACAAAGCAGCAAGTGCAGCAACAACTGATGTATGTTGTGGGAATCTCATGACTGAGCCGGATTAAATGTTTTATAAGCGGCAAATAACAAGGTGCTGAACAAGGTTCCGATTATCGCTCCGGCCAATACATCCATCCAGAAATGTTGTAGTAAATAGATGCGTGAAACCCCCACCAGTGTTGCGATAAAAGCCCATACCCATCCAATCTTTTTGGGTTTTAACAACAAAGCCAATAATGTATACAAAGAAAACCCTGCTGTGGTATGACCGGATGGAAAACTGTTCAGATGATTCATCTCCACACCCGGAACAAAATACAAACCACTGATGCCCTCCATTAATACAGCCGGACGGTGGTAGTCGTCAAATACCTGATGTTTTAAAAATTGGGTAATCAACGATGGAATCACCAAACACAATACTACCGGAATAAACCAGCTTCGTTTATAAACGATTAAAACCAAACCGACAAGGGTTAAAAACCACCCATCGCCTAAATACGTCATGAGTATCATTACCTGATCGAGCAGGGGAGTATGGGTATTGTTAATCCAAATGGATAAGGCAAACTGAGAATACAAAAGCTGATAGTAAAGTCCTAATAGCCAAATGAGAGCAAATGCCAGATAATAATTTCTGTTGAGTTGGAGGGTTGCGCGAAGCTGTTGAAGGTACACAAGGGCAAATTTCAACGAAAAAATGTCAAACACAAAAAAAATATATTATTGAAAATCAAATATGTAAATAATTAATAGTACCATGTATTGCAAAGTACCTTGTTGGTTTTACATTTGTTCCCGAAAATAAGAGTTTATATGGCAATGAATATCGATAACTCAAAAGCACAGATGAAAAAGGGAATACTCGAATTGTGTATTCTAAGCATCATCTCACGTGGTGAAGCGTATGCCTCTGATATTATTGAGGAGCTAAAATCGTCAAAGCTGATTGTGGTAGAAGGAACCCTGTATCCTTTACTCACCCGGTTGAAAAATGACGGATTGCTCAGTTATCAATGGGTAGAATCTTCGGCAGGTCCGCCCCGGAAGTATTTTACGCTTACGCCCGAAGGCGAACAATTTTTAAACGGCCTCAACGATACCTGGTCGGAACTTGTTGAAGCGGTTTCCAATCTTACCCAAAATAATACACCAAGCTATGAATAAAGTTGTAAACATGAACCTCAATGGCATTGTATTCAATATAGATGAATCGGCCTATGAGCAGCTCAAAAAATATCTGGATGGTTTAAAGACTTATTTCAGCGGACAAGAAGGGGCTGCCGAAATTATTCAGGACATAGAAGCCCGTATTGCTGAACTGCTATTAGAAAAACGTGTCCACAAACATGTTGTTATAACTGTAACCGACATCTCCGATATTATAGCCATCATGGGCGAACCCGGACAAATGGATGGGGATGCACCGGATAAAGAAGCGGAACAGGAAAAAGTTCAGGAGCCTGAAAACGATGGATACAAACAATTGCGCAGAGATCCCAACCACAAAACCCTGGGAGGGGTATGTGCGGGTATCGCCAATTATTTCAACATCGACATGATGATTCCCCGCATTTTATTTCTGATTGCCTTCTTCATGTTTGGAACCGGTATTTTGGTGTATATCATCATGTGGGTTGTGATCCCGGAAGGTACCGGAAATGAAACCGAAAATTCTCAAATGCAGGTTAAACGTTTGTTTCGAGATTCGGAAAACAGTCGTATAGGGGGCGTGTGTGCAGGTATTGCCGAATACCTGTCGATTGATGCAGTTTGGCTTCGACTCGGATTTTTGATCGCCTTATTTGTATTTGGAACCGGATTTTTAGCTTATATCATCTTGTGGATTGCCATTCCTCAGGCCAAAACATCAGCCGAAAAATTACAGATGCGCGGCAATCCTGTGGATGTGTCAAATATCGAGAAGGTGGTGAAAGATGCGATTGGAAAACAGTCTGCAATTTCCAAACCGGGTGTACTGAGTGAAATCATCCGCATCTTTTTTAAGATCACCTCCAAACTTATTGGTTCCTTTTTGTTGCTTCTGGCTATCATACTTCTGGGAAGTGTATTGTTTTTGTGGAATAACTCGTTTGTTGAAATACTCGAGAAACTTGATATCACTTCAATTTACGGGTATTTTGAGTACGGGTTCGGTATGTTTTGCTTTTCGGTAGCTACACTCATTTTTGTGGTGGGATTGAAGTTTATGTTTCACACCCGCATCAAAATTGGTGTCCTCTCGCTGGTATTAACGTTTGCTTCTCTTATTGGGTTAGGATTGATGTTGTATTTTGGATTGCAATACAGGAACAGCGTTGCACGCAAAGCAACGGTTAAAGAAAAGGTGATACGCACCATTGCTCCCGATACACTGTATATCAAATCAGATATAACCTATGGCGAAGAAGATGAAGATAGTCATGATGTTTCGGTAGCCATCAACAAAAACACCGAAAGCCGCAGGTATAAAGTTTCAGGCTCGGTGAATGACTGGGTGAAGGTATTTTACAATACGCGCTTGTCGGTCAGTCCTTCTCAAAAAGATAGCATGCAGTTGGTATTGGTGAAAAATGCCCGGGGTAACTCGGATGAAACCGCACAACAAAATGCCCGTGATATCGCTTTTAAATCGGAGTTGACAGGCAATGTATTAACGATTGATGCGGGTATTCGCCTCGATCAAAGCAAATCATTCAAATACCAGCAGGTACTGGTTAAGCTGCGTGTACCTGTTGGAACCATCATCAAGGTTGATAAAACGGTAATGAAAATGATTGACAAACAATACGAAGAAGACTTTGATTTGGGTGAAACGTTTAAGATGACAAGTAAAGGATTGCGTTGTCTGGATTGTTTGGATACCGAAGATGATGAAGAGGAAAGGATAAACATTGAATGGAATGTTGATGAAGACGATGGAGAAGTGAATATTAAGATTCGCAAAGAGGAAAAAAATACCGTAGCGGATTCGGTTACAACGGGAGCTAAAGCAAAATAATGTTCATAACTGCCTTTATTGGCAAGTATTTACGGTTGTTGTATCAAAAACATTCTGTAAAACTTGCAAATAAGATTAAAAACACATTATTTGCCAGCACTGGTTTTTTTGAAACATTCCGACAATGACTAAAAAGAAAAAAATAAGACTGGAGTTCCCGATCAAAGCTTCTCCCGGGTTGCTCTATAATTACCTGAGCACACCTTCGGGTTTGGCTCAATGGTTTTGTGATGACGTTGATATTTATAACGACTTCTATAAATTCAAATGGGGCAAGGATGAGCAGGTTGCACAGGTACTTAAAAAATCGGCTAATAAAGGCATTCGTTTTCAGTGGCGCGATGGAGAAGACGATGAGTTTTTTGAATTTGAAATTATTCAGGACGAATTAACCGATGATGTTGCTTTAGTGATAACAGAATTTGTGGATCCGTCAGATGAGAAGAATACCTTCCAGCTCTGGGACAGCCAGATACACGAACTTAAAATGAGTATAGGAGCCTAAAGGCTCCTTTTTTTATGCCCATACAAGGGTTTCCATCCATTGCTCATATTGTTTCACCGCAATGCTGTCAAACGTATTGAATGTGTTGATATGGTGAGCAGAGGCCAGTTTAAGGTGGGATTGCTGTTGTAAATACGTTTGAATCTGTTCTGCCGACAGGTGTTTGAGTTTGGTGAACGCCTCCGATTTACAATCGTGGTTCCATACATCCTGGCCTGTACACAACCTCGTTTTTCGCTTACCTGCAAGGTTGTGTGCTGTTGCCTCAATATGCAATTGGGCTGTTTGAACAATCAACTGACAACTGATAAAATGTCCCCACCAAAATAGTGTGCGCAATACCAGCTTAAACTCTTTATCCTGTATTTGCGGGTAATCCAATACCATATACGGCATCAGTTTATAGTTTTCGCCTCTGGTGATTTTATAGTTTTGGTTTCGGTATGATGAAGGAATAGCCTCCAACTGACTTAGTTTTTGACCGAGGCCGTTGAATAAAACGTTTGTTTTTTGCATCACCTCGTGTTTTATTTGAGGATAGGAGGAGGAGGAAGCATAATTGCATTCGTGTTTTGTCAGTTTATTTGCTGATTTTCGCATCGCTTTAACAAAGGACCAATATCATTGAAAAAACTCAATAAACTTATAACCCTTCAGTTTTTCCGGAGTTTTGTGCCCACTTTTTTGGTGGTGCTGTTTATCCTGCTTATGCAGTTTATCTGGTTGTATATTGATGATCTGGCCGGAAAAGGATTGACATGGTTTACATTGGCCCAGCTGATGTTTTATTTCTCGGCCAGCATTATCCCGCTGGCCATGCCGCTGGCTATTTTGCTGGCTTCCATCATGACGTTCGGAAATCTGGGAGAAACCTATGAACTCATCGCAGCCAAATCAGCCGGAGTATCCATTTGGCGTATTTTTCGTCCTATGTTTTATGTGATGTTTGTGCTGAGTGTGTTTGGCTTTTTTGTATCTAATGTGTTGATTCCTAAAGCCACCCTCAAATACAAAGCCTTACTGTACGATATCAAACAACAAAAGCCTGCATTGCTCATCAAAGAAGGAATTTTTTACAATGGCATCGAAGGTATCAGCATGCGGGTAGGCGGTAAAAACGCGTCTACCAACGAGTTGCTGGATATTATTATTTATGATAACCGCAGCATGAGCGGACACCCCATTGTGATTGTGGCCGAAAGCGGCAGGATGGCCATGAGCGAAGGCGACCGTTATCTGTTTTTTACCTTGTATAACGGAGCGCGGTACGAAGAAATGGACAAGCAACAAGGCTACGACCGAACCATGCCACATTCGATGCTTAGCTTTTCGGAAGAAGAAATAGTATTTGATATGTATGCCTTTAACCTCAACCGCTCGGATGAGAGCATGTTTAAGGAAGGGTATCAAATGTTGAATGTGATTCAGTTGCAAAACAAAATTGATTCACTAAAACTGTTAAGTCAAGGTAAAAAAGAAAACGTACAAACGTATTTCAACATGTATTACAAACTCAACGACTCAACCTATGGTAAGTATAAACCTGTGGTTATGACACCCGAAAAAGACGACCTGTTGAGTGCTGTAACCGGCTCTAAACAATCAATTATAGGCAACGCACTCAATACGGCCCGCACGGTTAAATCGGTTGTTGATTATACGTCAACAGACGTGTATGAAGTGAATAAACTGGCTGTTAGATATACTATTGAATGGCATAAAAAATATACATTGGCAGTGGCCTGCTTCATTATGTTTTTCATTGGCGCTCCGCTTGGAAGCATTATCCGTAAAGGAGGTTTTGGTACTCCGGTGGTGGTTTCCATCTTGTTGTATATCGTCTTCCATATTATTTCCATTACGGGCGAGAAGATGGCCAAATCGTTTACAGCTACTCCGGCTTCGGGCATGTGGCTGGCCATTATGGTGCTCCTGCCGTTGGGCTTGTTTTTTACCTATCAGGCCGCCAACGATTCGGGTTTGTTTGACAAGAGCGCTTATGTCAAACTGGTGAACAGAATCAAACGCAAATTTGGTAACAGAGATTAATTCATGCGTATCCTGCAACTGTTAAACCGTGTACCGTGGCCCCTTCATGATGGAGGTTCGGTAGGGTATTATAATTTTATCAAAGGATATGCAGAAGCGGGGTGTGAAGTAACGGTATTGGCCATGAATACCAGCCGCCACAAAGTATCAGCCTTGCCCAAAGAACTTACGGATATTGCCAACTGGCATTTGGTGAATGTCGACAATCGCATCAAACCCCTGGATGCTTTCCTGAATTTATTGGGTTCCAAATCATACCATATCCAGCGTTTCGAATCAGTTCCATTTGAAACAAAACTTAAAGAACTACTAACCACTCAACAATTTGATGTGGTGGTATTTGAGTCTCTGTTTGTGATGCCTTACTTCAATATGGTATCATCGCAGGCATCAGCCTTAACCGTGCTGCGCCAGCACAATGTGGAGCATGTTATTTGGAATACCCTTGCCAACCGAACCGTAAACCCAATCAAAAAATGGTATCTGCAATTGTTGGCGGACCGTCTTAAAATATATGAGCAGCAGGCAATCAATAAGGTTGATGCACTCACAACTGTAACGGCTGAGGATAAACAAATTCTGATGCAACTGGGTTGTACCAAACCTGTTCATGTTACCCCGCTGGCCGTTTCCATCAATACCCAAACATCTAAACCAATACCTGCAAGTGTTTTTCATCTTGGCTCGATGGAGTGGATGCCCAATGTTGATGGGATTAAGTGGTTTATCAAAGAGGTTTGGCCTCGGGTAGTTTCAGCAGTGCCGGAGGCAGTATTGCACCTGGCCGGGCGCGGTATCAACTCTGTTTTAACTTCTCATCCTGAGCTTAATATTGTGGTGGACGGAGAGGTGGATGATGCCGCAGCTTATATGAGTGCCCATCAAATCATGGTTGTTCCCCTGTTTTCGGGAAGTGGCATCCGTGTTAAGATTTTAGAAGGCATGGCAGCAGGTAAGCCCATTGTTTCTACCTCTTTAGGCGCACAAGGCATTCAATGTACCCATGCCGAAAATATACTGATTGCCGATACGGCTGATACCTTTGCTGAGGCTTTAATCGGCCTCCTTAAACACCCTCAAAAGGCAGAGCAACTGGGAGAATCAGGCAAAAAGCTTATCCGTGAAACGTATAGCTATCCTAAAGTAATCGGTGAAGTTGTTGATTTTTATCGCATTCAAATCCAAAAGAAGGTTAAGGATGTTTAGTATATTTGACGCATGAAAGGGCAAGTTAATCATATACAATCAGAGGAAGATAAATTCATTATGCGAATGAATATGTCTTATGAAGAACGTTTCAGGGCCTTTATGAAAGCATTGCGTTTTAAAGCAAAACTAAAGAAAGCTACAATCATTAAACCTGTTGTGGATGATGAAATGAGTCTGATCAAAAAATAAGAATAATAACAATACATGAGTTTTCAGTTTAATACCATCGAAGAGGCCATTGAAGATATTCGCAATGGCAAAGTTGTGATTGTTGTGGATGATGAAGACCGCGAGAATGAAGGAGACTTCCTCACGGCCGCCCGCAATGTAACGCCCGAAGTCATCAATTTTATGGCTACACATGGCAGAGGATTGATTTGTACACCCATCACCGGACAACGTTGCGAGGAGCTGGGTTTGAACCTGATGGTGAAAGACAATAATGCTGTTCACGAAACGGCTTTTACGGTTTCCATTGATTTATTGGGCAAAGGTTGTACTACCGGTATCTCGGCTCACGATCGTGCCAAGACTGTACAAGCCCTGATAGACCCTGACACCAAACCTGAAGAGTTGGGTAAGCCCGGACATATTTTTCCATTGAAGGCACAGGCAGACGGAGTATTGCGAAGAGCAGGACATACAGAAGCAGCCATTGATCTGGCGCGGCTGGCAGGGTTTGAACCGGCCGGTTGTATAGTGGAAATATTGAATGAAGATGGCAGCATGGCTCGTTTACCTGATTTGATTAAAGTAGCCGAACGTTTTAATCTCAAGCTTGTTACCATCAAGGATTTGATTGAGTACAGGCTCAAAAATGAATCGCTGGTAAAGCGCATGATTGCAGTGGATATGCCTACCAAACATGGAAACTTTGAGCTCATCGCGTTTGAGCAAAAAGATACCGGACAAGAACATGTAGCGTTGGTGAAAGGCAAATGGGAACCCAATGAGCCTGTTTTGGTTCGGGTGCATTCATCATGCGTTACAGGAGATATTTTTCATTCGATGCGCTGCGATTGTGGCGACCAGCTCGAAAAAGCCATGGAGATGATTGAAGAGGAAGGAAGAGGCGTGGTTATTTATATCAATCAGGAAGGCCGTGGCATTGGGCTGCTCAACAAACTAAAAGCGTATAAACTACAGGAGCAAGGGTTTGATACGGTTGATGCCAACGTACAACTGGGCTTTAAACCCGATGAACGTGATTACGGAGTAGGCGCTCAAATGTTGCGCGATATTGGCGTGCACAAAATGCGCCTGATGACCAACAATCCTACCAAACGTGCAGGCTTAATCGGTTACGGACTCGAGATTATTGAAAATGTGCCGATTCGCGTAACACCCAATCCACACAACAAAAAATACATCGAAACCAAACAAACCCGTATGGGACATGATTAGTTCATTCACTTCTTAATACTTCAGTCTTTCTTCTTTTTTCTTAAATCTTTCCTCTTAAATCTTACATCCATCTATGTTATTCCCCTTTCAGGTCGGCTCAGTCAAAACATTTACCAGATTGGTTGAACTGGCCGATACTGCCGCGTTTGACACAGGGGCTGTGCATCCCGTATATGCAACCTTTGCGCTGGGGCGCGATGCCGAGTGGGCTTGCCGTTTGTTTGTACTGGATATGAAAGAAGATGAGGAAGAAGGAATCGGAACGTTTCTTAAAATAGAACATGTATCACCTGCTTTGCTTGGTCAAACAGTAATATTCGAAGCAACACTTCAATCTGCTATCGGAAATTCTGTAATTTGCAGTTTTACAGCCAAAGTAGGAGAGCGTTTGGTGGCATTTGGAGAAACAGGACAGAAGATTCTTAGGAAAGAAAAATTAAACGCTATTTTTGGCGCTCTATGAATATCTTAATGAATATAAATTTACAAGGAAAAAATGCGCTGGTATGCGGAGCTTCGCGCGGAATCGGAAATGCGATTGCCAAACAATTTGCTGCTTTGGGAGCCAATGTAACGCTGGTGGCACGCAACGGTGATTTGCTCGAGCGGCTGATTCGCGATTTGGATACTTCGGCTGGACAGGTGCATGATTTTATTGCTGCCGATTTTAATAAGCCCGATGAATTGCGTGAGAAAGTTCAGGCTAAAACACATGAACCTAAAGTATACCATATTCTGGTAAACAATACAGGTGGGCCTCCGGCTGGTTTGGCCATTGATGCCGAACTGCATGATTTTACGACTGCGTTTACGCAACATTTATTGTGCAATCAGGTATTGGTGCAAAGTGTGGTGGATGGCATGCGTGCTTCGGGTTACGGCCGTATCATCAATATCATTTCTACATCGGTTAAAATTCCGTTGAAAGGGTTGGGTGTGAGCAATAGTATCCGCGGAGCGGTAGCCAACTGGAGCAAAACCTTAGCAAATGAATTAGGTCAATATGGTATTACCGTAAATAATATTTTACCGGGCGCTACTGCAACCGACAGGTTAACACAAATTATTGAAGGCAAAGCATCCAAACAAAACCATAGCATTGATGAGGTGAGCAAAGAAATGACGGATGAAATTCCATTGGGTCGTTTTGCAAAACCAGAAGAACCTGCTTATGCCGCTGCCTTTTTGGCCAGCGAATATGCCGCATATATAACCGGAATTAATATTCCTGTTGATGGCGGACGAACCGGAAATTTATAAACAACCTTAACCCAAATCAAATACACATGAAAAAAATTATTTTAATGCTTGCCATAGCAGCAAGCGTAAGCACACAAGCTCAACAAAGCATTCCATTTCCTCAACCCAGCCCAACGGCAAGTTTCTCACAAAACTTCGCTACTTCTAAAATTGAAGTAAGCTATTCTCGTCCGGGTGTAAAAGGTCGCAAGGTTTTCGGAGATGTGGTTCCTTTTGGCAAGGTATGGCGTACAGGTGCCAACGGTGCAACTACAATCAGCTTTGGTGAAGATGTTCAGGTAAACGGTGCCGATGTAAAAGCCGGAAAATACGGTTTGTTAACGATTCCGGGTGAAACTGAATGGACGATTATCATCACCAAAGATTTAAGTGTAACAAGCGAAAGTGCTTATAAACAAGACAATGATGTAACCCGTTTTGCTGTAAAACCTGCCCGTTTGAATGATATGGTTGAAACATTTACCATTGAAATGGCTAATATTAAAAACAAAGAAGCCGATGTAGTTTTGAAATGGGAAAATACTGCCGTGAGCTTCAAAGTAGCATCTAACTATGATGCACGTTTGAGCAAACAAATTGAAGATGTTATGGCCAAGGATACTCGCCCTTATTCACAATCTGCAAGTTATTACCTTGATAACGGAAAAGACCTGAACAAAGCGTTGGTGTGGATTAATATGGCCATCGAATCGAATCCCAAAGCATATTGGAATGTATTGACCAAAGCTAAAATTCAAAAAGCATTGAAAGATTATGATGGGGCTTTGGCTACTTCTGCTCAATCTTATGAGTTGGCTAAAGCCGCAGGCGATGGTGCCTATATGAAAAACAATGAGAAGTTTCAGGCCGAGTTAAAAGCATCAGCTGAATACAACGCCACACAAGGTAAAAAGAAATGAAGAACCATTGAAATAGGTTTTTAACCGAAACGCGTCAGTCCCAAAAGGCTGGCGCGTTTTTGTTTTGTAATACTTTGTACACGAAGACACGAAATCTGAATAAAGAGGAAAGGCACTAAGTATTGCCATCAAAAAAGACACGCCTTGTCCTGATGTTGTAACTGTCACACTGAGTTTATCGAAGTGTGCATAGGTGGGGAATATTCAATTCTTGGCGGGCTCCGGAGGAGCCTAATCTCTCTATAAAAACCAAACCCAGGGTATTCGCGCTCCGTAGGTGCGCAATCGCAATACAATGTTTTCTGTTTTTTAGAAATAGGAAGAAGAAAGGTTTCGCTCCTCTGGAGCTCCTGTCTTTTACGTGGTTTAATGGGCTATAGAGATTGACCTCATCAGGAGGCGGATGCTACCATTTAAGCACTCATTCTTAGTGTTATTAAATTGCTCTTCTCCCGATAGTTATCGGGATGTCTTCGGTACAAAAAATTGAAATAAAGAAGCAATGAGCACAACCAGTAAACACCCGATTACATTGAGCCACAAGAAGGAAACAATATCAGATACATAAATACCAATCACCCCGGCTTCGGCCAGTAAGGCGGCATAAAATACAGCTTTGCTGCCAATTCGTTTCAGGTAGAAGGCAACCACAAAAATGCCAAGCATTGTTCCGTAAAACAAACTTCCCAATACGTTCACCGCTTCAATCAAACTGCCAAGTTGAGAAGCAAACATGGCTGTTGCAATGCAAAACAAACCCCAAAATAAGGTGATCCACTTAGATGCTTTGTAGTAATGAAGGTCATTTTTGTTGGGATACCACATCCGCTTATACAAATCAATAACGGTAGAAGAGGCCAGCGAATTAAGTGCAGCGGCAATACTTCCCCAGGCTGCCAAAAAGATAACGGCAATCAGTAACCCGATTAAACCTTTGGGTAAATGGTGTACCACAAAATATAAAAAGATATAATTGGTATCATTTACATCCGCTGTTTTGTCGGCTTGTTTAATGGCATCAAGGGTTTGTTTACGTACTTCTTGTTTGTTGCTTTCGATGGTTTTAAGTTCCGTTTGCAACGTGCTTATCTGAGATTGAGAATTATCTTTAATCGCATTACTCAACAGCACAACCTGTGATTGCGACATACTGCTCAATGAATCGTATTGTGTAGCTAATCGCGTGAGATTTTCCCTGCAATCCACACAATCGGTTTTGTATGCTTTTTGCAATTGAGCATCATTAAAAAATACGGGAGCCTTGTAAAATAAATAGAATGAAAACACCAATGCACCAATCAGCAAAATTAAAAACTGCATGGGCACTTTTACCAGTCCGTTCATCAATAAACCCATCCGGCTTTCTTTAATGCTCTTAGCGGTAAGGTATCGCCCAACCTGACTCTGGTCTGTTCCAAAATAGGAGAGTGCCAGAAAGAAACCACCAATCAGTCCGCTCCAGATATTGTATTTGTCTTTCCACCAGGCACTGTCGGTTACATCAATTTTTGTTTCGATGATATTGAGCTTGCCCATTTTGCCTGCTACCTGCAACGCATCTGTAAACCCAACACCTTCGGGTAATAAATGCACCACCATGTATCCGGCTAAAAACATCCCGATAAACACGATAAACAACTGCTGCATCTGTGTATAGGCTACGGCTTTGGCTCCACCTGTTAACGTGTACACAATCAGCAAACCACCCATTACAATATTGGTGAGGTAAATATTCCAGCCCAATAAAGACGATAAGATGATAGACGGAGCATAAATGCTGATTCCGGTTGAGAGTCCGCGGGATACCAGAAAAAGGGCAGAGGTAAGCGCCCGTGTTCTCAAATCAAACCGTTGTTCCAAATACTCGTAAGCCGTATATACTTTGAGTTTGTGAAAGATGGGCACAAACGTAATGCAGAGCACAACCATCGCCAGCGGCAAGCCAAAATAATATTGTACAAACCGCATTCCATCGGTATAGGCCTGTCCGGGTGCCGATAAAAACGTGATGGCACTGGCTTGTGTTCCCATAATCGACAGCAGGATGAGAAACCAACTCATGGAGTTATTGCTCTTGAAATAACTGTCCAGATTTTTCTCATGGGTGCTTTTATACACGCCATAGCTCACCACGGCTGCCAGTGTTACAGTCAGTACAATCCAATCAATTAAGCTCATGAGAAATACTGTGTAAATACGTAAAACAATACCACCTCAATGGCCAGCGCAGCAACTATAGCTATATACCAGTGATTGAAATTTTCTTTTTTATCCATTTTTCTTTTTTTACCGCAGCGAAGATGCAACGTCCAGAGCAGATGTTTATCCTTTTTTTATTTACCACAAGGTTCACGAAGAACGTACAAAGGCTCCAAGACACGAGGCTTCACGAAGTTTAAATATAAAGAATGGATTCAATTAAAATGCAATTTGTGCTTGCTTCAAATGTCAGTGATTCATGGGGGGTGATGAGACATGCATCAAGTGTATTGCAAACAAGAGTTTCATCCGCATTCGATACGGTTCCTTGTCCCTGATACAAAAACCAATGGGTATATGCCGGTGAGGATATTGCTTCATGGATTTGTTCCGGTTGCAAAACGCGGGCTCTGAGTGAAGCTTTAGCTTCCGGTTTGTGTATGATATTAAAGTCGGTAGCCAAACCTTCGGAAGATGTTTGCCAGTTGCCGCTAAAATGGTCTGTGTCGAATGGTTGCAGCTGGATGGTATGGGCTTCCTGATGGGTGATGGTTAAACTGCCTTCGAGTACCATGAGGATGCGGTTAAAGCCGGGCAGGGCAGTAAAACAGGATTGCGGAATGCGAATGGTGGCGGTACTGATTCGAACCTTAAAGTCGCGTTCGGTATACAATGAACCGGGAGGAAAGATGAATAACTGAGTGGTTGTTCCTCCGGTCCACTCCGAGGTTTGCTGTTTATGAAAAGGAATGACTTGAACCATGAGAATACGTTTTACCTGTCATTGCATAGTTAATGCAAAACCCGAAACGATCATAAAAATAAAACAGTAAGTTTGGTTTGAATCGTATAAATTCGGTGTCGGCAATAATAACGGTAACGGTTAATATTATTAAGTCAGTTCATTATGAAGGGAAAAGCAACTAAATACCTCGACTCACTAAGAGTAAAGCCCGGTAAGAAAATTTCATTGCGTAAAGATTTTGAAACAGGAAATACCCAGAAATTTATTGACAAAGAGATGGGGCAGAAGATGCTGGAAGACGGGATTATCAACCTGGCTAAATTACAGGATAAACTGTATGCTCATGATGAGTTTAGCGTATTGATTGTGTTGCAGGCGATGGATGCCGCGGGGAAAGACGGAGCCATCAAGCATGTGATGAGCGGACTGAATCCGCAAGGGGTAAAAGTAACGTCTTTTAAAACACCTTCATCTCAGGAACTGGACCACGATTATTTCTGGAGACATTATAAGGCCCTGCCTTCCCGTGGCGAGATAGGTATCTTTAACCGCTCGCATTACGAAAATGTGCTGGTCACAAGGGTTCATCCCGAATATGTGCTCAATGAACGTTTGCCGGAAGTAAATTCCATCAGGGATGTAGACAAGAAGTTTTGGGAACGCAGGTATAAACAAATCAACCGGTTCGAGAAAAATCTGGCCGAAAATGGAACCATTATCCTTAAGTTTTTTCTCAATGTATCGAAGGATGAGCAGAAAAAACGTTTCCTGGAACGTATTGATAATCCGGCTAAGAACTGGAAGTTTTCGACAGCCGATGCCCGCGAGCGGGAGCATTGGGACGAATACATGAACGCGTATGAGGAGATGCTGTCGGCAACGTCAACAGATGAAGCCCCGTGGTTTGTATTGCCTGCTGATGATAAGTGGCTGACGCGTTTGTGTCTGGCAGCGATTATCTACCGTGAGTTTGAAAAATTAAACTTGTCGTATCCCGAAGTGGGCAAGGAGCAGGCAGACAAATTGCAGGAAGCAAAAAAAGCGTTGTTAGCTGAGAAAAATTAAATCATACCAGGATGCTTTCTTATAAATTAATGGGTTCATCATTTTAATGATACAACAGATGCTTAAATATTACAGGATACTTTGTGTGATTATATTGGCAGGATGCGGTTCATCAACTGCCCCCACAACAACCGGAGATACAGAGGTTCCGGTTACCTACGTCAACACTATGAACGTGGAAACAGATGTATTGTTTGTGGCTGATATCAATGCCATTCAAAATGTTGAAATCAGGGCGCGCGTAAATGGGTATCTCGAACATATTTATGTTGATGAAGGAAAACCGGTTGAGAAAGGACAACTGTTGTTTAAAATCAATGATGAAGAATACCAGGCTGCCCTGCACCGTGCCGAGGCTAATTTGAAAAGTGCCGAAGCTGAATACAAATCGGCACAGGTGGAACGCGAGCGGGTGCGATTGCTGGTGGAAAAAGAGGTAATCGCCAAAACTGAAATGGATCTGGCCATCGCCAAAATTGATGTGGCGCTGGCCAAAATAGAACAGGCCAAAGCCGATGCTATTGCCGCCCGTGTGAAGCTGGAGCATACCAATATCCGTTCTCCGTTTGCAGGTGTTATCGATCGTATTCCTTATAAATTAGGAAGTCTTATTTCACAGGGAACATTGCTTACAACTGTTTCCGATGCGTCTTTTATCAATGCCTATTTTAGTATTTCGGAAGTTGAATACCTGCGTTACCTCGAAACACATCCCGAACTGAGTGATTCCATCAACGGGCAGGAAGTGGAGCTTACCCTTGCCGATGGCTCGGTCTATCCGGTGAAAGGAAAAATTGAAACCATGGAGAGCCAGTTTGATGAAGCTACCGGAACCATTGCCATCCGTGCTCGCTTTGAAAACAAACAGGGACTGTTGAAACATGGCTCCAACGGAAAAATTAAGGTTCGCAGAAAGCTGAATAAGGTGATGGTGATTCCGCAAAAATCGGCTATGGAAATTCAGGATCGAAACTTTGTATTTGTAGTCAACGAACAAAATATGGTTGTGATGCAAAGCTTTATCATCCTGCAGCGGTACAAGGATTTTTATATTGTGAAATCAGGTCTTAAGCCCGGACAAAAAATTGTGTACGAAGGTGTGCAGAATATACGTGAAGGAAGCGTCATTAAACCCCGCTCCACCAATCTGAAAGAGATCTATAATTTTACAACCCAATAGGTATGTTTAGTACGTTTGTCAACCGTCCGGTACTTTCATTGGTGATTTCCTTGTTCATCACCTTGCTGGGTATTCTTGCTTTTTTCGGATTGCCCATCACGCAGTTTCCCGAAATTGTTCCGCCTTCGGTAACGGTTACTGCAAAATACATCGGGGCCAATGCCGATGTATGTATCAAAACGGTAGCGACTCCCATTGAGCGCGCCATCAACGGAGTGCCGGGCATGACGTATATGTCGTCCGTTTCCAGCAATAATGGTATCACCATCATCACCATTTTTTTTGAAGTGGGAACCGATCCCGATTTGGCTGCGGTAAACGTACAAAACCGTGTGAGCACGGTGGTGGATGAATTGCCCGAAGAAGTAATCAGAGCGGGTGTAAAAACAGAGAAAGAAGTAAACAGCATGTTGTTATACCTCAACCTGTATAGTGAGGATGATGGTGTAGACGAAAAGTTTGTATACAATTTTGCCGATATCAATATTGTGCCTGAGCTCAAACGGATTGATGGAGTGGGGATGGCGCAGATCATGAGCGCCCGCGATTATTCGATGCGTGTTTGGCTCAATCCGCTTAAGATGAGTTCGTATCAGGTGGCTACGCAGGAAGTGATTGATGCCATCCGCGGACAAAACGTGGAAGCGGCACCGGGAAAAACAGGAGAGAGCTCAGATAAAACCAAACAAACCCTGCAGTATGTATTGCGTTATACCGGAAAATTTATTGAGCCCGAACAGTATCGTAATATTATCATTCGCTCCAATCCCGATGGGTCATATTTAAAACTGAGAGATATTGCCGATGTTGAGTTTGGTTCCCTCAACTATAATATGGAATCCAAAGCGGATGGGAGACCTTCGGCTTCCATCATGCTCAAACAACGTCCGGGTTCAAATGCCAGCGAAGTAATTAAGAATGTTAAAAAGCGTATGGGCGAATTGGAGAAAACAGCTTTTCCTCCTAAAATGAAATTTAACTTAGCGTATGATGTGTCAAGGTTTTTAGATGCATCCATCGAAGAGGTTTTGCATACGTTTTTCGAAGCCTTGATCCTGGTATTTATTGTGGTGTTTATCTTCTTGCAGGATTTTCGCTCTACACTCATTCCGGCTTTGGCTGTTCCGGTATCGTTGATCGGAACGTTTGCGTTTATGAGTTTGCTTGGATTTTCCATCAACCTGCTTACGTTGTTTGCCATGATTTTGGCCATTGGTATTGTGGTGGATGATGCCATTGTGGTGGTGGAAGCCGTGCATGCCAAGATGCACCAGAAAAAATTGGGGCCTAAACAAGCCACCATCGAGTCGATGCAGGAAATTGGCGGAGCCATTGTAGCGATTACGATGGTAATGGCTGCGGTGTTTATTCCGGTTTCATTTTTAAGTGGTCCTGTGGGTGTATTCTACCGCCAGTTCTCCCTTACGTTAGCCATTGCCATTTTGATTTCGGGTATCAATGCGCTTACGTTTACTCCGGCTTTATCTGCTTTAATTTTAAAACCTTCGCATGGTGAGAAAAAAGGATGGCTGCAACCCTTCTTTAATGGGTTTAATAAAGGGTATGATAAAGTAGAGGCTGCTTACAAACGCCTTGTTGAACGCTTTAGTGTGAAGCCTGTTTTTACATTGATAGCCTTGGTTGTATTTATTGTGGCGGCATGGGGCATTACGTTTTTCCTTCCTTCGGGATTTATTCCCACTGAAGATCAGGGTGTGATTTATGTGAACGTTACAACACCTCCGGGTTCTACGGTTGAACGTACTGCCAAGGTGCTCGATAAAATTGCACAAGTGAGCAAGGCACATCCGTCCGTTGAAAATATATCGACCTTAGCCGGGTATAGTTTGATTACCGAATCGGCTGGTGCTTCGTATGGAATGGCCATGCTCAATCTCAAGCCTTGGGATGATCGGGAAGAATCGGTGAATGATATGATTGAAATTCTCTCTGAACGTACCAAGTTTATTTCGGATGCTAAGATTGAATTTTTTCCGCCACCAACCGTTCCGGGTTTTGGTAATGCCAGTGGTTTTGAAATTCGCTTGCTTGATAAAACAGGTTCGGGAAACCTTGCTCAGCTTGATGCTGTGGGCAAAGAGTTTATGCAGAAATTGGAGAACACTGATGTGATTGGAAATACGTTTACAAGTTTTGATCCAACGTTTCCGCAATACCTGATTCATATCGATTATGATATGGCTGCCAAAAAAGGCATCACGGTTGCCGAAGCCATGAATACGTTGCAGGCGCTCATTGGAAGTTATTATGCCAGCAATTTTGTGCGGTTCGGGCAAATGTATAAAGTGATGATTCAGGCATCGCCTGAGTTTAGAGCCAAGCCCGAAGATTTGTTGCAGCTCTATGTAAAAAACAAAACAGGAGAGATGGTACAGTATGCAACGTTTATGCATATCACAAGGGTTTACGGTCCCGAACAAATTACACGCTACAATATGTTCAACGCCATTATGATTAATGGTGATGCTGAAAAAGGTCATAGTAGTGGAGAAGCGATTAAGACGATTCAGGAAGTTGCAACAACATTGCCTCGTGGTTTTGTGGTGGAGTTCTCGGGTATTACACGCGAGGAAGTATTATCGGGCAATCAGGCTATTTATATTTTCATTCTGTGTATTGTATTTGTCTACCTCTTGTTGGCTGCGCAGTACGAGAGTTTCTTATTACCGCTGTCGGTATTACTCGCTTTGCCAACTGGGGTGTTCGGAGCGTTTTTCTCATTAACCGTTCTCGGATTGGAAAACAATATTTATGCGCAAGTTTCGATGGTGATGCTCATTGGGTTATTGGGTAAAAATGCAATCTTAATTGTGGAGTATGCCTTGATGAAACAAAAGGAAGGAGCGAGTATTAAGGATGCGATGGTTGAAGGAGCTGTTGCCCGTTTGCGCCCAATCCTTATGACCTCATTTGCCTTTAATGCAGGATTGATTCCACTGGTGATAGCAAGTGGTCCGGGTGAAATTGGAAACCGCTCCATTGGAACTTCGGCAGCAGGAGGGATGCTGATTGGAACCCTCTTTGGTGTCATCATCATTCCGGGATTATTCCTCATTTTTGCTTCACTTGAAGCGCGTATCAAAAATAAATCAGCTGTGAAGGAGAAGGTGCATCATGAATAAGGTTTTGATCTGTTTACTGTTGGTTGTTGCTGCGTGTCGTGTTCCAAAAGAACTCAATCCTGAAAAAGATATAACAGTACCTACTGCTTTTAAAGCGGATTCTACATACAACGGTAATCAGGCTGTGGTTAAATGGAAAGAGTATTTTAAAGATCCGTACTTGGTCCAATTGATTGATACCGCACTCAAATACAATATGGATTTGCAGATTGCCAACCAGCGTATTTATGCAGCCCAATCACAATACCAGAGTAGCCGCAATATGTTGTTTCCGCAAGTAAATGCAGCCTTATCAACCGGTGTAACCAAGTATGGCGATTATACCACCGATGGAGTGGGTAATTACGATACCAACAAATCGCCTAATATTACGAGCGACCAAAAAATTCCTGAACCTGCTGTGCCCGATTTTTATGCCGGACTGCGGGCCTCGTGGGAGATTGGCTTTAGCGGCAAACTGCAAAACAAACGCAAGGCACAGGTCAACCGGTACATGGCCTCCGAAGATGGACGCAAATATCTGACCACCCAGTTGGTGGCCGAAATTGCCAAAACGTATTATGAGCTTTTGGCCTTGGATGCTGAGCTGGAAATCATCCGCAAGAATATTGAAATCCAGACCAAGGGATTGGAGATTATCAAAATTCAAAAACAAAGCGGGCGAAACAACGAGTTGGCGGTTAAACAATTTGAAGCGCAAGTGCTTCGCTCAAAAGCCATGGAGTCGATGACGATGATGGATATTGTAGCCACCGAAAATAAATTGAATACGATGATGGGTAGGTTCCCGCAAACCATTCCACGTAAGGATAGCATCGACATGAATGATATTCCACCCATGTTATCATCGGGTATTCCATCAGAGTTATTGAAAAACCGTATGGATGTGCAACAAGCCGAAAAGGAGTTTGTAGCTTCTAAGTATGATTTTAAAAGTACCAAAGGAGCCTTTTACCCAAGCATCAATATTACGGCTTCGGTAGGTGCCAACGCCTTTAAAAGCGCATTGTGGTTTGATCCGGCATCGCTTGCTTACAATGTATTGGGAGGCATTAGTGCACCGCTGTTTAACCGCCCGGGTATCATGAACAATTACCGCAATGCGTATGCTGCCAAAAACGAATCCTTCCTCAACTACCAAAAAGTAGTGCTCACCAGTGTTGAAGAAGTATCGACCGAAATGTACCGCCTGCAGAGCTACCAAAAAGTGAGCAACCTTAAAGCCGAAGAAGTAAAAACGATGAATGAAGCGGTGGCGATTTCCAATGAGTTATTTGTAACAGGATATGCCAACTATATGGAGGTATTGATTGCCCGCCAAAACCGTCTAGATTCTGAGCTGCAATTGACCGAAGCCCGCAAGCAACAGTTTCTGTCAACCATTCATTTGTATAAGGCGCTTGGAGGTGGGTGGTAGTTGTTTTTTGGGGAAGATTAACGTTTCGGGGCCTTGCGCAGTTGCCGATTACGTATGTTAATTTGTCAACCAAGATAAAATTTGTGCGTAATAACACACTTGAATTTAGCACTTTAACGGGAATAGCGCAAGACGTGTGTTAGTGGTTCGTGCCTTTTCTTAAGCGAGTTGTTTTGCTTTTCGCTTTGTTGCTGTCTTTGCTCGTAGAGTTTTGAGTTTACGTTTTTCTTTGTCAGCACGAATGAAGTCACTAATAGCTTTTTCTTCTGCTTTTGTCAATGGTCTTGGGTCAACAACAAAATCAACGTCAAGAGGTTCTCTTATTAGTCCCATAATTTGTATTGTTAAAAATATTTGTTTGTCAATTTGAGTGCAGCTTCTGTGGTAATGACCATATTATGTCCGCCAAAATGTACTGCACCTAAAGATTTTTCATAATGCTCAATCAACTTGGTCTTGGCGAGAAAAGAAACGTAACCTTCTCCTCCACGTTGAAAAGAAAGTTTACAGGCAAAAGCAACAAGATTACCCGGCACTCCTAAATATGTTTTACTTTTTCCAATGTTGAAAGGGGCACTTTCGATAAGATGCAAATGTACATGGTCTGGCTTTATCTCTAAGCTTACAAGTCCTTGAATAATATTTGGATTATTGGTAATTGTCAACTTATAAACCTCTCTTTGGGGAGCTTTCAGTTCAATAGTCCAATTAAATTGCCAGCCATTTTTCTTGGTTAGTCCTTTTAAATCTGTCTTGGTTAACAAAGAAATTTCTGTTGGAAAGTTGTCGCCTGAATTTACATTTTCAATTGAGTTAGTTAGTTTATCTACCTCAAAGTCAAGCCCTATTTCTTTGCGTTTTTTCACTCAACTAATTTAAGAAAAATCTGTCTATTTAACAAACAGTGTATCAATCGGAGATGTCCTCTGGCACCCAACGTTTTGCAGCTACCCGAAGGGCGGGATTTTTACCACAAAACTTGATTTGAAAAACTAATGTTTGATTAACCACAAAACTGTCATACGAAGCACGAAACCCCGCCTTTTGGGTAGGTGCTGTTACCAGCTGGGCGATCTTGTCTGTCAATGGTTTGAAATTATTTTTTAATACTTTCATTCCGTTTTTTTATGTCTTCAAAAAGATTTAGTTTTTTTGGTGTTGGCAATATAGCGTTAAAAACAGGCTGGCTCTTTGGCGGGTTTTGCATCTAGTGTTGGCTTTGAGCGAACCGACAATGTACCAGCCTGTGTGAGTTAGCTATAATTTTATTATTTTTTTGAATTCAAAAGTTTTACCATTTTCAATCTTGATTATATATACACCAGGTACAAAATTACTTGTCTGAACAGTAGTTTTTTCGGTCAAATCACCTTTGAAAATAACTTGTCCGATTGCATTTAATATCTCAAAATTTACTTTTTCAGTCTTTCCTTCTATTTCAATGATTAACTCATTTGAAACAGGATTAGGATATATTTTAATGTAGTTTTCGTTGATCGCTTCAGTAATTCCAGTAACACCTACATAAAGTATATTTGAAGTATCGGAAATACAACCTAAAGAGTCAGTCAATATCACAAAATAATTGCTTGATAATGTAGGTGAATAAATTTGAGATGTCGCACCTGGAATTAATCCATTATCATTGTACCATTGATTACCTGAAGTTGCTGATGAATGTAAATCATTACCAACTTGATAAATTACTGGCGCTGCTGGTGGCGTTGAAATAGCAACTAGAATGCTATCTACAGAGGTGCAAAAGCCATTTGAAACTGTTACGGTATAGGTTTGTGTTCCAGAAGGAATAAATGGTATACTCTGGGAAATACCATTACTCCATATGTAAGAATTACCGCCTGTGGCAGTTAAAGTAATACTTTCGCCCAGACAAATAATTGTATCAGCACCTGCATTTGCTGTGGGTGCAGGAACAATGGTAATAAACAAATTAGAAACATCTCCATCACCACAGGAATTTGTTCCTTTAACTGTAATATTACCTGAAACGGCAGATAATCCATAGTTTACTGTAATACTGTTTGTAGTGCTTGTTCCGGTTGCACCAGTTGGCAAAGTCCACACATATGAGGTTGCATTGGTAATTGCAGGTACAGAATAAGTAACAGAATTTTGACCTTGACAAACTGTTGTTGTTCCTGTTATTGTTCCAGCAGTAACTGGTAGAGGATTTACTGTAATTGCCAACGTAGAAGTTGCTCCGTCACCACAGGAATTTGTGCCTTTAACCGTAATGTTACCTGAAACGGCAGATAATCCATAGTTTACTGTAATACTGTTTGTAGTGCTTG